>JBBISA010000016.1:0-65256 GCA_037441525.1 Bacteroidota bacterium
GACAGGCTTTTAATAGCAGCGTCAACAGTTCACTGGCAAGATTGCGGATAATCATTTTTATTTAATCAATATGCCACAGATTATAAAAGTACTTTTACCCTTCGAAACTGAATCAGGAAAAGTATTGCCTGAAATTGAAATTGCTTTTGATGTAATTGGTGATCTTACCCTGTCGCGCCCTTTGGTATGGGTAGGTCATGCATTAACAGGTAACTCAAACCCAATGGATTGGTGGCCTGGTATTGTAGGGCCCGGGAAATATGTCGATACCGATAAATACAACGTGGTTTGTGCCAATGTGCTTGGCTCCTATTATGGCACAACGGGCCCCGATTCAGTCAATCCTGAAACCGGAAGACCCTGGCTGCTCGATTTTCCGCTCATTACTATCAGGGATATGGTGAAGGCTCACGAGATTCTGCGTAGTCACCTGAATATAAAGAAGATAGACTTATTTATTGGGGCTTCATTGGGCGCTTTTCAGGGAATGGAATGGTGTGTATTAAAACCAGGATTGATACAACGGCTGGTTTTTCTGGTTGCATCGGCCCGCACAAGCCCCTGGTGCAAGGCATTTAACGAAGGACAGCGCCTTGCCATGGAAGCCGATCCTACTTTTTATACTGATAATCCAGGAGCAGGTGCCAGGGGGTTGGTGGCTGCCCGGGCTATAGGTATGATCAGTTACCGCAATTACCAGACTTTTTGCCTTACCCAGGCCGACCCCGACAATGGTTTGCTCGAAAATTTCAGGGCATCAACCTACCAGCGCTACCAGGGCGAAAAACTCACCAAACGTTTCAGTGCCCATGCTTTTTATTATATCCTGAAAGCATTTGACAGCCACGATGTAGGTAGAGGCAGGGGAGGCGTAAAAAAGGTTCTGGCTTCCATCCAAACAAAAACACTGTGCATTGCCACCGATTCTGATTATCTTTTCCCACCGGAAGAAGTTAAAGGTGTGGCCGACCTGCTACCCAATGCAACTTACAGAGTGCTTAACAGCATTTTCGGGCACGATGGTTTTCTTATCGACAACGATAAACTTACAGAAATACTTAAAGAATGGGAAAAATCGTTGTATTGAAAAATATTACAGCTTAGAAAGACATCTTTCAAGGCTGTCGCGCCAATAGGGAATGGTAATGCCAAAATCCTTTTTTACCCTGGCTTTGTTGAGCACTGTAAAGAGGGGACGTTGAACCTGCGAAGGGAAATCCTTGGTAAGTATGGGTTCAATATTACAGTTGAGTTTCTTTATCTGCGCTATGGCAATGGCTACATCGTACCAGCTGGCAACACCTTCGTTGGAATAATTATATATTTCGGTGCGGATTTTTGCAGGTACTTTTGGCAAAATATCCAAAATAGCTTTGGCAAGATCGGCTGCATAGGTTGGGGTTCCTATCTGATCATAAACGACCTTCAATTCCTTGATGGTTTTCGATTTTTCAATAATAGTTTTTACGAAATTGCTACCGTAGGATGAATATAACCAGGATGTTCTGAAAATCAACGCCCGGCGGGCATTAAAAATAACCTCTATTTCGCCATCGAGTTTGGTTTTGCCATAAGTGGTTTTAGGGCTTGCTGTATCGTTTTCGGTAAGGGGTTTGAAACCTTTGCCTTCAAACAGGTAGTCGGTTGATATGTGAATGAGTAGAATGTTTGACCTCGCGCAAACCTCGGCCAGATATTTTACTGCAGTGGCATTGATCAGCATTGCCTGTTTCTGGTCATTTTCAGCCTTTTCAACGTTGGTGTAGGCAGCGCAGTTTATAATAACCTCTATTTTATTGACCTTGGTAAACTTTGCAATTTGCTCCTCGCTGGTAATGTCAAGTTCCTTGATATCGGTAAAGAAAAACTTATATTTTGGGTAGGCAGGTTCCAAATCCTTTAGTTCGCTTCCCAGTTGTCCCTGGCTACCTGTTACAAGTATATTCATTTAATGCAGTTTAGTGAATAGGTGTGCTTTACTTGATTTGGCTTGTTTGTGATGGTGAAATTATGAATTTATTTGCTTGCACTTAGAAGTTTTAAAAAAATTATTAGGAAAAACATTTAAGTATTAATTTCGATAGGTGATAAAATAGTATCGTTATGACTGAAAATAATATAGAGCGGGAAGTATTTGATGCCCATCGCAAGGCACTTTTTATTAATCTCGATAATTCCATTTATGGTTCATTTGCCGAAATTGGAGGTGGACAGGAAGTGGCACGCATTTTCTTTCAATCGGGGGGTGCATCGGGTACGGTGGCTAAAACAATATCGGCCTACGATATGGTTTTCAGCGATAATCTGTATGGCCGTTCGCCCCAGGGACGATACGTCTCTGAATCTCGACTGATGCAGATGCTCGATTCCGAGTACTCTTCCCTGATCAACGTATTGGGTGATAAACGGGGTAAGGACACCTGTTTTTTTGTTTTTGCCAACACTGTAACCACTATTAATTACCAGAAAACCAATGAAGGACATGGTTGGATTGGGGTGAGATTTCAGTTAAAACCAGGCACCGAACCCAACGATGTGGTTCTACATGTGAAGTTGCTCGAACTCGATAACCTGCTTCAACAACGAACCCTGGGAGTGCTTGGGTTAAATCTTATTTACGCTTGTTTCTACAATTATCAATATCCTAATAGTTTTCTTAGGTCGCTTATTGATAGCAATCTGGAAGAAAGGGTCGAGATAGATATGATTAGTATGAAGGGCCCCGATCTTAACTATGTTGACAATAGGCTACTGGCCGTACAGCTGGTGAAAAATAACATGACCATGGTTACCATGTTCGACCGGTATGGTAATGTAAAACCACCATCGGAGTTGCTCTACAAAAAAAACGTAATGCTTTTCAGGGGAAGTTTCAGGCCAATTACTTATGTAGGTTTCGATATGCTTAAAACAGGATTTTCGATGTTTAAAAAAGATATTGGTTTTGATAAGGAAAATACCATTGTTTTGTGCGAAATGACCCTGAAAAACCTTATTGAAGAAGGGGTATTTGATGAACGTGATTTTCTCGACCGTGTTGATATTCTTTGTGGTTTGGGACAGAATGTAATGATAACCAATTTCAAGGAGTTTTACAAGGTCACAAACTGGTTTCGTAGTTTTAAAATACAAAACCTTAGGGTAGTGGTTGGCGCTCTTACTTTTCGTAAAATACTGGAAAAGAAGTATTATGCTCATCTGAAAGGAGGGATACTGGAAGCCTTTGGCAAGTTGTTTACCGATAATATGAAGGTTTACCTTTATCCGGGCAGGGAAAAGGAAACCCAGGTAATTCTTACCAGCAAAAATATGCCGGTTGAAGCGGATGTGAAGTTTCTGTACCAGCATTTGCTCGAATCGGGTCTTATTATCGATATCCCCAATTACCGGCAGGAAATTCTTCCTTTCTTTTCTTACAAAGTGCTTGCAAAAATTACTGCCAACGACCCCGAGTGGGAAACCATGGTGCCCAGGTATGTTTCATTATTCATAAAAAGGAAAAACCTTTTTGGATATGGGAAGGAAAAAGCCCGGGCCGGTAATAATCAAAATCTCTGCTAACAGGATTTTTTGGTCACAATCTCATTTTGAAGAATCCCGACATGACCTGTATTGGGTTTAATAAAACACACTCCTTCGGTAAACTCCCTGTTTGCAGGTGCATAAATAATCAGTTGCAAACTCTCCTTTTCTTCAGTTCCGGCAAGGCAAATCACTTCTTTGTACTCGCCCAGGAAACGCTCACTAATTACCTTTGCTTTACAAGAGGCGGCAATATCATCAGTTAAAGTAATCTGTTCAGGTCTCAGGGATATTTCTACCCAACTGGTATCCTTAATATTCTCAATAGCTGTAGTGGCAAATTGTCCAATAGGTGTATCGATAATGTTGCCCAATAGTTTGCCCCTTATGATATTGGTTTTGCCAAAGAAATCGGCCACGTAGGCGTTTACCGGGTAATAATATACATCAACTGGCTGGTTGGTTTGCAGGTGGAAGCCTTCTTTCAGAACAGCCACTTTATCGGCAATTGCCAGCACATCGCGGGTGTCGTGGGTTACAAAAATGGCCGTTGCTCTTGTATTTCTTACAATGGTGCGTATTTCATCGCGCATCTGGTTTCTGCGCATACTGTCGAGATTGCTGAATGGCTCATCGAATAAAATAACTCCTGGCTCGGGTGCAAGAGCGCGGGCAAGTGCTACCCTTTGTTTTTGCCCACCCGAAAGCTGGTGTGGAAAACGTTTTTCCAACCCCGATAGGCCGCAAATATCAATAATGTCGCGGGTTTTTCGTTCAGAAGTTGAGCGGTCGGATTTGAATAATCCAAATATGATGTTTTCCCAAACGGTTTTGTGGGGGAAAAGGGCGTAGTCCTGAAAAACGATTCCCACATTTCGCTGCTGCGGCTCCTTAAATACAGTGGTGCCGGCAACATGGTTCTGATTGATGAATATATTGCCATGGGTAGGCGTTTCGAAACCGGCAATCATTCGCAATATGGTAGTTTTTCCGCAGCCGCTTTCGCCCAGCAGAGCCGCAATTTCTCCCTTTTGCACAGTAAGGTTGAAATCTTTCACTGCCCATTGAGCGGCGTCAGGGAACTTTTTTCCAAGATTCTCTATTCTTAATACCTCCATACAACCTGTAAATTAATCCCTGTTCATAATCCTGTTGAGCAATATTACCGGAGCAATTCCGGCCATAACAATTACTATGGCTGCCGGGGCTGCTTCAGCAATGCGTTCATCCGATGCAAATTCGAAAGCCCTTATGGCAAGTGTGTCAAAATTAAATGGCCTTAAAATCATGGTGAGTGGCAACTCCTTCAAAACATCAATAAAAACAAGCAGCACAGCGCTAAGGAGGGGCCCCTTTAGCAACGGAACGTTTACTTGCCATAATGTTCGCAACAGCGAATAGCCAAGGGTTCGTGCCGCTTCATCAAGGTGCACTGATACCTTTTGCATTCCACTCTCTATGCTATTAAAACCCACTGCCATGAAACGCACCATGTAGGCAAAAATCAAAGCAACCCAGGTGCCTGTGAGCATAACTTTAAGATTTGCTCCCACAATTGCCGACAAGCGATGGTCGAGCCAGATAAAACTTACCATAATACCAATTGCCACCACTGCTCCTGGCAGGGCATAGCCAAGGGTGGCGGTTTTCGATAGCCCTTTCACAAATTTCGACGGGTAACTGCGCAGGGTAAATGCAATAATGATTGCAGCTGTTGTAACCAAAAGTGCAGCGGTTGTTGCCAGCATAAAACTGTTGCCAAGTAATTCCCAGAACCTGTATGTAACCACGTAAGGTGATGTTTTTATTCCCCAGTAAATGAGCATTAACACCGGCAATAAAAAACCGAACAGAAAGGGGATAAAACACAGAAGAAAGTACAGGGCAGAAAATACTCTACCTGCCTTTTTCCTGATAAGGGGCATGTGGCTACTTCCCATAGAGTCGTAACGCATTTTGCCTCGTTGCACCCTTTCGGCAATAAGCAGTATAAACACAAATAGCAGAAGCCAGGCCGAAAGTTTCAGTGCAACTCCCGGATTTGAAAAGGCAAACCAGGCAGTAAAGATTCCGGTTGAAAAGGTATCTACTCCAAAATACCTTACCAGTCCGTAATCATTCAATACTTCCATTAGGGCAAGAGACACTCCGGCCACAACGGCTGGGCGGGCAAGAGGAAGCGCTACTGTGAAGAAAATTCTTCCGGGGGTATGGCCCATTGAAGCAGCCGCATCAAGCAATGTGGAGGATTGATTTCTGAACCATGAGCGGGTTATGAGATAAACATATGGGTAAAGAGCAAGAGAAAAAATAATGATAGCCCCGTGCATGGAAAGGATATCGAAAAACAAGTGCTGGCCGGTTTCAATACCCAGATTTTCCCTGAAGAAAACATATACAGGCGAAGTATAATCAAGAATACCTGCCCAGGTAAATCCGCTGATATAAGCTGGCAATGATATGGGCATGATAAGTGCCCATGTGAAAAACCGCCGGCCAGGGAAATCAAATACACTGGTAATCCAGGCTGTACTTACTCCCATTATGAAAGTAACAATAGCCACGCCTGTCATCACGACAACGGTGTTTGAAACATATCCAGGCAGCAGATGCTGGGATACATGCTGCCACACATCATCGCCCTTATAGAAAAAATTAACAAGGATAATGATAAGGGGTATAGAAACTATACCGGCCAAAATAACCGATCCGCTCACCCATGGGTTAAAAAAGGATCTTTTTAAGTAAAAATGAAGCTTTTTAAGCGGTTTTCTGATCATTGGATTATTTCCATCCTGCCTGGTTGAAAATTATTGCAGCTTTTGAGAGATGCTTACCGAGCTGGTCTAAGGGCAATGGGTCGCTTTTAAAAGTTCCCCATTCTTTCAGTAGGGGAGTCCATTCAACATTATTGCTTATGGGGTATTCGTAGTTCTTCTCTGCAAAGGCCTTTTGCGCCTGATCGGAAAGGAGAAACTCAATAAGTTTTTGTGCGTTTTCGGCATTAGGTGCATAGGCTGTTATGGCAGCACCACTAATGTTGATGTGGGTACCCCGGTCGTTTTGGTTGGGGAAAAATATTCCAGTTTGTCTGGCTATATTCTGTTCTTCCTGGTTGATTGAATTTATCAGAAGCCCCATGTAGTAAGTGTTTACAATGGCAATATCTCCAATGCCAGCAGCAATGGCCTTTATCTGGTCGCGGTCGTTGCCCTTCGGCGGCTGTGCCATATTTGCCGTAACAGCTTTTGCCCATTCAAGCCCTTTTTCATCCCCGTTGGCTGCCAGTATGGATGCCATTAAGGTTAGATTATAGGCATTTTGCGATGAGCGCACCAGAATTTTTCCCTCCCATTTTTTGGTTGCCAGGTCTTCGTAGGTTGACAAGCCTGAAGGGTCGACCCTTTCTTTGTGGTATACAATAACTCGGGCACGCTTGGTGAAACCGGTCCAGTACCCCTTCGAATCTCTGTATTGTGCCGGAACAAGATTACTTATCTTCTCTGTATTCATAGGTTGCAGAAGATTTTTCTCCATCCCCTGGATCATTAAACCCGCATCGGCTGTGATGAACACATCGGCAGGCGAGTTTTTCCCTTCCAGCGCCAAACGGTTGATGAGCTGATCAGTGTCAGCTTTTACCAGGTTTACATTAATCCCTGTCTGACGGGTAAACTCCTGAAATAAGTCCTCATCGACCTGGTAATGGCGCCCCGAATAAACATTTACAACATCACTTTCCTGCCTGCAGCTATTGAATAAAATAATACCAGACACAATTATCAGGATAAAAACCAAAGAAAACTGTTTATACATATTTAGAAAAATTAGATTAATAAACATAAAGTTAATCAGAATTACCTTATTTTGCCAGTAATAATTTAATGCAATGCCTGATTTCTGATGCTTAATCAGGTTTTAACAAAAACCCCAGAGGATTAAGGTTGCTTGTTTATAGAGCGTAATGAGCTTAGGCATTAATAAGAACTTATCCGTTTTGGGTTATACCATTTTTATACAGCAACTCATTTCAATCCCACTCATTTCAGGCATTTCAATATGGAAAAAGATCAGCCCGGGCAGATGTTGTATTTTTTCAATGGCTCATTGGGATTCTTTGGTATAAGAAATACCACAGGTTCAAACTCAAAACTCTCCTCTTTATTTTTTGGTCTCTGATGTCAAAGCTTCAGACACTAACCTACTGCACCATTATCTTTTTCCGTAATGCTGCAGTTTCGCGCAAGCGTTCTATGGTGCGTTTCGACTGGTAAAAATCAAGGGTTTGTGCCCCATCGGAAACAGCCTTTTGCGGACATTCATGAATTTCGATAAGCACGCCATCCGCGCCGGCCATTACCGATGAAAGGGCAATGTGTTCCACATAATCACGAATACCTACTGCATGGGAAGGATCGCTGAATACCGGAAGATGACTTTTGTCGTGAAGATAAGGTATTGCGTTGATATCCATTGTGTTGCGATATGCCTTTTCAAAAGTGCGCACCCCCCTTTCGCACAGGATTATTTTTTCATTTCCATTGGAGAAAATGTACTCTGCCGAGGCCAGGAATTCCTGTATGGTCGACGACATTCCCCTTTTTAACAAAACGGGCTTGTCGATCTTGCCGAGCTCATCGAGAAGGTTGAAATTCTGGGCATTGCGGGTACCCACCTGGTACACATCTATATAATCGTACATTTCAGCAATCTGTGATACCTGCATTACTTCACTTACTATCTTGATACCATTTTCACGGCAGTGTTTTGCAAAAAACTTCAACCCTTCGATCCCCAGGCCGCGAAATGCATAAGGCGAGCTGCGGGGCTTAAAAATGCCTCCTCGCATAAATTTAATGTTGTTTTCCTTAAGAAAATTTACGGTGGTTATTACCTGTTGTTCATCTTCGATGGAGCATGGGCCCATAACAATGGTAAGGTCTTTTCGTGAAATGAGGGTGCCATCGCCAAAATCGATTACGGTATCATCGACCCGCCATTTGCGCGATACCAGTTTGTTCTCATCCTCCACAATATGAATGTCCTTTACACCGGGCAAATTCCCAAACAGACGTATATCTACTTCTTTTTTGCCGTTGCAGATCAAATAACGGGCACTTCTGGTTTCTACCAGGCTGCCTTTGTAGCCGTGGTTTTTAAGTTCTTTCTGCAGGTTGTCAAGTTCCTGTTCCGGACAATGATCGGTTAGTTGTATTAGCATGATTCTGATTGTTATTTTTTTGTTGATGAATTTTTTGTTGATATGGGTGGATTTTTTTCTGCTGATTGCAAGGTGCAAATAAAGGTTACCCCTTCAAGCCCAAATCCTTCATAAGCATTTCGACCGCAGTGGCCGGTTCGGGGAACTGCTCCAGTTTTTTAAGAAATGCTGAACCACAGATAGCACCGTTGAGATTATTCCAGGCCTGTTGCAGGGTTTGGCTGTTGTGAATACCAAAACCTGCAATAAGCGGACTTTTAAGCCCCAAGTTTCTGAGCCGGTTGAAATAATCCTGCTGCGATTGACCGAAATCCTGCTGTTTTCCGGTGGTTGCAGCTGAGCTTACAGCATATATAAAGGCATTGGAAAGGTTATCAATCATCCGTATCCTTTTTTCTGATGTTTGGGGTGTAACCAAAAATATCATACTTAGGTTATACCTGTCAAACA
The DNA here is from genome assembly GCA_037441525.1 of Bacteroidota bacterium. Lineage (GTDB taxonomy): Bacteria > Bacteroidota > Bacteroidia > Bacteroidales > UBA7960 > SKVR01. The sequence goes on from JBBISA010000016.1 coordinate 9,194, forward strand.
GTGTTTGGTACTCTTCCACATACTCCTGCATGGGCAGGTCGGGGAGGATAATGCCTGATGCACCTACCTCGGCTGCCTTTTCAACGAATTTTTCAGTCCCGTACTGAAGAACCGGATTCAGATAGCCCATCAGCAGCAGAGGGATGGAATATTTTCCTTTAATGGCCGCTAGTTCGTTGAGCAGCAGAGAAATGTTCATGCCATTGTCAATGGCAATGGTGCTGCTGTTTTGTATTACCGGGCCATCGGCCAGCGGATCGGAGTAGGGCATGCCCACTTCAAGAAAATCGACTCCCGCACTCTGCGCAGCAGCAATGATTGCTTCAGTGCTATGAAGGGATGGATACCCTGCTGTAAAGAACAGCGAAAGCAGTTTTTCTCTTTTCCGGATAAAAAGTTCCTGTATCGGATTCATGTCTGTATTTTGAAATTCAATTTGTAAACTTGTTATTTTTCAGGTACGATTTATTGCTGTTTAAATGATGTGTTTGAATTATGGAACGCAGATTAAGCTGATGCATCGCAACACAGATTAATTATGATTTTTGTTTTACAATCTTCTTAACTCTAACATCTCAACTCTAAAAAGCTATCCTTCTGTCCCGAAATAATTCTGATACGTTTCCAGGTCTTTATCGCCGCGGCCCGAAAGGTTTATCACCACCAAATCTTCAGATTTTAGGTTTAACTTAAAAAGGGCGGCAATGGCATGGGCTGTTTCCAGTGCCGGTATGATCCCTTCGGCACGGGTAAGAGTTTTCACAGCATCCAGGGCTTCAGTATCAGTAACCGGGATAAATCGCGCAAGGCCTGTTTGTGCAAGCCAGGCATGCATGGGTCCTATGCCCGGATAGTCGAGCCCCGCCGAAACCGAATGTGCTTCCTGTATTTGTCCGTCGGGGGTTTGCATGAGCAGTGTTTTACATCCGTGAATTATGCCTGGCGAACCTTTGGCAATGGTGGCAGCTGTAAGTCCTGAATCAACACCCTCGCCGGCCGCTTCTGCTCCAATTAGTTGTGTTACCCCGTTGCCGATAAACTGGAAAAATGCCCCGGCAGCATTGCTGCCGCCACCGGCACATGCCAGCACATGGGTTGGGGTTGGGGTGCCTTCGAGTTCCAAAAGCTGGTTTGCAATCTCCTGGCTGATGATGGACTGCAGCCGGGCTACCATATCGGGGTAGGGGTGTGGGCCAATGGTTGACCCAATGAGGTAATAGGTTTCCTCGGGGTGATTTATCCAGTAACGAATGGCTTCATTGGTGGCATCCTTGAGGCTCTTACTGCCCGACTCAACTGGTACCACTTCGGCGCCCAGCATGTGCATGCGCATTACATTGGGACGCTGGCGGGCCATATCCTTGCTGCCCATAAAAACAGTACACGGTATTTTTAGCAAGGCACAAACAGTGGCCGAGGCCACGCCATGCTGTCCGGCACCGGTTTCGGCAATTATACGTTTTTTACCTAAGTATTTGGCCATCAGCGCCTGACCAACTACATTGTTGAGTTTGTGGGCACCTGTATGGCATAGGTCTTCGCGCTTCAGGTAAACTTTTGCCCCTGCCATTTCCGACAAGTTTGCAGCATAGTACAAGGGAGTGGGCCTGCCCACATAATTCTTTAGCAGGTGGTTAAGATCATTCTGGAATTGCTCACTTTCAAGAATAGGGAGGTAATGGGTCTCCAGCTCTTCAACATTTGGATAAAGCATTTCGGGTATGTAAGCCCCTCCGAAGGCTCCGTAATAGCCCCGTGCATCGGGAAGGCTCTTGGGGTTAAGGGTATGCATATTTGTTAGGGATTGGGGATTAGGTATTTGGGATTAGGTATTTGAGATTGGGGTATTAAGTATTGGGGATTAGGTATTGGGTATTTGTTTTATTCTGTAGGTCAGGGCGGGACTTTCAGCTCCCGTCCTGAATTAATATTATTCGTGTTGCGCTATCGCTATCATCAGGTTCAATTTTTTCAAAACTCAACTCTCTTAATTCAAATCTCTCAGCTCTCACATCTCAACTCTTACTTCTGATCTCTAATCTCAGTCTTCCTCCATTTCACTATAAACTGCTCAATAAGCGCAATGTTTTTTATCCCGGGTTGTAATTCGAACCGGCTATTGATATCGAGCGCATGTAGCATAGGGTGTTTCATTACCGGGCTGCTCAGGTCAAAGTCGGGTCCAATGCCACCACTCAGAAAAAAGGGTACCGCTCCATTGTATTCGTTGAGCAGATCATGGTGAAAACTCTTCCCGCTTCCTCCCGGTCGGTCGGTTTTGGTATCGAATAGGAAGAAGTCGCAAACATGGGCATATTGGTTAAGCCCTTGCGGAAGTTCATCCCATACCCGGAAAGCCTTAATTACCTTTGCTCTCTTCTGCAATTGAGCACAATATTCAGGCGTTTCGTTTCCGTGCAACTGAATCAGATCAAATTTATGTATATCAATAAGTTCCACAACATCAGCCATTGGTTTGTCAACCACCACGGCAACTTTTTTTATGGTGGATGGAAGTTTCCTGAGCAAAAGAGTTTTGATTTTTTCAGAAACATCGCGCGGAGAAGCGGTATAAAATATAAACCCAAGATAAGCGGGTTGCAGCGTGGCTGTATCCTGCATATTTTTCTGCCGGGTAATGCCGCAGATTTTGATGGGTTTATGGTTCATCCTTGCGATTAGTTTTATGATTGTCAGAGCCTACTTCTATATTCGGGTTTTACAATAAGATGCTACACAGGCATCGCCAGCTTTTTCATCCCTTTGATAAACAGTTTGCAGGCTCTTCCAGGGTCGGCTTCGCGCATAAACCGCTCGCCAATGAGTAAGCCTGAAAAACCGGCCTTTTTAAGGGTTATGGCGGTTTCAGGGCTGTCGATACCGCTTTCGGCAATCTTTACTGCATTGGCCGGAAGCTTTTGAAGCAGGGCCATGCTATGATCAATATCAACCACAAACGACTTTAAATTGCGGTTGTTAATGCCTACAATCTGTGCCCCGGCGGGCAGTTTGGCAATGCTTTCTTCCTCATGTATTTCAAACAACACTTCCATTTGAAGACTATGAGCCAAATCCGACAGGCTTTTTAATTCGGCAGGCGACAGTACTTCGGCAATAAGCAGCACAACATCTGCACCTATGCTGCGGGCTTCAATTATCTGGTATTCATCCAGAATAAAATCTTTTCGCAAAATAGGGCAATAGTTGTATTTGCGGGCGGTGGTAAGGTCTTTATTGCTGCCTCCAAAATAGTGGTTGTCGGTTATCACAGATAGGGCCGAGGCGCCTGCCTGCATATACTCGAGGCACACATTGGCAGGGCTTGCATACTCGTTGATGATGCCTTTGGATGGCGATTTACGCTTGAATTCGGCAATTACTCCAGAAAGATCATCACGTAAAAGGTATTTTTTTAATGAAACCGGTCTGGCCTGGAAGTAGGGGCTTTTTTCAAGAAGCTTTACCGGGTACAATTCTTTGTTTTCCTGCACCTCGGCCCGTTTATGGGCCACAATCTGATCTAAAATATTCATGACTGAAGTTGTATAAGTTTATTGAATGTTTGTAATGCTTTTCCTGATGTAAGCGATTCGTTTGCCCTTGCCACCGCCTCCTGCAGGGATATCACTTTGTTGAAGCAAAGAATGGCTACTGCCGAATTGGCAACTACAGTGTTATGCTGCGCCGGTGTTCCCTGATTCTGAATCACTTTCATAAATATTGAAGCGGCTTCTTCCAACGTATCGCCACCATAGAGTGATTCGGGGGTATTGGCTTCAAATCCGAAATCGGTAGGATCAATGATCCCTTCACCCTTTGCCGAGAAAATACGGGTAGGGGCGGTAAGGCTAATCTCATCGTACCCGTCGAGACTGTGAACCACCCTATACTCCTTGTTTTCGCGCTGGAGCAGGTAGCTGTAAATACGCCCTGTTTCAAGGTTAAACACCCCGCTTGCCTGGTATTTCGGGTTTGCCGGATTTACCAGGGGGCCCAGAATATTAAAGAACGATTTTATTCCCAGTTGTCTCCTTACCGGGCCAATAGCTTTTAGGGCAGGGTGGAAGAGAGGGGCATGCATAAAGCAGATTCCGCTTTTTTCGAGTTCGGTTTGCAATTTGGCTTCGTCGTTCGAGAATTTATAACCCAGGGTTTCCATTACATTCGATGAACCCGAAAGGCTGGACACACCGTAATTGCCATGTTTTGCCACCGGGATTCCGGCACCGGCCACCACAAACGCTGAAAGGGTAGATATATTAAAAGTATTCTTGGCATCGCCGCCCGTTCCACAAAGATCAATCACGTTTCCGTCGTTAAGTTGGGGTTTTATGGCCAGCTCGAGCAGTGCTTCGCGAAAACCGGTCAATTCATCAAGTGTAATGCTGCGCATAATAAACGAGGCCAGTACGGCAGCCATTTGTGCTTCGTTGAGTTGCTGGCCTGCAATGCCGTGCATTAGTTCTTTCGATTCGGCCCTCGAAATGCTCAGCGACTCGAGCAATTTATTGAGTAGATGCTTCATTTTCTTTATCTAAATATTTAAAATCTTCTCAGCCAGTTAAAAAGTATCTCCTTGCCTCGTGGTGTTAGTATCGATTCTGGATGGAATTGCACCGCACATACATCGTATGTTTTATGCGACAGAGCCATTACCCTTCCCTGGTCGTCTAAGGCGTTAATTGCCAGGCAGTCGGGGAAACCTTTGCGGTTAACCATCCATGAGTGGTATCGTCCGGCCTGTATACTGGAGGGCAGCCCTTCGAAAAGATAATGGCGGGGTTCGAGCAGTTCAATCTCGTGCGATACTCCATGATAAACCTCGCTAAGATTGTAAAGCACACCACCAAACGATTCGCCAATGGCCTGCAATCCTAAGCAAACCCCAAGAATCCGTTTGCTTTCGTAAAAGTTTTCGATGATGGCCATCAGGTTTCCGGCTTCGCGGGGAAGGCCCGGCCCGGGCGACAAAATAATGCCATCGTAGCCATTTACCTCTTCCTGCCCAATCTTGTCGTTGCGAAAAACGTCTACATCGTGGGTGCCATAATCCTTTACATAGTGTACAAGGTTGTATGTAAAGGAGTCGTAATTGTCGAGAATAAGAATTTTTGACATAAGGTTCAGTGTTAAAGGTTTGCCAGTTCAGGATTGAGAGCCATGCGGCTGAGCGGAATTTTTTCTGCCCCTGTAATAGCTTTGCGCAGTGCCGAAATTTTCCCTTCAATTTCTTTGAGTTCGCCTTCAGGGGTTGAATGGATAACCACTCCGGCGCCGCTTTGGTAATATAAGGTTCCATCCTTACTCATAAACGAACGGATCATAATTGCCTGGTTGAGCGAATCACCAAAACCCATGGCACCGATAGCACCACCATAAAAACCGCGTGCCTTTAGTTCGGTCTGGTCGATGAGTTGCACTGCTCTGTGCTTGGGTGCTCCGGATAGTGTTCCGGCAGGGAAGGTGTCGGCAAACAAACGGTAAAGGTTGCGCTTTTTCTCCAAATCGCCCTGCACTGTGGAAACCAGGTGTATAACATGCGAGTAGGTTTGTACCTCTCTGAAATTTTTTACCCTGACATTGGTGGAGTGGCGGCTCAGGTCGTTGCGTGCCAGGTCGACCAGCATGGCATGTTCGGAATTCTCTTTCGGATTGGCAAGCAACTCTTCTATCAGGCGGTTGTCGGTAGCCACATCGCCTGTACGAACCACCGTGCCGGCAATGGGATTGATGATAGCCTTGCCATCGCCCACCTGCAACTGTATTTCAGGCGATGAACCAAACAACTTAAATTCAAGAAAATCGAAATAAAACAGGTAGGGCGAAGGGTTGATGGAGCGCAGCACACGGTAAACATTAAACTCATCTCCCGAAAAATCCTGCTCATATTTTCGCGATAACACTATCTGAAAAACATCGCCACGCTGGCAATATTCAATCCCCATCTTTACATGCTGCTTAAAATCTTCGTCGGAAGTAATCAATCGTTCAGCACCCACCCGCTGGAATGGGAAAAAAGTATTGTTGCGGTTGGAAAGGATGGAAATAACCCTTTGCGTTATGGCCGTTTCGCCAGTGGGAATTATCTCTGTAAGGGTAATGTTGCTGTTGAAATGGTTGATGGCTATGACCAGTCGGTAAAGGTCATATTTCAGAATCGGTATGCGTGTTGCGGCCTGGCCGGGGCTTTTTATCTCCACATTATCAAAAGCGTTGATGGCATCGTAGGATGTGTATCCGAAAACCCCGGGCATATTCTGGTTGGTAGGGATGCCGGTGGTTTTCAGGTCGTCGAGGAAACTATCTACCATAGCCGGTATTTCAAGTGGATTGCTTATGTGGGTAGTGGTAGTGCTTCCGTTTATGTCGCGCCTGAAGTAAGTGTTTTCGGTAGCCTTAATGCCTGCAAAGGGGCTTATGGCAATGTAAGAAAAGGCGTTTTGGCGCGAACTGTAATCGGTACATTCGAGCAACAGGGCGTGTGGAAACACATCCCTGAGCCGAAGGTAAAGCCCAACAGGGGTGAAAGTGTCGCCGGGGAGTTGTGTGGTGAGAACTTGCATATATCTTAATTTTGGGTTTACATCTATAACAAAGAAGGCCCGCTCATTTGTTGAGCAGGCCCCTGTATTTTATTGTAATCAGATTTATTTCCGGTTTACATAATCACGAATAGCGCTCAACAAAGGTTTCTCTTGCTGTGCCACCACCAAAAATTGTGAATATGAAGATTATTTGTCATCAGTTATTTTTTAACGGTGCAAGTATAGCCATTTTTTTAATCCATCCGGGGGGCAATGAAATTTTTTCAAAAAAAAATTGTGGTTGCCAATTTTAGTAATTTTATGGCTGTTTACCACCACATTAGCATCCTGTACAAAATACTTCCTGATTTAATGTTTAGGCAACGGTAAGTTTATCTCCCACCAAATAAAGCACATACAATGAAAAAACTTATCTTTTTATCAATGCTGTTGGCCCTGTTTGCCTGTCGCAAAGAGGGGCTCGATGTTAAATTCAGAACCATTTACACATCACCACTGAAAACCAAATCTGCCGAAACCACTGGCCAAATAATGGACTCGGAGCAGGATTATTATAGTCAGTTTGGCGATTTTCTGGGCACCATTACCCCCGATAGTGTTACAGCCCTGTTTAAGACCATCAGGTTTACCGACTCAAAAACCCTGGAAAATGGTGTTACCACCCTGATTGATGTGGTGTCGCCAAACTACGATATCAGCGATCCCCGCTGTTTTGCCGATTTTACCAATGGAAACATTGTGGAAGTGATACCTGAAATGTATGGTAATATTGGTAACGATGGTTGGTTTGTTGCTGAAAAAATCGATTTGAAATACCTGGGTGTGTTTCTTCATTATATGCTGTTTTATTATGACCTTCCTCCTATGTACAATAATGTAGATTTGATGATGGATCATTATCGCAATGGGATGGGGTATATGAGTCCTCCCGGGTTTACCGATGCTGCCCTGAGAAATGAAAACAAAATGGAAAGTACCAATTTCTATTTCCTGCAGCACGAATACAAGGGCCTGGGCCGCGGACCTCGTTCATTCGTTTTTGGGGGTACCGACTCATCATACGTTGTAAGTGCGCAAAATTTTCCTCCTGGCGAAGTTGCATCGCTGGTAAGAATGGGTATTGGCGATGTGGCCCGTGTGGGAAATTACACCAACGAAATACTTACACACCCTGGCAAAGGAAAGCAGAAAGTTATTTCAACTACCATCAGTTTCAATTATGACCAGATTATTCAGTATTATGCTGGCAGAGATAATATTCCATTCACCTACGACGATGTGTTTGTGCTGGTGCCCCATTTCTGGAACAGGTTTAATATTGACCTGAAGCAGAATTGATTAAAGCTGTTTGTCATGGGTAGGCAAAGTTTCTTTGTCAGCAATTATCGAAATCCCGGGGTAAATTAAATTATGCTGTCGAAGGGTTTACCTCCTTGTTGTAATACTATTTAGGTTTTAGTAATTCTTTTTATACCTATGGTAATATTGAATATTTTTAATCACCCCGATAAAAAGTGATGCAGGAAATGTAATTGTCGATAGTAACTTTTTCCTGTGGATGGTTAATTAATATTCCATTAGGCTCAGCCTTCCGGGGTTTAAGAAATAAAGCGGTTCATAAAAGCCAATAGATGCACTTTTACAAGAGTTTATAAATCAATTTCAGAATTCAAACATGAGAAGAAGCTATAAAGGAATAAGCATTAACACATCCAAAAACACACACGAAACGGTTTTTAAATTACTGGGAAACAATACCAAACGATTCGTCGCCGATATACCTTCCGGAAGTGGTGCATTTGTGCAAAGGCTAAAAGATAATGGATTTGAAAAAGTTGCAGCTATTGACATTGCAAATATTCTGGAATTAGAACACGATAATTTTGTGCAGGCCGATATGACAAAGCCCCTACCACTTAAGGATGGTTCCATAGATGTGCTGGTATGTATCGATGGCATCGAGCATATAAGCAGCCAATTTGATTTTGTGAGAGAAGCAAACCGGATATTGTCAGTTGATGGAGAAGTAATAATATCAACCCCCAATATTTCGAGCCTCAGGTCGAGATGGAAATGGTTTTTTACAGGGCATCACTATAAATGCGAATCGCCGCTCAATGAAAACAATCCCAACCCGTTGCATCATATTGGCATGGTTTCATTTGCCGAACTGAGGTATATGCTACACACCAATGGTTTTAAAATCAATGCTATAAAAACCAATCGGATAAAACCTGTCGCCATACTTTATGCTATTTTTCTGCCCCTGGTATTATTGGCTACCTGGTGGGTTTATCTGAAAAAAGGGAAAAAAGAAGGAACCCTGCAGGTAAATAAAAGCATTATGCAACAAGTATTCTCGAAGGCTGTCCTGTTTGGAGAAACCTTAATTGTAAAAGCAGTAAAAGTTGAATCAGGTGTTAAATGAACAAAAATATGGAACTAACAATCAGACAGGCAGAACTTCCCGATTTGCCCTATATTCATGATATATGCCGGTTAACCGGGAAAACAGGAAAAGACGCTACTGATTTTATCAGCGACAATTACATTCAGGGGCAATACTTTGCCGCACCCTATCTGCATTTTGAGTTATATGCATGTTTTGTGCTTGACAATGGGGTTGTACCGGTTGGTTATGTTATCGGAACCTCGTCTACCCAGGCTTTTAATAGCTGGATGAATTCATCATGGCTTCCTGTGGTGCGTAAGTATTATGGAACAGGGTTTAAGCCAAAAAGTGATTTTGAGCAGTTTCTCTTTTCAGTAATTCATCGCGATTGCGAAATTCCGGAATACCTCGCCGGGTATCCGGGTCATTTACATATCGACCTGTTGCCTGAAGCCCAGAACAGGGGTTTTGGAAAAAAACTGATATTGAGATTTGTTGAAGCGATGAAACAGAAAGGGGTAAATGCAATACACCTTGGCGTGGGCCTGGGCAATACCAATGCCATTGAGTTCTACAGAAAACTTGGGTTCTTTGATATCAAAAAAGAATCAGGGACACTGTTTATGGGATTGATAGTTTAACACAACTCAAGCTTTTTTTCCCCTTTTTTGTCAAATCTTATACATCGATTTCTTTTGACCGTGAACAAACCAAAGAAAAATTTCATCAGAAAAAGGATGAGAAGTTTTGCGTATGCCTTTAACGGGGTAATATCACTGATAAAAAATGAACCCAATGCCAGGATACATCTTGTTGCGCTGATACTTGTACTGGCTTTGGGTACATGGCTTAGCATTGACCTGGCCGAATGGGCTATGGTTATTTTTGCTGCGGGGCTGGTATTTATGGCAGAGCTTTTCAACACCGCCATCGAAAAACTGGCCGATGTTGCCCATCCCCAATGGGATAAAAAAATAGAAATTATAAAGGATTATGCTGCTGCGGCCGTTCTGGTTTCGGCCATTGTAGCCGCAGTTGCGGGGGCAATGGTGTTTCTGCCTCCACTGGTACAGTTAATCTGGCCAGGATAGTTAAAGAGGTTAGGACAATTTTCAGCTTATTATGGGAGAAAAAAGAATTAATACAAATCGACAAATCTCAGCTGAATTTTAAAAAGGAAATTTTAAGCTTGCGAATACGATGATGTAAAAATCGGTTATAATTCCAAATACCATTCAATATGAAAAAAAGTCAACTAAGTAAAAATGAAATACCAAAGGGTGAAGAAGTGAAGGGTAAGGAAATCAGGGAAGGCATTTTTAACCTTATCAAATCCAAACATCCCGACTTCCACAAAGACTCCTACATTTCATTAGTTGAGCTAAATAAATACAGAAGGCTGTACTTAACATCTCTGATTATGCAGGAAAAAGGTGAATTGGCCAGCATTGACAAAGATGTTATGAATGCTGTCAATAACAATTCTATACTTTCTGAAAATATTCAGGATGAAATTGAAGCCGAATTAACTTTAGGACAAAAAATTGCTGACCGGGTTGCCTCATTTGGTGGCAGTTGGACCTTTATTATTACCTTTTTCTCGTTCATTATTATCTGGATGTCAATAAACATTTCAGTTTTGGCAACGAAACCTTATGACCCTTATCCTTTTATCCTGTTAAACCTCATACTCTCCTGTTTAGCAGCAATACAGGCTCCAATTATTATGATGAGCCAGAACAGACAAGAACAAAAAGACAGACAAAGAAGCGAACACGATTATAAAATCAACCTTAAAGCTGAACTTGAAATAAAATTATTGAGTGAAAAGATTGACCACTTACTGGTTAATCAGAACAATAAATTACTGGAAATTCAGGAAGTGCAAATTGATTATCTGGAAGACCTGATGAATGAAGTTAAAAAGAAATGAAATCTGAACAACCCAGACTTAGTTCACATGGAAAATGTTAGCAGAATTAAACAAATAAGAAATGTAACCATTCAGGGTTCATTCATCAATATTGTATTAACAATAGGTAAGATAATAGCAGGATTTATAGGCAATAGTACTGCCATGATAGCAGATGGAATACATTCGCTGTCTGACTTTATCACTGATGTGATTGTAATTGTATTCATAAAGGTATCAGGAAAAGAGACAGATAAAGGACATCAGTACGGGCATGGAAAATTCGAAACTTTTGCTGCCATGCTGATTAGTTTTGCTCTTATAATTGTTGGGATAGGTATTTTAGTCAATGGTGCTGGAAAAATTATTGATTCGTTGAATGGGGAGCAGATTGAAAGACCAGGATATATTGCTCTTTATGCCGCAATAATTTCAATATTATTTAAAGAGGGACTGTTTTGGTACACAAAGATTGAAGGCAAAAAACTGAATAGCCAGGCAATGATTGCAAATGCCTGGCATCACAGGTCCGATGCATTTTCTTCAGTGGGAACTGCAATTGGAATTTCCGGGGCAATACTTTTGGGTGAACCCTGGCGGATACTTGACCCCATTGCAGGCGTAATTGTTAGTTTCTTTATCCTAAAAGTGGCCTGGGATATTGCAAAACCCAGCATACATGAACTTCTTGATAGTTCGCTTCCTGAAAAAACGGTGAAAGAACTTGAACAAATCATTACAAATGCAAAAGGAGTCGAATATTTTCATAATCTGAGAACCAGAAAGATTGGAGAGAATATTTCGGTTGAAGTTCATGTAAAAGTTGACAAAGACCTGACAGTAGAAATATCTCATGAAATAGCATCAGAAATTGAAACAACAATAAGACAAAGATTTGGAGAGCATGCTTTTGTAATTGTGCATGTTGAGCCCAACAGAAATGAGCGATTTGTCAAAACAGAAGTCAAATAATCAATAACTTAAAGCTTTATTTTTATAATGACGGACATTAGAAAAAACGGCTAATGACAAATTTGGGATAAAAAGTACTTCATCTGATAAAAAGCAATATGAGCGGCATTCATGATCCGGCGATTAGTGGCCTTGAAGGCTTCCCTATAGTTCTTCGACGAATACTTCCGGTAAAGTTTTCCGGGTGTCGCATTGTGGGGGCCAGAATAATAGGGCTCTGTATCCCCAATTTACAATCAGGCTTAACTAAAATCGCTTGGGTTGCGGCCAAATTGTTTCTTGAAACTGACAGAGAAATGTGATAGTGTACTGAATCCCGTTAAATCTGCTATTTCAGATATATTATTTTTTCCATCCTTAATTAACTCTGCAGCACGGTTTAGCTTATATGTTTTAAAGAAAACATTTGGATTTTGGCCGGTGAGTCCTTTAATTTTATAATAGAATTTTGTGCGCGATATCCTTAGCGCTTCAGTTATTCGGGTAATGTTCAATTCCGGATTTGATAATTCGTTTTCCATGAGTTCGTAAAGGTTCGACATGAAAGTTTTATCCTGCGATGAAAGCATGCTTTCGTCAATGTTTTCAGTTTTAGTTAGGTTCATTAATAAGTTGCGTATTTTTTCACGGTTGCTGAGTTGCGATTTGATCAATGCCAGCAAGTAATTAGGGTCAAAAGGTTTTGATACGTATGCATCAGCCCCGCTATCAAGCCCTTCTACCTGGTTTTCAACTGTTGCTTTTGCAGTAACCAGTATGCATGGAATATGACAGAATGATGGGCTCTCTTTCAGCATTTTGCAGAATTGATAACCATCAGTGCCAGGCATCAGTACATCGCATAGTATGAGATCGGGTTCAAACTCTTTGATGGAGTGGAAGGCCGAACCAGCATCGAACTTCGCTAATATATGATAAGTGCCGGTTAATAATGCTTTTAGGTAGTATATTATTTCCGGATCGTCATCGATGATCATAATGCGCAGTTTTGAGTCAATACCCTGATTTTTGTCGTAAAAATTGAACATCTCGGGTGGCTGCAATCTATAAATGTTTGGTTGGCTCTCGGGTTGCAAATCTCGTTCCTCTTCAGAATATACAGCATCGTCTGTGGGCAAAATCAAGGTAAATATTACACCACCTTCATCGAGGTTATCGGCTTTAATGAATCCGTGGTGTAGTTCGGTGAGGCTGCGTGCAAAATAGAGCCCAATACCTGTTCCCCAGTTATATAAACCCTGGGTTTGATGAGCGAGTTGAAAATAACGCTCGAATATCTTTTCAAGTTTATCATCAGGAATCCCCTTGCCGGAATTTGAAACAGAAATTTTGACCCACCGGGCCAGGGGCAATTCATTGGCACGCGGGAATATTTGTGCTGCTTTTTCATGAGAAATCACATCAAACGAAACGCCGATATTTGCTCCTGGTGCGCTAAATTTAAGGGCATTTGCCATGAGGTTGCCCATAATTTTTTCCAATTTATCAGCATCGACCCACATTACAAAATGGTCCTTCAGGCCAAAGGTTTTTAGCTCCATGCCTTTTTCTTTGGCATTTAGCTCAAAAATTTCCACGGTTTTACTTAACTCACCAATAATGTCAGAAAGCTTAACTTTGAGTTTTAAAGAGTCGTTTTCGAGTTTGTTGAAATCCATTAATTGGTTTACCAGGCGCAACATTCTGCTTACGTTGCGTTGAACAATGTAAAGCAGTTGTTTGCTATTGCCACTGATGGAATCATCGTTGTACAAGGAAGCAACAGGGCCTGCAATCATAGTAAGGGGGGTTCTGAATTCGTGCGATAGATTAGCAAAAAAACTCATGTTCATTTTATTGACCCTTTGTTCCTGTTCTTTTTCCTTTTTGGCATTCAGCGCCATTTCCCTGTTCATTTTAATCCTTTGTTGCATCCTAAACACAAATACCAGCAGCAACCCAAAAACAATGAGATAAACAATAATGGCGGGAATGCTTGCCCAAGGGGCAGCCTTAATCCTTATCTCAATAGAATTTTCTGTTTCGTTTATGGTTTTTTCATTATTGAAAATTTTTACCCTGAATGTATATTTCCCTGTTGGAATATTAGAATAGTAGGCATCGTGATTTCTGTTGGCTTCGATCCATATTTTATCATACCCATCGAGCCTATATGCATATTTTACACGTTCAAATTCGCAATAATCAAGTGCTACAAATGATATAGAAAAACTGTTCTGGTCATGATTTAGAATAATATTGGGTCGATAAACCAGATGTTGATCAATGCTTTTGCTGGTGGAAGGATGTTCAAGTTGATTGTGGATTTTTAAGTGTTGGAACAACAACGGGATGTTTCGTTTGTATGAAATATCAATGGGATTAAAGAAAGTAAGCCCATGGGTACCTCCAAAAATCAAAGTATGGTCGGGCAAACGGCACACGGCTTGTTCGTTGAACTGATTGCCCCCGATGCCATCAAATTTATAATAATTGACAAACAGATTGGTTGTTCTATCGTATTTGGTCAACCCATCAAGTGTCCCAATCCATATATTGCCCGATACGTCCTCGGTTATGCTGCTAATATCGGAGCATGCCCCACCTTCGAGATGGGTAATTGTTTTGCCTGAGGGTGAATACCTGAAAATACCATTAGTATTTGAACCGATCCAAATTTCTCCACTTGAGTCTTCGAACAAGCATGTGGGGATGAACCGCGAGTTTTGTATGTGTTTTGTGATGGGGATGGGGTATACTTGCCACGATACCGGATCAATCAGTTGCAGGTCATGGCCAAAGGAGGCAATAAGTATTTGCCCGCTGCTGAGCCGAAGTATGCTCGGGGTGAAGGTAAATTCTTTTCCATATAAGTGAAAGCGCTGGAATTCATGCTCCCCTTTTTTTAGTAAGTAAATTTTTTCGTTCGCTCCGCCCAACCAAATAGTTCCGTTAACATCTTGGTTGATACTTAAGATTCCTTCAGGAAAATAGAAATGTTTTATCAATTCAACTTCTTTGCCGGTATATCTTGTTTTTAGCAACATCCAATCCGATAACAACCAAAGGTTATTTTCTTCATCAAAGAAAACCCTTTTGATTTTATGCAAAAAATTTGAAGGCAAAAAGGCAAACAGCCCTTCGTTTGTAAAATGTTGGAACTTATAATCGGAATTACGGTAAACGGTGATGCCTCTCGACCGTTCAACCAACCATAAATTTCGGTTATTATCGGTTGTTATATGGCTTACTGATATACCTTTAAATCTCGATCGAAGATAATTGTTGTTGTTGAAGCGTTCTTTATAATAATACCGCACCGCATAGCCCTGATCGGTTGAGCCTATCCATAAATTGTTCTGCGAATCGTTGTATATCGTGCTGATCTCAAAATCGGGCACTTCAAACGGGAAACCATTCTCCGATTGATGTATAACGGCGCCGGTCAGATAATTATAAAGAAAAAGCCCGTTGCGCTGTGTGCGTATTATTACCGATGACACATTATAGGGAAACATCCCCACAAAAATGGCATTGCTTAACACCGGATGGATTGATATGGCCCTGGGCACCTGTTGGTATTGTCTGGTGTGTATGTCATATATTTCCAACCTGTTCCACGACGATAACCAAAGCTCGCCCCGTTCGTTTAAGTACGAGAAGGTATTGTAATGCCTGGGTTTAAAACTATGTATTATCTCATAATTGTTGCTATTGGTGCAACGCACCTCTTCGGGGGTAACGGTCCAGATATTGTTCGATTCATCTACAAAGCACCTGGTTATATGGTTTTTGTAGTCAAGGCCCTTGATTACCGGATCAAAGGAGTTTTCATTCTCGTTAAAAACGCAAATCTCAAAATTCAAGCTTAAGAAAAGTTTTCCTTCGTGGTTTTCAAATAACCTGATGGCGTTTTTGCTTAAACTGTTTATGGGTACCTGGTCGAAACAATCCATTTTGTTATAGCGGCATACCCCATTAATAGTGGCCACCCAGAGCCTGTTTTTGGAATCTCTGTATAAGCTTTGAATACAATTATCGCTGATAGATGTGCTATCGGGTGAATAAAAATACTGATGGTACTCAAAAATGTTGAATTTATTCAGGCCCCTTATGGTGGCAATCCATACAAACCCAAATTCATCTTCCGCAAAGGATGTAATTTGCTGATTAGACAAAGTCGGAGATACAACAGGAATATTTTTGGAAAAGGCTTTGGCTTTTGATTCGCTTTTTGCTCCAACAAGAAGAAAAAAAAGTATCACCACTAATACATTTGGTGCCTTCATTATTCAAATATTATTATGCACCAAATTTAGTAATTAATGCTCTTATGCTTATCCATATATAAGCGCAGGGCTTAGGTTTTGAAAAAATTGAAAAGAAATTGAACAAATAGAAAAACAATTATGAACAAATAGAAAAAAATGTAAAACAAAATGAAAAGGATCAAAAGGTGGGATTACGTAATCTTGTAAATGCGATTTAAGTAAATTATTAGTTTCTTTTTGAATTGCCTGATGGTCAAAAAATGATAATTTTTTTTCTGTATTATCATCAAAAAAAAAGAAGATATTTAAAGTTTAAAAATAAATATAAAATCCTGATTATGAAACGGGCATGATTCGTTAAGCACAAATACGGATGAACCGGGTTTACCAGTTCAGCGACGCTAAAATTCATCATGTGAGTTCTCCCGCAAAACGGGACAAGCTATTCGACCTTAATTTAAAATTATTTATATATGAAACGAGCATGTTTTACCTAACACAAACACAGAAGTAATAAAATTATCCGCATGCGAGTTCCATTATTCCTTAACATTCAAATTTTATTATGATGAAATTAAAACTCTCTTACACCGTTTTTTTGTTATTAATTCTTGGAATTAATACGTATGCCCAACAAGCACTTTGGGGAAGGGCACAGATCGTTTCGCCCGAGATTCACGAAAACAATTCTGTCACTTTCCGGTTTTTTGCACCCCTTGCCGATACTGTTATGATTACCGGCGACTTTCTGCCTACCGTGAAAATGAATACTCAATGGGGCGAATTCGATGTACCCGGTAAAGCTTTGCTTAGAAAAGATGAAAAAGGGGTTTGGAGCTTTACTTCAGCACCGCTTAAATCCGACCTTTTCAGTTATTCCTTTATTGTTGATGGACTCAATACCACCGATCCGGCCAACGTTTACAAAATCAGGGACGTTTCTTCTGTATTCGATGTGTTTATTGTTGGAGGCGGCAAAGGCGATAATTACAAAGTTCAGGATGTCTCGCACGGATCGGTAACCCGCCGTTGGTATAATTCTCCAGGCAATGCGATGCAACGCCGTATCACCATTTATACCCCTCCGGGTTACGAAAACACCAGGAAAAAGTTCCCCGTTTTGTATTTGTTGCATGGCATGGGAGGCGACGAGGAAGCCTGGATAGCACTGGGGCGTACAGCACAAATACTCGACAACCTGATTGCCCAGGGCAAAGCAAACCCAATGATAGTGGTAATGACCAATGGAAACGTGGCGCAACAGGCTGCTCCAGGCGAATCTCCTCTTGGCATGGTACCACCTACTATGCACCTGCCTAATACTATGGATGGGAAGTTTGAAGAAACCTTTATTGACGTAATGAAGTTTATCGAAAGCAATTACAGGGTGAAAGCAAACAAAGCAAACCGCGCCATAGCCGGCCTTTCGATGGGAGGATACCACTCATTGCACATCTCCCGATATTACCCAAAAACCTTCGACTATGTAGGCCTCTTTTCAGCAGCTTTTATGCCCGATCAAAATGTCCAATCGAAGGTGTATAATAATTTCGATACAACCTTGAAAGCTCAACGCGACAATGGCTATAAGCTATATTGGATTGGCATGGGGAAAACCGACTTCCTCTACAATGCAGGTGTCAGTTATCGTGAAACGCTCGATAGTATAGAGATGCCTTATACCTATGTTGAAACCGAAGGCGGACACACCTGGACCAACTGGAGGGTGTACCTTACCCAGTTTGCTCAGCTTTTATTTAAATGATGAATATGTCATTAGTCATTCAGCAGATGATTATTCAGAATAACTTTTCCTGATTTCTTAAAACCTTTCAGAAAAATGAGAACAATCTTCACTTTTACATTATTTTTTCTCTTGGTGAGTGGGTTATTGGCTCAGGTGTTTAAAAACAATGACCTGACCATCACGCAATTGGAAAAAGATATGTGGGTCATCGAAACCATCGATATGACCACTATGTACCTCATCGAAGGCAAAGAAAAAGCCATGCTTATTGATACCGGCACCAAATGTGAAGATTTGGACAAGGTAATTGCCCAGATCACCCAAAAACCACTTTATGTGGTGGTAACACACCTGCATGGCGATCATGCCGGCAACATCAACTATTTCGATGAAATTTACCTGCATCCGGCCGATACTCTTTTATTCAGGTTATCACAGAAACCCTATGGCGGGAAAATACACTTTATGAAAAATGGCGATGTGTTTGATTTGGGAGGAAAGCAAATCGAAGTTAGCCACATGCCGGGCCATACACCAGGTTCCATCGTGTTGCTCGATTGGCATAGTGCAAATTGTTACTCGGGCGATTCCTTTGGCTCTGGTCAGGTATGGTGCCAGTTATGGCCCAATTCACCCATGGCTACCTATGCTGCTTCGTGTGCAAAAATGCTGGACATTATGGATAGGGGCATTTCAAAAATCTACTGTGGACATTATCCCTATGTGAAAACAACCTTCGGCAAAAGTTATATAGCAGAAATGTACAACCTGGCCATAATGATTGACAAAGGCATTCAACCTAATCCTCAGCCTCATCCTTCCAGAATTCCAGGTATTGGAGCCAAAAATCCAATGATGAGCACCCTGGGGCAGGCAACCATTGTTTACGACCCCGATCACATCAAATAAACCAAATCTTACTTATATGATTAAACAATTCATTTACTTCATTTTATTGCTGGTTTTGTTAGCCTGCAATACCATCAAGCGACCATCCTCGGCCTTGTTACAATACGATGCACAGATCGATAAGATCATCCCGCAAATGACCCTTGAGGAAAAGGTTGAAATGCTGCATGGCAAGTACCTCTTTGTATCTGCGGGGGTTGAAAGGCTCGGTATTGCCGATTTTCATTATGCCGATGGGCCTTTTGGCATACGCGAGGAGCTTCAGCCCAATAGCTGGATGCCGCTTGGTTGGCAAAACGATCAGGCCACTTTCTTTCCAACGGGTTCGGCATTGGCTGCCACGTGGAGCCCCGAGCTGGCCTATGATTATGGTACAGGGTTGGCCCGTGAAGCCCGCCTGCGTGGGAAGGACATGGTGTTGGGACCTGCAATAAACATACAGCGTATCCCCACAGGGGGAAGAACCTATGAATACCTGAGCGAAGACCCGGTGCTAAGTGCTGCATTATCGGTAGGCTATACCAAAGGGCTGCAGGATCATGGCGTGGCCGCCTGTCTGAAACATTATGCCCTGAACAACCAGGAAAATAACAGGGGCACTGTTAATGTAATTATTGGCGAAAGAGCCATGCGCGAAATCTATTTGCCTTCGTTTGAACAGGCTGTTGTACAAGCCGATGCCTTCGGTGTGATGGCTGCTTATAATAAAGTTGGTGGTTGGTGGTGTGCCGAAAACGACTTGTTACTCAATAAAATACTGAGACAAGAATGGGGCTTTGCGGGCTTTGTGGTTTCCGACTGGAACGGAACACACTCAACTGTTCAGTCGGTAATGAATGGCTTGAATGTTGAAATGCCCGGAAAACGTTTTATGGGACAGGCTTTGCTCGATTCTGTTAAAGCCGGTATCGTTCCTGAATCAGTTATTGACCAACGGGTGCGCGAAATATTGCGGGTTAGGCTTGCCATTGAACCCATTCCGGCAGAAATGGCCAACCAGCAAATCACATCGCAACCCGAACAACAAAGAATTGCCTATCAGGTAGCAAGTAAATCCATTGTACTACTTAAGAATGATGGCATTTTGCCGCTTGACCTGGGCCGTAAACCTGTGATTGCAGTAATTGGTGATAATGCAACCCGTAAAATGGCAACAGGTGGTGTGGGCGCCGGTGTGAAAGCTCTTTATGAAGTTACTCCGCTCGAAGGACTGACCAGTAAAATTGGAGACAAAGCGAATATTGTGTATGAGCAGGGTTATGAACCCGAACAACTCGATTGGGCCCGCATGTTTGGACGCAAAAGCCAGGAACAAATCGAAAGAGAAGATCGCGAAGCTGCCCTTAGGAATGCCCAGCTTAATGAAAAGGCTGTTGAAGTGGCAGCCAAAGCCGATATTGTATTGTTCTTTGCAGGCAACAACCGCGTTGTAGAAACCGAGGCCAGCGACAGAATGACCATCAAGTTACCATCAGGGCAGGACGAGTTAATGAGAAAACTTCATGAAGTGAACCCCAATATCGTTACTATTCTGGTGAGTGGTGCTCCCAACGACCTGAATACAGTTAACCCACGCTCAAGAGCACTGTTGCTCTCATGGTTCAATGGCACAGAGGGAGGAAATGCCCTGGCCGATGTACTGCTCGGAAACATTTCGCCCAGCGGAAAATTGCCCTTCACCCTGCCAATTAAACTGGAAGACTCCCCCGCTTATGCTTTGCGGAATTATCCGCAAGGAGAAAAAGCAAAAGACGTTTTCATGAATCTGGTTGACGAAACCGATGCAATTACCAATCTTGAGGGAGACAAACCTGCCATTAATGAAGACCCCAATACCGCATATTATTCTGAAGAATCGTTGGTAGGGTATCGTTGGTTTGAAACCAAAAACCTTCCGGTTATGTATTCTTTCGGACATGGGTTAAGCTACACTAAATTCAACTATTCCGATTTATCTGTCAACAAAACCAGGTTTAAAAAGAGAGATGTGATCATCTTGAACGTCAAACTCGAAAACATGGGCTCGATGCTTGCCGATGAAGTGGTTCAGGTTTATGTTCACCGGATCAATCCCTCAGTGGAATGGCCTGCAAAAGAACTCAAAGCTTTTCAACGGGTTGCCTTGCAGCCAGGCGAGTCGAGAATGGTTCAGCTTAGCATACCGGTTAATAAGTTGCGTTACTGGCACGAAGCAAACCAACAATGGGAACATGATTTATGCAACCTTGTACTTATGGTCGGCAGTTCGGTCAGTGATATAAAACTGTCGAAAACGGTTTCACTGGAATAACCAAATAGAATTTTAAGATAGATTGTTAGAAAATCATAGAATCAGAACTAAATCATTCATTATTATGAAGAGAATTAACAATACCAACAGGCAAAAACCTTTGATGCTTATCCTGGGCCTTATCCTGGCATTTGGTTTTCAAAATTGCAACTTAAAAGTCAAAGAAAATTCATCGGATGCACAACAGCTGTTTATTGGCGACAGCATAGCCATTGCCGCGACCGAGTATGGAAAGGTGAAAGGTTTTATCCTTCGCGACATCTATCAATTCCGCGGAATTCCCTATGGTGACAATACTGCCGGCGAAAACCGCTTTATGCCCCCAAAACCGCCCAAAACATGGGAAGGGGTATATCCCGCTCTATGGTGGGGAAATTCAGCACCGCAAAACATGGAACGGCGTTATGCCAATACTTATGCCTCATTTGTCGATCATTGGAACTACGACGACGTAAGTGAATACTGCCTGAAGCTGAACATCTGGACCCCTGCCCTGGACAAAGCCAAACGCCCTGTATTGGTTTGGTTGCATGGCGGAGGTTATACCAATGGAAACGGCATCGAACAGGACGGCTATGATGGTGAAAACCTCTGCCGCAAAGGCAACATCGTATTCGTATCCATCAACCACCGTCTTGGGCCAATGGGCTTTTCCGATTTCTCGGGTGTAGGGGGCGAGGCTTTTAAATATTCGGGTAATGCAGGAGTTTTAGATATGATCTTTGCCCTTGAGTGGGTGAACCGTAACATCGAAAACTTTGGGGGAGACCCGGGCAATGTTACCATTATGGGACAATCGGGCGGAGGTGCTAAAGTATGCAACCTTATGGCTTCACCAAGGTCGCAGGCATTGGTACATAAAGCTGTTCCTTTAAGTGGTTCCACCATACAAAGTATCGACCAAACATACTCACAACTAGTGGGGCAGTATATCCTCAAAGAAGCTGGATTAAAGGCCGGTGAAATTAACAAATTGCAGCAAATGCCCTGGCCCGAATACCTTCGATTGGCCAACACCGCCGCTCAGAAATGCGCAGCAGACAATTCAGGCGTAGGCCGCAGAGGCAGTTTTGGTCCTGTTGCCGATGGGGAAATACTGCCTGCCGGAAAGTACTTTGCTGATGCCTATGGCCCCGGTTCAAAAATCCCAATGATGATTTGTACCACTTTTCACGAATGGAACATGAACCGCGATAATGCCGCTATGGAAAACATGACCATGGACGAACTCAATGATTTTTTATCTAAAATGAGCGGCTGGTTGGGTGGCTTTGGCGATAAAGCACCTGCTATTGCCGAAGCATACGCCAAGACATTCCCCGATAAAAAACCTATCGAACTGCTATCGTTAATTACAAGCAACCGCAAAGGGGTTATCGAAACATGCAATGCCAAGGCCAATCAGCCTGCCAATGTTTACCTTGCATGGTTTGGTTGGGAACCTCCGCACTTCGACGGCCGTATGCGGGCTTTCCATTGCCTCGATATTTGCTTCTGGTTCAATAATACCGATTTGATGGTCACACATACGGGTGGAGGTAGAAGGCCTCGCATACTTTCCGAAAAAATGAGCGATGCATTGCTGAATTTTATGAAAACAGGAAATCCTAACGGAGGAAAATTGCCCCATTGGCCGGTATATACCGTTGAGCAAGGCGAAACCATGATCCTCAATGATATTTCTGAAGTGAAAAATGACCCGGACAGAGAAGCCAGGATGGCACTGTAAGTATCAGTAAAAATATTATAAAATGAAAGTAAGAAAATCAATATCAATTATTTTAACCCTGCTTTTCATGGGTGGTGCTTTAGAAAAAAATATGGCATCTAATGTTTCAGAAGGAGACCAGAAAAAAATTGATGCCATAGTTGCTTCAATGAGTTTAAAGGAAAAAGCTCAACTGGTAATTGGTACCGGTATGCATTTTGAATTGCCTGCGGGTGTAAGTTCACCTTTTGGCTCCCTGGGTCTTATCGATAGCACTGACATAGCGTATTCCGAAATGGTAGCACATATCCGCACCTTTGTTCCGGGAGCAGCCGGTAATTCAGCAATGTTTAGCCAAAGGGGCATCACTACACAGGTGCTTGCCGATGGTCCTGCCGGATTGCGCATACAACCCCTCCGCAAAGGCGCAGACCGTACCTATTTTTGTACTGCATTCCCTATTGCAACTCTACTGGCTTCGAGCTGGGACA
The DNA here is from genome assembly GCA_037441525.1 of Bacteroidota bacterium. Taxonomy (GTDB): domain Bacteria; phylum Bacteroidota; class Bacteroidia; order Bacteroidales; family UBA7960; genus SKVR01. Next base: position 32,410 of record JBBISA010000016.1, read on the forward strand.
CCCAATTGGTTGACAGGGTTGGACAAGCAATGGGAAATGAGGTGCGGGAGTATGGCATCGACGTAATTCTTGCTCCGGGCATGAACCTGCAACGCGATCCGCTTTGTGGCCGTAACTTCGAATATTATTCTGAAGATCCGCTAATAACAGGTAAAATGGCCGCTGCAATGGTTAGGGGTATTCAATCAAACGGGGTTGGAACTTCGATTAAACACTTTGCAGCCAATAACTCTGAAACCAACCGCATGTCGGTAAACACCATTGTAAGCGAAAGGGCCCTGCGCGAATTGTACCTGCGGAGTTTTGAAATAACCGTGAAAGAGGCAAAACCCTGGACGGTTATGTCATCGTACAATAAAATAAATGGGGTATATGCTTCTGAAAGCCACGATTTACTAACCAAAATATTGCGCGACGACTGGGGTTTTAAAGGCTATGTAATGACTGACTGGGGCGGAGGTAGCGACATTGTTGCCCAAATGAAAGCCGGAAACGACATGATACAGCCCGGAAGCCCCAAACAGGTGTACGAATTGATTCATGCAGTGGAAAGCGGAAAACTCGACGTGGCAGTTTTAGATTTAAACGTTCGCCGTATTCTCAGTATAATGATGCAAACACCTCGCTATAAGAGATATGCCTACTCAAATAACCCCGATTTGGAAGCACACGCTCAAGTAACCCGGCAAGCTGCCGCCGACGGGATGGTTTTGCTTGAAAACAAGGGTGCTTTACCCTTTAACAGGAATATCAAAAAGATAGCAGCTTTTGGTAACGCTTCGTACGATTTTATTTCGGGCGGAACAGGTAGCGGAGATGTTAACGAAGCCTATACCATTTCACTTATTCGGGGTTTGGAAAACGGGGGTTATCAACCCAATTCAGCCCTCATGAAAGTTTATGAAGATTACCTGAATGATGCGCGTGCCAATGCTCCAAGGCCAACCAACTGGCTTACTGCCCTGCTGGGAGGTAAAGTACCCCTGGCCGAAATGGTAGTAAGTAAGGAACTTGCCGAAGCAATGGCCCGCCTGAACGATGTTGCTTTAATCACCATCTCACGTAACTCCGGAGAAGGTGGAGACCGCGAAGCCAAAGCAGGCGACTTTGAACTCACTGAAGTAGAAAAGGAGATGATTGCAACCGTTACCGGTGCTTTCCATGCTGCCGGTAAAAAAGCTGTGGTGATCCTCAATATTGGCGGAGTAGTTGAAACAGCAAGTTGGAAAAACATTCCCGATGCCGTTTTGCTGGCATGGCTTCCGGGGCAGGAAGCCGGCAACTCAGTGGTTGATGTGCTTTCGGGCAAGGTAAATCCATCTGGCAAGCTGGCCATCACTTTTCCAACCTCCTATTCCGATGTTCCATCAGCTAATAACTTTCCCGGACATGCAACCGAAGGAACCGTTGGGGCCGAAGCCGACCTTTCTGGATTCTCTTTTATGAGCAGGGTTCCCTGGGAAATAATTTACGAAGAGGATATTTTTGTAGGTTATCGCTTCTACAACACCTTTGGGGTTGATGTCTCATATCCTTTCGGTTATGGCTTATCCTATACCACTTTTGCTTACAGCGCACCTAAGGTCAACAAAAAGAAATTCAAAAACAAGCTCACTGTAAGCATAAAAGTGAAGAATACCGGCAACCTTGCAGGACGTGAAGTGGTTCAGCTTTACCTTACTGCCCCTGCAAAAAGTATGAATAAGGCCAAAATGGTACTGGTTGATTTTGGAAAAACCGCACTGCTCAGACCGGGCCAGGAACAAACCCTGACGTTTGACATCGAAAGTATGGACCTTTGTTCGTTCGATGAATCAAGGTCATCATGGGTAGCCGAAGCTGGTAATTATATTTTGAGTGTTGCCGCTTCAGCAACCGATGTGAAAGGCAGTGTAAATTTTTCGTTGGCAAAAGAACTGTTGGTTGAAACCGTCAATAAAGCATTGGTGCCCGAAGTAAAAATCAACAAATTAACTTTACGCACAAGATAACATCAAAGGCAAATCTGATTTAAATGGAATGATTCTGTAACGAACACACAGTCAGGCTTATGTGAATTCGGGACACCCATTTGGGTGTCCCAGCCTATAAATGGGTTGTCTTCTCTGAATGTCTGTGCGCATTTAAACCCGGCTAAGTCATTAGTTCATTGCATTTCTAATGACTAATCCGGGTTTAGTAGTACCGATAATTTAATCCTTCTATACAGGAGAGCTCTATGTTTGCAGTTTTTATTGGTGTTTGTGTTTATTTCGCTAACATATTCGTTTCAATAGAAAACTTTTCTGATTCAAAAACCGGCTGACAGAATAGTTTTTTGTGCATTTTAAGCCCTGCGAGGGTTCACATTTTCCTGGCCTTTATCTCCACTTCAAAGGCAAATCGGGGTTTGCGATTGGCCTTAAAAGGACGCACCTTTTTGTCGTTCATCAGGTTTTGGGGGATGTATACGGCACATAAAGTATTCGAAACATGAACTATATGTTTGTGCAGGTTTGCAGATGTGCCTTCAAGTATTCCCAGTAAAACACTCCAGCGGATTTCTTCAGGGCTGGTGGCATAGTCGTGCCACACCACAATGGTCTTTTCGGGGTTAATACGTTTGAAGATGGTGCGTGTATCGGCGGCAACCATTTCATAATGGTGGTCTCCATCAATAAAAACCATATCGAAATCGCCCTGAATTGAATGAAAATCGAAGGTAAGAGAGTTGCCCTGCAGGTGGGTAACATTGGGCAGGTTTTGTGAGAAAACCCGGTGCATAGCCACATAATCGGGGTGCATACCCATAGCCGTCATTTCGTGGTCGGGCAAATTGAGAGTAACACACCTTTGGGCCACCGATGCCACATTGGCAACACTTTCGCCCCGCCAGGTGCCTATCTCCAGGTAGCCTGCCACATCGAATTTATGTGCCAGCGATTTTAATAGGGCAATATCCATGGGGGTGCAGCTCCCCTCCAGAAAAGCATAGGGGTGAATGGTCTGGTGAAAATCTTCTCCAAAAAAATCAGTTATTTCTAAAACCGGAAGGCCATTGGGCATGTCAAACCGTTGCAAAACCTTTTTCCGGTAGTTCTTTTCCTGATTGAGCAACAGGTTGAGCAACCATGGTTTTTGAACAATTTGGCTCAGAGCAGAAAGGGCTTTTGATATTTTGTTCATGACGATGCGGTTTGAACTTGGTTTTTTTGATTGGTTGCAAAAGTAGCAATTCAAGCCTAATTTATAGTATTACAAATCCTTTTTGCCCCGGAAACCTTTATCTTTACCGCCCTGGAAAATCAATCCAATTAAAAAATAATCGGCTGAAAAATAGATACATGCAATGAAAAACCGCTTCAACAGGCTTACATCAAAAGAGTGGCTTCCCTTTCAGAAATCGTGGTTCCGATACGAGTCGGATGAGAAAATGATAAGGGAAAACATAAGGTTTTTTTGCAAAGCTGAACCTGTAAATGATGTTATGGCATGGTGGGGGCCATCACCGCAAACGGCTGCCAGTATTTGTCAGGAAAACGATATTGTTTTCCGTGAGCTTATCAGCGTGGGCGATGAAGCCATTCAGTTTGCCATGCTCGATGTACGCCATTTCACCGGCAAGGTCGGCAATGAGCAGGAGTATTACACTTTGCGAAGCGATATTATTGCCAGGGCGATGGCAGTTTTTCATAAACTCGAATACAAGCGGTTTATGTGTGTGCTTGTGTCGAACAGGCAGATTGGCAATACCTATTACCCCTTTGCCTGGGACCTGGCAAAGGCTCTGTCGTCGGTTTTTTCGCTTAAGGATGAAAAAATAGCCTGCATTGAAAAAATGACACCCCAGCCGGAAAACCATTATTTCGTTCCACAGAAGGAAATATTTTATTGTCTCTACTTTAAGAAAGATGATAATGCGGAAGGGGTCTATCATGAACCCCGTCATTGCTATTTTACCCAAAACCGGCAACAGAAGGGGGATATTGAGTTTGACAATGCAATTCCATCGTGGTTTATTCTTAAGCCCCAACCCCGCAAAAAGAGTGAGATATTGCATCCTGCCAAGTATCCCGAGGAGTTGGTAACCCTGTTTGTGAATGAGTTTTCGTTGCCCGGACAAAATGTTTTCGATCCTATGTCGGGCACCGGCAGCACCCAGCTGGGAGCAATGCGCCTGGGGCGAAACGGTTATGGAACCGAACTCAGCGACTTCTTTGCCGGGATTGCCCTCGAACGTTGTGAAGGATTCCTGGCCGGTGCTTCAGCTGAACTTTTCACTGCCGGAAACCAACCCCAATTCAAAATTCTGCATAAGGATGCCCGTGCGGTACAACCCGCCGATTTCCCACCAGTGGATTATCTGCTTTCTTCGCCACCCTATTGGGACATGCTCAACATGAAAGGAGCCGAAAACCAGGCAAAACGATTGAAACTGGGCTTGCAAACCAACTACTCCGATAGCGACAAAGACCTCGGAAATATAGCCGATTACAATGACTTTGTAAATCATCTGGTGGAAATCTATTTTGGCCTGCTCAATTTTGTAAAACCTGGTGGTTACATTACCATTGTGGTGAAAAACATTAAAAAGAAGGGGCGCAATTATCCCTTTGCCTGGGATTTGGCAAACGCATTGCAGGAAAAACTAATCCTGCTTCCCGAAACTTTCTGGTGCCAGGACGATATTTCCATTGCTCCCTATGGTTATGGAAATACCTGGGTAAGCAATACCTTCCACCAATATTGTCTGAATTTTCAGAAACCTTTGCCCTAAGATGGTTCAAAATAATACCTGCCTGTTCAATTATTTGTGATGCATTTTTTAATTCCAATTGCAGGAAACAACGATAAAAAAGAAGGGAGTAATTCCATGGGACAGGTGGCGTTGGTAATGGTTGTCCAAAGGGTGTTGTTCATGAAATTAACCGAGCCAGATTTGGATTTGCTGTACCAGGCAGGATTAAGATGTTCCATGTATTGATTGAGCGGGTCGCCTGGCCCGGTGTTTTTGAATAGGTGCCAGTGTTTGGCCTGGGCATAACCCGTTATAACCAGCCGGGGCTGAAAGTTATGATCAAGAAAATTGCATGAGCCCCTTCTGGCCATTTCACCCCAAAACCGGTCAAAATCATAGGGTTGCTGGTGAGTAGGTTTTCCGAAAAATTTCCTTTCTAATTGGGCAATAAGCTCCTGCTGATCAGGGCTTAGAGCTAACCGGCAGAATTCGGGTCCCCGTTTATTGTCAACAAGAGTCGCTCCCTTGAAAAATGTAAAAAGATAGGCAGTGGAACCTGCTTTCCCGATATTTTTGATTTTGTTTCTTACATCCCACTGGTCGCCCCATTTTCGGTTGGGGATAAGGGCCGGTAAATTTAAATATTGAGAAGTGGGTAGCAATTCATCAGAATGATAAATGATGTTGTTTTTTATATCCCACTCTGATTGATGGTAAATGAAATCGCGCCGGTCAATATCCCAGTAAGGGGTAGAGCAAGCCCCCCAGTCAGGATTAATATCATGGTCACTACAGAATTGCCTGAAGAGCTGCTCAGCCAATTTCCCCTTGAAAATATTCATTATGGCCTGCTGCAGGGTTTGGTTGCCGATACGCCTTATGGTAAAGGGTTTCGAAATAATTGCATACATAATAGCTTCGCTTGCTATGCGTTTGTAGGTATTATCCGAAAGGGCATCCGTTATAATTACTTCATTCTCCTTCATTCAAATTTTGGGATTGTGTGAAGTGTGTAGGGGATTTATTTTATAGAAGATTTTTCTAAGGCGATATTACCTGTGCAAGATTAGTTAGGATAGCGTAAATGTATTTTGTTTTTTTGTTCCTTTATTATAATAACCATTAATCCATTCATATTATCCGGCTTATAATATATTTTAGATGGGTCAAATTCAGTCCATTGTGTTTGTTTTCAAATTATCCTGTATCTAAATTAAGTCTGGTTAATTGATATCTGGTTATCCCAATTAAAAATAATTGGCTCATCATGGGCAGTGATGTTTCATAAACTTCTTGTTTTATCAAGTTCCTTAAAAAAGACTATCAGTTTCTTTGAACCGATGATTAGTTTACTGAAATAATTGTCATAACACATCTGCATTGAGCTCTGTAGTGCTCCCATCATCAGCAACGGGTTCATTTGCAGTTGTAATTATTGTTTTTCTGGCTGGCATGGCATTGAGTAGTTTTAATGTGGCATAAAGATACTTGATTTCAATGCACCGGTTGGTATTCCTATTATTGCAGCCAGACCAATTTCATGCATTGGGTGTCATTCCCCCTTTTTCCACAAAAAATGATTTCGCAAGCTAACGTGGGGCGGTTTGAAAAAAGGAATGTAATGCATCAACCCCGATGGATACTTGTTTCCGGACCAAAAAAGAAAGTTGGGTCTGGTGAAAAGAATAAAAAAACAAATCGATATATTTGGCCTGACTAATGAAGATTTGAAATTTTCAATTGCCTGAATTATTGGTGGTTATAAAAACGTTAGTCAGAATGTTTTTATGTATTTCACAAATAAACTGGTTCAGAACAAATTTTGGTATATTTGCAATGTAGTCCCGGTTGTCCCCGACGAAAGTCAAACAATCGGGTTTTGTTTTTTAGCCCGGTATTCTTATAAACTGACAAATGCTTGAACCCCCATTTTAAATAAAAACCCTATGATTGTTCAGAAAGAGATACAATTGCCTACTTTTCCGCGGGGATATCATCTAATTACCAGGCATATAGTAAATGCCCTTCCCGAACTGCCTTCAGACGGGCTTTTGAATATTTTCATCCACCATACTTCAGCCGGGCTGATGATTAACGAAAATGCTGACCCCACTGTAAGGGTTGATATGGAAAGCATTTTTAATTATCTGGTTCCCGAACATCTGCCATTTCTTGAGCATACCATCGAAGGACCCGACGATATGCCCTCGCATATAAAATCGGCATTAACAGGGGTATCGCTCACCATACCTGTTGCTGCAGGGCGTTTGAAACTGGGCACATGGCAGGGAATTTATCTCTGCGAGTTTCGTAATTACGGAGGTAACCGAAGAATTACACTTACCGTTTACAGTTAATCAAGGTTTCTTGCGCAGAACCAGAAGAGTAATTTCGGGTCTCATCCCCATGCGGCCGGGGAATCCGATAAATCCTAACCCACGATTTACATAGAGGTATTGTCCATCTTTTTGAAAAAGGCCATTCCACATGGGATATTTCAATGAAACAGGGCTCCATTGAAACCAGGGTGTGCGAATACCTGCCTGCATACCGTGTGTGTGCCCCGAAAGGGTAAGCAACACATTGGTTTCAGGCACTACTTCGGCAGTCCAGTGCGAAGGGTCGTGGGAAAGTAGAATTATAAAAGGAAAATCAGGTTGATTGCCCAAGGCCAGGTCAATATCGCCCAGTTGGGCAAAGGGTGGGAGCCCCCAGTTGTCCACCCCTGCAATCATAATAGAATCATTACCCCTTACAATAAACCTGTGTTTATTGCGCAACAATTCAAACCCCATCTGCTGGTGATAATCCTGGAGCTGCTGCAGGTTGGCGCTTTTCTCTTCTATGGTATACCATCGGCGGTAGTCGCCCATATCGTGGTTGCCCAGAATGGAAAATTTTCCATCGGACGATTGAATAGAGGCAAACATAGGCACAAACTTTTCTGCTTCCACAGCCTCATTATTTACCATATCGCCGGTAAAAACCAATAGATCGTGGGGGGTAGCTGCCATTAATGCAGTTGCACGGGCCACAGGCCTGGTGCGGGCAAAACTTCCAAGGTGGGTATCTGAAATATGGATGATTCGGTATCCATCAAAAGCCTTGGGCAAGTCTTTTACTGGAACTTCCACTGTATTTACCCCAAAATTGAAACGGCCATAAACAATGCCGTAAAATACCCAAGATAACATCATCAGAGATAAAATGAAACCAATGGTAAGCAAAACCGGCAGAAAGCCGGGGTTGGCAAGCTGGGCAACTCTGGTGCCTGTAACTGTTCTGAAAATGAAACGGATAACCAGGTAAATATCATGAAGCAGATTGAATATCAGGTAAACAATCTTGGGAATGAAAATAAGGATAAATGCACCGGTAATGTAAAAATAGCTCCGGTACTGAATATAATCGGGCCAGCCGCTGTTGCGTATGATCAGAGCCCAGCCAAAGGTAAACAACAGAAAACCAATATCCATAAACCAGTAAACCCGAACAATAAGTTTGCGATAGCCCAGAAATGGCCTGTGCCGGGTAAGTTTTCTTAATCCATAATATCCATAAAGGTCAATGGCAAAAAGAATGGAAACAATGATAATAAGGTTGAGGATCATGGTTGATTGCGGTTGCTGCGGATTAATGGCCCGAATTAAAAATCTGGTAAATAAACAGGTTTCAGTTGATTATGTTTTTGACTTAAGATCAGTGAATTGTTTTGTAGTGCAAAGGTAACATCCACCTTTCTGTAGTTGTTATAGAATTGAAATTTTTTAATATAAACCAAAATGATAATCCGCAATCCTGCCAGAAGCTATTATTATTATTATTATTATTATTATTCAACTGCAATTGCGCTGACATCGCAAAATAATTATTAAATGTCCATTCTGCCGCAGCGCAATTTTATCTTACCATCAACTTTTTCTACCAAGGTTTCGGGCCTACAGCCCTTTTTCTAATCTGGAGAATACCCTAAGGGCCAGCGGCCTGGTAATCTTAGCAGGTATTTGAATTAACCCCGGCTAAGTCATTAGTTCATTGCATTTATAATGACTAATCCGGGTTAAATGTTGCTTTGCGCTGCGAAATAAACCTGGCCCATGACATTTAATTCATTGACAGCGCAATTCGCGGAAAATATGGAACATTGAGTTCATCAAATTATAGCTGGAAAGATTGCGGATGATCATATAAACCAATCCCGATGATGAAAAAATATCACTTAACAATTATTTTTTTCGTTGATTTGCAGCAACCCCATTTTAACCTTCGTAATGGGGGTATAATCAAAAAAAAGCGACCTTATGAAAGAGATGAAACTGTTCCGGATTTTATTTCCGGTTTTCCTTGTGGTAATGGCAGTTGCCTGCGAAAAATCGAATGAATACGAGTACGATGCCTTATCGCCAGTATATATGAGTTTTAATGAATTCCGGCAACCTATGAAATCAAGCCCGGCCAGAAACATTAAGCAGGCCGGGAAAATCTATTTTAAGGACAATTACATTTTTGTGAACGAAGTAAATGAGGGCATTCATGTTATAGACAATTCCAATCCGCGTTCTCCCAGAAAGATAGCCTTTTACGAAATTACCGGCAATGTTGATATGGCCATACGAGGGAATACCTTGTTTGCCGACAGCTACATTGATTTGGTGGCAATAGATATTTCCAACATTATGCAACCCACAGTTGTCGGGCGCATTCCCAATGCATTTCCCGAAGTTTTGCCCATTCCCAAAGAGGCAGGAATACCATATTTGTGGTACGAGATTGACCGCACCAAAGGGGTTATCGTATCCTGGAAAAAGAAAAAGGTAAAGGCTGAGTTTGAAGGATGGCCCTGGTGGAGATGGGGCAGAGAAGTGATGTTTGCCGATGCCGGCTCAAAAGGCGGGGGCGATGCCGGAGTAGCAGGTTCAATGGCCCGTTTCATGCTTAACCAGCAATATCTTCATTCCATAGCCCAGCCCTGGGTTCTTAAAACCATTGATGTTTCCAATCCGGCAGCCATGGTGCAAACCGACAGTATTTACTCATGGCGCGAAATGGAAACCCTTTTTAAATACAAGGGAAATCTATTTGTTGGCACCACCACCGGAATGGTGATTTACAGTCTTGAAAACCCTTCCAGCCCTAAGTTTGTGTCCGATATCAACCATATTAACGCCTGCGACCCTGTGGTTGTGGAAAATAACATAGCTTACGTAACCCTGCGCTCAGGAACATTTTGCCGCAACATTACCAACCAGCTCGATGTTATTGATATTTCAGATATAACTAAGCCCAAACACCTGAAATCGTATCCCATGTTTAATCCGCACGGGCTCGGAATTGACAATGGAACATTGTTTATATGCGATGGGGCTGATGGACTGAAGGTTTACAATGCATCGAACCCTCTTGCCATTCAATCGAACATAATCGCTCATTTTAAAAATATCGACACCTTTGATGTTATTCCGCTTGGAGATGTGCTGCTGCTCATAGGCCAGGATGGATTGTTTCAGTATGACTACTCTGATCCTGCCAACATAAAACTGTTGAGCCGGATACCCATCGTGAAAAAATAAACCGGGTAAATATTTTGATGGTAAATTTGTTGGCCGGTTAAACATTGGCGTAATAGACAGCATTTGAAAAAGACTGAATACTCAGAAGCCGAAATCATTGAAGGTTGCAAAAAGGGCAAGATCCGTTTTCAGGAATTGCTTTACAGGAAATTTTTTGCCTTTGCCATGTCAATTTGTATTCGTTATCAGCCCAACCGCGAAGATGCCCTGGAGGTGCTTAACGATAGTTTTTTGAAGGTCTTTGAAAATCTTGATCGGTATGATGAATCGCGACCCTTTAAAAGTTGGTTCAGGCGGATACTGGTGAACACTTCGTTGGACAGATACCGTGCTGGAAAACGCTTCATCATTCCTGTTGAGATCGATATAGGTGAGCTGGAAGTTGCAGGAGAAGCTGAGTTCAATACAAGGATGAATGTAGAGGAGATTTTGAACCTTCTGGCATCGCTTCCCGATCTTTACCGGATTATCTTTAACCTTTACGAGGTAGAAGGATACTCGCACGACGAAATTGCCGGAATGCTTGATATAGCTCCCGGAACCTCCCGTTCGCACCTGAGTCGCGGACGGGCCTTGCTTAGGAAAATGTATTTACAGATTATAGAAAAACCCTATCATGAAGCCATTTGAAGAAAAATTTGCAGATAATGTAAGGCAGGTTTTTGACAACTGGCAGGAGCCGGTTGATGAGCAAGCCTGGTTGCAGATAAAAGAACGTCTTCGGAAGAAAAAGGCCCGACCGGTCATTTTTCTGCTGGCAGGTTGGCCATTGAAAGCTGCAGCGGCAGTGCTGGTATTGTTTGGCACATATACACTATGGCAACTCCTATGGGATGAGCCTGCTACCAATCTTGCACAAAATGAGACCACTTCCGCGCAGACATCTCAAAGCCCCACCGCGTCGGAGTTTCCTTTCGATGAAATTGTTGCTGATGCATCAGTAACCGCTTCAAAAACCAGCCAGAAAACAGTTCAGTTGCAGAGAGAAAAACCTGGACTCAAGAACCAGTCGTCAACGCTTGTGCATGCTGAAAGAGATAGTAACCCAGACTATTCAACTCCTGTTATTACTGAATATGAACCAACTCCGGAAGAGGTTGCATTGGTCGATGGAGGGATTGAGCCTGCAAGCGATATGTCGGCCGCCGCTTTATCCCAATCGAAACCCGATGAAAACCAACCACCTATTGTTCTCACTTTTCCCTTTTACCCTGCGGGTAACGGAAGCCGGGACAACCTGGCAGGTAATTGGCCTGCAGAAGGGGAGTCCCGTCAGGCTGTCGGCCGCAACCCTTTCCTGGAGTTCACAGCAGGTTCGGTAACCACCTATTCGCCTGCCGAAGTAGCAGCAGGCATGGGCTATGCCGCCGGCTTTACGGGCAACCTGCCCATCAACGAAAGGTTGACTTTATCGGGTGGCGGAATACTTGTTTACAATCAGTTTACACTGAATGATCCTCAGGGTGCAGTCAGAACATCGTCTGGCAGAATGTTATACGCTTCCCCTGAGCACGATTATTCGAGTGTAAATAATATTAGCTATTCCTTTTCAGGAGGGAATGCCCAAATAGAGTATACGGCCATAGATATTCCAATGAATCTTCGATACCGCTTCGCTTCAGCCAAAAACAACCATTTTTATATTTCGGCCGGCCTGTCGTCTCTTATCTATGTGCAGCAACATTTTACCAATTATGCAAGGGTAGCCACTCATCAGCGCAACTACGACCAGTATGGAAAAGCATATTTATCAACCGTTTATTCCGATGCCACTGTCGAAACCTCGGTAGATGCTTTTAAAAGGATTGACCCAGCAAAGCTGGTCAACTTTTCTGTTGCCTGGCTGGTGCATCGACGAAAATATAATCTGGCGCTCGAGCCTTACATCAAGTACCCTCTTGGTGAAGTTACCAGCATGAACATCCATATTGGCATGGCTGGTTTGTCATTGCGGTATAATCTTCAGAAAAAATAGTTTTTGCATAGGGTAAACTCTTTTCAAGGGGTCATAGGGTTGTAAACAATATTAAATTCCCTTGAAATATGAAAACAAGACTCCTTATCCCCGTTCTGTTGTTTGCACTGCTGGTTCCTTTTACAGGCCATTCAGCTTCTGAAGCAGACACCTACACCGTTATCAGCGGCACTGTTCGCGATGCACGTACTAACCGAACTCTTCCCTTTGCAACCATGTACATACCCGGTACCTATCTGGGAACAGTGGCCAACTCCAACGGGTATTTCACTTTTAAAATCAGAAACGATGTAAATGCCGATCGTTTCCTTATTTCTTACATGGGCTACGAAGTAACTTCATACTCTATCAGAGAATATGCAGGAAAGGAATCAGAATTCCTGCTTAAACCCCATACTGTTTCGCTGCAGGAGGTAACCTTCAGACCCATGAATCCGCGCGATATTGTTATGAAAGCTCTGGATCGTATCGGCGAAAATTATCCGCAACAGCCATATCAGCTTACCGGATTTTATCGCGAAACCATACGTCAGCGAAGAGATTATCTTACAGTGGCCGAAGCGGTTGTGGATATCTATAAGGAATCATATAACCAATCACGCTCCGATGATCTCGTCAGGATAGTGAGAGGTCGTAAAAGTGGCAATGTGAAAAAAGCTGATACCCTTCTGGTGAAACTACAGGGTGGCCCGCAGGTGGCATTGCTGCTCGATATCGTGAAAAACAACGAACTGGTGATTTCAAAACAAAACATCGACCATTATAATTACGAACTGTCCGACTTGGTGATCATCGACGATAAACCACAATATGTTATCAAATTTAAACCCCGTGTAATATTACCTTTCGCCCTGTTTGAAGGAAAATTGTACATTTGCAACCAAACCCTTGCTGTTACCATGACCGAGTTTGGTTATGACCTTTCTGATCAGGAAAAAGTCAGCCGCGAGTTTGTAAGGAAAAAACCCGCAACCCTAAACTTTAGTACCAATAATACCAGGTATCTGGTCAAGTATCAGGAAATAAACGGTAAGTATTACATCAACTACCTGCGCAGCGACCTTGAGTTTTCAGTCAACTGGCGCCGTAAGCTTTTCAGAACCCGTTACAACCTGATGTTCGAACTGGCAATAATGGATCGATCATCCCAAAATACCGAACAGTTTGCCCGTCGCGAATCATTCAGAAATTATAATATTCTGGCCGATATGGTGCCCGTTTATTTTACCGATGATTTCTGGGGCGAATACAACTACATTGAACCCGATGTAAACATTGAAGAAGCTATTCAGAAACTTAACCGCAATCTGCGAAACGGTAACCGAAACAAAGACCAATAATAATTAGGGTTCTAAACCTACATCAATTAACTGAAAGAGACAATGCCGGCAACAGAGGTAAAGATAAGTGGCGATAAAGCAGAATTTGAGAAACTTTTCAAAGATTTTTATGCCCCGCTCACTCTTTTTGTTGCCGGTATTGTTAACGACCGCGATCAGGCCGAGGAAATTGTGCAGGATCTTTTTTATAATCTCTGGATAAACCGTGAAAAAATCTTCATTCAGACTTCCCTGAAAAGTTACCTGTACCAGGGAGCCAGAAACAGAGCACTAAAGTTGATAAGACACGATGCAGTAAAACAGAAATACGCTGCCGCTATCCTTGAATCTAACAATGACTCAGCAGATTTTGACTATTTGAATGTAATGGAGATGAAAGAGCTGGAAATCAGAGTGAAAAATATTCTTGACCAGTTGCCTCCCGAAACGGCTCAGGTATTTAAGATGAATCGGTTTGAAGGGATGAAATACCGGGAAATTGCCGAAAAACTCTCTATATCTGTTAAAACGGTTGAAGCGCGTATGAGCAGGGCTCTGGCCGGATTCCGACAACACCTTAAAGACTATACAACACCAAAAATCTAATTGTTACAATACATTTATTTATCTTAAGCATAGTATAAGGAATGGCCCTCAATCAAATATATAAACCTGTTGACGGTGAAATAGTCCGCTACCTGAGTGGCGAAATGGAACCCGAAGAACAACTGGTCTTTGCCCAAAAGCTACAGCACAATCAGGAACTGTATGATGAGTTCCTTGAGATAGCAAAGGCTTGGGAACTTGCAGGGATAGTGTCAAAATTTCAGGATAAACCGCTCAATACTCAGGCTGCCTGGGAAAAACTATCTTCAAGAATTGACAACCCTGAAGTGATTGCGGTAGAAATACCTGTCAAAATCAGACGTATGCCTGTTCCATCACAGGTAAAGTGGGCAGCGGCCCTTCTGATTACCCTTGGGCTTGGCTGGCTGGCCTATTTAGCATGGAGTCCACCTGCCGACCTTGGGTTGATTGTTTTTGACAACCCCACCCAGGACAATACCATGGTTAAAATGCTTAACGATGGTTCAGTGGTTTACCTTTCAGCAGCCTCGCAGGTAGAATACCCTCCGGTTTTCAGTGTTTCTGAACGAAATGTGGTAATGAAGGGAGAAGCCTTTTTTGATGTGGCTCCCCATCCTGAAAAACCCTTCAGGATTAAAGCCGGGAAAACCAGTATTGAAGTGGTTGGCACATCTTTTAACGTGAAATCTGAAACAGATAACCATATGGAGCTGTTTGTTGAAACAGGCATGGTGAGGGTAACATCATCGCGTATTCCGGGCAAATCATTTACTGTGGAACCCGGCCAATTGCTTGAGATTAATAACGGCAAGGCAACCCTTACCATTCCCGGAAATTACAATACCACCTGGCGAAAGAATATGCTTAGTTTTAGGGATGAAAAGCTGGAAAACATCTTTCATGTAATCGGTAAAACTTATGGGTACACACTAATGGCTGAAGGAGAACCGTTAAAAAACCGTATCATGACTCTTACAATTTCCGAAAACTCCCTGCGCCAGATAAGCGAAATGCTTGCTTTATCGCTGGGTGCAGATTTTGAGTTGAGAAATGATACCATTGCATTGTTCAGAAACAGGTAAACTACAAAAAATATGCTCCTGGCAGGCAAAAGGTGGCTTAAGCTATTTATGTTCATCATTGTAATTGTGATGGAGATATCGGCTGCTTCTGGTCAGGAAGCAGGGCAGGCCATCATAAGACTCGATTCAGGCCGCATGTCAACCTTTCAGCTTTTTCAGAAAATAACCCGCCAAACGGGATATTTTTTTATTTACGATAGTGAACTTATACGCAACGAAAGATTGTGGAATTTCAGGCGGGGCCAATACACTGTTAATGATATCCTCAACCGGATAGTCAACGATATACCTGCCGGCTTTCGTTTCGAAGGGAATTACATAATTTTTTTCCCTGACCCATCTGCCAGGATTTCTTCTGAAGAGATACCCGAGCCCGCATTGGAAATTTTGGCACCGACAGATAGCTTTTTTGTTGTTTCGGGCCGAATTATTGATGGAAAAGGTGGTCAGCCGTTATCCTATGCTACTATACTTATCAACCGACGTGGACGAGGTATTTCTTCCAACTCAGAGGGGGGGTTCAGATTGCGTATTCCTATGGAATTTTTGCAGGATACCCTTAAAGTTTCCTATATGGGTTTTGCGCCCCGGTTTATACCTCTTGCACTTCTCAAAGGCACAACAACCGAAATAGTGCTTAACCCTGAAATGGTTTCTTTGCATGAAATTGTTGTCAGTGGATACGATCCCCGGCAGATATTATCGAGGGCTATTTCGCGCATACCAATACTCTATTCCCAGAAGCCTTCGATACATACATCCTTTTATCGCGAAGGAGTTTTGAGGGGCGAACATATACTGAATTATTCTGAGGCTGTTTTCGAGATTTTCAGATCTGCGCAGGGGGGTGTTACTACCGACCAGGTGAAACTGCTCAAATCAAGAAACGTAAGCAATGCCCAAGACAGAGATACCATCATGGTTAAGCTTAAGGCCGGAGTGCAAAATGCTCTTGAACTGGATATTATTAAAAACCCCGTAGATTTTGTAATGGCCGAGTCAATCAATGATATTGCTTTTCCTGCGGCCGGGCTTATATGGCATAATAATAAACTTGTTTACGAAATTGATTTCCGGAGTAATTCTATCCGCGACGATAATGTTTATGAAGGAACCATCTATATCGACAGGGAATCGCTGGCTATTTTGCAGGTTAATTTTGGTATCATACCAGCCTACCTGCGCAGACACCAAAACCGGTTTTTTATCAGGCGCAGCGAGCAGCATATTACAACCATCAATCAGATAAGATATATTGTTAATTATGGACTTTTCGATGGCAGTTATCATGTAAATCATATCAGGTGCGATATAGATCTTCGCATACGCGAGCGCAACAGGCTGCGAGGTAACAACTACAATGCTTTTTTCGAAATGGCCACCATGGAAATAAGAACCGAAAATGTAAGAAGGTTTGCACGCCGTGATGCCCTTCGCACCAGTGTTGTTTTTGCAGATCAGAACCAGGAGTATGATGCAGAATTCTGGATGGGGTTCAACTTTATAATCCCCGAGTCGGCCATAACACGGTCACTGCGTGATGTGCGCACCAACATTGATATTTCTTTTCCTGAGGATTGAACTGATTTACTTACCTGGGTGCGTAGACCGGGTCATCGACAGTTTTGCCCGATGGCATAGCGGTAGTAATATCGCCTGATAATACGACCAATATCCAGCCATTTACCGGTATGAGCATCATGCGCATGGGGCGCTGCTGTGGTGGCCTTTGCTGGGGTTGCCGGTTGCGATCGCTTATATCGGGTCTGGTGGCCATACCACCACTTTGCGGTCCTTGAGCCACAGCCTGGTGAAGCTGCGAAACAACTCCTACACTGAGACTTTTGAAGTCAAGTGCTGTTGTTCCAAGCTGTGAAAAGGCAAACCTTACCTGGTAAACCAATTCATAATTATCATTCATAAAAACACTTGCCGATTCCCTGGTGGCAAACCGGGTTCCTTTATCGTCAGTAATTACAGCTTGGCGCTGACTTACAACATCGGTCCATTGCCTGTGTTCGAACCTCATGGGGCGCATAATGGTGTCGCCACCTTCGCGCATCTCGCGCATAAGTTCTTCCTGTCGGCGCAACATTTCGCTGCGGGCTGCCGGAAAAGCAATACCGAAATTCTCATTTTTCTTCCCCTTTGGGTCGAGCCACACCGACAAGCCATTTACCAGCATGCTGCGAAGGGTAAGCGTATCAGAAGTTTTTATCTCAATATGCAGGGAATCGGCACTGAAAATGGCGCGCAAAAATGCCTTCGTTCCCGGAATAACGGCAAAGCCTTGCAAACTGTCGGCTTCCATAAGGTTTGCCTGGGCAATGTTGAAGGCACGGGTTTGCACCGTAGTGCTGCGCGAGGTTGTTTTGCACGATGTGGCGAACCCTGCTAATAGTAAGGCTGGTATTATAACAAATAACCGGATTGATGGCGATAGGGCTTTCATTGTACTGGGCATTTTTGAGCAAATTTAATTGAATTTGCCTATTACAAGCCAATTCTATTCTTTTTGTTCAATCCGATACAATTTTCGGTTCGCGGGTTTATCTTACCAAATCGGCTACTGCCTCAACCCATATACTGCTTTCATTCAGGCTGGGACACAAGTCGAGTATTTCGCCCCCATTTACGGTAAATATTTCGCGGTATTCATAACCAATCTCAACAATGGTTTCAAGGCAGTCGGCTACAAAGGCGGGGCTAATCACCAACATTTTCTTTATTCCCTCCAGGGCTTTTTCTTCTACAATCTTATCGGCAAAAGGGCCCAGCCAATTTCGGGAAAATCTTGACTGGAATGTAACAGTATAGTTTTTTTCGAGAATCCCGGCCTGCTCAGCCAACAGCTTCGAGGTGGCAAAGCAGGTTGCTTTGTAGCAATGGCTGTTATGGGTTGATACCTTTTGATGGCATTTCAGCTCTTCACAGGTATATCCTGGGTGGGTTTTCTCAAGATGCGATAAGGGAAGACTATGATAACTGAAAATAATATGATCGTAGGTGTCGGGCTTCATATTCCTGATATTTTGCACATAGGCATCCTGAAACCCTTTAAAATGATAAAACTGGCCAATGATTTTCACTTCTGGCATTACTTCCCATTGTTTCATAATTTTCATTACCCTTTCTGCAATAGAACCGGTTGTTGACGAGGCATATTGCGGAAACAAGGGAAGTATATTTATTGCATCGAACTGTTCTTCTCTGATTTTTTCCAGTGCCGATGCCAGAGATGGATTACCGTATCGCATGGCAGGGAAGACGGTATAATCAGAACCCAGTTTACTTTGGGTTTGAGCGGTAAGGCTGTTGAGGTGAAAAAGGAGAGGAGAGCCACGAGGTGTCCAAAGTCTTTTGTATAATTTGGCCGAACGGGGTGCTCTGAAAGGACTGATTATACCATTAACCAGTATTTTCCTTGGCAACCAAGGCAAAGTAATTACTCTGCCATCACCCAGAAATTCAACCAGAAAACGTTCTACATCAGGTACTGAAGGGGTATCAGGGGTTCCGGTATTTACCAGGATAACAGCGGTTTTCTTCATTATAATCGGTTTATAGCCTGCATGGCAAGTATTTTTCCCTGTTTCACCCTATCGGCCATTCCAATACCATCGCGCATGTTGCCACCCAGAATAAGCCCGGGAAACTGCTGTTCCAGCCGGTTGATGGTTTCAAAACGCACGCCACTGTTTACGTCGTATTGTGGGATGGCGTGCTCGTATCGGGTAATCCGGAAAAGTTGCGGGTTAAATGAGGGCAGTTTCATCAAGGATGTAATTTCTCTTTCCACGGTTTTCATTATCAGGTCGTTGTCCATTTCAGCCATTTCAGGTTTTCGCATCCCCCCCATAAATACACTAAGTAATGCGCCATCTTCAGGCGCCCGGCCTTCAAATAAAGTTGACATGAATAGAATACCCAGGATATCGCGGTTTTCCATGGAAGGAATCAATCCACCAAAACCATCGAGGTTAATTCCTATCCATTTATCAAAGCCAAGGCTTACGATACTAACCTTTGCGTAATAAAGCAGCGTTAGTTTTTTTATCTCTTCATCGGGAATAAAAGGAAAAATGCCGGGAAGCTCATGAGACCCTCCTGTAAAGATTACGTTTTCGGCAATAATTTTCTGCTGTTCGCCCTTTTCAGTCCAGGAAACCTTATAATGTCCATTTTCAGGATATATTTTTAAATCTTTAATGTTATAACAGAAATTTTCGTGTCCCGAAAAGCCAACCAGGGCATTTACCAGGTTATTAAATCCTCCTCTGACAGAAAACACCTTTCGGTTGGCTTTCTTCTCGTAATCTGTTTTTGGTTCTTTATGTTTTTTAATGGCCCCCCCTATAAAACTGCCATAGTTCTGCTCAAGGTTGTAAAGTTTGGGGAGGGCATATTTTGGGATAAGGACTTCGGGATCGCCGGCGTAAACCCCAATAATGAAGGGGTCGATGGCATAATCCAAAAAGCTTTGTCCCATACGGCGTTTTACCAGTGAGGCAAGGCTTTCGTGTGGGTTGTTGCCTCTCTTTCTGAATGGTTCGCCCAATAATCTTAGTTTGTCGCTGAAAGTGTACAGGGGAGTGGTTATGGCCGAAATAAGTCCGCCTGGCAAGGGTTGCCAGGAGCCATTTTTAAGAATATATCTTTTCTGTGCCTTTTCATTGGCCGTTTCCAATTGGCACCGATCATTCAAATCTTCGAACACCTCAACAATTTCTCCACTTCCCAAAACTCCGGTATTGGGGCCTGTTTCATACACAAAACCCCTTTCGTTGTTGGTATTGATTACCCCACCGGGAAATCCTTTTTTTTCCAATACCCGAAAGGTTTTATTATTTTTCTGGAGAAAGTGGGCAGTGCTAAGCCCGGTAAGTCCTGCACCAATAATTAAAGAATGAACATAGGAGTTGTTGTGCATGCAAAGACTTATAATAAGGGAGTTACAACCAAATAATTAAGGAATGGCCAATACTTTAACCCTTGTAACCTATGGCCCTTTCAAGGTTAATTACGTCGTCCATTTTGGTGTCGTTAAAATAGGTGCGGCCCAGATTGGCTTCAAGCACGTTGGCTCCGGTAAGGTCGGCACCCGAAAGGTTCGATTTGAAGAGATTGGCCCTGATGAGTTCAGCATACTTCATATTGGCCTGCGAAAGGTCGGTGCGGGTGAAATCACAATTTACAGCCGATACCTTTGTCAGGTCGGCATTGGAAAGGTTTGCGTCGGTAAGGTCGGCTTCATTGAGAATGGCGTGGCTGAGATCGGTTCCGGCCATAATGGTGCCTTCGCAGGTAACTGCCGTAAGATTGGCACCACTTAAGTTGGCATTGGCTAAAAAAGAGCCCGATAGATTGGCCCCATCAAGGTTTGCTCCGCTGAGGTCAGCCTTCGAAAAGTTGGCTCCCGAAAGGTCTGCCCCGGCAAGGTTCGCTCCCTTAAGGCAGGCACCTCTCAGGTTGAGTGGCCGGTAAGAATCCCCAACTGAACTCTGGGCTATTAACATCCACAAATCCTTGTCGCTTAAATACCTGTTTTCCGACATATCTCCTATTGGTTTTATTGGGTGCACAAATTTATGACTATAATTGACACAAGTTACATTTTTAAAAATCGTACAATAATTTTCGATTAAATCAATTTTCGGGCAAATTTGTTGAAAATGAAAAACAAATTATTGTCAAAAATAAAAAAATCATCAATCCATAGATAAACTTTTCGGGAGTATCGAAAATAAATGATGATTATATATTAATTTGCAAAGGAAAATAATCGTCTACATGTAAACAATCAGGGTAATTTAAAGTTTAAGTCTTAACGCAAATTTATTTAATAGCTTATTGAATAATATTGCTGATTCAAAGATGAAACTTTGTTTTTTGTGGAATAAATTGTTGATAATTTAAATTAACTGCTGTCGTATTTAAACAAAACACACTATGAGCCACACAATTACCCGGGTTCATCTGCCCGACCTTACCCGCTACGGCATTACCGATAGTGCCGGGATATACTACAATCTCTCGTGGGATGAGTTATACCAGCACGAAACCCATCCCGACAATCTGGGTTTTGAAAAGGGTTTCGAAACCAGTCTTGGAGCAGTAGCTGTTGATACCGGTATTTTTACGGGCCGCTCGCCCAAAGACAAATACATTGTTGTTGAAGAATCGTCGAAACAGAATATATGGTGGGCCGGGCCCAATGCCAAACGTTCGGATAACAACCCCATTACCCAGGAAATCTGGAACGACCTGAAACAGATTGCTTTGAACCAGTTTAAAGGCAGAAAGCTTTATGTAATGGATGCTTTTTGTGGCGCCAATGAAAACTCGCGACTTAAAATAAGGGTCATTACAGAAGTGGCCTGGATGGCACATTTCGTTAAAAATATGTTCATAAGACCCACTGAAGACGAGCTTATCGGTTTTGAACCCGACTTTGTTATGCTCAACGCCTGCAAGGCAGTAAACGAAGACTGGGAACGACATAACCTAAACTCCGATGTTTTTGTTGCATTTCATCTTAAAGAGAAAATGTCGCTCATAGGAGGTACCTGGTATGGCGGCGAAATAAAAAAGGGTTTCTTCTCTGTAATGAACTATTACCTTCCGCTCGAGGGGATTGGCTCCATGCATTGCTCGGCAAATATGGGGAAGAATGGCGACACAGCCATTTTCTTCGGACTATCGGGCACCGGGAAAACCACCCTGTCGGCCGACCCGGAACGCTATCTGATTGGTGATGACGAACATGGATGGGACGATGACGGGATTTTTAACTTTGAAGGGGGATCTTATGCAAAGTGCGTAAACCTTAGCCAGGAAAAGGAACCCGATATTTACAACGCGATACGCCGCAATGCACTCATCGAAAATGTGGTTTACGACCCCAAAACCGGTAATATCAATTTCTACGATACATCTAAAACTGAAAACACCAGGGTTTCTTATCCCATTCACCATATCGATAATATTGTGAAACCGGTAAGCAAAGGTACCCATCCCAAAAAAATAATTTTCCTTACAGCAGATGCTTTTGGGGTGTTTCCGCCGGTATCAAGACTTACCCGCGAACAGGCCATGTATTATTTCCTGAGTGGTTTTACCAGCAAACTGGCAGGAACCGAACGGGGTGTTAAGGAACCGCTTCCCACCTTTTCGAGCGCTTTTGGTGCTGCTTTTCTTTTGTTGCATCCTACTGTGTATGCCCGCCAACTGGCCGAAAAAATGAAAAAACACGGTGCCACCGCTTATCTGGTCAATACCGGCTGGATTGGTGGACCCTATGGTGTAGGGCAGCGTATTGATCTGCAATCTACCCGCAATATAATCAGAGCCATCCTCGATGGTTCGCTCGATAATGCCGAAGTGGACGAAATTGCACCCTTTGGGTTGAATATTCCCCGTTATATTAATGGTGTGGACCCTGCCATCCTTAATCCCCGCAACACCTGGAAGTACGAGAGCTCTTATAACAAACAGGCTGAGAAGCTGGCCGAGAAATTCATAGAAAACTTCAACCAGTTTCTGGATACCGAAGAGGGGCAGCGCCTGGTGGCTGCCGGCCCGCAAAACCAGTTTATGAAACAGTATTACCGTTACTATGACCAGAAACTGGAACAAATGGAAAGAAAGCACCGCGAAGAGATTGGCAGGCTCAAAGACCAGATATATATTCTGCAGAACGCCTTTCATGATTATGTTTCTTTCAACTCCATCAACTCGCATTACAAAACCAAAAGACTGAACCGCTATGTGCCGGTAATTACATGGTTCGATACCCCAAACCGGCAGGTTATTACCCATTGCCACAATGCAGTTATTAAACTTTTGCGCGTTCTGGAGCTCGATCCTTACAGCCACCAGGAAACCGAACCCGGCTACAACGAGTTCATGACCCGTTCGCGCAATGAATTGACCACACAGGAATTGTATGCTCAGATTGACGACCTGCACCGGTGTTTTATGTCAAAACCCTGCGACAATCCCGAAATTCATGCCTTAAAGGCATCATTGCTTGATATTACTCACGATGTGGATTGCTTTTTTATTAAGCTCGGACAACTGATAATTTTAAAGTTTAAAGATGAGGATGAAGGAAGCCAGTTGCATGTGAAAAAGCTGAACGTGAGCGGTTTGATTCACATTGATAAAAACCCGCATTTGATAAAGGACCCTCAACAGTTGCTTAACGAAATACAATATTTTTAAATACCTTTGAACCTATCCCGGTCGTGGCAGTTTCAACAAACGTAAACCTTTTTCTCTGCTTGCAAATTAATTTTTTTACGTAACTGCCCGCCGGGTATTTTATTATTACAATGAAGTCCATTCAAATAAACAGAGTTATTGAAATCACCATTCCCGGATTTCCAAGAAATTCCATTTTTTTTCTGATATTTCTTCTTACGGCTGCACATGCCATTGCAATGGGTGGCAAAATAAATCATTTGCCAGGGGATGCTAATAAATTGGTTTTACAAGGAAACACTCTTGTGGCTGATGACTCAATCCCACGCCAGTTGGACGAGGTGGTAGTGAAAGCCTTTAACCGTAGGCAGGAAATTGTGCAGATACCCGGCGCATTAACCTCTCTTGGAAGCCTTGTAATTGAGCGCGAAAACCCATCGGTGAACATTCTCCCTGTTTTACAATATGCTCCCGGATTATTTGCTCAGCAGGGCGCTACCAACACCAGCCGGGTGGTAATCAGAGGAACCGGTGCCCGGGTGCTTTATGCCACCGGAAAAATAAGGGCTTACTTTAATAACATTCCCCTTACAAACACATCGGGGATCACTTTTTTAGAGGATATTGACCCTGCCATTATTCAAAGCCTTGAAATCATTAAGGGGCCGGCACCCAGCATTTATGGTGCAGGCCTTGGGGGTACCATTGTGCTTAATGCCCGTTCGCCCCGCGATAGGGTTTCAGGTATTTACAACTCAACACAAGTGGGCTATTACGGACTGCTGCAAAACAGTACCATCCTCGACCATGTAAAGGAAAAATATGCCATGAGTGTTGTTTATAGTCACGCACAAAGCGATGGATACCGCGAAAATAATGAATTCAGGCGCGATGCGATAACCTTTACAAGTCAGCATAATCTTGCCCCACATTCTACCTTGTCGGTTCTTTTTGGGTGGTCCGACCTTAAATCGCACATACCAAGTTCTATTGACAGTCTGACTTTTATCAACAATCCCCGCTCAGCAGCAGCCAACTGGCAGCGAACCCGGGGTTATGAAGATGGCAGTCGTTTTATGGGCGGGGTAAGTGCAGAGCATAGAATAAACGATTTTGTATTGTCGGAGTTGGCCATATTTGGTATATGGCACGATGAGAAAGAGGTAAGACCCTTTGATGTTTTTCTTCAAAAACGTGGTACACTTGGGGCAAGTTTCAGGGCTATTTATAACCCCTTGCCCGCCAGCAATATAGTTTCTGTGTCAGCAGGAGGGGAAGTTTTCAATGAAACCTACGACTACAGTAATTTTCGCAATGCCGATGGCCTTGGAAGGCAAGGCGACCTGTTTGGTGCGAACAAGGAAGACGTTTTGGTTTCCAATTATTTTGCCCAGGTCGATGCCAATCCGGGGCGCTTTACCTTGTCAGGAGGCATAAACATCAACCTATCGCAAAGGCGCTACCGCAATATTTTTAACAACAATGGCCCCGACCTTTCAGGAAACTACACCTACGGAACCATTGTTTCGCCGCGCATAGCCGCAGGGTATCAGTGGCTTCGGCAACAATCAGTTTTTATTTCGTTTAGCCATGGTTTTGCACCCCCGTCGCTCGAAGAAACCCTTACACCTGAAGGAACCATTAATCCTGAAATTAAACCCGAAAAAAGCTGGAATCTTGAAGCCGGCCTCAGGGGGAAACTTCTGGACGGTGCCTTGTTTTATGATATAAGCCTTTACCGCATGGTTATAAGCGATCTGCTGGTAGCACAACGGGTAGGTGAAGATGCGTGGGTTGGCCGCAATGCAGGTCAATCGCTTCACCGCGGAATAGAAGCCGAACTTCACTGGGTAATGTGGCGGCAGGTAACTGGTTCGTGGCTTCGTTTTGAGGAAGTATTCCTGCGCACCAATCTTACCATCAACGACTTTCGGTTTACTGATTTTATCGACCGCGGAATTGACCAGGCCGGCAACCGAATTCCCGGGGTGCCACGGCAGGTATGGTTTGCCGGATTGTATGTTTCATCGGGTAGCGGAATGTATGTATTGCCCAACATGCGCCTTGTTGGTTCCATGGCTATGAACGACAGCAATACCCGCTTCACACAACCCTACAGCATTGCATCCCTGACGGCAGGTTATAAAACCCTGATTTTAAAGCGTATGGGTATTGATGTTTTTATAAAAGCTGAAAATCTGTTCGATACCAAATATGCCTCTATGGTCCTGATTAATGCACCGTCGTTCAGAGGCGCTTCTCCAAGGTATTATTATCCCGGGTTACCTTTCCACCTTACCGGTGGTATTAAGATAGCGGTGAAATAAAAAGGATTGGGCAAATAATTTTGTTTCGATATTTAACCCGTATTGGTCTTTAGGAATGCAGTGAACTAATGACTTAGCCGGGATTAACCCCGCCTTAGAAAAACATAAATTGTAAGCATTTCTGATTACAATTTATAGTTTTTCTTATGCGATTTGTCGTTCTAATAATATTATTATCAACAACTTATACTGATGTTTTTCTAATTACGGTCATTAGAAAAATCGGCTAAAGACAAATCTGGGTTTAAAACTTCCATCGTCCCCTGACCTTTCTGATTTGCTCTTTCAGGTTGATGATATTGCTTCTTTTTTCCGATGTTTTAATATCGCCAAGCAAAAAGCCATAGGCTTCCATCCCTTCCCATTCATCAAAAATTACTTTTAAAATAGCCATGCCTGGAATAAACAATATCATTCCGGCAAGTCCCCAAACAAAATTCCCTACAAACAGGGCAATAATGGTCATTAGGGGGTTCATCGAAACCTTGCCTCCAACAATTTTGGGAGTAAAAAGGTTACTTTCGAATAACTGGATAATATAGAATGAAAGAAGCACAGCAAAGGGATGCCAAAGTGAATCCTTGGTGAGCAGAGCATACAATATGGGTAATACCGACCCGATGATGGGGCCCAGAAACGGGATAACGTTGAGAAATGCTGCAAATGTTGCAAACAACAGTGCATGACGAACCCCAAGGCTCAACAGGGCAACACTGTTTAAAACCGCCAATAGGCAGATTACCAGAAACATCCCGGTAATATAGTTCTGCACTACCTTTTTCACCTTGTGGATCACACTGGTAACTTTAGTCTTGTGTTCATCATTGAATGACATCAGCACAAACTCAATGAGAAAATGTCTGAAATAAAGGAACAGGAAAATGTAAACCGGCATGATGAACACCATAGTCAGGGAGCCTGCTGTGGCTATAATCCCTTGTGTTAATCCCGAAACGTTTTTGTAAAGAAAACTGAAAATTGTGTTCTGAATATTTTCGCCCGAAATGGGCATAACCCCATCAAGGTTTTCCTCGATAAAAGCATTGATGAGCCGCACATAATGGGCAGCTCTTTGCTCCAGAAGGCTTAGGTCGCCCGTAAAGCCAAGTATCTGGTTGTAAAAGAAGTAAATCAATCCAAACAAAACCACTATAAGTGAAACAAGGCTAACTCCGGCCGCCAGCGCTTTGGGGAACCGCCGCCTTTCGAGAAATGCAGTAAAGGGGCTGATAAGAATTGCAAGCAATAGCGAAACAAGGATGGGCACCAATACCGATTTTGCTTCGCGCATTATAAACACAACAAGCACCATACCGGCCATAATCATTACCGCCTTTACATAAAATGGATGTTTGGTTTGCATAGATTCTATTTTAAGGGTTTATTTATTTTGATGATTATTCTCCGGTAGTCCCAGTCGATAGTTCCATACATTTTTTATTGATGGAGTTGACATAACTGCTGATTACACCGAGAGCCCCGGCAGTTTCAAAACCATCGAAGCCAATGAGATCGCTTATGTTTACTTTCTGGTTGTAAACATTGAGATAAATACCGGAAACGGGCATGTATGACCAGTGCCATTTTTCTTCTTCATAACCCATATTGTTGCGCTCGCCCAACGAAGTATAGGGCTGGCAGAATCCAAACCGGGCTGCATTGTTCCTGAGCCATTCATATTCCTGTTTCCCTTTGTCTGTGCTGAAATAACTGTTGTTCAGGTTGTTTATATCAATATCGGTACCCCAATGGTGGCGCGAAGTGCCTGGCATCGAACTGTACCTGAGAATTTCACGTGCCCTTGCGGCAGGGTCGGCAATGCCGGTTGCCCTGATGTTCCCGCTAAGGGCTTGTCTTCCGTTCCACTTGTCTTCCCAAATGGTTTTTTGCCTGTCGAAACTGCGCCATGCAGAAATGATGGTTAATGAAATACCATCGGCCTTTGCGGCAGCATGCATCCTTAAAAAAGCTTCATAAGCTTCTGTATCCATCTGCATACCTGCACGTGAACAATATCTGGGGTCGATAACCACTAAAATACTATCCTTCTCGTGGCGGGAATGTTTTCCCAGCAAAATGCTTTTTGAAATTGGAATAGATTGATTCATTGATTCATGGTATGGTTTTTTTGAAACAGTGTCGATGACAGAAATTGTATATGCTCCGGTATCGGTTTCCAACAGCTCTGTGGGAAGTTTTTTAGGCTTGAATATTATACTCAAAAAAATCATCAACCCTAAAAAATATAGCATCAGAACAATGATGCTTGTCGAAAATCTTCTCTTTTTTTCTGTCATTTCCGGGTTTTTACATAAGAATCATATTACCCCAAAATTAATAATTCGAAGCACCAAACCTTAAATTCTGCAACAAAAAGGTATTTTTGTATAACACTTTATCCAGCCTGTTACTGCCTGCATCAGGTCTTAATCAACAGGTTTTAATAGTGTCAGGTCGGTTTTGAGTTAATCCATTTATTATTTATATACCAAGAAATATAGCAATCTGATATTTTAAGTTACAGGTACAATGGCAAAGAAAATTTTAAAAGCTTACGAAAACATCGAATTTCTTAAATCGCCATCAGCACGTCTTATAAGGATAATGGCTGAGTTTGTTGAACCCCAGGCACGTTTTCAGCAACATCAGATTCGAGATACGGTAGTATTTTTCGGATCGGCAAGATTGCGCTCCCGCGAGGAGGCCGAAAAAAGGCTCACTGATTTGCGGAAACAGGAAAACTCAAACCCAGCCGAGATAAGGCTGGCTGAAATAGGCCTTCGCAACTCGAGATACTATGAAGATGCCGTTGAGTTATCGCGGCGGGTTACCCAATGGTCAATGAAAAACTACTACAATAATGGCCGGAGGTATGTTGTTTGCACCGGTGGCGGCCCCGGCATAATGGAAGCAGCCAATAAAGGCGCCTACCTCGCAGGGGGGAAATCGGTGGGATTGAACATCAGTCTTCCGTTTGAGCAGTATGCCAACCCCTATCTCGACGATGAGCTTAATCTGGAATTTCATTACTTCTTTATGCGCAAATTCTGGTTTGTCTATCCTGCCAAAGCCATTGTAATTTTCCCGGGTGGGTTTGGTACTCTTGATGAGCTGGCCGAAATCCTAACGCTGGTACAAACAGGAAAAATAAAAAAGGAGATGAAAATACTCATTTACGACAGCCTGTTCTGGAACCAGATCATCAATTTTTACAATTTCGCCGAAAACGGTATGATTAGCGAAGAAGATCTGAAGTTGTTCCGCATTTGCGATACCGTTGATGAAATGGAGCAAGAGCTCATGGCACACTTCGAAAAAGTTAAGGACCGCGACCGGCTTATGTAAGTTTACAACAGGTTTATGCCGTGTGGTTGAAGATCAAAAATAAAATTTAAGACTGATTTTTCCGTCGAAGCGGTGAACACTTTCGGGGTCCTCAATCCCGGCATCCCGGCCATTAATTTTGAGATTTCTGATATTACCGGCAAGTAACCCGGTCTGCATTCCAAGGTATAAGTTTCCGGAAAGTTTGAAATCAAAACCCAAGGACATGTAAATACCGAGAGTTTGGCCGGTCACCCTGAGATTTTGGCTCATGGCCTTTGCTTCGTTTAAAAAAAATACCGGTCCAAGGGCCATTCCATAATTTACAAAACCGCTATTTCCAGAGAGGGGGCTCATTCCGGCAATATTAAGGCCAAGAAAACGTACACTTACATTATCTTCGGCAAAATTGTAAATCGAGTTGCTGGTTGAATAGCCATTGAACATGGGGCCGATCCCTGTAAATTCGGAAATCATAAATGTTACCTTGGCCTCGTAGGCAAAACCAAGGCGCATTTCATTTAGGTATTTTTTAAGTTCAGCACTGGCATTTTTTGGCGGCCTGCCCAGCAGGTAGCCCGCGCCAAGGCTGAAATCAACTATTGTATTAAACTTCCGCTCTTCAGTCGATGCTGAATAAATATACCCCTGACCTCCAGTAACAACCCGGTCTTCAACCCGTGAATAATCAATAAATGTTATTCCTACCAGGTCTCTTTTTTTGGTTTCAAGCTTTTGCACCATCCTGTTTATCTCTACATTGTGGCTGATTACGTCGTCGCCAACAATAAGATTGGTTGCTTCAATAAAACTTCCATCTTGCTTGATAAGATATTTTCGGCCCGAATTTCTGGACGCTATTTTAAATTGCTCGACCCTGTTTATTTCTTTTACATTATTTAACAAAAAAGGATTTTCCTATGTCTCGTGGGGCAGAAAATGTAACTTCAAGTTTTTCGCCTTGTACATCAAAATCAATGATTTGTTTTTTCACCCCATATATATCAGAAACAATGAATTGTGATTCACTTATTGATTGTCGTGTAAAAAACTTATGCTGGTATTTCCTTGCTATTGTTGAGGCTATGGAATCATTGAAAAAAATACCAAACACGCTACGGTAGTCAATTATCATAAAAGTATTATTGCCGGCCTGAAAAATCTGTACCCCTTCTGGTTTAAATGCCTGTATCCTGCCCCTTATCGTATCCAACCTGAAAACTGCAACGTCTACCTTAGTCGTTTTCCCTTCATCTTCAAATGCCAGACGCGAAATATGCCTGGCAGGGAAGGAGTAAATTGTGGCGGTTGCCCGCTCTCTGAAAGCAATCGTTCTATTATCGATCTGAATGTCTTCGGCAACAAACGATTTTAGTTCGTAACCGGCAATCAGCACTATATCCTGCGATGACAGAGTAACTACAGGAAAAAGGACAACTAAAAGCTGTAATAGCCTTGTAAAATTTTTAATGTTTATAATTCGGAAGGTTTTATTGCAGTTTGTATTGTATAGATTTCTTCAATTCCCCGGTTTTTGAAAGCAAAAAGCCGAAATGACTTCTTCGAGTTCAAAAATACATTATTTTATAAAGATATTAACAAAACTCCGCCCGATTAATAAAAAAAATAAAATGATAGCATTTGTCATATTGTTGGTTTATTGAAGTTCAATTGGGTTTTCTGACCAAGATTAGGTTTTTGATTGACAATAACGAATTGGTATTCGCTATGCCATTAATTTTACAAGCCGTTTAATCAATTTTACCTGTTGTTTAAATCGGTCAGCCCAGGTTGCCTGGGATGAACTTCAATAAAAAATCGTGATTGTAAATTTGTAATATGGTTGAAATAATTTCTATTGGTGATGAGCTTTTAATAGGGCAGGTGGTGAACACGAATGCTTCATGGATGGCCGAGCAACTTAATATGGCAGGATACGATGTACTCCAGATCACATGTGTATCCGATACAGGCAATGAAATTGACCGGGCCTTAAAAGAAGCTGCAGACAGGGCAGAAGTGATTTTGATGACAGGCGGATTGGGCCCTACCAAAGATGATATTACCAAAGATGTATTGTGCCGTTTTTTTAATACTGAGCTGGTCATTAATCATAATGTACTCGAAAACATCAGGTCATTTTTTCAACGGAAGGGTTTGCCACTAACCCGGTTGAATCATGATCAGGCACTGGTACCTGCTTCAGCAAAAATTCTTGAAAATCCTATAGGAACTGCTCCGGGATTACTGTTCGAGCAACAGGGGAAGGTCTTTGCTGCCATGCCAGGTGTTCCGTATGAAATGAAGCATATTATGGAATCTCATATACTACCTCTACTTTCACTAAGAGCAGGCAGCCGATCAGTTGTTCACCGTACCATACTTACACAAGGGATAGGTGAATCATTCCTTGCAGCTATTATCAAGGAGTGGGAAGAGAGTCTGGCACCGGCAATCAAACTGGCTTATCTTCCTTCTCCCGGAATTGTTCGCTTACGATTGTCAATAAGAAGTGATGACCGTAAGTTAGCGGATGAGTTGCTTGAACGAAAGATTTCGGAATTGAAAATGCTTGTGCCACAGTATATCTGGGGCGAGGGTAGGGAAACCCTCGAAGAAGTTATCGGGAGATTGCTGAAAGCATCAGGAGCTTCGGTTGCTACTGCCGAAAGTTGCACCGGTGGCTATATTGCCCATCGGATTACTTCCGTGCCGGGTAGTTCGGGTTGGTTCAAGGGCAGTGTTGTGGCTTACGACAACAAAGTGAAAACAGAAGTTCTCAGTGTTAATCAACAACTTATTATTGACCATGGGGCAGTAAGTGCTGAGGCTGTGGAGGCCATGGCCCGTGGTGCCCAATTATTGTTAGGTACCGATTATGTAATTGCTACCAGCGGCATCGCAGGCCCCGACGGGGGAACACCCGAGAAACCCGTAGGACTGGTATGGGTTGCCATATCCGGACCTGATAATTTCATTATAAGCAAAAAGTTTATGTTTGGCGATCAGCGCGATCGCAATATACTCAGGGCAACCAATGCAGCCCTGGCATTGTTAAGGGAGGTACTTGTAAACTAAAAAAGTAAAGAGCTGACTTTGAAGGGTCAGCCCTTTACTTTTATTGTGAGCGGAAAATAAATACGGGGTTATTTCACAATGTTTATCTTGCGGGTTATAACTTCATTGCCCGATCTTACACTGATCATGTAAATTCCCAGCGGAAGGTTTGATACATCTATCCGTTCGTGTACCATTTCAGTGCGATTTCCAAAATTGTAACCGGCAACCTGCTTGCCAACAATATTGTAAATTTCCACAACAACGTTTCCGGCCATTTTCAGGTTCAAATCCAAATTGAGTACGTTGCGCGCGGGATTGGGGAAAACATATACTCTTGAGGATGCTTCGGTAAAGTTGTTTACATTGTTTATCCCGGGTATCAGCACTGCATCAATAACATGTACCACACCATTATCGGCTACCAGGTCGGCAACAATAACCTTTGCATTGTTGATGAAAACACCGTCTTCGTTGATGGATACCTTAATATCCTGGCCCTGGAGTGTTTTTATCATTTGGCCATTAGAAAGATCGGTTGAAAGCGCTTTTGCATCTACAACATGGTAAAGAAGAATCTGAGTTACCAAACCACCTGGGTCTTGAAGCAGTGTTTCAACAGTACCTGCGGGTAGAGCTGCAAAAGCAGCGTCGGTTGGAGCAAATACTGTAAATGGGCCTTCGCC
>JBBISA010000017.1:0-62454 GCA_037441525.1 Bacteroidota bacterium
CATAAAAAACTTAGAAACGGCAACGCAGCAGAACTAAATAATTTCAAAGACTACATTCCCGACAACATTCCTTGGAAGCGACAAGAGATTTCAGAGTTTGTAGAAACAACCAAAAGTTTTCTTGAAACTTTCAATATTACAGCAATCACAAGTCTTTCTATCAAAAGTGCATTTCCGTTGGCAGACGACTTGTTTGATATTGTAGTAATTGATGAAGCATCTCAATGTGATATAGCTTCTGCATTGCCTTTAATTCTTAGAGCCAAACAACTTGTAGTAATTGGCGACCCAATGCAATTGAAGCACATTTCAAAAGTTCAGAGCTACGAGGAAAAATATATCATAAGCACTTTAGGTATTGAAAACAATCTTCGCTTGGACTATGTGAACGAATCACTTTATGACTATTGCTATAACTTATCTATCACATCAAAAAGCCATAGCATTTTTCTCAAGGAGCATTTTAGATGTCATCCGCAAATAATTGGCTACTCAAACAAAGCATTTTATGGGCCTAAAATGGGACAGGAACTTGACATCCACACTAACCCCGAAAATTATAGCATTGAGCCAAAGGGGATTTTTTGGATTAACACAGTTGGTAATCAACATGCACAGCGAAACTCCAATCAAGCTGAACAAAAAACTGCAATTGATTTAGCTTGCCGACTTGCAGCACAGCATACAGAAATTTCAATTGGTATTACGACACCATTCACGCATCAAGCAAGAGAAATTAACGAAGCAATTCCTTCCAACTTAAAAGAGAGAATTAAAGCAGACACAGTCCATTGTTTTCAAGGAGATGAAAAAGACATTATGATTGTCAGCCTTGTTGTTAGCAATAACAGCCCGAAGTTTAAAGCCGAGTGGATTAACAACAAAGTCCCCTATCTGATAAATGTTGCAGTAACAAGAGCAAGAAACACTCTTTACATTGTTGGTAATGCAGACTATTGTAAGAAACTCCCTATTGATTCACCTTTAGGACTACTTGTAAAATACATTCATGAATTAAACCCGATACGAAATTAGCCAACGCATTTGGTGGCACATTTGCTTTTTTGCCAAATCACAATGCCAAGCAAAAAAAGCAAAAGAGCCACCAATCCAATGCACAACGACACTGCAAAATGACACAACAACAGACGACAGAAGAAGAAGAACGAACCGCTAACACGGGTTTTGCGTCAGGCGGGCTGACGTGCAAACTTGAAGCTTTGTGCTTCTATTCAAGTTCTGTGCTGGTTGACAGTTTTGTACTCCAAAACCCGCCCGAACGCAAAGCCCGAAACCGATGTTTCCAATAACCATAAACTAACAGATTTGGTGATAAGTTACAATATGCTTTCAGCGATTGATGTAAGCCATAACCCCTTGCTGATTGGCCTTGGAATAGGATCCAACAAACTCGAAAATATCGATGTAACCCGAAACCCGGAATTAACCTATCTGAATTTAAGCAACAATTTTCTGACCCTGAAAATTGATCTTTCCAAAAACAAAAAGTTGCAACTCTTCGTTTGTCGGGCAACAGTATATCCGATTTAGACCTTACTCAACAACCAGATCTTCAGCAACTTGAATTGGCCAATAACACCCTGTGGGCGCTTAACCTGAACAACAATACAAATCTTTGGAGTGTCGATATCACTAACAATTACTTTCGCATTGCCTACATCCCTTTACCAAAAGCCGGATGGTATGAGTATTACTATAATCCACAAAGGAAAATTGATCTGTTTAATGAAGTTTACCATACTTATGATGTGATTGATTTGAGGACGCAGAGAAACCGCGATGGGGTTAATTTTGTGTTTACCTGGAAAAATACTGCCGGCAAAACGTTAAAAGTCAACGAAGATTATTCAGAAAACAGCGGAATATTTGCCTTTTTGAAAGTTCAGGAAGATTCAGTTTTTTGTGAAATCACCAACAGCCTGTTCCCTGCCCTGGTGCTCGAAACTACCAGATTTACAGTGATCTCAGACACAACCGTTGACCCAGTTGTTACCACAGAGGTTACCTTGTCGCCTAATCCTTTCTCAGATTTTCTGCATATAAAATCAGATAAGCCAATTAACAAAGTCTGCATTTATAATTATTCAGGGGCAAAGATTCTGGAATATGATGCCGGCTCAAAATGTGATGTTGATCTTCCTTTGGCAGAGCTCAAAACCGGGTTATATCTGGTAAATATGGATGGGAACTGTAACACAGTGCTTAAATTGTGATTTTCTTAAAAACGCACCTTCACAAATTTGATTATCCGCTCTCTTTCTCGGAAAAAGCAAAAGTTATGTTCGGGTTTTGCCCAAGGCGTTGCCGTTGAACTAAAACAAGATGTCCTTTCAGGATGAAATATTGATGCTGTTCTGGATGCAATAAGGTCATTTTTAGGGTGTCAAAATTGCAGGAAATCAGAAAACCTTATACCACCAACCAGAATTGTATGAGAATTATTCAAATTTATAAGTCTAATTAAGTAGTTTTGTCAATCTTTATGCCCTAATAACCCAGGTAAAAGGATTTTATATTCTTTATCCCCAAAAAACCAAAATAAACATGAATAAACTTTTATTTCTTACAATTACGCTTTTGATACCAGGGACATTCCTGAATGTATTAGGCCAGGACCTAAAAATTAATGAACTCGATTATTTCGAAAGGCAAGGTGTTAATGTACTGGTTTACAGCAACCTTTTTACCGGTGGGTTTAATGATGAAAAAACTGCCGGCATTGAATTGATACACCATGGAGTAAGAACGGCACAGGGTGGTGCCATAAGGCTTTCCAACACCCCCGAACAATGGGACCTTGTTCCGGCCATACCCACCCGACGGGTAGACCGCGCCAACAATACAATTGAGGCAATTCTGATGTATGACGATTACAATTTTGAATCAAGAATAGTGGTGACTTCAAAAGGCAAAAGTGTTGAAATATCAGTTTATCTCGATAAACCATTACCG
This sequence comes from Bacteroidota bacterium, assembly GCA_037441525.1. GTDB lineage: Bacteria > Bacteroidota > Bacteroidia > Bacteroidales > UBA7960 > SKVR01. Next base: position 2,974 of record JBBISA010000017.1, read on the forward strand.
GAAGCCCTTGATGGTAGGGCTGGATTTAACCTTGAATTTCTGCCTTCGCAGTACTGGGGAAAAACCTACCTGGTTGATGGCCGCTATAACAGGTTTCCGCGCTATGCCGTTGGCAATACCAATACCAGACCCAATACCGAAAAACTAAAGCAATTCAAGGGGTATTTAACCTCTGACGACAGGGGAACCGGACGGTTTGTCGATCCCCTTCCGCTCGAAACAGGGCGTACCTTCCTTTTGGCCCCTGACGAACCCGAACGAATGGTAAAAATAACATCGCCCGATACTGACATTATGCTTTTCGACGGACGAATACTTGCCCAAAATGGCTGGTTTGTGGTGCGAAGCCTTCTACCAGCAGGAAAAACAGGCAAAGTATTAACCTGGACCGTAGAACCAAATGCCATTAATAAATGGAAACGGGAACCCAATATCGGATTTTCGCAGGTAGGCTACCTTCCTTTGCAACCAAAAGTATCCGTAATTGAACTCGATAAGAAAGATAAACCCCTTAAAAGAGCATCCATCTATAAAATTGATACCAACGGCAAGGCTACAGAAGTATTCAGGGGCAATGTTGTCTCCTGGGGTAATTATTACAAGTATCATTATGTAAAATTCGATTTTTCTACCGTTAAAACGCCTGGTATATACTATATTAAATATGGAAATTTCAAAACCAATAACTTCTTAATTCAGGAAAACGTTTACGATAAAATCACCGATGCCACCAGCGATATATGGATTCCAATTCACATGAATCACATGTTTGTGCGTGAGGCATATAGGGTTTGGCATGGAGAACCTTTTAAGGAAGGTTATTTCCAGGCCCCTCCCAACACTGATCACTTCGACCTGCATGGGCAAGGGCCAACCACCGATACCAGATTTAATGCCCATGAATCGATACCGGGGCTAAACATTGGCGGTTTCTTCGATGCTGGAGATTTTGATATAGAAACCGGTGCCAATATTGGGGTAGTGCAGAATCTGGTGCAGGCTTGGGAATATTTCAAACCCCAGCGCGATCAGACTTTTGTTAGCCAGCAACAACGGTATGTTGATCTTCATCGTCCCGATGGCACACCAGACATATTGCAGTTTATTGAACATGGTACATTGAACCTGGTAGCACAAGCAGAAATTATTGGCCACATGGCACAAACACTCTCCAACTCAGTTCTATATAACTATCATCATCTTGGCGATGCCGCTTCCATAACCGATGGCCTCCCATACAATCCCAATCTCGCCCCTTACGAGATTGCCCCCGACGGCTTATCGAGCGGTGTAAAGGACGACATGTGGGCATTTACAAGCCGCAACCCTGGTCTCGATCTCAGAGCCGCTACTATGTTTGCTGCAGCAAGCCGGGCACTAAAAGGCTATAACGATGACCTTTCAGAAAGAGCACTCTTTCAATCGAAAAGACTTTTGAAAGAGGCAAGCGAATTGCTTGCAGCACAGCCACAGGATCGTTTCGGACGCGGTGGTGCCGGAGCCGACATTGGCACCAACCTCCAGTTATACATCTCGACCGGCGAACAACAATATGCCGAAAAATTTCAGGAGCTATTATGGCCTGCTCTCGAGCGTAATGTAAGTTTCATTATTTTAACAGCACTTCATGGCATACCATTTATGGATGCTTCTTTCAGGGAAAGGCTTCGCCCCTACGTTGTCAGGTACAAGGAATACATCAATGAGCTTGAAAAGGACAATCCTTACGGAGTGCCCATTGGTCTGGCCAACTGGGCAGGAGCCGGGGCCATTGTGAACTTTGGTACCACCATAATTTTCGCAAACAAGTATTTTCCCGATATAATTAACGCTGATCATGCTTTTAAAACCGCCAACTGGCTTTATGGATGTCACCCGTATCACAATTATTCGCTGGTGGCAACATTGGGTGCTGCTCGTCCAAAGGAGGTTTTTTACGGAAATAACAGGGCCGACTTCTCATTTATTCCCGGAAATGTTGCACCAGGTATATTGTTCAGGCAACCCGACCATTTCGAAAACTACGACGACTGGCCATTCCTGTGGGGCCAAAACGAAGGTACAATTGCCGGAAATACAAGCTATTTGATCTTTGGAACTGCTTTTAAGAGTTTAATAAAATAAGCTGCATTGCTGCTTCCAACACATCATACCATGTTTTTATAATCAGTTTTAACCCGGCTTAGTCATAAGTTCATTGCATTTCTAATGACTAATCCGGGTTTATAGCTCTTCAGGCATTAACATTGACGATTGCCTGATAATTAACTTGGGTTTAAGAACAACAGTACGCGGATGATGGCAAAATTTTCGGTTTTCCATTTGTTCTATAAGCAATTGTGCAGCCTCCTGCCCCATAATTACAGGATTCTGATCCACAGAACTGATAGTGGGTTCAACTATATCGTCCATGGGTTCATTGGCAAAACCGACCATGGCTATATCTTGCGGAACCTTAATACCCAATTGCTTGGCCTTAATGATAGCCCCAAGCACTGCAAAATCATTTGATGAAAAAATTGCATCGGGACGTTTTTTCATATTCGCTATTTCACCCATCACCTGATACCCTCTTTCCTTCATAAGCATTTCTTCGAAGATAATGCTCTCGTCAATGGCAATTCCATTGTCGTGAAGGGCATCGATATAGCCTTGCATACGATACTTATATATATTCATGTATTGTGGGCCGGCAAAATGTGCAATACGTCGACGGCCTGTATTTATTAAATGCTGAACGGCAAGATATGCTCCATTACGGTCTTCAATAATTACTTTGCTTACGTCCATATTTTCAATCACCTTATCGAACAATACCAAAGGGAGGCCTTTATCGATAAGGGGTTGAAGGTGTTCGCTATTGCGTGTTTCGATGCTGATAGATGCAATAAGTCCGTCTACTTTTCCATAAACCAGGCTTTTAACAAGGTTGATCTCCTTGGCGAGCGAATCGAGAGACTGGATTATCAATACATTATAATTATTCTCAGTAGCAACCTCATTTATGCCGGTCAGTACCTTTGAAAAAAAGTGAATATCGATCCTTGGAACAAGTACTCCAATGGTGCGTGTGCTGCCTTGTCGCAGGCTTGAAGCCCTAAAATCGGGCTGATAATCGTGTGCCTGTGCAAAGCTCTTCACCTTTTCTCGCATTTCAGGGCTAATGCGAGGATGGTCGCGCAATGCACGTGAAACGGTAGATATGGTTGTATTCAGTTCGCGGGCAATATCCTGAATGGTAATCCTTTTTTTCTTTATCATTCTCAATAGGAATAGTTTATGCTTATCCTTTTTTAGTAACAAATTTATAGAAGAAAACGGGAAATTGCGCAAATATGTGCAATAAAGTGCAAAACCAGAAAATTATGGAAACAATTAATAATGATACTAAACAGATATGTGCTGCTAAAGTGAACAATGATGGAACATGTACATTTGGACTAAAATAAAAATTAAGATATCTTTGATGCACAATCGTTTGTTTGAAATGACTTTTCATTATATTAATAATCTCTAAAAATCAGCCTGTTACCAACTTTGTGCATCACACAATTAGAAACTGGCTGATTATAAACCAATTACCAGTAAGCCAATGAAAAATGTAAAAAAAGTAATTGTTGGGAGCATTATGGTATGCCTTGCGAGCTCCCTTTCCATGGCAACAAAGATTGTTTCGGTTACCCCACTCGACAATCAATATATTATGATTACATTTTTGGATGGAGAGGTTGTTCGTCGCGACGATGGCACCGAAAATTGCGCTTTCATGGGGCATTGCCATTCTGCTGATGGGAGCAAAACGCTTTATTATGGAACGCCATTAAATGTTTCGCAGGCCATGCAAGCAAGCAACTGGGTTATTAAATCGTCAAACGACCGTGTTTATCGAAGACGTGGAAAAGCTCCCGTTGCAGTGCATCGTAAATCGAAACTTCATGGCATGTCAATATCACGGTTTGATGAGTTGGCGCGTGATTACGTTTACGATCATGCCATGGCACACACCCTATATTTAAAACTCCCATCGCCCCTTCAACATGGAAAAACTTACACCATCGTGTCAAAAGGGAATCTTAACAGCGACAAAGCCAAAATTACCTTTACATACGATATTTACCACTCGGTTTCGGAAGCCATACACATTAATCTGGCCGGTTATACCAACAAAACCAGCCTTAAGGCTGCTGATCTGTATCAATGGCTTGGCGATGGTGGCAGCCGCGATTATTCATTGTACGAGGGAAAAAAGGTGTTCCTGGTAAATGTTTTCGGCGGTCAAAAATATGAAGCAGGAAAGGTTGCTTTCTGGAAAGAACAAATGGTTGAATTTGAAAATCACAATTTCACACGAGCCAATGTGTGGAATATTGATTTTACAGGCACCTATCCGGAAGGTACTTACCGGCTGGTGGTTGAAGATGTTGGGTGCAGCCCCGAGTTCAACATTTCAACAGAGGTTTACTACGAACCTTATAAGGTTTCCACACAGGGATTTTTCTATATGCGGCTTGGGCAGGACAGCCCAGAAATAAATCCACGTCCCAGAAAACCACTTTTTATCCCTGGAGTGGATGGCACTATAGTACCCATTTCAACCCTCCATCCCTATCATCCGGCATGGGAAGACATTCGTCGCAGAAAAACCGACCCATGGGATCACCCACGTGAATTTGAACCATTTGCAACCCACCGACAGAATAATAATGGCTGGGGTGGGCACTCCGATGCCTACGACTGGGACAAGCGATTACAGCATGTTTCAATCGTTTACGATATGCTTTTACCCTATATACTTACAAGAGGTTCGCTTACAGATGATAATTTTGGTATTGCAGAAAGTGAAAATGGTATTCCCGACCTATTGGATGAGGCACGCTATGAAGTGGACGCATGGTTGCGACTTCGCGATGGCAAAGGCTATGCCCATGGCATTACATGTCCGTACAATGAAGAAAACCGAATTCGGTTTCAAAGTGCAAACACTGCCGTTGCCGCCTGGGCCAATGCACTTAATAGTGCTATGCTTGCCGAGGCTTTTCGTATTGGTGGATATAATAGCCTTATGCAGATTTACCTTGATTCGGCCCTTGTGGCATTTCATTATGCTGAAAATCTGGAAGACAAGATGCTCGATCATACTGACATAGATGGTATCGCCAAGGTACGTGGCCGCGATTTTATGATGATGGCAGCAGCCTATTTGTACAACCTGACTGGTAATACACGTTATGAAGATATTATGGCTGCCGAATGTGTTTTAAATGCACCAGGAAAAACAATTATTAATGTTGATAAACATAACCAGTTGTGGGGTATTGCGGCATACCTGATTACCGACAGACCCGTAAACTATCCTGAACTCCGGTTGACTATGAAAAATGCGATAACCACAGAAGCAAAGGAAATGGAAGCCGGATTAGCCCAAAACAGACCATCGCGCCGAGCTACATGTAAAGATTCAGGATATTTCTGGACATTGCAAAACGTTCAACGCACCATAATAGCACATGCGGTGGCCGATAACCAACAAGAACAGGAATTCTTTCTGAATGCACTTTTTCTTGAAGCCGACTGGAGCCTGGGGCGTAATCCTGCCAATATAATACAAATGACCACTGCATCAACACCATTGGCTTCGAAGCGTAGTGTGGAGTTTTCTTATACCTCAGGCTATAACGATGGGAGCCCTGGCTTACATCCGGGCCACACCCCTTATTGGAATATGAACGATTGGGCTCCGGCAATGATCATGGGAAGGCCCAGTTGGCTGGCATCGCATGGTTACCCGCAACAAAACCAGTGGCCGGCCGGCGAATTATTTTTCAATACAGACTATGTTTGGGCGCACACCGAATTTACCCCACAACAAACTATGCGCGGAAAAATGGCTCTATATGCCTATCTTTACGCCCTAACTAAATAAATAAACAATGAACCGACGCGATTTTATTAAATTATCAGCACTAACTTCAGCGGGTATCATGTACCATCCTTTAGATTTATTTTCATCACAAAACAATTCATATCAACAGCAAACCCTGACCCTGGATGAAATGACTTTAAGAATCGCGCAGGACGGTTCCTTTAGTATTTCCAGCGGCGATATTGCAATAACAAATTGTTATCCTGTTTTCGACCTGTCATTGAAAAGGGCCTTATCGGCAGAAACTAATCAAGCGCAAAAAACAATAACCTACAGGTTTGAGGGTAGAAGAAAGCTACACATAAGATTCTCAGAAAACCGTGGACAGGTTTTGCTAAATACTGCCCTTGAAGGATTTGATCAGCTGCCAAGATTTGTATTTCCGCTGGGCGAAGGAGAAATAAAGGGCGCTGACCGATTCTTAAAACAAGGGATGGGGTCTGCGGGTCCTAGTGGCATTTTCGCATTTCCTGAAACCAGTGCAGAATTTGAACAGGCACAACTTAGGGAGCGGGTTTGGTCGTACGACAGTTACCTGGTAGCCGGATTGTTGGCGGGTAGGAAAACCCTGACCATTAGCGTCAACGACCACTCAAAATTTCTTTTCAGGTCTACCTGCTATAACAAACATTTGCGATTTGGGCTCACAGACAGGCACTTGAATTCCGAAAAAATATTTATAAATTCTGGTTTCCGAACCGAAGCAATAAAAACCACCGGCGCCATTATTCACCTTCCTGAAATTTGTATTATGGCGGCACAACAACCATTTGCTCTTTTCAACCAGGTTGCACGCAATATAGCTGAATTTAACAAAGTATCACTTCCGCACACGCCGCGGTATTACTATTGCAGCTGGAATTACAAGGAACATGAGTTTACCCAGGATGATTTGGATAAACAAATATTAAGCCTGGGCCAGGTTCGCCCCACCATACCCTTGCAGACTTTGCAGATTGATAATGGGTACTGCCATTTTGGTGAATGGCTGGAGGCAAACCATCGTTTCCCATTAGGGATGAAACATGCATTTGCTGAAATCAAAAAAGCCGGATATGAAGCAGGCATCTGGATAGGCCCGTTTATGGTTAGCAGCAATTCATTCATATTTAAAAATCACAAAGAGTGGCTTTTACGCGATTTGCAGGGCAATATTCTTACCGAATGGGAGAGCCATGTTTCGGGCGGAAGTGTGCATGTGCTCGACACAAGTCATCCAGATGCCTTTCAGTACCTTCGAAGAGTTTTTAGTACAATGAAAGAATGGGGTGCCACAACCTTTAAAACCGATTTTCTCGATTGGGGTCATCGCGATTCAACCCAGGTAAAACGCTTCCGGCCTGGTAAAACATCTGTAGAATACTTCCGCGAAGTGGCAACCATGATTCGTGAAACCATTGGGCCGGAATGTTACTGGGTGGGATGTGCAGCCCCCTTTGCCCCACTGATAGGTTTGGTAGATGGTATGCGAGTTTCAAACAATGTAAGCCAAGCATGGGGGCAAGAAAGCACCATCAATATGTTTGAATCAATGGTTCATTGCCAATATTTTAACAACGTTTTCTGGCAAAACGATCCCGACGGGGTTTATGCCCGCCAGTATAATATAGAACTTACCGAAAACGAACGGATTGCTATAGCCTATTTCAACGGAATAATGGGAGGAGTAGTAAATACCTCAGATATGTTTGCGCATCTGACCGACTCACAATTAGACCTGATTAGGTTTTTAAACCCTGGCCCTGTAAAGGGCACTGCGCAACTTCCTTTCTGGACAATGCCAAACCGATCCGGGTTAATTGTAGCCTTAAGGCCTTTTCCCAGAAGGCGCATTTGGGGATTGCTGTTTGTAAACACAACCGATCAGGAACAGCAAATTTTATCATCAATAAAAGACCTTATAGGTTTCGATGAGATATACGTATATTTATGGACACACCGCAATAGTTTTTCATTGGGTCTTTTATCGGAGCTAAAGGCACCAATACCACCACGATCGGCAAGATTATTATTTTTGAATCAAAGAAGAGAGTCGCCAACGCGCCGATTAAGAATTTCGGGTTTATTGGAGGAATAAAACCCCTTACCTTTTGGTTAATATTTTATAGTGATGTCTCAATTTTCAAATGATAATTATATTTAATTGATAATTAATAACATACAAGCGCTCTTTGAATGTTTGATATGAATTGACTGATATCTTTGCACCAAAAAAGCAAATAATTTTAGCTAATCTATAAGGTTTTTTCAATATAATTAGCTGAATTAAATATTTTTTTAAATTTGCCCAAACAATAAATAATTTAGTGCACCAATGGGTAACTCATCTCCGAATAAGCTTTATAGCGAGAATTTTTTCTTAGGCAATATATTTCAATTAAAACGACCAAGAACAAAATGATTTATATGGTAATAGAATTATATTCATCTGTATTAACCCGAAAATAATAACCATACTATGAAAGACAACCCATCCCTTTTGCCACTTAAGGAAAAAATCGCTTATGGCTTTGGAGACCTGGCATCGGTGCTCTACTGGCAAACATTCATGCTGTATCTTACATATTTCTACACCGATGTGTTTATTATTCCGGCAGGTGTGGCAGCATTTATGTTTTTGATTACCAGAATTTTTGACGGAATAAACGACCCGATAATGGGAATGATTGCCGATCGCACCAATACCCGATGGGGCAAGTTCAGGCCCTACCTTCTGTGGCTTTGTGTTCCCTTTGCTATTTCTGGGGTATTGGTATTTACTACTCCTGATTTCAATGAATCGGGAAAAATTATCTGGGCTTATTCTACTTTCATACTAATTATGGTTCTTTACACAGCCATCAACATACCTTATACAGCTCTTATGGGAGTAATATCGCCCGACTCTCATGAAAGAACAACCGTATCGTCCATAAAATTCATTTTTGCCTTTGGAGCAGGTATAATAGTTTCGGCTACCCTTCTGCCCATGACCAAGTTTTTTGGTGGCGGCAACGAGCAGCAGGGATGGCAGTACTCGTTCGTAGTTTATGGCATTGCGGCAATTGCGTTTTTCCTTATTGCATTTTCCGGAACCCGCGAAAGGGTTGCTCCACCAGCAGAACAAAAACAATCAGTTAAAAAGGATATCCTTGAACTTATTACCAACGTACCCTGGCTTGTGCTCTTGGTAACTACCCTTACCTTCATACTTTTTGTCGCTATTAAAGGAAGTGTTACAGCCCATTACTTCAAATATTTTATTGGTGAGCAGACTCTTAAACTTCCATTTGCTGAAACCAAATCCTACGATTTTGAAACAATAGTATCTGCTTTCAACACCATCGGGCAAATATCATCTTTGCTTGGGGTGCTGCTGGTAATGTGGGTTGCAAAAAAACTTGGAAAGAGAAATACTTTCATTTTGTTTTTTATACTTGCCATTTTAAGTACTGTCCTTGTGTACTTCCTTTCAGCAAAACAACTTGGATTGATCTTTTTATTGCAAATAGTAGGTTCGATGACGGGAGGTCCGCTGAGTGTTTTATTGTGGGCAATGTATGCCGATACGGCTGATTACGGCGAATGGAAAAAAGGTCGCCGGGCAACCGGGCTTGTTTTTTCAGCTTCTACAATGTCGCAGAAATTTGGCTGGGCTATTGGTGCTTTTATAGCATTGAACCTTATGGCCAGCGTTGGCTTTCAACCCAATGAAAACCAATCGACCGATAGTCTTCGGGGCCTATTGATGTTGTTCACCCTCATACCGGCAGCCATAGGGATGATTTCACTACTCATATACCTTGCTTATCCATTAAACGATAAGAGAGTAAAGGAAATGACTGACGAATTGCAGCGCAGAAGGGTTCAGGCCCCTGATCAGGCCATTTGAACCGAACCCTAAGAAATATCAAAAAGGCCACACGGACATCTCATTTCGCAATGAAACGAATTTCAGGGTGGCTTTTTATATTTCCAATAATACATTAAAAATCCTTAATGACCCAAACCCATGAATATCAAAACCATTAAAAATTTGGCATTTATTTGCGCAGCTGTTATATTGGTCTCGTGCACTATATCCAAACCATCCGAAATTCCCTGGACAGATCTGTTCGATAAGACATCAATGGACGGCTGGATGTCCACAAACGGCCAAAATACATTTAGTGTGGTTGATGAGAAACTTGTAAGCGAAGGAAATCATTCGGTGCTTTATTATACAGGTGCAGTAAATGGGGCAATATTCAGAAACTTCGAATTCAGTGCCGATGTATTTACTACTCCTGGCAGCCAGGCCGCTATATACTTTCACTGGTCAAACCCTGAATCGGGACAGCCCACGTCAGGATATGCGGTTCAGATTGATAACGGCGACGGCACAACATCAGGCTTATGCAAAACGGGTAGCCTAACTGCTATTCGCGATGTTTATAAAACACACGCACGTGATAATGAATGGACCAACCTTCGGATTGTGGTTAAAGGAAAGAACATTGAAGTTTTTGTTAACAATGTGCAAACTGTTGACTATACAGAGCCTGAAATGATAATCCGCGAGGAAAATCTGGAAGGCCGCTACCTTTCGATGGGCACCTTTGCTCTTGAAGCTGGCCCCGGTAAAATATCCTTCAGAAATATAAAAATCAGAATCCTGGCCAATGATGTTGAATGGGAACCAGGCCCGGAATATTTTACTCCCGAAAAGCAACATGCTGTAAACACCCTGATTAGTCGTGGGTATCCTTTAATCGATTACCACGTGCACATGAAGGGGGAGGTTACGTTGGATGATATTCTTGATAAATCGCGTCGCACAGGAATTTTCTGCAGCCTCGCCCCCAATTGCGGTATTGGTTTCCCCATCGATACCAACGAAAAACTTGAAGAATTCTACAGCCAGTTTAATGATGTGCCCATATTCCTTGCCATGCAGGCCGAAGGACGCGAATGGGTTACCACATTCGGAAAGGCATCAATAGCAAAATACGATTATGTTTTTACCGATGCCATGACATTTTCAGACAGACAAGGTAACCGTATGCAGATTTGGAAGGATGAACAGGTAAAAATTGACGATCCCCAGGATTTTATGGAACTATTGGTTGAAACCATTGAAGATGTGCTAGACCATGAAAAGATCGACATTTATGTTAATGCAACTTTCCTCCCTACGGTAATTGCCGGGGATTATGATGCATTATGGACAGAACAAAGGATGAACAGAGTTGTGAACGCCCTTGCAAGAAATGGTATTGCCCTGGAAATAAGCGCCAGGTACCAGATCCCCTCTGCCGCATTTATCAGAAAAGCAAAGAAAGCAGGGGTTAAATTTGCCTTTGGTACAAACAATAGCGATCACGATTTCGCCAACCTTGATTATTGCCTGGCTATGATTAATGAATGTAATTTGCAACCCGATGATTTCTTTTTCCCAAAACCTCATGGTTTTAAGCCTGTTCAGGTAAAATAGCAATTACCATGAAGTGTTACTGTTTCAGGTTCACCACAAAAACTCCCCCTAATCTTTACGAAGCTTACCGTTTATCACGCATGCGTCAGGGGCAATGAACCTCATCATAAACAAATCTGCCGGCATCAGTCCAGGTATTAAGACTTTCAACATGCACCCGATCGAAATATCCATGCGGAAGCTGAGAAAATTCAACATCCTGCACCTGTGTGGCAATAATTACCATAGAGTGTCGTGGAATGGTTACCAGCATGCCATGAGTAAGATTAATGGCACCAGAGTTAATATTTGTTTCTACTGAACTGAAATCACCATTCCAGATGCTATACATTGTTGCATTGGTAGAGTAATTTACACCCTCGGGAAGCGCTATCTGGATTGTAAACGGGTTAACAAAATCGCGGTTAATGAGCAATAGACTCAAATTTTCGTCAAGGTTATACGCGTAGGCACCTAAAGGTTCCCAATTTATCTTCTGCCCGTTGCTGTTGGTAATTATATCGTTGGTAATAAACTCTGTATAAAGAACATGCCCCTTGCAAAAACGATTAAAAAACTTACCCGTCAGGAACAAAGGCAGCCGCTTGTAATTCTCTGAAGGCCTGGTTATTAGCCATTCGCTTCCTGGTAGGTAGAAAATAGTAGGCTCTATTGAGCCAAAACGCATGCCTGCTGCAAGATAATCGGTCATTACAATAGCTTGCCCGAAACTGTCTTTGTAAGCAGAAGTGGTCATGTTTGACTCGTTTAAATAGAAAGTTTTTATGGTTCCAGTAACTGACAGCATATCTCTGATAGTGAGATCGAGACCTGCTATGTTCTTTGCTGACATGCCTGTGTTATGGATTACCATTCTTCCACGTTTTAGTCCCAAACCATTATCGAGTGGGTTAAAAGCTGTGGTAGAAACAGGAAATATTACACTGATTTCAGATGCATGTTATACAGCATCGAGGGCCTGCAGAGTATTGCCATATTCAGTTTCAGGAGAAAGGTTGCGGATAATTACATTATCGGCAAAGATAAACCCATCTGTATTGTACAAAACCCCGTCAATAAAAAGGTTATAGGCAACAACTGTAGTTTTGGATTCTGCCGCACCTTCCCATTTTATATGCTTGGTAAGGCCTTAATGATTGAAGAATCTGTAAATTCTGCGGATGATTGGGGGATTTTCATCGCTTGCAAAGGTAGTAACAGAAAGAGTGTTACTTATTAACGACTCATTACCTATATTGTCAACTGAGGTAACAACAATATCAAGTGTGGTTAAAGCTTCCAGTCCATCAACCCTGGCCTACTACAAAATTTTGCGCAACCGACCTTACTTTGTTGTCACCGATAACAGTTCCTGCCTCATTCTGTGATGTTCCCCTGAAAATTACACGTTGCATATTGCTGTAATTTGTATTGGTAATCAGCAACATAACAAAACGGTCGGTTGATTGCATTACGCAAAAATATATACCTGAAACTTTAGATATTATGTACCATTTATAAAAAGAAGTAAAGAAATCGCTGCCTGTGCAAGGGGGTTTATTTACACATTCACTTTCTACAGTTAAAGGGCTCTTGTCAAAGTCCAGAAATGCATAGGGAGCTCTACCTGAGTCAATAATAGTATCGAAAACTGGCTGGCTCGATGTCGGAACGTTCTCCTGCCAGAAAACAATCGTGAAGCTGGAAGTTCATTCCTTTTGTATTGTAATCTATAATGCTCACTTCCAGGCTATTTACTATTGTTTGTTCACCATCTTTACAGGTAAGTTCAATTTCGGCCATTCCGGTTTGCCCTTTTCAAGAATATCAACCCGGGCAAATTGTATTCCTGCTATATATTGCACCTGTATAATTTCGAGCAAGGCGGTATTTTTTGATACTGCGGAAACCTAAAGGGTTTGCAAAGAAAGGTTTTCAAAACCCGAAACAAGGATTTGATTCTGACCTGAACCGGCAAAAATATTAAGATTGTTCTGCCCGGGAGCGTCCGGGCCTGTTTGTGCCCATACTGGAGAAAAAGCCAGAAGGGCAATGAAAAGACTGGTTACCTTGAAGCATTCTTTCATGTTGGAGAAAATTTGGTATTGTAATGCTTGCACATATAAGTAAAAGGGCACTCAATGCATTTGGGTTTTCGGGCTACACAAATATACCTTCCATGCAAAATCAACCAATGATGGGCTATTGCGAGTAAATTTTCGGGGATGAGTTTTACCAGTTGCTTTTCGGTTTCTAAGGGAGTTTTAGCGTTGGTGGTAAGACCAATACGGGCAGCAACCCTGAATACATGAGTATCGACCGCCAGGGCCGGTTTGTTAAACACCACTGAAGCAATAACATTGGCAGTTTTGCGACCCACCCCTGGTAACTGTTGCAATTCTTCAATCGAATCGGGTACTACTCCCTGAAACTTATCCAGCAACACATTAGCCATCCCCAAAAGATTTTTTGCTTTGTTATTGGGGTAAGAGCAGCTCCTTATCAGGGCAAAAATATCTTCAATTGTGGCCAGTGCCAGAAAGGCCGCTGTGGGAAACCGCTCAAAAAATCGGGGAGTAATCATATTTACCCGCTTATCGGTGCACTGGGCCGATAAAATCACCGCGACCAATAATTCGTAAGCATTTGAATAAACCAACTCGGTTTCGGCAACTGGTTGGTGCTTTTGAAAATAGTCGAGGAGGAACTGAATTCGCTGTTTTTTTGTATTAACTTTTCTGGCAGCCTCTGGCATATTTTGTTTATTCGATTGTTGAAAAGAAGAACCCGGAAACTGGCTAAATAATAGTCAAGCTGTCCGGGCACTAATATAGAATTTAAAAGGGAATATCAGTTTATGATAAGAAACTTTTAACGTGTACCTGACATCAAGAGTTTGGCAAACTTTTGACTTTAATAGTTTAACTTACCACGGCTAAATTAGTCAAATACTATGCTTATGCCACCTCTGTCACCAAACCAGTTCTGTGAAACCCAGTTGCGGTAATTGCTTTCCCACAGCACATCCGGGGCTATTTCGAGATCATCTGCCGTTTCGTAACGGGTATTGAAAAAATGGTTGTAGAAAACCATTCCACCAAAATCATGAATATTTTTATGAAGTTTGTGGCTGTAAACTCCTCTTATTTCGTTGAGGAAGCTTTATCGATCAGCAGTCCATTTATTATTATAAATCAGTTGGCTTGAATGAACTTCCAGGGAAAGCATTGACCTTTCGGGGAATGAGATGCGTGAACCCAATCCGTAGCCTTGTGCATGAATATTTCGATCATCGAGGGGCTGATAACCCCACGAAAGTATATTATAAAAAACCGGAACACTTGTTTTGAAGGACACATTCACAAGCATTGCATCGCTGGCAGCCATATCGAGTTGTATTAAACCTCCCTTTCTTACAAAACTCAATACTCCGATGGGGAGGCCGGCAACAGAATCAGCAATATTGATAACACCGATCTGCAATCCCTGCACCATATTGGCAATATTCAGGAAACCCGAAACCTGAACCCCTTTCATATCGCGGGCTACATTCCTAAACCCAGCAGCCTGTATCCCTTCGGCAGTTTCGCCATTAATATTGGCATAACCTGCTACCCTAATCCCCCGGGCATTGGCCCTCACAACATTCATAAAGCCTGCAACTTCTATCCCATACATATTCTGACCAGTAACATTCATAAAGCTGGCCCCGCGAATACCACTTACATTTCCGCGGGTTACGTTCATAAACCCCGAACCTGCAATTGCATCCTGATTCCCATTTACCACATTCATAAAACCTGCACTGGCCAGGCCGCTGTGGTTCCCTCGAATTGCATTCATAAATCCGGAAAGATGAATACCTTTGGCATCGCCGCTGATAACATTCATAAATCCTGCTCCCTGTATGCCCATTTGGTTACCGATGACAACGTTTCCAAACCCTGCAAACTGAAGGCCTCCAACCCTGCCCTTATTAATATTCATAAAACCACCAAGCTCGGCTCCTTCAACTCCCGAATTGGCACCTATAAAAAGGTTAAAACTCATATTATAACGGTTATGCATGGTTTCAATGCCAACAGTACCAATGCCCGTTAAAAACTGAACTGAAAATTGCGCAGTTGGGGTTCATTTTGTTGAGCAGAAACACTTAAGGTTAGCATAATCAGCACCAGAAAGACCATAATTGAATTTGTTTTCATTGTTTGCCATTTTTAGGTTGATAATAGTTTTTCGGTTTCCCTGGTTCAATCGGCATACCAATATATGCAAAAAACTACTATTCAAATAATTAACAAAAAACTTATCAAGGGAGTGGTTGGGATAGCCCCAAAAAACCAAACTTATGATTGTTCAGTAACAGACACTGATGTTCAAAATAGGGCATCAAAATCTACTTCCCTTGTCTGCCCATTCGCCATGATAGGATAAATAATCCCAGTCCTGTTATAAAACCATTAATAATAAGTATTTCAAAACCAAACTTATAACCCCATAGCAAGGTTTGGGAATTGGTGCTTAAAAGGTAACTTAATACAGGAGAGAGGATACAAACCAGGGGTACCCAGCGGTCGCGGACCTGCCGTTGCGAAAACAGGCCAAAAAAATAAAGGCCTAGCAACGGCCCGTAGGTATAGCCTGCAATGGTGAAAAGTTTGCTGATGAGGGCAGTATCGTTAATGGCGCGGTATCCTATTATTATCATCAACACTACAATTGAAAAAGCAAGGTGCACCTTGTAACGGATTTTTTTTAGTCCTTCTTCTGTGATCCCAGGTTTACGCCTAAGCCCAAGTATATCAACACAAAAAACAGTTGTCAGGGCGGTAAGGGTGCCATCGGCACTGGAATAGGCCGCAGAAACAAGTCCAAAAAAGAATGTGAGCCCGGCAACTATACCAAGATATTTAAGAGCCACCGTTGCGAACAGATCGTCAGAGGTATTAGGCAGCACAATGCCATGCTGGTCGGCATAAAGCCACAAAACCGCTCCCAGGAACAAAAAAAGAATATTTATGGGAATAAGAATAAAGCCAAAGGTGAAAACATTTTTCTGGGAATCGCCCAAAGTGCGGCAACTCAGGTTTTTTTGCATCATATCCTGATCTAGTCCGGTCATAACAATGGTTATAAACAACCCGGCAAAAAACTGTTTCAGATAATATCTCTTGTCGGCAATATCGGTAATAACCATGTCCATATACCCCCTTTGGCTGGCTGTTGCCCACATTTGCTTTATGCTCATCCCCAATGAGTCACCAACAATGATAATGGTAATGATAACGGCCGAAATCATAAAGGTTGTTTGCAAGGTATCTGTCCATACAATGGTTTTAATACCCCCTCTTAAGGTATACAATAATATAAGTAACATAAACAGGGCAACGGTAACCCCGAAAGGAATATTCCAGGCATCGAAAATGAATAGCTGAAGAACATTCACTACCAGAAACATCCTGAAAGATGCTCCAATGAGCCTGGAAAGGATAAAATAGGAAGCCCCGGTTTTGTATGATACCATTCCGAACCGCTGCTCAAGGTAGGTATAAATGGAAGTAAGTTTCAATCTGTAATACAAGGGCAACAATATCAACCCAATAACAAAATACCCCGTCAGGTAACCAAAAACCAGCATCATATAGCTGAACCCTTCTGCTTTTACCAACCCGGGCACCGACATAAAAGTTACCCCCGACAAGGTGGCACCTATCATACCATAGGCAACTATATACCATGGGGAGTTTTGGTTGCCCAGAAAATAAGACTCATTGCTTGCCCGTCGGGCAGTTATTCTGGAAATGAGAAAAAGGAGAAGAGTGTAAATCAGAAATCCTGAAAGCAGCAATACTGGCGACATGTTTTTTATTTAGAAATGGTACTGATTAAATATCTTCTGATGTTATACCCACCAAAGATACCTAAACCCCCTTCAATGTTGGTAAAAATATGCACACTTTCAGAAAAAGGGAAATCATCGCCATAATAAAAGTAATCGTTGATGCTTTTATGGTACCGGTAATAATTCATATCTGACTCAATGACATAAACAAAAATGGAGTCGACTGACACAATGGAATTACCTTCATTACTGCTTGCTAATCTGGCAGAAAAAGTTTTGTTGCTACCCGGATTACCGTGGTATTGTGCCCTGAAAGAATAGGTACCCCGTTTCTCATCGGCAAAAAGGGTAATCCCCTTATCAACCCATAATTCCATTATCTGGGGTCCTATTATTGTCTTACCACCCTTCCCATCGCTAAAGACATCATAGTGTACGTTGTAAGCCCCGGTTCTGAAAAATTGGCTGCCACTCGCAGCATTGGCCCTGAATTTCCAGTCAAACTGAGCCATATTGTTACCCCATTGATCCTGCTGATAAACCAAGTCGGAAAATTCAAAATCAGAGATTCTAAAGGCGGGTATAATACATTCTGCCCTTGCAAACTCTCCCTTTGGTGTTTCTATCCTGATACGGTATTTTTTGTTTTCAACAACAGGGAAATCGCGGGTTGATATCCTGTAATGCTTGTAATCGAAATCATACGATAACTGCAAATAATCGGTGTTTTCAGCAGCAATATATACTCTGGCAGTATTTCCAACCGGCTCTGTTGCAACATTGGATTTTCGGACATAGGGGATGCTGCGCTCTACAAATACCCTGATAACTGAATCCTGGGGTGAAATAAATATATTTACAACAAGTTGACTTTCGCTTCCCGGAAATTTGATATTCTCAACTTCTGAAACAAAAAAGTCGCGGCAGGATGTAAAACCCATCGTCACAAACAAGAATATTAAAATCACTACTGAACCTTTCTCACATCCTGAGTTTGATGTGAATTTTTTTTCAGGCTTCTTCAACAAAGCGGATATATTTTGCCGGTTCATTTTTCCTAAAATTTGAAATTTAAACTAACTGATGGGATTATGGGAAAAACACTAACCTTCATTAGTTTTTTCTCTTCAAAATATGGATTGGTAACCGCTGCCGGGTCATAATCACTTTTTCCCCAATAGTAGAAAAATGGGTTTTTACGGTTGTAAGCATTGTAAAAACCAAATTCCCAGGTACGTTTCACCGGAAACCCAAATGTTTTAATATCCTTATGAAGCTGTATCCCGATATCGAGTCTCTGATAAGATGCAGCCCTGAAGCTGTTTTTCTTTCCATAAACGTTGGCCGATTGCCACCAGGAAGAATAATCCATGAAATTGCCGGGTTGGGGAACCACTTCATGAGACATTGTCGGGAATCTGGCCACCCCAAGGTCGAAAGCATTGCCGGTGGCATAAACCCAAGAAAAACTCAGGGTTGCCCGGCGAGATAATTCATAAATGCCTACTATTGAAACGTCATGGCGTCTGTCATATCTGGCCCAGTATTTCTCTCCAAAGTTATGTTCATCAAAACGGTGCGATATCCAGGATAGAGTATAGCCTATCCAGCCGGAGAGTTTACCGGTTTTTCGCTGCAACAGAAATTCAGCTCCATAGGCCCACGCTTCGCCAAAGGTTATGATCTCCTGCCATGAAAATTCTCCTGCATTTTCGGGATCGCCAATAAAAAGGAAGGAAGATCCTGGTTTATAACCCAAAATGCTATTAGACCGTTTATAATATCCTTCAACCGAAACTTCAAAATTTCTTTTCAGCCAGTCGTAGGCAAAACCTGTAGCAAGTTGCCAGGTCTTCTGCGGTGGAATACGTTTGGTGGATGGTACCCAAAGATCGGTCGGAAGGCCTATACCTGTTGTGCTAAGCAAATGAACATACTGGTTCATACTGGCGAATGATAGTTTCCAGCTAACATCAGGAGCAAAGGTAAAACTGGATGCAAACCTGGGCTCAAAGTTGAGATAGGTATGGTTGTCTGCATAAAAGTGGCTTAAACGTAGCCCTGGGTTAAGCTTAACATTATCTCCAAGGCTAAGCTCATCCTCAGCATATACGCCCGACTCGAATGAATAATGGATTTCAGCGTTTCGTTCAAGTTTCCCAATGTCGTCATCGCGCAGCACCAGTGCACTTGGGGTAAACCTGTGCCTGATGGTTTGGGCTCCGGCCCTGAAATGGTGGTTTGGGACCGGATGCCAGCTCAGGTCGTATTTTAATCCAATATCTTCAATCCCCGAATTATATCTCAAATCAAACGTTCGGGTTAATGCCTCCGGGATGTTTATATTCCTCTCGTAGGCATATATCTCCAGCATATAGTTGGAGTAAATTACCGATGCATTGGCAAAAAGGCGTTCATTAAAAAGGCGGTTCCACCGCAGGGTTGTTGTGGTATTTTGCCAGAAAAGTCCTCCTTCGTTTCTGCTTTCATAGGTATTCCCAAGACTTCTGTCGCGAAAAAAGAATTTATCGCGTCCCGAATAGGCACTTAAAAAAATACGGTTGTTCTGATTGATATCGTAATTGATTTTGGCATTGAGGTCGTAGAAAAAATATCCGCCTCCCTCGTCCTGATTCATGAAGGGAGCCAAAAGAGCATCTACATAAGTGCGCCGCCCTGAAACAAGAAACGATGCTTTGTCTTTTATTATTGGCCCCTCTAATGTTAACCTGCTGCTGATTATTCCCACTCCACCTTCACCAGAGAAAGCTCTTTTATTACCATCTTTCATCTGGATATCAAGCACTGACGACAATCGACCGCCAAAGCGGGCCGGGAACCCGCCCTTGTAAAGTTGCATATTTTTTACAGCATCGCCATTGAAAACTGAGAAAAAACCAAATAAGTGACTGGCATTGTAAACAATAGCATCGTCGAGAATAATCAGATTCTGGTCGGGGCCACCACCCCGAACATAAAAACCACTAAACCCTTCATTCCCCGATTGCACACCCGGCATGAGCTGCAAAACCTTAAACATGTCCTTTTCGCCCAGTAATGCCGGTATGTTTCTTGCCTGCTGAACAGGCACATCGAGCCGCGACATCTGGATGTTTTGCGATATGCGGTTTATCCTTTCATCGGTAATCACAACTTCCTGTAGATCAATACTTGGATCGAGTTCTACATCCAACCGAAGGTTTCCCGTCAGTTTTAGTTTTTGCATTGCAGGCGCATACCCAACAAACGACCATATTAGCTCAACAGTATCTACCGGCAGGGTTATGGAGTAAAAACCATAAGTATTCGAAACGCTTCCTAGCCTTAGGTTGGATTCATATACATTAACTCCCACCAGGGTTTCGCGACTGGTTCCATCATAAACATAGCCGCTCACAGTATACCTCATCTGACCCTGAATAACAATGTGCGATAAAGCCATTGCCATGCTTAAAATAATTAACCTTAGTCGCAGTCTCCTCATAAATCTCATTTTTTACATTCCAACCAGTATCTGAAATCCTTCATCATTTGAATCAGACGACAATAATTTCTAAAAATTACCTAATTACATAAAAGTAACAATTCCTAAAAAAGAGAGTGTGGATGTCTGAAAAATAATCCAATGAATAAAGAGCTATTGAATTTTAATTAATCACAATAAAATCAATAACATATTAAAAACCATTGTTCATCTAAAATATTGTATCAGCACATTAATTAATTACTAATAAAAGGGACGAATGGAGTAACTTTGCGCCCTCATTTAATTTGCTCATGGAACTCAAAATCGGAGAATTGGCCGCTCTTGGAACAGCATTTTGCTGGACCATTACTGCGCTTGCCTTTGAAACTGCCAGCCGCAAAGTTGGAAGTGTAGCTGTAAACATTATCAGACTTGTAATGGCATTGGCTCTGCTGGCTGTTTTTTCCTATTTCCGTCGTGGATTATGGCTACCCACCGATGCTACCATGCATGCCTGGTACTGGCTTATCTTATCAGGATTGGTAGGGTTTGTTATTGGGGATCTGTTCCTTTTCAAATCCTTTACCATGATTGGATCACGGCTTTCAATGCTTATCATGACATTGGTACCTCCCATTTCAGCCATTTTAGGCTGGATTGTTATGGGTGAAACCATGTCGTGGCTTGGAATTTCGGGTATGTTTCTTACTATTTCGGGGATTGCCCTGGTAATTTTTCAGAAACAGCACAAAGATGGAACCCGCATAAAATATCCTTTGCAGGGATTGTTTTTTGCTTTTATGGGTGCAGTAGGCCAGGCTGGTGGATATATTCTCAGCAAATATGGCATGGGTAACTACGACCCGTTTGCGGCCACTCAAATAAGGGTTATTGCCGGTGTATTCGGATTTGCGATTCTTGTTAGTTTTTTTAAACGCTGGACATCCGTCTACAATGCAACCAAGCATAAAAAACCAATGATGCTTATGCTGCTTGGCGCCACCTTCGGACCCTTTATCGGGGTTTCGCTTTCGCTTATGGCTCTGCAATATACATCAACAGGCATTGCTTCAACTATAATGGCCATTACTCCCATACTCATTATTCCGCCCACCCTGCTCATTTTTAAACAGCCTGTTACCTGGAAGGAAGTCGTTGGTGCCACAATAAGTGTTGTAGGAGTATCGTTGTTTTTCATCTATTAATTTTTGCATGGACATTAAGAAGGTGTTTTCAAAAGCTCTTTTCACTTTGAAGAGCTTGCCAGGCAGGTTTAGTGGCTGGTATAATGAAATCAGGAGCAACACTGAAAAGCGTAAGAAACTTATAAGACAATCGATAAGATTTTTTTTGGTTGGCACCGGGGTTCTTTTTTTGCTCATTGGGATATTATTTATTACCGTTTGGGCCGGATGGTTTGGCAAACTGCCCACCAAAAGAGAACTGGCGGCAGTAGAGAACCAATTATCATCTGAGGTGCTCGATATAGATGGGAAGCTTATTGGCAAGTATTTTATTTACGATCGCTCCCATGCCCGACTTGATCAGGTATCGAAACATGTTACCGACTGCCTCATTGCCACCGAGGATACCAGATTTTATAACCATGGCGGAATTGATTTTATAAGTCTGGGTCGTGTTCTGGTAAAGAGTATTCTTTTGGGGCAGGAATCCTCTGGGGGGGGAAGTACCATTAGTCAGCAACTGGCCAAAAATCTTTTTTCCAGGGGAAACAATGGGTTACTTTCGATGCCTGTGAATAAGGCACGCGAGATGATTATTGCCCGACGGCTCGAACGAATATACTCAAAACAGGATATTCTGGCTCTTTATTTAAACACTGTCCCTTTCGGTGAAAATGTTTATGGCATAAGTGCTGCCTCCCTCAGATTTTTCAATAAAAACCCCCGCGACCTGAAACTGGAAGAAGCTGCCGTGCTTGTTGGCATGCTGAAAGCAACTACCTACTTTAATCCGCGCA
Source organism: Bacteroidota bacterium (assembly GCA_037441525.1). Taxonomy (GTDB): domain Bacteria; phylum Bacteroidota; class Bacteroidia; order Bacteroidales; family UBA7960; genus SKVR01. Next base: position 25,617 of record JBBISA010000017.1, read on the forward strand.
CGCAACCCGAAAGGGCAACTGCCCGAAGAAATATTGTGTTGGGGCAGTTGGCCCGATACGAATACGTTTCGCCTGAGCAAGCCGATTCACTCAAGCAGCTTTCCCTCGTAATTGATTACAATCCTATAACCCACAATCAGGGTCCAGCCCCTTATTTCAGGGAAACTCTACGCATGCAAATTACAAAGCTAATAGACCAGTATAATCAGCGAAACCAAACCGACTATAATCTTTACACCGATGGATTAAAAATCTATACTACCATCGATTACGACCTTCAACTGCAGGCCGAAACTGCACTTAAAAACCAGCTTTCGCGACAACAAAAAATGATGGAAGGGTACTATAAAAATGTTACCCGCCAGCCTGCGCGCAATTTACTTCAATCGCTTATGCGCAATAGTCACCGCTACAAATCTCTTCAAAACCAAAAATTGCAACCTCGCGAAATACAAGAGAATTTTAATCGTAAAACCCATATCGATCTGTTTTCATGGGATGGTCCCAAACGTTCGGAAATCAGCCCTCTGGATTCCATATTCCTGATGCAACAGGTGCTTCACGGAGCAATGATATCTATCGACCCACGCAATGGACAAGTAAGGGCCTGGGTTGGTGGAAACGACTTCCGCTTCTTTCAATTCGACCATGTGCTTGCCAAACGGCAGGCTGGCTCAGCCTTTAAACCCTTTGTTTATGCCACAGCACTTTCGCAGGGCTTTTCTCCTTGTGAATTTGTGAGCAACCAGCAACGGGTTTATGAGGATTACGACGACTGGAATCCTGCCAATGCCCGTGGCGAGTACGAAGGATATTACAGCATGGCTGGAGCGCTTGCCAATTCTATTAATACGGTTACCGCCTGGTATATGGACCAGATTGGTCCTGATGCTGTTGCCGAAACAGCAATGCGTTGTGGTATTGGGTCTTATCTTCAGGCAGTGCCATCGCTGGCATTGGGAACATCGCAGGTGAGCCTGCTCGAACTTACGGCATCTTACTCAGTTTTTCTCAATAATGGCCGCCCCATTGAGCCAGTATGGTTGTTGAAAATTGAAGATAAAAACGGCAAAGTACTTTACGAACGCAAGGATCAGGATATGCTCCTTCAACCAGTTATTGAACCTTCAGTAGCAATAATAACCAGGAGTTTCCTGCAGGCAGTGCCCGATAGCGGAACAGCCCGATCATTACGTTATGCTCACCAGATAACCGCCGATATTGCGGGGAAAACTGGAACCACACAAAATGGTGCTGATACATGGTTTATTGGCTTTAGTACTGGTCTTATAACAGGAGTTTGGACGGGAGTTGAAAATCCGGGCTTTGCCCAGTTATATAAGACCCCGGTAAATTCGGGCAACAGTGCTGTACCCCTATGGGGCGATTATTACGGGCGTATTTCACGAAACTCAGCAACAAGAAAATATGTACAGGGCAGTTTCGCTGCAATACCCGATTCAATTCAAAGCAATCTGAATTGCCCCATGTTCGTGACCGAGTTGCCCCGTCGCCCCTGGTGGGAAGATATTCTTAATCCACCATCCGACAAACCCCGCAGGCCGGAACATAAACCCGAGAATCTTTTCAAAAGATGGATTGAAAGTATTCTTTAAGCAAAACCCAATCTTATTTTAATTCCCATTCCTGCGCTGCGGCAGGGCAGGACGGTTTAAACGCCGCTCTTCAAGCAGCTGACGATGGAAACCTCTCTCGGCTTCATATAGTTTTACCAGTTTTTTTGCCGGTAATACGCGTTTAAACTTTTCATGGTACTCTCTTCGCAATCGGGCCATCTCTTCCATGTGCACTATTTCTGTTTCTGCCAATTGCACCAACTCCCTGTCAGAAAGCGATTCAATGTCAACTTCTTCAAACCGGTGTGCCCTGTGCTTTAAAATCAATTCATTTCTCTTGGTTTTAAACTCATTGTAAACGGGCCAGAAAACCTGTGCCTCCTGTGGCGTTAGTTCCAATTCGCTGGTTAGATATGCCACTCTGCGCGATTCCATCTGTCTTAACCTTTCCTGCCAAATCCCAGGACCTAATTGTGCAACTGACAATACAGCCGAAAATGCCATTATTTTCAAAAGGATGATCATTTGTATTTTAATATTTGCTTTCATGTTTAAAGCTTTTTTTCGATTAAAAATAATTAGTTAAATATCTTCTGCAAAATCATCATCTAAGTAATAAAGCTCCGCATCAAGAAAAAAATCGATGATCAATCCATCATTCATGCTTTCAATGTCATCTGGTTCTGATTCCTGCATATTAAATGACAATAGAAGGTAATAATAATTGTAGGTATCCGTATCGGAAAACCAGGCAAAATATTCATCGATCCATTGCTCTTCTGATAATGGATAATTCTTATCAATTGAAGAATTATTTAACATAACAACAGTTGTTGCAATTACTATTACCATAATACTTGCTATCCAGGCAATGCGTGCAGGTTTAAAAAATGTTGCAGCTCTGTTTTCAGCAATTGCTTCTTCATGCAACCTTTTGCCAATAGTTTCAGGAAGATTAGAAAAATAACCCGCTGGTACCTGATAAGGATTGGTTTCCTGGAACCCATCAAGCCCTGGGGCAATTTTCCTTATTTCTTCCTTTAAATCCTGGTTTTTCATTTCAATGCAATTTAATTTTTAGACATTTAAGATGTATTCAGGTTTAATGGTTTAGAATATATTCTTCCACTTTTTTTGCTGCATGATGATAAGATGCTTTAAGAGCCCCCACAGAGGTACCAAGAATATCCGATATTTCCTGATAACTAAGTTGGTCGAAATATCGCATATTAAAAACAATACGTTGCTTTTCGGGTAATTTTAATATGGATGAATAAAGCTTTCTCTCAATTTCATTACCACTAAAACTCTGATTATTGAGTATTTTTAGCTGAAGGGTATTTTCAACATCACCCAATGGTACAAAAAATCTTCTTTTCTTTCGATTTAAGAAATTGAGCGTTTCGTTGGTTGCTATCCTGTAAATCCAGGTAAATAATTCCGACTCACCCCTAAACCTTGGCAATCCTTTCCAAACCTTGATAAAGATGTCCTGTATGATGTCGTTGGCATCATCATGATCAATTACCAAACGCCTGACATGCCAGTACGTCTTTTCCTGATATTTTCTGATAACCAGATTAAAGGCATAATTTGGATTATCCCCATTCCTGAAAAGTTCCAGTAGCTCCTTATCTGAATAGTGTTCAGGCATAAGCAGTTTTCAAATAATTCATGATATTGATAGAATTATGCAGGAAATACAAAGTTTTTCACTTTAAACAATCAGACACCAGCAAAACCGAAGGGTTTAATTCAACTTGAATAAATTTTGAAAATTTTGAAATAAGAATAGTGCATCACACCAAACAGGTATTGATAAAAAAACCTGGCAAGAAATGCCAGATTGATAACTTTTACCAAAACAAACTAACGCAGAAAAAACTCCGGAACTGAATTTATTTCAAATCCTGTGCTTCTTGCAAAGTTCTATATTGTGATACAAACCCGAATATAACTTTTAGTAATTAAGGTTCACGAGTGTTGAAATTCCCGACTCAATCCGAAATTTTCGGTCGATGGAGAAGGTTGTCTGGCTCGATGCACGGGGCCGGTAAACGACCCGGTAATTGCCTGGTTGCAGGTATATTGTCTCACTTTGAGTATTTTCGCGCATAACATGAATTATATTCAATGTATTGTTTTCCTCGTGAAGCACTTTGGCAAAACCTAATCCCGGTAAGCGTATAACGGCTATACCGGGCTGGGGCACCTCGACAGAAGTATTATGACTTTGCTTTATATCAACATTTCTTACATGAATACGCGGCAATGATAGTATCTCAAGATCATATTTTCCAACCAAATATTTTTCCGTATTGCCAAAGGTTTGTGCTGTAAGAGTTTCCGTTTCACCTGCTTTTCTTATAATAGCCCGATAAGCAACCTGAGTGCTACCCCCAACCAATAGGGTGAGACTTCCTTGTGGTACATCGATGGGCACAATATTATGTTTACCCGGAACAATATGAACATTTTCAACAGTAACGGGCGGGGTGGTATGCACCTTTATATTATAGATAACCAATGGGTCGAGGTAAAAAAGAGTATCAGGCCTTCCGCGATGGTTTAGGGTGTGGATGAAATTATCCATTATTTTTCCACTTGTTCTGTCATATAGTGTAATGGGTATATTGGTTTCGGTAGGCAGGCCATTTATATCAAGAAGGTTGATTTGGGCGGTGGTATTATCCAAAGCCTGAGAAATAACAATATTAAGACTCTGCCGGAATTCAACTTCACTTGTAGCATCGAAATACTGACCAACACAATCGAAGTCTTCTCTGAAATCGCGACCTATACCAATAATAAATGGCTTAAGCACAATTCCCTTTTTCTGCAATTCGCGCGAAACTGCACAAGGGTCCCCTCCACACTCTTCAATTCCATCCGTTATCAATACAATAATGTTCCTGCAATTTTCGCAGGGAGGAAAATCGTGTTGAGCCCTTTCGAGCGACATGGCAATAGGTGTGGTTCCCCTGGGTGTTATACTTCGGAGGCGCTGCTTGATAAGAGGAACATTATTGTATGCGAAAGAAATTTCTAATCGCGAATCATCGCAATCCTGGGGTGGAAATCTCTTCTGATGACCATATACTCTAAGTGCAAGTTGTGTATTGGGGGTTTGCTGAAGGCTGTCAAGTAAGTCAATTAGCAGGTTTCGGGCAATATTAATTCGCATATCGCTTTGCCACCGGGCAAACATACTTTGTGAGGCATCAAAAATAAAAAGGATGCGTGTTAGTGGCGCGTCTTTCTCTTTTTGCTGGCGGGTCTGCCCAAAAACCAGATTTGCAAACACAACGAAAGCAAAAGATAATATGCAATATCGGATAGATTTCTTCAAGTTTCGTTTGAAATTTTTATAAATATTTTCAATGATTATGTTAACAACAACGACTTTTTTAATCTGGCTCTCTGAATTACAAAGTTAAACAATTGAAAATTGTGTTACGGGAGGATTTCTACTGTCTTATGCAAGAATTTATATTAAATACCCTCAAGTTGTTTAAAATTCGTTCCATCTAGTAAATAAAAAGCAATCGTTTATTTGATGGACAGAACCCTAAAAAACAACTTTTACTATACAACACCCCCAATTTTTTAATCCAAAAGCAATTTTTATAATATTATTTTTGTTTTGTCCCCATTTTTTTTACTACTTTTGCCTGCAAACTTAAACTTTTACACAATATGAGCAACAGAAGATTCACAGCACTACAGGAAGCATTAACTCACAGACCCGTTGAATCTACCCACATTCCTTCAAAAGTGTCGGAATATTATGGGAAAAACGTTTTCGATGACAGGGCCATGAGAGAGTATCTTCCTGATGATGTTTACAAAAGCATTACAGAAAACATTGAAAAATCAGAAAAGATCGACAAAAAGGTAGCCGATCAGGTTGCATCGGCAATGAAAGCATGGGCACTCAGCAAGGGTGCAACCCATTATACCCACTGGTTTCTTCCATTAAATGGCGCAACTGCCGAAAAACATGATGCTTTTTTTAATCCTTCTTCCGACAACAGGAGTATAGAACAATTCGATGGTAGCAAACTTGTGCAGCAGGAACCTGATGCAAGCAGTTTTCCAAGTGGCGGTTTGCGCAACACATTCGAAGCCAGAGGTTACTCAGCCTGGGACCCATCCTCTCCTGCTTTCATAATGGATGATACACTTTGTATTCCCACAATTTTCGTTTCTTATACTGGCGAAGCCCTCGACTTTAAAACACCCCTCTTAAAATCAATTGCCGCAATCGACTCGGAAGCAACTCAGGTTTGTCAGCTTTTCGATCGTAGCATCACACGGGTATATTCAACCCTGGGCTGGGAGCAGGAATACTTCCTGGTAGATGAATCACTCTATTACGCTCGTCCCGACCTTATTATGACCGGACGTACACTTACCGGACATGCTCCGGCCAAAGGACAACAGTTGGAAGACCATTATTTTGGTGCCATTGCACCACGCGTAAAGGCTTTTATGAAAGAATTCGAATATGAAGCATGGCTACTGGGTATTCCGGCAAAAACAAGGCATAACGAGGTTGCACCCAACCAGTTCGAACTTGCACCCGTATATGAGGAGGTGAATATTGCCATTGACCACAACCAACTTGTAATGGTTGTAATGGACAAAGTGGCCCGCAAACACAAATTCCGTGTTCTTTTCCACGAAAAACCCTTTGCAGGCATCAATGGAAGCGGTAAACACAACAACTGGTCGCTGGCAACCAATACTGGCAAAAACCTGCTTAGCCCGGGTCATACCCCAAAAACAAACCTGTTATTCCTTACTTTCTTTGTTAACTTTATCAAATCTGTGCACGACCATGCCGATTTGCTAAGAGCTGCTATTGCTTCTGCCGGAAACGACCACAGATTGGGAGCCAACGAAGCACCCCCTGCAATTATTTCGGTATTTATTGGTACCCAGCTTACCCGGGTACTTAAGGAAATTGAACAAAAGGTTAAAGACGGTAAGATGACTCCGGAAGAAAAAACCGAGCTTAAACTCAATATCGGTAAAATTCCGCAAATTATTCTTGACAATACCGACCGCAACCGCACATCACCGGTAGCGTTTACCGGAAACAAGTTTGAAGTTAGAGCCGTTGGTGCTTCTGCCAACTGTGCCCCCCCAATGATAGTTGTTAATACCGCCCTGGCCGATCAGTTGAAAAAGTTCCGTCGGGTTCTCGAAGAGGCTATGAATAAAGGGGAAGATAAGGATGAAGCAATTTTCAAAATCCTTCGCGATTATATTAGCGTATCATGGCCAATACTTTTCGAAGGAAACGGTTATAGCCAGGAATGGGTTGATGAAGCAGCCAAAAGAGGCCTGTCTAACCTAAAAAATACCCCCGATGCTTTGGGAGCTTATATCTCCAAAAAAACAATCAAACTTTTTGAAGACCACAATGTATTTACACACAAAGAGCTCGAAGCACGGTGGGAAATCAGGCATGAAAATTATGCCAAGGTTATACAGATTGAATCAAGGTCGCTTGCCGATATTGCTGGCAACCACATTATTCCAACTGCCATAAGGTATCAAAATATACTGGTTGATAATGTAAAAGGCCTGAAAGAAATTCTGCCTAAAGATCAATTCGAAAAATTGGCCGAACTACAAATATACATCATCAGCAAAATTTCTGAACATATCTCAGCCATCAGAAAAGATGTTCAGGAAATGATTGATAAACGCAAGATTGCCAATCAGGTTGAGGAAGCTCATAAGCGTGCAGAATATTACTGCAATGAAGTTAAGCCATATCTTGAAAGCATCAGGTACCATGTTGATAAACTTGAAATACTTGTTGACGACGAAATGTGGACACTACCCAAATACAGGGAAATGTTGTTTATTAAATAACTTACCTGATATTTTTGAAAAATTGTAAAGGTTTAGATTATATTAGATAGGTTGATTAGAAAGGGATTGAACCAAATTGTTCAATCCCTTATTTTTTTATCGGGAAATAAATTCAAAAGTTATAGACCAAGCCAATACCCAATTGCTGCTTAAACTGGGTAGTTGGTCTGGAATAGAGCAATACCTGCTCCCCATTTCTCTTCTCATATTTGGGTATTTTTATATCATGGTCATACAACAAGTGAAATCCAACCGATGCCGTAAGATATTTGTTAATGGGCATATTAATAGTAGTAAGCCAGTCAACATCGGTATTTTTTCGGTTTCTAACATCGGAATCGGTATAGTTGTTAAATAGAACTATTCTTGAGTTCACTTTAACATTGGTAATTACTTCTTTATTGAACTCAATTCGCATTAAAGCACCAAACTCAGGATTGAGATTCTTGCCTTGATTAACTCCAAAGGCCCCAGCTTCTGACAAATTATCATCCAGAACGAAGGTAAACTTACCTGTGATGGGCGAGAAAAAAACTGACAGGAACTCGACCGGTTTATAATCAAACCCCACCGCCACAGTTAGATAGCCTGGCGCCATAAACCTCGAAACAACATCAACATCGTTAGGATATTTGTAACCTGGGGCAAATTGCGATTGAAAATTTAATACACTCGAAAAATTTATCTTTGGACTTAAAGACCTGCCAATCTTCGAAAAAAGGTCAATTTTGTCTGTATTCTTCCTAAGAGAGGTGTTTTCAATTTTTATAATACCATACGACAGGTCAAGGTAATTTTCCCATTTGATTCGGTTTCTATCATAATTAGCATTAAACCTTGCATTGGTGGTTGATGAAAATGAATTTTCACCCCCTGCGGCCCAATTGGTAAAGCTTACCTGGTTGAGATTTTGCTGGAAAAAACCGGATAGCTTCCATGGTGATACTACCCTTGTAGTATCGGCAGCAAAAACGGATATATAGTTTATGAAAAATATAATCATCATACAAAAAAACGATTGGCCAATTAACCTCCAATGGTTTCTGCTATTTTTAGTTCCAACATTCGTTGCTCCTGAAATCTGCTCTGTATGGTTTTTCATTTTTCTATGAATTAGATTAATAATTCTGTTAAGTTCATCTATAAGATGCTCAAAAGTAGAAAATCTGAAATTATATTCAAACATAAAATGAACCGACTCAAACAAAACGCATTGAAAAATGTTGCATTATTTAGTTTTGTATCCAAACCTCAAAACCAAATCATTTTGCTCATTCTAATCTTATAGGGAAAGTTTTAATTAATTCCAGCTATTTATGAAAGCAATAGTATTTTCTTCACCATCTGCTCCGGCTTCAGTGGTTGATATTCCCATTCCGGAACCAACAATTAGCGAGGTTCGGGTTAAGTTATTTGCCGCAGCATTAAACCGTCGCGATTATTGGATAAAGAAGGGAATTTATGCTGGCAGCCAGTATCCATGTTTTCCCGGAAGCGATGGTGCCGGCGTGGTTGACAAGGTAATAAATCCAAAATTCGAACATTTGCTGGGTAAAGAAGTGGTTATTAATCCTGGCCTTTTTTGGGGGCAATCTGAACATGCTCATGAAAAAGATTTTCAGATATTGGGCTTGCCAAGGCAAGGCACTTTTGCCCAATATGTGTGTGTGCCAGCCGAAAATATCCATCCAAAACCGTTGGAGTATAGCTTCGAACAAGCGGCAGCATTGCCCCTTGCAGGTTTAACAGCTTACAGGGCTCTTTTTACCAAAGGACAACTTAAAAATGGAGAGAAGATTTTGATTACAGGAATAGGTGGCGGTGTTTCTCTATTTTTATTGAAATTTGCAGCTGTAATGGGGACAGACATTTACATTACCAGTGGCTCAGAAAAGAAACTAAAGTCGGCCCTGCAGTTAGGGGCTATCAACGGAGTTTTGTATACCAACGAAAAATGGGACCAGCAACTTGCTGATATTGTCCCGGATGGTTTTGATATAATTATTGATAGTGCCGGAGGAAATGGATTTGCCTTATTACCATCCTTATTAAAAACAGGTGGCAGAATTGTAAATTTTGGCGGTACGGCCGGAAAAATTGACAACCTGATACCTGCAAAATTATTCTGGAAACAAGCCTCCATACTCGGAACCACCATGGGGAGCCCCAGGGATTTTATTTCGATGGTAAGCTTTGTTGAGAAAAACAGAATTTTTCCGGTTATCGACAAAATTCTACCCATGGAGGATACCGAACTTGCGTTTAAACTGATGGAAAAACACGAACAATTCGGAAAAATCGTAATTAAGCCCCCCTCTTTTTAACAAAAAAACACCCATTTTTTCCATAAAATCCGGTTTAATTTTCAGATAAAAAATCATCAACATAAATCCATAACTTATTGATTTTATGTAATTTAACAAATATATTTTATCAGTAAAACGTGTTGTTTTATCGAATTATTTGTGTGGGTATCACCTAAAAAAAAATCGGTGAATAAACGGATTGTACGAACAACACACCTGTACTATATTTGACCTACGATAGTTCTTTAGAGATTTGAAGCAAAAATATTTCGATATATTTCAAATTGCATGTCATAGCAACTTGCCAAAAAAGTAGACAGGCATTGCCCGAAGTTGAGCATGGAGAAGAATCAGCGTATAAAGCGATGATATTTGTTGGAGATTGGTTTAATACTCGGCATGTCAGAGAATCAGATTGAGTTTTCAAGTGTTGTCGGATACATTTTGAAATTGGCTTATCTTTTTCTCTCTGAATGGGGAGGTATCAGAGTTTTTCTATTTGATGGCGAGTTGCTTATTTTATTGAATCTAAACCACTAAGTGGGTAAAAAAATTGGATTTCCTGAAGGAAATCCATGTTTTTGGTTTTATTGTTTTACAGTGTTAGTGGTGTGAGGGTTGTCTTTGTGAAAAGGCAACCCTTTTTTTATCAATGATTCCCAAGAAATTTTTTTCGCCTGCTTAGGGGGCAATGGCATTATTTTTTAGGGCAAAACTAATCAGAGCAGCAGTGTTTTTTAATCCCGATTTTGAAAGCATATTATTGCGATGCCCTCCTACGGTTCTGGGGCTTATTTTTAATTTTTCGGCAATGTCAGCATTTGAAAATCCTTCACTTACAAGCTGCAGAATTTCCAGCTCTCTTTTTGTAAAACTATCAATTATGTTCTTATCTCTTGATTCCTGTTTTGCATTAAAAACCTTGCGTGTAACCATAACCAGAATTTCATCGCTGAAATAACCCTTCTGTTGCGAAATATTTTCAATAGCCTTCACCAATTCATCTTTCCCAATGTTCTTTAGCAGGTAACCCATTGCCCCAGCCTGCAACATTTCTTCAACATATTCGTTTTCTCCAAACATGCTAAGAGCCATTATTTTTAAATCAGGATTGATTTCGAGAGCCCTGCGTGTGGTTTCAATACCATTTATTCCTGGCATTTTTATATCCATAAAAACAATATCGGGGTGAATTGAAGGAAGTATTTCAAGAAATTTTTCACCTGAGTCCGATTCTCCTATTACTTCAACACCGGCAATATCAACCAACAGGTCTCTAAGCCCATTTCTGAATATAAAGTGGTCGTCAACGATAAATATTTTTTTTGTCATTTATGATAGTTTTTTGATTTCCATAAAACAACTGGAAAGGAGAAATTAGGTCTGTTTACCGGTTATCCCTCTTCAATTGTAAGCAACCTTACCAAATCTGGCCAAAATTAGCTAATTACATCTGCCATTGCATCAGTATTTTTATGCAAAAATGAAAAAGAATTATTCACTGCACCAAGGTAACGCATTATAATCATTCATCATTATTTTTAAACCCGGGCTGGTCATAAAAAAAAAGGACGACGATACGGATTAATAAATTTTTGGCCATTAAAAGCACATTTATCATCGAACCAGATTCTTTTTGCCCTAATTCTGAATTTAATGAGCGCTATGAAGAGGTAAGAATATTTTTACTGACACCCCCTCCCCATCCTTACTTCTAATAGTAAAACTTCCATTGAGTGCATTGACACGGTTCTGAATACTTCTCAACCCCATTTTTACCCTCGATTGTTCATTTGAAACAGGTTGTGAATCAAAACCTTTCCCGTTGTCGTGGTATCTGAGGGTAAGGATTTGTTGCTTTATATCAAGAACTATTTCTACCAAAGTACATCCGGCATATTTTAGTGAGTTATTAAGTAATTCTGTTATAACACGATATACTGCCAATGAAATTTCATTTTCAACAGTTTTTAGAGATGATTCAATTGTAAGATTTACTTTAAATTTTTCAAGTGCATTAATTTTTGCCACATGCGAAACAAGAGCCTTTTCAAGTCCGAAATCGTTTAGAATACCAGGTGTAAGATTATTGGCTATGCTGCGGGTCTGATTAATAGCATCATCAACAATTTCGCGACAATATTTTAGAACTCTTTCCTGATTTTCGTCTATTCCTTTCGCCAAAGAATCCTTTTGTAAATACATTTTCAGCCCTGAGAGTAAAGGTCCAATTCCATCATGGATGTCCTCCGCAAAACGTCTTCTTTCTTTCTCTTCGGTGCTTATAATGGTTTTCATTAAGTTTTGGTTCATCTTTTTCTGAGCAGTAATATCGCGGGCAATACCAAAAATTTCAAGGGGTAGTCCATCAGCGTTATATTTCACAATGCATGCAGTTTGCAGATATATCATTGAGCCAACTTTGGACAGAACTTTTGTTTCGAATGAAAATGATTCTCGCTTTTTCGAAAATATCTTATTAACCAATGAAACTATGGATACGCGTTCAGATGGTGGAGCATATTCCCAAAGATTTTTGTTTTCAAAGGATGTATACTGAAGAATACGCGTTGCTGCTGAATTAATTTTAAGTATCTTGCCGTTGGGATCTACCTGAAAAACAATATCCGGAACGTTCTCAAACAATTCACTATACCTTGCTTCGCTCTGCAAAAGCTTGTTGGCCCATTCCTGTTTTTGAAGATACGATGTTAGCATTTCGCAAACAGTTGTAAGTAATACATTTATACTTTGCGAAAACTCATTGTCTATATGCCCGGGGGTGAAAGTTTCAGAAAAAAGAACTTCAAGTTTACCTTGTTTATTTTCGCCAAAATAGTGCAGAAAAAGTTGAAAAAAACTTGCATCAATGTCTGGATTACATTTATAAGTTGCTGAATTATGAGTAATTACTGTTGATACCTTCCCTATTCCAGATACACTGTCGCTTATATCAGTAGCGAGTTTTGCGAATAATACTGATTCATCAAGACCCTGATTAAAATATTCTGAAAGTTTATTGAGCAGTATCAGCTCATTTAAGCGTGATTTTAATTGCTGTAACAACAGCTGATTTTCTTTCTCCTTTACAATTCTTTCGGTAATATCGCGTCCAACTGATTGGTATTCAATAATTCTGCCGTTTTTGTCCGATACCGGGGTGCTAAGCCACTGGTAAACAACAAGCTTGTTATCGGGTCTGACAATTTCGGTTTCAAAAAAACCAGATTCCCCTTTCCTGATAAAACTTTCAATAAACACAGTGATTCCATCTCTTTGATCAAATGGGAATTTACTTATCCAGTTTGCTCCTATCAACTCGTCTGATGTTTTGCCGAAAAAATTACAAAAGCTACGATTAACAAAGGTGATTGATAAATCTTTGTTCCATCTGAGCACAAGGTCGCTTTGTTCCTGAACCATGGCTCTGTATCTCGATTCACTTTCCTGCAAGAGTTTCTGAGTGGAAAGGATTTCATCAATGTCGAAACAACTGCCAATATAACCATTAAATCGACCTTTTATGTCGAGTAATGGCTGCCAAAAATTGATTACCCACCTGAACGAGTTAGTATGATGTTTTAATCTGTATTCTATTTCGAACGCTTTCCTATCGCCAAACTTAAGATCGAAAAATATTCGAACCCCTTCACGATCATCGGGGTGCACTGCTTCAGTCCAACCGGTTCCAAGCTGTTTGTTTATCTCTATACCTGTAAACTGCACCCAGGTTGAATTAACATAATCAACGTTTCGATATGTATTTATTCGTAAAATGGGATTTGGAAAGTTATCCAGAACCTTAAGATAATAATCCAGCGAACTTTTAAGCTTTTGTTCAGATTTTACTGATGTGGTAATATCTTTAATGACCACAGTAACACCATCAAAGTGGTTGTTTACTGTAAAACGGGGTGAAATACGGGCTGAATAATGAAGAATACCACCAAAAGCTTTAATTGAAAATGTTATTGTTTTTACTTTGCGCAGAAGTCTTGATTCATCGGCACTTTTCAGTATTAATTGCTCTACTTCATCAGGAAATCCTGCATCGGCCAGACTAACGCCCCTCGAAAACCCATCCAAAAGAATTTTCCCGGTAATTAAATCTGTCGGAGTATAAAAATCAGCAAATCTACCTTTGGAATCTAACACAAAAACAATGTCTTCGATCGATTCGAGGGCCGAACGCATCACCTCAATTTGCCGGAAGTGGCTGTCATCGCTATATTTTTCAATACCTGTTGCAGGTGTCAGGGTACAAAAGTATCCCTCGTCAGGATACCAGGTGATGGCAATTAGAAAGGTCAGCAATTTATTTTTTTCTACCCCTAAAGGCAGAATCAGGCGAATTGAGTCTGATTTATTATGAATCAGTTGTTTGCATTGCTCATAAACATCCTTTCGTCTGATTGCCGGAATAAAACTTTGCACTTTTTTATTAAGGAACCAATGAGGGGATCTGGCAAAATATTGGGTAATGTTTTCAGAAATGTCTCTAATTATCCCTTCAGATGAACATTGTAAATAAACGATACCTGAGCTGGCAATTTTTTCGAATATTCTATTCTTTGTAGTAGAGGTCATTTAAACTTAATCTACATAACTGCGAGCCCAAGCACTGATTCTTTGTGCAATGGTTTATTAAGAAACTGCTTAACAAACCTATTACCCATAGCTCTCTTATAATCTTCGGCATCAATTGATGAAGAAAGCATTATTATTTCGGATTTAAGGTGCACAGATTCGGGGAGCTTCTCGAACAATTCAAGGAAACCGAACCCGTCAATCTCTGGCATTCTTATATCGAGAAATATAACACCTGGGATAAGATCCTTGTCGGTACCAGCAACAAATCCAAGATAGTCTATGGCTGCGTTTGCAGAGTTTTTTATTGTTATTGAAGATGTTAATCCAGCTTTTTCAATTACTCTCTTATTAACCATATTGTCGATATCGCTGTCGTCGATCAATAATACAATATCTAGGTTCATATTTTGACGAAAGTTATTTTTTGGTAATTCACTAAAACAAAGTCCACATCAGGGAATAAAGATACTAAATAATGTTTTGAGACGCCGACAGTGACACTATATTGTAGTTTTTATTTAGATAATTAGGAATCTCAACTGTAAACTTAGTTCCTTTTTCTGGCTCTGTTTTTACCTGTATCTGGCCATCAAGTTTGTCTATAATCTCCTTAACTATATATAAACCAATTCCACTGCCCTTGCTTTTTGCATTGCCCCTGTAAAACATCTCGAAAATTCGGGGCATGTGTTTTTCATGAATTCCTGTTCCGTTGTCTTCTACGCTTATGGAAGCGCTTATCGGCGAAGTTGTGATTGTAATCTCAATAAATGGGTCGTCCTGATCAAAATTATGAAAGCGAAGCGAGTTAGAAATAAAACTGTTAAGAATAATCTGTACTCGCTTTCTATCAGAAAAAAAGGCTTTTGAATCGTCAATTTTAACTGAAAATCTGATTTTATCAAAATCGTCTATGTATTTATGGTTCTGTATTACTTTTGGCACCATCGAAACAAAGTCAATACGTTCATAAACTACATCTATTCTTGAATTACGCGAATAATCAATAATATCATGTATTATTTTATCGAGGCGGGAAACAGATTCCCGTATCATGGATATATATTCGCTTCTATCGTCGTGGTCAATATCTGTTTCCAATAAGTTTAGGACGCCCAGTATAGAAGTTAAGGGAGATCTTAACTCATGGGATGTACTGTAAACGAAACTATCGAGTTCCTCATTGGTTTTGCGCAACTGACGGTTATTTTCGAGAAGGGTTTTCTCAACTCTTTTCGATTCGGTAATGTCGTTAAGCACTGCAATATAATGTTGTTCTTTTTTATCTCTAACAGGAGATACATACAACAGTCTCCACTGCTGTTCTTCGCCATTTCCTGAGAACTGACATGAAAATTCACCTTTGAAGCTGCGACCGTTGTCGAGCACAAACACGAGTTCTTCAATAATTTCATCTGGCAAACTACAGCCAAATACCTGCAAAAAGTCGCTACCGATGATCTGATCTTCAGTTAGTCCGGTAAGCTTTTTATACTCAGCATTGGCATAAATTACGGGGTATGAAGGTGTTTCTTTTCGGATTATAAGAATTCCCTCAAGCGCTGATTCCATGGCACTTCGTTGCAGATAAAGCATATCTTCGGCTTTCCTGCGCTCTGAAATATCATAACATGAACCAATATACCCTGCAAAATTGCCATCAAAATTATAGAATGGTCTCCCGGCGTTAATTACCCAATGATAATCACCCGATTTGTGCTTAAGCCTGTGTTCTATCTGAAAGGCATCTCTTGTTCGGTAAGCATTTACAAGGGAAGTGAGAAAGTTGTTATGGTCGGCAGGGTGTATTTTCTCGTTCCAGTCAATCAGAATTTCCTCTTCAAGGGTATTTCCTGTAAAATCGAGCCAGGTTTTATTAAAATAGTCGGGGTGTCGGGCTGAGTTGGTTTTCCAAACCATACTCGGAAAATCGGCCAACAAGGTTAAATAAAAGTCACGCGCTTTTTTTAGGGTTTCTTCAGTTTTCTTCTGTCTTGTTACATCGCGGCACAACACTGTTACACCATCTACCAATCCGAAAGCATTTTTACGTGGAGAAATTTTGGCATTATACCATAATCTTGAACCAAAAGCCTCTAAATAATAATCGATTTGTTCAGGTTTATCATCTTCTATAACCTGTTCAATAGTCTGAATATATTTACGTGCAACATCTAACGGAAATCCTACATCATAAATATTCTTACCAATGAAAACATCGCTTGAAACAGCCAGATGGGCGCCCCCCGATGGCTGGTAATACTCAATAAAATCGCCATCGCGATTAAGTGAAAATAGCAAATCATCAATAGATTCAAGAGTATTGCGCAACATTTCTGTTTGTTGGTAGAAATACTCATAAACCCTCAATTTTTGGGTAACGTCTTCAATACGTATAAACAATACATACTTCTGACCTACTGAGATAAGACTATAGTTATATTCGAGATCTTTGACCTCGCTTTTCGATTTTATATACTTGAGGTTAAATGTTTGGTGGGCACCAGGCTTCATTTCTGATATTTGGGAGGCAATTATGCTGAAACATTCAGGATGAAGGTCATCTATTTTTTTACCATGCAAACTCTTTGCGTCTGTTGAAAATAGTGAATATGCAGCATTATTTATCTCGAGAATGGTTCCATCAAATGGATCAACTATGACCTGAGGAGTACTACTTTCATCAAAAAGGTCGCGATGCCTTTGCCTGAGCTGTAAATTATGGCTTCTTGATTTAGCCCGTCTGAGGGTTTGCTCTAAATAAAAAAACAGCATATCGTCGCTGCCAGGAATCAATACAATCGAAATGTTATCATCTAATTCATATAATGAAAGTTCTTCTTTCTGAACTTCATTTATGAGCACAAGTATTTCAGGCTGGTTGTTGATGTTGCTAAATATTGATGTAAATGCTTTGCAAGTATCCCAGTCAATTATTAAAACTGAATTCTTGGAAACAATCCTTTCGATAAAGTTTACATTCTGTATTTTTTCGGCCTCAACTGCAACTAATTTAACAGCAAGTTTATCTTCAATTAAATTAATCTTCTGAGCTATTAACTCTGAACCCGAACAATAATAAACTGACTGGATAGCCTTTAGCATATTATATCAGCTTTCAAATTATAGTAAATTCTCAATGTTATTTATTAAATCTAAAGTTCAGAAAGGGTAAAAGACCGTTTACTTCTGATCCCTTTAGTGGTATTTTCAAGTTCACAACATTCGTTGTAGTAATCATGTTCGAACAATAGTACATAATTGTCTGAAGCTGCCCTCTTTAGAAACGATTCCTTTTCTTCCATAGATTGTATTGGATCGATGTCAAAACTTGGAACATAAGCCAATGGGATGTTAAACATAGTGGCTATAAAATCAGCAGTAAATACTATTTTTCTATCCTTATATTCAATTATTGGAATTATTTGTCCTCGGGTATGGCCATTTTTGATTTCAAGGTCAATTCCATTGCAAAAATTCATTTGTTCATGCACCAACTCAATCCTGCCTTGTTCAAACAATGACAAATAGTTTTCATGAAAGTATGATGCTTTTTCGCGTGGGTTGGGTTGGTTTGCGCTTCTCCATTGAGATTGAGAACAATAATACGTTGCATTTGGAAAAACCGGAACAGGTGTTTTACCATCATCAGCCCATTTTACAGCTCCTCCCACATGATCGAAATGAAGATGGGTTAGAACAACATCCGTAATATCTGATGGTTGATATCCATTATTCGCTAATGCCATCTCAATTCCAATCCGGTTAAATATGAAATAATGGCTGAAAAATTTCTCACTCTGTTTATTCCCTAAGCCAGTATCAAAAATAATCTTTCTTTGGCCTGTATCAACAAGCAAACATCTTGATGAGAGATTTACAAGATTATTCTCATCAAAGAGTACTGTTTTCGACCAGATGCTTTTAGGTACTACACCAAAACATGCCCCTCCATCCATCTTAAAGCATTCTGGAATAAATGTGAATAATTTCATAAGCAAATCACAAAAAAAGAAAATAACTTATGTCGCAATAATACTTAATAATCTAAATTACAGCGCATTAACAAATCAACTCCAAGCAAAAGTAGTAAAATTGCAATTATTTCTTATCAGTATAAAACCCTAATTTCGCTTAATCTAAAAAATAATTGGACATCTAATCAATAATATTCTTTGAATAAATGCTCTTTTATTAAACCGTTATCTTTTAAAACTTAAAAACCTTTTCAATTTTTCTAAATTAGATTAATTTTACTTTCTTAAATACGGATTTTTACGTAAAAGGTTTGCCAAAAACATCAATATTGTTAAATGAATTTACATTTTATTGCAATAGGTGGCAGTGCTATGCACAACCTCGCTATTGCCATGCATAAGAAGGGGTACAATGTTACGGGCTCCGATGATCAGATATTTGAGCCATCGAAAAGCAGGCTTGCATTTTATAATCTTCTGCCTAAACAGTTGGGTTGGGATGACAAAAGAATTCATCTTGATGTTGGAGCTGTTATTTTGGGCATGCACGCCAAAGCCGATAACCCAGAATTGCTAAAAGCCAAAGAACTTGGATTAAAAATATACTCGTATCCCGAGTTTTTATACGAACAATCAAAAGGCAAAACCCGGATTGTAGTAGGTGGAAGCCATGGAAAAACTACTATAACTGCAATGATATTGCATGTATTAAATTATCATGGCATCAACACAGATTATATGGTTGGTGCTCAATTAGATGGTTTTGATGTGATGGTAAAAATTACTGATGATGCTCCCTTTATTGTTCTTGAGGGTGATGAATACCTGAGCTCACCCATCGATAAGCGTCCGAAATTTCATTTATACAAACCTCATATTGCCATAATAAGTGGCATTGCATGGGATCATATCAATGTATTTCCAACTTTTGAAAATTATGTTGAACAGTTTCGGATGTTTCTTGATATAATGGAAGATAATGGAAAACTTATCTACTGCTCTGCTGATAAGGAACTTGCATCTCTGTGCAGCGAACCTCTCAGACCCGACTTATGCCGCTATCCTTACGATTTGCCAGAGTACCGTATCGAAAACGGCCGAACCATTATCCTTCATAAAAAAAATGAATACCCTCTTCTAATTTTTGGCCGACATAACCTGTTAAATTTATCAGGTGCCATGAACCTTTGCCGGCATTTATGCATTTCTGATAAAATGTTTCTTGAAGCAATAAGATCATTCAAAGGGGCTAGCAACAGGCTCCAAATGCTTGCTGAATCTAAAGATATAGTCGTTTTTAAAGATTTTGCGCATGCTCCGTCAAAACTCATGGCAACCACTCTGGCCGTAAGGGAGCAATATCCCAACCGTAAGCTGGTAGCTATTATGGAATTGCACACCTACAGCAGTCTTAGCAGGGATTTTCTGATTCAATACAACCAATCAATGGCAAATGCCGAAAATGCATTAATATTCTATAATCCTGAGGCAATAAAGCTGAAAAGACTCCCCGAAATATCAGTTTCCGACATCAAATCAGCATTTGGAAGTCAGAATATTGAAGTATATAGTGAAACAAATTTGCTTCAAAAAAGAATTAGGGAACTTAAAACCAGGGATGCAGCTTTCCTCTTTATGAGCAGTGCAAATTTCGACAATCTCGATCTGAACGCAATGGCTAATTTCCTTGTAAGTGAATAGTATACACCCATTATGCTAATGAAATAAGTCATCCGGGTATGCATATAAATCCGCAAATTGAAGAGAGCTGGAAGGAACAACTAAAAGATGAGTTTTTTAAACCTTATTTTCATTTGCTGAAAGAGTTTTTATCAGATGAAAAAAAAAGTTATACGGTTTATCCACCTGGCAAACAAATTTTTTCAGCATTCGAGCATACTCCATTTGATAAAGTAAAAGTGGTTATACTCGGTCAGGATCCATATCATGGTCCGGGTCAGGCTCATGGATTATGCTTTTCGGTGCCGTCAGGAGTACCTCCTCCCCCTTCACTCATTAATATTTTTAAGGAGCTTCGAACGGATCTGGGAATACCCTTCCCTGGCCACGGCAATCTTACCCATTGGGCTGATCAGGGGGTGCTGCTACTCAACGCAACGCTTACAGTTAGAGCTAACCATGCGGGATCACACCAGAAAAAGGGCTGGGAATCATTTACGGATAAAGCAATAGAACTGCTTGCGACTAAAAGAAGTAATCTGGTTTTTATTCTCTGGGGCAACTATGCTCAACAAAAATGTATTATGATTAATCCACATAAGCATTTGATTTTAAAATCGGTGCATCCATCACCACTTTCTGCTGCCCGAGGCTTTTTCGGTTGTAAACACTTTTCAAAAACAAATGAATATCTCTTGAAAAATAACATTGAGCCTATAAATTGGAATATTCCTAAAGTAAGGGCTTTGCCCGTTTAGCTTTCTGATGGGCTATTCACTTTCACGGGTCGCAGATTATTCCTATTTTCAACCTTTTACCCTTCAAGATTCAATGTCTCTGCGAAATTTAACAATCCTGGCAATACTTCCTTTTTTAATAGCAGGCCATGCTTTCTCCGAAAATAATTATTCTGATTCGTTACCTTTCCGGCATGTTTCAGTGGTTTTTCCCAATAGTGAACAAAACCCTGATGATGTAACTACTTTTCTCCAACGCCAACTTGAGTCTTTTCAAAAAGATGGGTATTTGGATGCCCGGCTTGATAGTATTTCAACGAACATTGAAAGTATTACCGGTCATTTTTTTACAGGCCATAAATTTCATTACCTCGTTAATATTTCACACCCCTCATTAAAAACAATATTCCAGGAACAGGCGAGAAAAAAATCATCGGACCTGTTGGATATATCTTTCCAGGATTTTAATATTGTGTCAATGAATATTCTTTCCTGGTATTCCGATAATGGTTTTCCATTTGCCAGACTTTTAAAGACCAACATGAGAATTGTTGACTACAAAATACTTTTTGACCTGGAGGCCGAACCTGGTGATCTGGTAGTATTCGGTAGTATTCATACACAAGGAAATGCACGCATTAATAGACGTTTTACAGAAAGGTATCTTGATATAGCGCCTGGAAAACCATTTAGCCAAAGAACCGTGAACCAGACCTGGGAAAAACTTTCGAGGCTTGATTTTGTAAGACCTATCGCACCCGTACAACTTAGTTTTACTCCGGGCAAAGCCAATCTTATCATTCCTATTGAGAAAAGCCTGTCGCACAAGTTCGACGGGATTGCTGGTTTATCTGGTGGTGACGATACAGACAAACCCATTGAAGTAACCGGATTGCTGAATTTTTTCCTGTCGAATGCTTTTGGAATGGGAGAGAATAT
Source organism: Bacteroidota bacterium (assembly GCA_037441525.1). Classification (GTDB taxonomy): domain Bacteria; phylum Bacteroidota; class Bacteroidia; order Bacteroidales; family UBA7960; genus SKVR01. Next base: position 47,309 of record JBBISA010000017.1, read on the forward strand.
TGATGTTGCCTGGCAGGCACCTGGCAATAAAACAAAAATACTTCGCCTTGCTGGGGGATATCCATACCCCTTTAATTTGCCAATCGAGACGGATTTGCTTTTTTCTATTCACCGGCAGGATACCAGCTGGTTGAAGGTAGAATTTAAACCTGGATTATCATTTTTGCTCCGGGGCAACAGCAAATTCGGATTATTCTGGCATTATACCAACAATACACTAATTGTCAATGCCTTACAATCATCCAATTCAGGTTTTATGAATTTTACCTCTTCACTCTATGGAATTGACTTTAAATGGTCTTCGGCTTTATGGAACAGAAATCCAATCTCATCCGGTTTTAGTATTTTACTATCAGCCGGGGCAGGCACAATAAAAAAACCAACATCTAATGCAGAAACTGCTGAGGTTTTACCTATGGCAGAAAAATCAGGTTCGTTGGCTACCTTCCAATCAAACATCGAACAGCGATGGAAAACAGGTAACCGCGCAACTTTTTCAGGTTCAATAATTTCTGGATGGTTAAGTGGAAAAAATTTACCTGCGAATCAATTGATGCGGTTAGGTGGATTCAAGAGCGTGAAGGGTTTCGATGAACTATCATTGCATGCCTCTGCATATAGTATTGCATCATTGGAATTTCGTTTTTTTACCTCTCCCCAGAGTTACATCAACCTTTTTGCGAATGGCGGCTGGCTGGAGGAAAAATCAATTTCAGGGTATAAGAATACTCTGTTGAGTAGCATTGGAACAGGGTTAAACCTTCAAACTGCGGCAGGAGTTTTCTCGGTAAGCGTTGCTTTAGGCAGAAAAAAAAATATACCCCAGGGAGCAAAAATACATCTGGGGTATATTACTACTTTCTGAAGGGAACCTATTATTTTTTCTCAATTAATGAGGTGAGATAGGTGATACGTTCCTGAAGGGTTTTCATTTCTTCCATTTTTTCATTTAACGACCGGTTTACACTCGAAAGCTGTTCTCTTAGCTCGATGAGTTGAAACTCAAGCATCCCCTTCCCTTCCTGTTTTAAATCTTTGAAATTCTTATGCCCGATATTCGATTTAAGGAAACTCATAAAGTCAAGCAGATATTTTTCCATTTCCATGTCTATATCGGCAACAGAAGAAAAATCTTGTTTAATGTATTTAACATCGAAGCTGATTAAATGATCCCTGGCAGTTGAAATAAGATCGTTAAAACAGGAAATGTACTCATTGAATGGAGTAATAAGATCGCGTGGCATGTTATAAACCTGCATAATAACTTTTGCAGCTTCTTTCTTTCTGATTTCACCAAAAAGAAAGTGCATAGTTGCATAAAGGCCCCGTTTAATAACCTTTTCAGGAGGAAACTCGGTTGGATTGTTCTCGAGGTAAAGTTTTTTGAGACCGGTAAGGTTAACCATTCCCAAAGGTAATTTGGAAATCAGGTTGTAGCTCACATCGAGATGGCTCAGGTTGTTTAACTCTCCGATGCTATCGGGCAAGGTCTTTAGTTGATTATTGCTCAAATCAAGAGTACCAAGATTAACCAGATTACCAATATTCGATGGCACTTCTTCGAGTTCATTATGGTTGAGGTATAGCGATCGAAGATTGGTTAACCTGCTAAATTCATCCGGAAGTTTCCTGATATAGTTATAAGAAAGATCTAGTTTCTGCACCAGATTAAGTCTCCCAATTTCAGGTGGAAGTGCTGTTAATCCCCGGTTGGATAAACTAACTTTTTTAAGTTTCTGCTCTTTAGCCACTTCAATGGCTTCCAATACTTCATCAATATCCATGGCGGTTGTGTATAATTTATATCAAAACTATTAAAAATAACATTACGGATATTACGCAATTTTCGGTAAAATCGTTATGAAAAACAAGGGTTACACAACTATCGAAATTATAGTTTACCGCACAAATCCTTTTTGCCTTCATTTTCCTTTAAACCTGAGAAAAATTGCCAGTAACTCAGGGAATACATTATTTATATCTTTGCATGCAATAGCCAGAATTGTTGAGATACTTGCCAATTAAGTGTTTGGTTTTTATTTGCGCGGCCCTAGGCACCAATTTGTGAGAATATGCAAAAAAAAATTATAATCCTAACTATAACTCTTTTATTTGCTGCAGCTTGCAGTAAAATTTCTAAGGTAAACCAGGTTAATTTTGCACCATTATACAATAAAACTTTAAATACCCTAACACCCACCTTCAGATTTTATCATCTCAATGATTCGGTATCGACCATTGAAATGGAAATCCCATCTCATCAACTTCTATATGTAAAAGACACACGGGAAGAGCTTTACATTTCAAAATTTAAAATATCCTATCAGACTTCAACTTCAGGTGCCCAAAAAAATAAACCGGTAAAAGGTGAAATTACTTTTTCAGATACTCTTTATTTTGACGATAACCGGATTGTACAGGTTAATTTTTCTGTTGCATTGATGAAAGGAAAGAAGTATGAAATTTATTTCAAACTCGAAGATTTATTGCACCGAACAATACATAGTTCTACTCATATTATTGATAAACAAGGAAGTTTAAGCTATGGGTTTGTAAAACCAGCATATCCTGATGGGAAAAAAATTTCAGGTAATCCGGTTATTGTACAAAAAGGAAAGGTTATTCAACTATCTTATTTTAAACCAGTAAATCAGGAAATTATGATAGGCATTTTTTCATTTCCTGATCAAACACCCCCGGCCGCTTACGTTAACATGGGTAAAGATGGAATGTTTTTTGAGAACCTTTTGCCAGATTCAGTTTTCTCTATCCAAATGATCGCCGGAATAGCTCAGGTTGAAACAACCCATCAGGGGGTATTAAGGCTTTTTGAGCCTGGAAATTTTAATAATGGCTTTGCCATATCAGTGTTTTATAGCCAATATCCCGATTTACCCAAAAATGAAGAGCTACTGGCACCTTTAAGGTATATTACTTCCATCGACGAATTTCGCGAGTTGTTCATTTTCAGAGATCCACAACTGGCATCTGAAAGGTTTTGGCAAAAAAGCAGCGGCAATCCTGACAGGGGTCAGGCACAAATGAATCGTTTTAACACAAGAGTTATTGAAGCCAACAGGCTTTTCCCATCTCACCTGCCAGGTTGGAAAACAGACCGGGGAATGGTTTATATTGTTGTGGGTGTGCCAGATTTGGTTTTCAGGGATGGAAGCAAAGAAAACTGGTTGTATAATGAAACTATGTCGCGTCCGGGTGCCAATCTCACCTTCGTTAGAGAAGAAAACCAGTTTTCATCCAATCATTTTGTCCTTCAGCGAAAACAGGAATACAGTTCCCTGTGGAATCTATCTGTTGCTGCATGGCGAAGATAAAAAAGACATAAACCCTTAAATATTTTTTTACTTTGGAAAACTACATTTTTGGAATCAGACCTGTCATGGAAATGCTTGAAGAAGGCATTATACCTGAGCGTATCTTTATTCAGAAGGGATTGACCGGCAGCAACTTTCACCAGCTTTTTCAACGCATACGTCAAATGGAAGTACCTTTTCAAATGGTACCCGTTGAAAAATTAAACCGGATTACCCGCAACAACCACCAGGGAGTGATTGCCCAGTCGGCAGTTATCAGTTACCGCAAACTTGAACATATACTCCCGATAATTTATGCAAAAGATGAAATCCCACTTATTGTAATCCTTGAAAATGTTACCGATGTGCGCAATCTGGGAGCCATTGCACGTTCGGCAGAGGTTGCCGGGGCTCATGCTATTGTAATAGGTGAAAAATCATCGGCACCCGTTAATGCTGATGCAATAAAAACATCGGCAGGAGCATTGACCCGAATTCCCGTTTGTAAAGAGAAGGATATCCTTGAAACCATAGCATTTTTAAATGAAAGCGGAGTTAAAACCGTAGGATGTACCGAAAAGACTGGTAATCCAGTCTATTTAGAAGATTTGACAGGCCCGGTGGCACTTATAATGGGATCAGAAGACAAAGGCTTATCAAAATCTACCCTGGTCACAGTGCAATCTCTGGCAGCTATCCCACAAAAAGGGAAGACAGGCTCCTTGAATGTATCAGTGGCCACCGGGGTTGTTTTGTTTGAGATACTACGGCAAAGAGAATTCAAATCAGATGTATAATTTTCAAAGTCTTGATTATTTTAATAAAAACCAAACTACTTGTATTATCCACCAATAAAAGAATAACCTTAATATGGAAGTTGGCATTTTTATACCTTGTTTTATTGACCAGGTTTACCCTGAAACTGGCTTTAATATGCTAAAAATTCTCGAACAGTGCGGAGTAAAGGTTCAGTATAATTCCAAACAAACCTGTTGCGGGCAAATGGCATTTAATGGCGGTTTTTGGGATGAAGCCCGATGTGTTGCAGAAAAATTCATTCGCGACTTTATGGATTATAAGTGGGTGGTGGGCCCATCAGCATCATGTATAGGGATGGTTAGAAATTATTATAATGGAATGTTCGACAATTCAGCCATTCACAACCCAAACCGGGCTCTAGGCAAGAAAATTTTTGAACTTACCGATTTTCTGGTCAATCAGTTGAAAATTGATGACCTTGGTGCAAGTTTTTATGCCAAAGCTACCATACACGATGCATGCTCAGCCTTGCGCGAATATGGGCTTACTGATGAGCCCAGACGTTTACTTTCAAAAGTAAAGGGTCTGGAAATAGTTGAGATGGAACATTCTGATGTTTGTTGCGGGTTTGGTGGAACATTCGCAGTAAAACATGAATCTATATCAACAGCAATGGCAGAGCAGAAGATTGAATATGCCCTGAAAACTGGTGCCGAATATATAATTAGTACAGAAGCTTCATGTCTGATGCATTTAGAAGGTTATCTCTCACGTAATAAAATACCTATGAAAGTATTGCACATTGCTGATGTTTTGGTTAAAAGGGATTTTTCCTAAATAAAATAATCAAATTCACAGCACAGCTAATGCTTGTCATCTGCACACAACCAACCTATAAATGCTTTTAATCTGGCACTTTAACCCGGATTAGTCATTAGGAATGTAATGAACTAATGACTTAGCCGGGTTTAACCCCACTTTAGAAAAACTTAGTTTGTAAGCATTTCTGCTTGCAAATATTTAGTTTTTCTGTAGCGATTTGTCAAAATAGAAGTCACATAATCAATAACTTAAAACTTTAAATTTTTAATGACGGCCATAAGAAAAAACGGCTAAAGACAAATTTGGGTTTAAAACAATTCTAATTCTTTCTGCAATTTTTCTTCGTTCACGACAAATTTTTTCCTGTTCTTAAGGTTATGAACAGGCCGGTTATTTACTTCGACAAAGGGCTTGGTTTACTTGATCCTGATTCAATATTCGGGGTAAATATCCCCTTCCGGTTGTGAAATTGAGCAGGTATGACACCAATAAGCATTAATGATAATACTCCAAAGGAATTTAGACCAAATGTTCGCAGATTAAGACTTCTTTTCGATAGTTTACTCAAACACAAAAGGTTTACTTACTATCTGCAATTGTCATTTTCTCGTGACGATTAGGATTGAAACCACACCTATTCCCCCGGTGTGGTGCGCATTACAATAGTTTTTTTACACTATTAACCCATAGTTTTATTTGTTTTGGGCAAGGGAAACATCCCTGAAACAGACAACAGTTTACTTAAGGCGATTTCCATCTATGTGCCGACTAATCTGCCTTCCATGCCGTTGTCTAAAAAAACTGAAACAAAGAACAATTAAACCAGTACGCTAAAATATAATTACGGCCCGAACCTTGCTGGCCCGGGCCGTGTTTACATGAATATAGTACTTCAAAATAAAATGGGTAATTGACGAATTTTATCTGGTATTTTTAAGAAATCTGTAGAGCTCACTATCAGTTGTAAGAATAATACTTGTTTCCTTATCTATAGAGTTTTCCAATGCCTCCATTGACCGGAGAAAAGTGTAAAGTTCGCGGGCCATAGGGGTTTTGTTATAGGCTGAAGCATAAATTGCAGTTGCCTCGGCATCAGCCTTACCTCTTATTATTTCCGATTCGCGAACAGCCTCAGATTTTATTTGAGCAAGGTCGCGTTCCTTGTTGCCCTCAATTCTACGGGCCTCACCCTGACCCTCTGAACGAAACTGGTCAGCTATGCGATTTCTTTCGCTGATCATCCTTTCGTAAACATTACGCCGCACTTCATCTACATAGTTCATACGCTTAAACCTGAAATCGAGTATCCTTATTCCCAGATCTACTGTTCGTTGGTTGGCACGTTCAAGTATTAGTGCCTCAATGCGTTCTCTGCCTACCGAAATATCTTCCAGCTCCTCCAATTCCTGCAAATAATCTTCATAAACTTCTGGTTTGCGATTGGTTGATCTAACAAGGTCTAAAAGTTCGTGACTGGCAAGGGCATTGCGTGTTTCCCCGTCCAGGATATCATCAAGCCTTGACTGGCCCGATCTCTCATCGCGCAAACGGATAAAAAACTGCAATGGATCAGTTATTTGCCAGCGCGCATAGGTATCAACAAAAATAAACTTCTTATCCTGAGTGGGAACCTGATTTGGGTCTCCATCCCATTTCAGGTAGCGTTTGTCAAAGTATTGAACCTTTTGAATAAATGGGGCTTTAAAGTTCAACCCTGGCTGGGTTCGTGCACCTCCAACTGGTTTTCCAAACTGGGTAACAATTGCCTGCTGGGTTTCACTTAAAATGAAAATGCTGCCGTAAGCAATTATAAAAAAAGTTACTCCCAGAATTATTATTATTATAGTCTTAGTTTTCATTCGCAAATAATTTTTAGTTTAAACTTAGATAGCTTGTCCCGTAAATACTGGACAACTCGCATGATAAATTTTAATCCGTGTTTGTGCTTAACGAATCATCCTGGTTTCATATTCGAAATTTTATTTTAAAGCTTGATGGATAAATCACCCAAAGAATAGCTTTTTCTTATAACTAGTTTTGTGGCCGGGCTTTTTCAAGATTTAAAAGAGGTAAAACATTGGTTCCCTTCTCATCAACAATAATTTTATTGCCGAGTTTAGGCAACATTCTTTCCATCGTTTCAAGATAGAGTCTTTTCTTGGTAACCTCCGGTGCTCTGACATATTCTGAATAAACAGAATTAAAACGCTCAGCTTCACCCTTTGCCCTGTTAACCCTGTTTAGGGCATAGGCATTGGCAAGTTCAATGGTTTCAATTGCTTCGCCGCGAGCTCGTGGTATCACCCGGTTATACTCAGACTCAGCCTGATTGATAAGGGTTTCGCGTTCCTGTTGGGCCTGGTTTACTGCATTAAAAGATGGTTTAACTGGTTCGGGTGGATTTACATCCTGTAAAACTACCTGATCTATTCTGATTCCATTTTCATACTCATCACACATTCGCTGTAAAAGCACTTCCACAGTTGAAGCTACTTCCTGCCTTCCTACTGTAAGCACTTCATTTACAGTGCGGTCTCCAACTATTTTGCGCATAGCCGCCTCCGACATATCCCTTAGGGCATCTTCAGCATCCCTTACTCTGAAAAGGTACTTGTAGGAATCAACTATCCTGTATTGGATAACCCATTCAACATCGGCAAGGTTGAGATCGCCCGTAAGCATTAGTGATTCTGTTGAGAAATCGCCTGTTGAATAAAGCGTTCTTGTATCAGACCTTTCAGTACGAAAACCAAACTCCTGCTTTAACTGCCGTTGAACGGGAATTTTATACATCTTTTCCAATCCAAGGGGTAAAATAAAGTTCAAACCGGGTTGAAGGGTTCTGTTATATTTCCCCAATTGAACCACCACGCCCTCCTCTTCGGGCCCGACGGTTCTAACCGAAGTAAGCAGAATAATCAAACCCAATATAACCAGAAGGATCTTCTTCAGGTTTTTTCGGATCATATCGGCATAATATTGTGCCTGTTGCTCAGAAGTTCGCATAATTATCGGTATTTAAGTTATAATTCAGTTTTTGGGTGCCAAGGTAAATGAAATACAACCCATTACAAAGCATATCTTTAACAAAAAACTAAAATCATGGATATTTTTTACCCTTTTGTATACCTTTATACTTGAAACAGCGAGCATTTTAAAAACAAAACTATACCCACAATAAATGATAATAGGAATAGATTTAGGTGGCAGTACTACAAAAATAGCAGGGTTTGCAGGAAATAAACTCGCCGAACCACTTTCGGTTGAAGCCAATGACCCCATTGCCTCTGCTTCGGGCGCATTGGGAAAATTTATTAATAACAACAACCTTTCTATCAGAGACATTGATCTCATAAAAATGACCGGAGCAGGTGCAAGTTTTATAACCAAAGACATACTTGGTATTCCTGTTGAAAAAGTCGAAGAATTCAAAGCCCTCGGATTTGGCGGGCTTTATCTTTCGGGGCTTGAAAAGGCAGTGATTGTAAGTATGGGTACAGGCACTGCAATTATTAAGGCTAACGGAAAAAATGTTTCGCATATTGGGGGCACAGGTGTTGGAGGCGGGACTATTTTAGGTTTATCAAAGGCAATGCTCAATTTGTCTGACTTCAACAATATAATTTCCTTGGCACAATCAGGTGACCTGGGCTTAGTTGACCTTACCATTGGCGATATTACCAACGGCGATATTGGCCACTTACCAGCTACTCTTACCGCTTCAAACTTTGGCAAAATGAGCGACAAAGCAGGTAAAAACGACTTGCTTAAGGCAATCGTAAACATGGTGTTTCAAACTATTGGTATGATGGCCGTGCTTGCTGCAAAGGTTGAGAATGACCAGAACATCGTATTGACTGGCAATCTGATAAAAGTAGAACAATCGAATAAAACCTTTAAAGAGCTTTCCAAATTATACAATGTTAAGTTCCATACCCCTAAATACGCTGAATACTGCACAGCGATTGGCGCAGCAATGAGCTATAAAGATTAGTGAATTATTGCTGATTTGATAATAACCAGCCTAAACTTCATTAATTAATTCCAATGTCAGGAAATTATCATACACCAAAAATCGAAAAAGAAATTCCAGTTTATCGACTATTTTTATCGTTATGTAATAACTTTTCATCGACTAACCGCAATCATAAGAATGTTAATAAGTTTTTAACAATTTAAAAACAGTACGTAAAAACTCTTAGAGTCGGTTTCCTCCAATTGATTAAATATCTGGCATTTATATTTCAACCTGATTTATACCTCTTATCAATACTACGTAGATTCCCGACAAATAAAATGGGTATAATTAGCTATTTTAGAAGCACGCCAAAGTATTACCTTTGATTAAAACGATGATTATTTAGCCTAATCGATGATTTTTGATAACAAACCACAGTTTAGGAGAAGAATCTAATTAGCCAAATCATTCAACCACAAAAGTCTAAAAGTAATATCTAATTAATACACCTCAACTTTTATGAAAAACAAAAAATTCAACATGTTTTTGAAACGCGCCTTCGATGTCTCAGTATCTCTGACCATGATTGTTTTAGTTTCATGGATATATGCCCTGGTGTTTTTATATCATAAAGTTATTTTGCGAGCACATTCCAGTTTATTCTTTATACAACCCAGAGTAGGAAGAGATAACCAAATATTCAGATGTATCAAGTTCCAAACAATGAACAACTACACTCGTTTTGGGGAAACTAATGAAGACATTAAAAAATATGAATTATTTCTCCGTAAATACAGAATCGACGAATTGCCACAGTTTTTCAATGTATTGAAAGGTGATATGTCTATAGTAGGCCCAAGACCTTTGGTTGAAAATGAAATAAACGAATACGCTAATACAATTGAAAATACCCGTCAAAGACATTTGATGAAGCCAGGCATGACAGGCCTTTCGCAAATAACAGTTAGTGAGAAAAATGGAAAAAGCGAGGCTCTGGTATTCAAAAAAATTAATCAGGATGTTTGGTATTGCCATAATTGGTCTATCATGCTTGATATGATGATATTCGTAAAAACTCCGTTTTTTGTAATTTCTCAGAAACAAATCAAATTCAGTAAAAATGTTGTTCCTCAAACATATAACTATGAGTATGATTACTCTTCGCCGTATTCTTCCTCAGTTTCTGCAACAACCTAAAAAGCCTTTAATAACGTAAAAGTTCTTTTATTTCTGAACAAAATTGCTGAAAAATACCAGTCAACATTACTGGTAATCAATTCTGGATACAATACTGGAAAAGGCTGTTTCAATTACGATACAGCCTTTTTATATTAAAATAAACTATTGCAGGAAAATACTTTTACACGCATAGTATAAATATAATTAATCCCAAAGGCTATCAATTTCACTCCAGGATTTCTTAAATTTTGCAAAAATGAGCCCTAACATGTTTGCGATGTAGACTTTTCGTGAGTCATTCATACGGTAATTTGTTGTTCAGTGAAACAATAGAAAGAATCAACAATCATAAATAGTAAATATGCTAAAATTCTATTTTGGTGTAATTTTGCAACCATTCATCTATTTTATTTAATACTTTTGTCTATGCTTAAGCAGTAATATAAATTCATAAAACCAAATTCAACCTATATAATGAAAAAAAAAGTTGCATTAATTTCAGGTATCACCGGCCAGGATGGCTCCTACTTAACAGAATTACTACTTGACAAAGGATATGATGTTCATGGCATCATAAGAAGAGCCAGTTCATTTAATACATTTCGTATAGATCACATTTACAATAAACAAGATTTACTTAATAATCGATTTTTTCTTCACTATGGTGATCTTACAGACTCAAGCAATCTGAACCGGTTGGTAGAAAAAATTCGTCCGGATGAAATTTATAATCTTGGCGCCCAGAGCCATGTCCAGGTATCATTTGAAGTACCTGAGTATACAGCAGAGGTCGATGGTGTTGGAACATTACGTTTTCTTGATGCAATCAGAGAAACAGGTATAAAAACCCGATTCTATCAGGCATCCACATCCGAATTGTATGGCAAAGTTCAGGAAATCCCACAGAAAGAGACCACACCCTTTTATCCCAGAAGCCCCTACGCAGCAGCCAAATTATATGCCTATTGGATTGTAGTGAATTACAGAGAAGCATACAATCTTTTTGCATGCAATGGAATATTGTTTAATCATGAAAGTGAAAGACGAGGAAAAACCTTTGTAACCAGAAAAGTAAGTGTAGGTGTTTCAAGAATCATGGCCGGACTGGAAGATCAACTCCTGCTTGGCAATATTGACGCAAAACGCGACTGGGGATATGCTCCTGAATATGTTGAAGGAATGTGGCGAATGCTTCAGGCCGAAACACCCGAAGATTTTGTTTTGGCAACCAATGAAACCCATACTGTACGGGAGTTTATAGAGGAAGCTTTTAAAATACTTGGCGATGAAATAATATGGGAAGGCGAAGGAGTAAATGAAGTAGGCATCCGTAAATCTAATGGCAAACAGGTAATTGGCATTAATCCAAAGTATTTCAGACCCACCGAAGTTGACCTCTTAATTGGCGATTATTCCAAGGCAAAGGAAAAACTTGGATGGGAGCCAAAAACTAAATTTAAAGATCTGGTAAGAATCATGGTGGAAGCTGACTACAAAAAAGCTCTCAGCAAACAATAACATCCTGAAAAGAAAAAATGGAAAAGAACGGAAAAATCTATATAGCCGGTCATAAAGGCATGGTTGGCTCGGCCATTCATAGAAATTTGGAAGCCTCGGGGTATCAAAATTTCGTTGTGCGAACTTTGGAAGAACTCGACCTGAGAAATCAGGCTCGTGTTGATGAATTCTTTGCCACCGAAAAACCCGACTATGTTTTTCTTGCTGCTGCCAAGGTTGGAGGCATCGTAGCCAACAATATATACAGAGCGGAGTTTATTTATGAGAATCTGATGATTCAGAATAACATAATTCATGCATCCTATCAGTTTGGTGTTAAAAAATTGCTCTTTCTTGGAAGTTCTTGTATCTATCCCAAACTTGCTCCTCAACCACTAAAAGAGGAATACTTATTAACTGGTCCACTGGAATATACCAATGAACCTTATGCAATAGCAAAAATTGCAGGGATAAAAATGTGCGAAAGTTACTTTAAACAATACAGTAGTAACTTTATTTCGGTAATGCCTACTAATTTATATGGCCCAAATGATAATTATGATCTTGAAAAATCTCATGTATTGCCGGCATTGATTCGCAAAATGCATCTTGGCAAGTGTATCATGAACAACAATTGGGATGCGATAGTAAAAGACCTTAATAAAAATCCGGTAAAGGGGGTAAACGGCTCCGCCTCAAAAGAAGAAGTTCTAGCTGTGTTATCGGATTTCGGCATTAATAAAGAAGCATCTGGCATTGTTTCAATTCGACTCTGGGGAACCGGTGATGTATTTAGAGAGTTTCTGCATGTAGAAGACATGGCAAATGCCTGTATTTACATAATGCAAAATGTTGAAGCACCCACCCTCTATAATGAACTGAATCAAACTCATATTAACATTGGTACCGGGCAGGACCTTACTATTAAGGAGTTGGCAAAATTGGTAAAAGAAACTATTGGATTCGATGGAGAAATAACATGGGATTCAACCAAACCAGATGGTACCCCCAAAAAACAACTGGATGTAGGTTTGATAAATTCTTTGGATTGGAAACATAAAATAGAGTTGTATAAGGGTGTTCACCTGGTCTACCAGAATTACCAAACCTAAAACTTTTTCTCTTTATCCTGATAATGAAAGCTGCCTCAATAAACGGGGCAGCTTTTTTATTTGTGAAAATTCATTTTAAGTATATTAGAAATGATTTTCCGCTTTTTGGCAAGTAAAAATATCAAAGTAGTGTTCGGGTTTTTTCGGGCTGAAATCCCAATTTAATTTAGTCCAGTGGCATCGCCCTAAGTTTAAGATTTCACCCAATGTTTTGAGAGCCCTGAAAGGGAATATTAAAAGTTAACAAGATGCTTTATGGTGCCTGGCTACTCTTACAAGGTGTCAGAGTTCTTTCGGAATTTACGCATGGCGCTGCCGATGGGCTTAAATAGGGTGACCTTTCAGGATGCTATGCTGATATTGATACAACATTGTCACTTCTGTAGTGGCAAGATTGCGGATAATCATCAATTAAAATTACAAAAGGCAAAGAAAAAAGATTAACAAATCATTGCCTTTTAGTTAAATCAAATGGACATTTCCTATAAAAAACTTAAGAGCAAAAATGTTGGTCAAACGTAATTAATTGATTATAAAACAGAAACCTCATAATAGCCGGCATTTAAAGAAAGAAATAATCAAAACGGGAGAAATTACTCGAAAAATACCCGGGAAATCACTGAAAAGTTGTTGATTTTATTAGTATAACTTTACCCGTAACCAATAATAATTCAAAGATTTTATCGGTAAGCAGATACTTACTATTGGTGGAAACAAATTAATGTTTTAGCGAAATTATAATTTTTGATTAAAGAAAAAAATTAGCAATCTGCCTTGAAAATTTGATTTTGCAACCAGTATTACGCAATCAGGAATTACCAGGTTACATAAAAACAAAATACTCTAATAAAAAAATATTGACTCAATGCTTCTGATTATGAAAAAAGCAATTACTGAAAATTCTTTCTCTGAAAAACTCATCACTCTCTTATTTATATTTGTAACTATTCTATCAAAAACCACACTTTCAAATTGCCCCCCTTACTATATCCCGGAAATACCCAAACCATCAAATTACACTGCAATAAGATATATTGACCCAACCAGAACAACCAATGGAAATGGAACTATTGAAAACCCGTTTAATATTTTACCAGAAAAAATCCAAAGTAATACAGCCTATCTTTTTAAAAAAGGAACAATTTGTAGGGGAAGAATTTCTCGAGTGTTTATCAATAATTATTTAGGAAGTTATGGGGAGGGACTCAAGGCAGTCATTAATGATGGGATAATGGTAGATTTTGGGAGCAGTAACGTAGTAATAGATGGGTTAGACATTAGAGCTGAATCATATTCTGTTGCAGGATGGGATGCTGTGGTTAATGCAGGTACATCATCTGGAGGAGTACCCAACTTAATTATTGCTAACAATATTATCAGTGGTCGCTACAATGCATCCCTTGAAAGAAAATATCCAAATTATGGAATGAAAATTTCATTTGGATCTCATAATTTGATAGTCTTTAATAATGTTATTCATAGGCTCTGGAGAGATGGAATTACTATATGGGCAGCAAATGATGTTAAAGTTATAAGAAACTGGATTTATGATATAAACAAGATGACAATAGATCACGGTCTTGATTCATGGGGTGATGCTTTAGAATTTGGAGGACAAAACAGAAATTTGTATGTTGCTGGTAACTATTTGGATAGATCTGGCACTCCCTGGAAGTTTTCATTAATACATGTTGGAGGTTGGACATCAAATGAGAGGGGAATTGTTATTGAGTATAATACATTGATTGGTCCTCAAAAAACAAGTGCAGGGGGAGCTGTTGTCTTTTTTTTATTCCCGGCAGAAACAATCTTTAGATATAACATTATTGATGCCACTAATATGGGCAAACAAGTTGGGGAGGTACCTTTGGGTAATGGAAATAATATGTTAGACCATTTATTACAGAAAGAACCTTATGGCATACAAGGAAATCATATTATAAAATCACCATCAGGCTCCTATACCTGGCCAAATTATGATTATGCAATTCCAACTTCGAATAAGCTTTTTAACGGCTACAGCACTTTTGCTGCTTTTAAAGCTTCAAATCCAGCAGATAATTGGGGATCAGACATCGATATAAATAATTTCTGGGTTCCTCTGTGCCAAACTCAGCAAAACTATAATATTCAATTTGATATTAAAAATTCCGCTGGAGTTGCCATTACCAACGCCACTGTAACATTTGCCGGAAAAACCAATCCAGTTGGAAATTACAATTTTACGGGTATAAAAGCGGGTACGTACTCCTATACAATTTCAGCACCAGGTTTTCAAAGTGTAACTGTAAACAGCTTTGTTGTTAATAAAAATTCGACAGTTTCTGTTCAATTAGTCCCTAATCCTACTTATACGGTAACCTTTAATGTTAGGTCGAACACAGGAACGGCCATTACTAATGCCGTGGTAACCTTTAACGGAGTAACCAATCCTGCGGGTAATTACACTTTCCCGGGGGTACTGGCCGGAACTTATTCCTATTCGGTAACGGCCAGCGGTTTTCAGAA
>JBBISA010000017.1:62554-64172 GCA_037441525.1 Bacteroidota bacterium
CGAACACAGGAACGGCCATTACTAATGCCGTGGTAACCTTTAACGGGGTAACCAATCCTGCGGGTAATTACACTTTCACGGGGGTACTGGCCGGAACTTATTCCTATTCGGTAACGGCCAGCGGTTTTCAGAATCTGACAGTAAGCAATTTCCAGGTAAGCCAGAACTCTACCGTTCAGGCGCAAATGACGCCTGTGCCACCACCTACCTATACGGTAACCTTTAATGTTAGGTCGAACACAGGAACGGCCATTACTAATGCCGTGGTAACCTTTAACGGGGTAACCAACCCTGCGGGTAATTACACTTTCACGGGGGTACTGGCCGGAACTTATTCCTATTCCGTTTCAGCTTCAGGGTATAATAATTTAACCAACGAAACACTTACAATAACCGGAAATCGTACAGTAAATACCGTCATGAGCATTAAAACTACATACTCAATCTCCTTTTCAGTGCTTAGTATAATAGATAACAGCATTATTCAGAATGCCGTTGTCAAGGTGGGTGCAGTATTGAACTCGGCTGGAAATTATTATTTTGAAAATTTCGCCCCAGGTACATATTCATACACTGTAACATCAAATGGTTATCAAAGTTTTAATGGGGTAATTACAATAGACAATAAGGATACTCAATTAACGATTAAACTAACCCCTCAGGTTCAACAGAAAGTATCAATTGTTTTAGAATCAGATCCTCCTGGCTTTGCTTTTGTTTCGGGAGCAGGCACCTATACAGTTTCAGACCAGGTAACAATATCAGCTACTCCGGCTGATGACGATTTCCTATTTACCGGTTGGATGGAGAATAACAGAATAGTCAGCAGGCAGAATGAACTGGATTTTATTGCTTCCAATAACAGGCAAATGGTTGCAAAATTTGAATATTCACCACGTGAATTCGAAATATCAGCCACTGTTTCTGAATCCGATGCCGGAGCAATTTCCGGAACCGGATTCTACCTGAAGGGAAACTTAGTTCTTCTTGAATATCATGGCAGTAGTGATTTCAAGTTTAAGGGGTGGGTTAATCCTTCAGGACAAATTGTATCGCGGCAAAATCCTTTTGAATTTGAAGTAATCAGAGATCTAAAATTGGTTGCAATGGTTGAAAAACTTCACAATTCGGATGATATGAGAATAGCAGTTCACCCCAATCCGAGCAATGGGATGCTTAGAATTACCAATGCCAGAAATATAGAAACAGAACTTCTTGTTTACAATTCTCAGGGATATGTTGCTCAGATGCGGAGAATTCCGGCTATGGGAAACTCCCTGGATTTACGAGAATTACCACCCGGAATGTATTTACTCCAATTTACTTATGGCGATGAAACTGTTGTAAGGAAAGTACTTATCAAATAATACAAACCAAGAGTAAAAATTTAAAAACCTAATGCCCATAGTGCCGAATACCAGCATCTATGGGCATTAGTTTTGATTAACCCAAATTTGTCATAAGCCATTTTTTCTGATGACCGTAATTAGAAAAATATCTGTATAAGTTATTGATAATAATATTATTAGAACGAAAAATCGCATAAGAAAAACTATAAATTGTAATCACTATTGTCCGGTAAAAATTAAAATTGCTTGATTTTATTTTTTAAGTCTCT
>JBBISA010000018.1:0-62308 GCA_037441525.1 Bacteroidota bacterium
GTTTGACAAAAAAAAGAGGCCGTCTCATTTTATCTTTTGAGACGGCCTCTTTTTTGTTTATTTAGGTATAGGATAACCGGATAGCAAAACCAACGTTTACTATTCCACCGTAACAGATTTGGCAAGATTTCGTGGTTGGTCAACATTGCAACCTCTCATTACAGCAATATGGTATGAGAGAAGTTGCAAAGGGATACTGGCAACTATGGGAACCAGAGCTTCATCGGTATCAGGGATTTCAATTACATAATCAGCCATCTGGCTAACAACAGTATCGCCTTCGGTAACTATGGCAACAATAGAGCCTTTGCGGGCTTTAACTTCCTGTATATTGCTGATTACCTTATCGTAAGTTCCTTTTTTGGTAGCAATTACCACCACCGGCATATTGGCATCGATAAGGGCAATGGGCCCATGTTTCATTTCGGCGGCAGGATAACCCTCGGCATGAATATATGAAATTTCTTTCAGTTTTAGTGCACCTTCGAGAGCCAGAGGGAAGTTGTACCCCCTGCCGAGATAAAGAAAGTTGTGTGCAAACTTAAAAATCCTGGCTATTTCGAGCACTTTATGGTTGTTGCTCAAAGCTTGTTCTACTTTGGCAGGCAGAGCATCCATTTCGGCCAGCAGCTGATGGAATCTGCTTTTGGCGATAGAGCCTTTTTTATTGGCTATTGAAAGTGCCATCAATGCCAATATGGTTACCTGAGCTGTAAACGCTTTTGTAGATGCAACACCAATTTCGGGGCCGGCATGGGTATAGCTTCCGGCATGAGTTGCTCTGGCTATTGATGAACCTACCACGTTGCAAATACCAAGTATAGTAGCTCCGCGCGATTTGGCCAGTTCAATGGCGGCCAGTGTATCAGCAGTTTCGCCCGACTGGCTTATGGCAATTACTATATCATCTTCATAAATAACCGGATTGCGGTAACGAAATTCTGATGCATACTCAACCTCTACCGGTATGCGTGCCAGGTCTTCAAAAAGATACTCACCCACTAATCCGGCATGCCATGATGTTCCACAGGCAATAATAATTATTCGGCGTGCATTTACAAGTTTCTGCTCATAATCAATAATGCCACCGAGAGTAACAATACCTTTTTCAACACTAAGTCGGCCTCTCATAGAGTCTTTTATGGAACGGGGCTGCTCAAAAATTTCCTTGAGCATGAAGTGAGCATAACCCCCCTTTTCAATCGCCGACAATTGCAGTTCGAGTTTTTGAATGTAGGGATGTTTTTCCTTATTGCGGATGGTTTTAATCTTAAGGTCTGACCCTTTGGTCATGGTTGCAACTTCTTCGTCGTCAAGGTAAACAACATTTTTTGTGTACTCAACAATAGGAGTAGCGTCGGAGGCAATAAAAAATTCTCCTTCGCCTATTCCAATTACCAGGGGGCTTCCTTTTTTTGCGGCAATTAGTGTTTCAGGATTATTTTTGTCGATAACAACAATTGCATAAGCTCCAACCACCTGATTAAGTGATATTCTTACAGCCTCAAGCAAATCAACGTCTTCGTTTTGCTGTATATCTTCAATGAGGTGAATAAGAACTTCTGTATCGGTCTCACTGGTAAAATGATGATTTCGATTGATCAATTCTGCTTTGAGGCTTCCATAGTTTTCAATAATTCCATTATGAATTATTGCCAGACTTTTTGTTTCGCTGTAGTGAGGGTGGGCATTGACATCGTTGGGTTCGCCGTGGGTAGCCCAGCGGGTATGTGCAATGCCTGTGTTGCCAGAAAGGTTGTTTCCCTGAATCATTTTTTCAAGGTCTGTAACCTTTCCTTTGTTTTTGAAAACATGGAGGTCACTATTTAATAAGGCGATACCAGCACTGTCATAGCCTCTGTATTCGAGTCGTTTAAGCCCTTTGATTAGAATAGGGTATGCTTCCCTTTCGCCGAGATATCCTACAATTCCACACATAATCGTAATGTATTAACTATTAATTATTATTGCCTAAAACAGGTTGGGAATAAATTATTTCCAGCCTTAGCGGATTATTTCTTTTAGGCCCCTTCAGAGCTACTCGTCCTGCTATTTGTACACCATTACTAACACGAAGATATAAGGGTGTGTTCAACGTGGGGTCTTCAAAAACTCTTTGGATGTGTTTGGTTATGTTAAAAGAGTACTCCATTTTGCGTCGGTCAATAAATCCTCCAAAATAGTTTGAACTAACAACCTGATCGTCAAGAGGTATTATTTTGCCTGGTTTGGCGGGATTTTCGCGATAGAGAATTAGTGCTGTAGCGGTATTAATACTGTCGGGAAGCAAATCGGTTTCTATGGGGAAAATAAGCCGAGCCGAGTTAATTGCCACCTGGTTACTTTGCCCCGTGAGAAGGTTGGTAATGTATGGGAGTTGAATTCTGACCCGGTAATTTGCCATCGATTGTAAAAAAAGCAGGCTGTCGCCAAGAAGAGTTTCACTATTCAGAACCTGCGAACGTAAAATTTCTGCAGCATGCTGATGGCCAAAGTTATCAAATCGGGTGTATCTTCGACCAAGCCCATCGCCAAAGTTGAGACTGTAAACATATTTATTTGTGGTGCCTGCCTGCGAATAGAAAATCTGAAAGCGGGAGAAGGTACCCCTAAGGTTAAAATATAGTATCGCTCCGGGTTGACTGGTTTCTTCTACCTGAATTAAAAAGCCGCTTAAATAAGCCCTGAACTCGTCGTAGGTAGAAAATCTTTTTTGATTACGGGCCAGGGAGTCTAAGTAAAGCACCATCTTACGGCCATATTGGGGATCAAGCTTTATTCTGAGATGAGGAGCAACACTATCAGGGTCCAGAAAAACTTTGGTTCTGGGCATTGGTCTGAAAACCGGATTGATGACGGGGATTTCTTTTTTTACTTGTAAAACGCGATTGCTGTAAATAGTATCAATAGGTATGATTTCTCCCAGCTCGAAAACCCTTGCTGTATAATGAACATTCAGATTGCCGGCGTAGCCTGCATAAGCAAGGCTTAAAACCACTGAGTCGACAACAAGTAAATCGGAAGAAATACTTGTAACTGCTTGTGAAAGGCTTCCTGGCAGTGCTTCGGTATAAATACTTGCACTCGATTTGCCAAACAACGGATCATTAATAAAACCAAGAAGATGTAATTCGGCGTTTGTGGTTAACAGTGAATCTTCTGAGAGTGTATATGCTCTGATTGTTGTGGTGTCTGTTGAGTTTAACCTAATGCGGGTTTCAACCAAATCGAGCCCTATGGTATCGAGGTCGTTGCAAGAAGGAAGTAGGGAAAAACTTAAAAGGGCGAGCGCAACGGCAACTTGCGCATTAAAACGGAAAAAACCCCGGATAAACCGGGGGTAAATTGTATTTTTCAAAACCTTAATATGTTTGTTGTTACGATATCAGTCAACTTATAGCTGCTTTGTAAACGCAAAGGTATGGTAAAAATTATTGTGTGAGAACAGGTTCTTGTACAATAATTTCATCATAGAACTCATTATATGCATCCATATAATTTTCAGGCTGCTGGTACCCAAGAACTGGTTTGCCCGATTGGCGGGCATAATCTTCGAGTTCGGGATTGATTTTTTCATTACCGAAAATAACGCCGTCAGAGTAATCAATGGCGGTTTTGGTAAGGTTAACAAAGGTGGGGTCAGTTAATTTTTTGGTGAATTCTTCGCCTACGCCTTGGGTCTTAAATTTTTTGGTGATGGCGGGGTTTAGGCTTCCTTCAAACTCGTCATCATAAATTGAATAAATTACCTTGGTATCAGAGAACATTCCGTTTTCCTTAAGGGCAATTTTGATGTAAGCTGGCATTAAAGCAGTGAACCATCCGCTGCAATGAACCAGAGATGGAGCCCAGCTCAATTTTTTTACAGTTTCTATTACGCCACGGGTAAAAAATATGGCCCTTTCATCGTTATCAGGAAACATTTTGCTGTTTTTGTCCAGCACGGTAAATTTTCGCTTGAAAAAGTCATCATTGTCTATAAAATAAATCTGCATTCTTGCAGATTGGATAGATGCAACTTTGATGATTAGGGGGTGGTCGGTGTCGTTGATTACCAGATTCATTCCTGAGAGGCGGATCACTTCGTGAAGTTGGTTTCGTCTTTCATTGATGTTGCCAAAGCGGGGCATGAAAGTCCTGATTTCTTTTCCTCTGTCTTGAATTCCCTGGGGGAGTTGCCTTCCTATCAAACCAATATGGGATTCCTTGAGGTATGGGGTGATCTCCTGCTGTACAAAAAGAACTTTGGGTTTTTCCATATATGCTTTAATTGACTGTTAATAAAAATATTATGCAAAGTTACGAAATTTTTGCTATTTCTCAAATTATTGCCTTAGCTTTGCCCGCTTAATCCGGCACGTTGATATATCCACATAAACAGCTAAAATTCAAATGCTTGCATTAAGCTAATTTTGTATGTAAAATGCCTGATTGGGATATATTCCTTGATGTTGGGTTCTGGGTGATATAGTTTTTTAACACTAATAAAAAACGAGTCTTCAACATACCGATTTAATACTTCCTGGAGCATGAAAATATTTAAATTAAGGGCTGAAATTGCAGAGTTTTGCAAAAAGACAAGAAGCCAGGGTAAAACTATTGGGTTTGTGCCAACCATGGGGGCATTGCATACCGGGCACCTGAAACTTGTTGAGCAGGCATTGGCTGAAAACGATATTGTGATCTGCAGCATTTTTGTAAACCCCATTCAGTTTAACAACCCCGATGATTTAAACAAATATCCGCGCACTTTTAATGAAGACATTGCAATGCTGGAAAATTTGGATTGCACTGCTGTCTTTTCGCCCGATGTAAATGAAATGTACCCTGAGCCAGCAACGATGCATTACGATTTTGGATTGCTCGATAAGGTAATGGAAGGAAAATTCCGTCCTGGCCATTTTAATGGTGTGGCAATTGTGGTAAGCAGGCTATTCAAGATTGTAGGGCCCCACAAAGCCTATTTTGGTGAAAAGGATTACCAGCAATTAGCAATTATCAGAAAACTTGTAGAGATTGAAAACTCTCCGGTCGATGTTGTTGCCTGTAAAACGATAAGAGAGCACGACGGTCTCGCCATGAGTTCAAGAAACAAAAGGCTTTCAGAAAGGCAGAGAAAAGAGGCTCCGTTGATTTACAAAGCACTGTCAAGCGTACCTGATCTTGTTTCTGTTTATGATCTTGACAGGGTAAAAAATGATATTTCGGAAACGATTAATGCAAATCCTGAAATGAAACTCGAGTACTTTGAAATCTCGGACGCCATTACACTTTCACCATTACAGAATCCGGAAAAAGGCACAAAAGCGGTTGCTTGTATTGCTGTTTTTATGGGCGATGTAAGACTTATCGACAATATAATTTTTAATTGCTAATTTTGCCGGTTCGCCTGCAATATGGGGATTTAACAGATTAGGGTCTGTTCAACAAAATATCTTGCAGGACACTATCTGCGAAAATAGAATTACAAACATCAAAGATTTTATATTTTGAATCCCGAGAGAGCAAAGAAATCAACCATAAAATCTGGTGTCAAAAACCAGAAAAAGTTGTTTACACCAAAAGGTATAAGGTACCTGAAGGTAATATTGTTTGCATCGTTTGGTGTGTTGATATTATGGCTAATTACCCGTAACCAGGATGTATCAAAGATATGGGATGAGTTTAAAAATGCCCGGCTTTTCTGGATTTTTTTGGCCGTAGTAAGTAACATTATCAGCCATGTTGTGCGAGCCATCAGGTGGAATCAATTAATCAGCCCGCTTGGCAAAACTCCAAAACTTACCACCACATTTTATGCATTAATGACGGGTTATCTTGCCAATTTAGCAGTGCCCCGGCTGGGAGAGATAAGCCGGTGCGGAACACTGTCGCGATATTCCGGGGTGCCATTTAACGCTTTGGCGGGAACTGTAGTGGCCGAAAGGGTATTTGATCTTATTACCCTCATGGGGTTAGTTTTTCTTACTATTATTTTTCAGTTTACTTTCTTAAAGGCTTTTCTCAATAAATATATTTTTAATCCGTTTCTGAACACACTTAGCGGCAATGTTTGGGTATTGGCAATTATTGCCATTGCGGGTCTGATTTTATTAGCCATTTTCATTTATTATATCAAAAGGGCAGATTTTCATGGCAAAGGGTTTTCAGCAAAAGTTAAACGGCAGGTAGTTGGGTTTTGGAATGGTTTACTATCCCTTATTCAGATAAAAAACAAAATTCTGTTTATTACCCTAACATTGCTTATCTGGTTTTTATATTTTCTGATGGTTTATCTTTGCTTCTTTGCCTTACCAGGTACATCAGGGTTAAATGTGGCCGATGGTTTTACGGTGCTTGCCATTGGGAGTCTTGGTATATTGGCTCCTGTACCGGGGGGAGTTGGAACATACCATTTCTTTGTAATCACCTCAATGACCGAATTATTATCAGTTGGACTTGAGCCTGCAACTTCTTATGCCTACATAACTCATGCAGTGCAAACGCTGATTGTACTAATTCTTGGAGGCTACGCCTGGTTAATGCTTTCACTAAAAATTAAGTCAAAAGCACCTGTAGTATCAATTCAGAATGAGTAATATAGACGTTATTAATTGCAGAATTTTTCCCATCGATAGCCTTAACACCATAGTTGCCAGGTGGAAAGCGGCTGGCGAAACCATTGTTTTTACCAATGGATGTTTCGATATTATTCATCCCGGCCATCTCCAGTATCTTGCCAAGGCAGCCGATTATGGCAACCGGCTGATTATTGGTATCAATACCGATGAAAGTGTAAGAAAGCTAAAGGGTCCTGGCAGACCGGTAATCGGGGAAGAAGACAGGGCAAGGTTGCTGGCTTCTATCTTTTTTGTAAGTGCAGTTACACTGTTTAATGAAGAAACACCCTACGAGTTGATAAAATCCATTCAGCCCGATGTGCTGGTAAAAGGAAGCGATTACAAGGCCGAAGAAATTGTAGGGTATGATATTGTTACCGCACGGGGAGGAAAGGTACTGACTATCGATTTTTTGGAAGGATACTCAACCACATCCATCATCGAAAAACTTAACAAATAAAAAACCCCGGATTGTGCATCCAGGGCTGGTTCTCTTTAATTTCTATTGATCTAATCAGTTAAGATCATTGAGTTTAAAGTCCATGAATCGCGTTGTGCAGGCCATGGATTCTCCCAAACCACCTTATCGCTTTTGGTAACACCGGCAGTAATGAAGCCCAGAGCAGCTTTCAGTGACAATTCTTCGGGGTCGCCAAACATACGGTCGAGTCCATCTCCGGCAGGAATATTTACCGGCAGTCCGTTAAAGTAGTCGCCTTCGTTATTTGCGTTCTCGGTTTTAAAGGTAATGGGAGCCATTGCCCATTTTTGTTTGAATCTTAAAACACTGGCCCCAACCGGCTTCCCGTAGGTTCTTGCACCCACCGTTATAACATTCATATAAGGTTTTAAACCATTGATAATAAGTTCGCTTGACGATGCGGTGCCTCCTGTTGTTATTACTACCAATCGATTAATTGAAAGACTGTTGGATTCGTTAGTGAAATTTTCAACACGATTTTCTTGCTGCTTCAGTGAATTAAAATTATACCGTACAAACGGATAACCGGCAAATTGACTCCCCACAATAAGACTGGCAAGTTTGCGTGCTGCTGATGTTAACCCGCCCCCATTGTAGCGCAAGTCGAGAATGAGTTCATTAATATTTGATTGCTTAAAACTATCAAAAACATTTTTCAGGTCATTTTCAGTAGTACCTAAAAATCCCGACAAAACCATATAGCCAATCCGCTTGTCATTTATATTGATTATTTCGTGGTGCAAAACAGTATTCATCGTAATTGAGGCCTTAGCAACAGAAATGTCGGTAAAAGTACCGTCCGGTTTCTCGAACCTAAAGGTGTTGGATACACCAGCCTGGTCGGGGCCAAGCAATGGGCCGATAATCGTGCCGGGGGTAATATTTACCCCATTGATCGCCCTGATGATCCAACTTCGCCTAACGCCTTGCTGATACATGGAAACAGTGTTGAAAATGTGTGTTATTCTTAGGTTACCTGACTGATCATATCGGTGACCAAATCCATAGCCAATAAATTCAGAATTGTTCAAATAAGCCCAAAATTCATCCCAGTTTCTTACAAAACTCCAGTTTCGGTCAAGGTCTTTGTAGATAATCGCCGCAAGCAACCGCTCAAGCGATGAATAGGCAGAGGGATTTACTTCTGGTATAAAAGAATTCCAGTAATACCAATTTTTCATTTCCCGATAAAAATCAACATTGTCTTGTTTTACCGGAATTCCCTTATCATCATCTTTTTTACATCCCGAAATTACAAGCAGGATAATTAAAATAACTGATAACGGGAAACGCAATTTGTGTGTTAAGTATCTCATAAAATGACTAATTATTTGTTATTCACTTAACGCAAATGTAAGGGTAATTGTTGTCAAAAATTGCAACCGATGGCAAAATGGTTGAATGATGATTATTTTTTGCGATGGAGATATTTCCGGTATCAGCTCAGGTAAAACAGACGATTGCCGTTATTGGTATTGATGTATAGGATGTTCCGGTTGAAAAGAAGACCATTAGTAACATGGTTTTGCTTGAACTTGAAAATCGAATAAGTATGAAGTACTTGACAAATATGATGTTGCAGACATTCTTGGGATTACTGGTTTTGAAGGCGATAGTTGCTATGGAAAGAGTTGCCAGGCAAGGGTTGGCGCTACCTGTTTTTGGGGTAATTATGCCAACAGAATGCAGACACCCGAATCGGATGGATGGTTTGATGTGTCCCCTGCGAGAGTTTTGATTGCGGGCGAGTTTGAAAAACGATTTTTAAGTGCCGGCAATTTTCAGGCTTTATTTGAGTTTATTCCTTCATTAATAGGGATGGAGTCGGGTATGATCATTCCCACTATCTTTACTATGCCAGGACTAAGGTTCAGCCATACTGGGTTTGGGTTTGGTCTGGGCCTTGTGCTGTGGGGTGTGAGGTTGGCTGAAGGGTATTTTGATGAAAAGGGAAAATGAAAACCTGGCGATGATTTGGATGAAACAGATATTTCTAAGGGTAAGACCCTTGACAGCCGGAGAGACTTTTCCTTATTGTACGGCATGGTTTTTGGTATTGGCAAAACATTCCACTCCGGATATCTTAATCTTCCAGTAAATAAATACTATTCACCACGGAAAGAAGGATTGGTAGTGGACCTTTCTTTAGGATTCAATGTTGCCAATAAGCCCAAATTTAGGCGTTAGTGTTTTTGTTATTCATAGTGTTTTTGTTTTTGTGCAAAAACCCGGAGAAAATCCGGGTTTTTTGTTGGGGTAATTTTGGCTGCCTTAACCCTGCTTAAAAAAGCACTTGTATATGGTAGATGAAACCCTTCGGGAGTGTTTTCTGTTTTTAAGTCTTCTCACGGCGCAACATTTTCATAATCCAGGGGCGTGCAATTTGACGAGCCTCGGCATCAATGGCCCAAATAAAAAATCCAAAAAGTACAAGGAGAAATACATTGACAATCCATCCTAAAGGCTTAATAAACTCGGGCAGATAGGAGTGAACAATAAAAATAAATACGGCAGCCAAAATAAACAGGAAGATTCTTCCTAAATCATAAGAGATATAAAATCGATTCCTGGCCATAAACCACGAAATCACTGCCATGCTTATGTTACAGATAAGGTGCGTCCATGCAGATGCATAAAAGCCAATAACCGGAATAAGCAGAACATTCAGAGTTATGGTGATGGCAGCCCCGAAAATAGCAATATACGCCCCAAAACGTGTTTGCCCTGTAAGTTTGTACCAGATAGATAAATTGAAGTAAATTCCCAGAAAAATATGAGCCATCAGCAATACGGGCACAACATCGAGTCCTGCCCGAAAATTTCGGCCAATGAAATATTGAATAACATCCATAAATAGCATTATCCCCAGAAAAATAAACAGACAGGTTACAACAAATACCTTCATAACCCTGGCATATAATTCTTTTGCATTTTCTTTTCTGGATTCTGCAAAAAAGAATGGTTCTGCGGCAAACCTGAAAGCCTGAATAAAAAGTATCATTAATACAGAAACCCGGTAGCATGCTCCATAGATGCCCAGATCTGACATGGCTGTTTCCTGCGGAAGCAGGTATTTGAGCAATATCTTGTCGATAGCTTCATTTAAAATCCCTGCTAAACCGGCAACTAAAAGGGGCAGTGCATAAAGGATCATTTTTTTCCACCGTTCTGCCGAGAATTTAAGGCCACCTTTCAGAATTACCGGGATCAGCATAACAGCAACAATTATACTCGATACCAGGTTGGAAATAAATACGTAGCCTACCCCAATTTCTGGTTTGTAAAACGATCCAATCCACTTAACAATGTTCGCAGGCCCATTTTCAAGCAGGTAAGGGCATGCCATTACAAAAAACAGCACCAATATTATATTTACACCAATGCCTGTTAGTTTTATAAACGCAAAGAGAACCGGCCTGTTCAAGGCCCGCAGCCTTGCAAATGGAATGGCCATTATTGCATCAAGGCCAATAATGAACCCAAACCAGATTACGTATTCCGGATTATTGGGGTATCGCATCAGATTGGCAATCGGGAGGCTGAAAACAGTAGAGGTAAATATAAAAAGAACCGAAAGAATTGAAACCGAAAAGAGTGCTGTTCCAAAAATTGAATTTTTCTGATCGGGAAATTGCTCAGAGTATCTGAAAAACGCAGTTTCCATCCCATGGGTCAGGATTACTATAAGAATAGCCACATAGGAATAAATCTCGGTTATTACGCCAAACTCATGCGGAAGAAAATAATTGGTGTATACCGGAACAAGAAGATAATTTAGCAGCCGCCCAACAATGCTGCTCAAGCCATAAATTGCCGTCTGACCTGCAAGTTTCTTAATTGCGTTGCTCATATCTGTTCTCAGAAGGTGCAAAGGTGCAAAAAATAATTTCGCTTTATTGATTTTTTATTGTCCGGGTCTTTGATACAAATGTCTTTCTAAACAACTCGGTTTTTTATTCATCTTTTTTCCTGTGGGCCTTCATCGAACAATTTACAAAATAATATCAGAGTAATAGGTCCTTAATACTGCAATTCCCTCCACAAGAATTTTAGATTAGACATTCTTTTTAATTCGGGTTTGCCAATAAGTGTTTTGACAGCTAAGTCTTATATGAACAATATTATTATAGATTAATCTGCGAATATTTGTAAAAAAGTGTTCATATTTGAACGGTGTATTACCTAAATCGTACACTGCATCACCCCCCCTTTTCTTCTGAATTTCTACATCAACGTTTGCAACAAACATATATACAGCCACATACAATCAATGGCACACTTGCTGTAAATTTCAAGTCAAACATTATTTAGTTTACCAAATCAAAAATCTTAAAGTCATGAAAGCAATTAATAAAATAATCCTTGCATCACTTATCCTGCTTTTAGCTTCAACACTAACTTTAACCCAAGGAGGTTCGCTTCAACGGTTCAATATTTATCTGGGAAATAATAAAGTGGTTGAAGTGATTACAAAAGAAGAGAATCTTGTGGATGAAGTTCTTCCCATTTTGAATGAAAAGGAAGATTTTCAGTTGATAGATTTAATTGAGTGGGTTTGTGCAAACCATAAGGAGGAAAAAATCATAGAAGAAGATTTAGTTACCATGGGCTCAAACAGAGTAAAATTTACTGACCAGGAATTAATCCTGATCATCAAAAACATGGGAATTGAGGACGTTGAAGTAGTTGAGGATATAAACAGTATTTTGCCCACCCTTGCCAAATAAACTCTGTTCTGCTTATTATAAAATCTCTAAATCCCTTGATTTTCCTGGCAATCGACTGGTTTGATGAATCATGTCGTTTGCCGGGATAGTTGTTTTAAGCCACACCCTATTTTGGCAATTACAATAAAAACATATTAACTTTAGTGTGCGTTTAGTAAAAAAGCCTGCCATAATGGTAAAATTTTCTCACATTAACAACCGGAAACATTAATCAAAATTTTAATGATATGAAGAACAATTTCAGAAAGATTCTCTTGATTTCTATAATTATTTCAGTATTTGCAGCAATAACAAGCTGCCAAAAAGATGGTGCTTCAGATAGATTTAAGAATCTAACTGATAATATATGGCTTTCGGATAGCCTGCTTGTAAATGGACAAGATGCGAGCGGAGGTGGTCAGATTTTAGAGCCATTTCGTGGCGAAGCTATCTTTAAAAAAGACGGTACCGGTACATTTGGCAATTTTGCAGGCACCTGGCGCTTTGCACAAAATGAAACCGAACTGGTTATAGAATCTCCCGGATTGCCCTTACCTCTAAGTACCCGCATACATGAATTAACAGCGAAATCTCTCAAGGTCAGCACGTCCTTTCCCAATCCTGAAAATCTTGCCAGTCCGTTGCAAATCAGGCTCACATTCAAAGCGAAATGATGAGGACCCTGGTTTTTTCCCTACTCCTTCAATTAGCGTCTATTTTCGTGCTAATTGCCCAGGACACTGGGATTAGGGGTGTTCTCAGGGATGCAATTTCGCGGGAACCCTTGCCTGGAGCCACCATTATTTCGGGCAGGTTGCAAGGTACAACATCCAGTATAGAAGGCACTTACAGCCTTCCCTTAACAATCGGAAAACATGTGGTACGATTTCAGTATATTGGATATAAAACCGTAATAAAGGATTTGTTTCTAAATGAAGGGCAATGGATAGAACTGGAAATATTACTTGAACCTGAAGCCCGCCAAATAGATCAGGTTGTGGTAAGTGCCGGAAGGGTTGAACAGAGAGTTGCTGAATCTACTGTATCAATGAGTGTTATTATGCCCTCACGATACACAATGACCCATATTTCGGGAGCGCAGGAATTAATTACAAAAAGTCCCGGAATAGAAGTAATCGATGGTCAGGCATCAGTCAGAAGCGGAAGCGGTTTTAGTTATGGAGCCGGTTCGCGTGTACTTACCCTAATAGACGGTTTGCCCATTTTGGCAGCTGATGCCGGTAGCATCAGATGGGGCTTTCTCCCTCTTGAAAACCTGGCGCAGATTGAAATTATCAAGGGAGCATCATCTGTGCTATACGGTTCTTCAGCCCTAAACGGGGTAATAAACTTCCGCACTGCAAGGGCTACCCCCGAAGGCCGAACTTCTTTTTATATAGAATCAGGCTTGTATGACTCTCCGTCAAATCCTGATTGGAAATGGTGGGGAGGGTCGATACGTTCTTTTGGAAGCGTCTCCTTTTCGCATCTTAAGAAGTACGGCAATAATGACCTGGGCATTTCACTATTTGCAGTGAATGATCCTGGTTATCGCCGCCTGAACAACGATTTTTTATCACGTTTAAGCATCTCTTTAAGGCGGCAAAATAGCCGGAATCCATCGCTCGAATATGGCTTGAACATGCTTGTAGGGTATAACGACAAGCGCGATTTTGTTTTGTGGGAAAATGCGGTAACAGGTGCATTGAAGCAGGCTCCATCAACAGCCATTAATCTAAAAGGTACTTTTTTTGCCATCGATCCCTTTATTGGTTACCGGCAGAAAGGCCGTTACAGCCACGATGTTAAAATGCGAATTCAACTAAGCGATAACAAGTTCCCGGATTCACCGGCACAGCAAAGTCTGGCTCTTTCTTTTCTTACTGATTATCAATCCTGGTACAGTATTAATGAACGATGGAACATGAATGTGGGTTTTTTCCAATATGTGGCTAGGGTTCAGTCAAGGTTTCATGGCGACCATTCGGCGTTGAATATGGCAGCGTATATTCAGGCCGATTATGCCCTGGGCCAGAAGATGAAGATGGTGGGTGGATTAAGAGCGGAACATAATTCGATGAACGGTGAAGCCGACAAGCTTGTTCCTCTTTTCAGGGCGGGCATAAACCATATGGCTTTAAGCCATACCTTTATCAGAGCCTCCTGGGGTCAGGGTTACCGTTATCCGTCGGTTGCGGAGCGTCATGCTGCAACCACTCTTGGTGCTGTTCGCATTTTTCCTAACCAGGTGCTACAGCCTGAATCGGGCTGGAATACAGAAATTGGTATCAAACAGGGTCTTTCTTTTATTGATTGGGATGGGATGGTAGATGTTGCTGCTTTCTACATGCAAAACAAGGATATGATAGAATATCTTTTTGGTTCTTATCCTGATCCGGTTTCCGGATTATCACAACCAGGTTTCAGAGCCGATAATACGGAATATTCAAGGGTTTATGGTGCGGAACTCGAATTTATGTTGTTAAGAAATTCAACCCGGTTTAATCATACCCTGAGCGGAGGCTATTTATATACCTACCCGGTTGAATTTAATAGTTTTACCGGGCTCAATACCGATAAATTTCTTAAGTATCGCCGCAAACATGCAGCGCGCCTCTCGTTCAATACACGTTTTCGAAGCATTGAACCCGGCATCGATATTTATTACCGTTCAAAAATTCTTAATATTGATGATGTTTTCCTGAGACCTGATAGCCGCGAAAACATTATGCCTGGTTTTTTTGATTACTGGGGAAAAAACAATACCGGATATTTTCTTGCCGACCTGAGTGTTGCATGGCACATTACAGGCACCTATAAGCTATCATTTGTAATTAAAAACCTTACTAA
The DNA here is from genome assembly GCA_037441525.1 of Bacteroidota bacterium. Lineage (GTDB taxonomy): Bacteria > Bacteroidota > Bacteroidia > Bacteroidales > UBA7960 > SKVR01. The sequence goes on from JBBISA010000018.1 coordinate 14,637, forward strand.
TACCGAATATATGACCCGACCAGGTGACATTAGACCCCACAGGAATTTCAGCCTAAGGATCAGCGGCTTGTTCTGACATCAATTTATTTTCGCTAAATTTGTCTGCTAAAACTCGATAGATTATTTCAAAGCCTGTCTCACATGAACAGAATTTTTTCACTGACCCTTTTATTGGTCTTATTTGTTTCAATGCAATCTTGCAATAAGGATGATACAGCCCTTCTGACAGGCACCTGGGAGTGGGTTAATGTTGAAAACGTTATCGACCCCTATAGTTACGAATGGGAATTTGAAAATGGTAACATCACTATTTATCGGCGATTAAAAACCAATCCCGGAACTTTTACAATAATTGAAAGAGGATTTTACCTGATTGATTCAAATCCTGCCCACACAACATTGAAACTTACAGATATGTCAAACCAACTTTGGAACGACAGCTGGGATGTTGTTAAGCTTAACAAAAGTCATCTGATAATCAAACTCGATATTGTTGGGGGGGTACTTTACCGCGAATACGTAAGAAAAAAATAGGAATATCCAAAACATTTTGTAATTTTAGAGCCTTGTTTTCATGGTTGCAAAGGGAAAACCCTCTTGGCTTAATGCAAAAGGTTTTCCCTTTTTTTATTGGCAATTGCTGATATATGGCTAAAGTAAAAACCGCTTTTTTTTGTCAGAATTGTGGTGCCCAATCTCCCAAATGGATAGGCAAGTGCCCAGCTTGTGGGCAATGGAATACCTATGTTGAGGAAATTATTGAAAAAACCCCTTCGTCAGCTCAATCATCGCTTTTAAACAGGGCAGCGCCTGCAAAACCACGTTTGATTTCAGAGATTGAAGCCAGGGAAGATGAGCGGTTTGCCTCCGCCAATGCAGAACTTGACAGGGTATTAGGCGGAGGAATTGTGCCCGGGGCTCTGGTTCTGGTGGGGGGAGAACCAGGCATTGGCAAATCGACCCTGATGCTACAGGTAGCCTTGAATATACCGCAGAAAAAGGTTTTATATATTTCGGGCGAAGAGAGTGAATTACAGATTAAAATGCGAGCCCAAAGGCTGGGTTTGCAACATTCAAATTGTTATATTCTTACCGAAACAAGTACCACCAACATTTTTCATCATATTGCCGCACTAAATCCTGACCTGCTGGTGATTGATTCCATCCAGACACTAACCACCCAAAATATTGAATCGTCAGCAGGAAGTATTTCACAAATAAGGGAATGTTCTGCCGAGTTTCAAAAATTTGCAAAGGAAAACAGTATTCCCGTTTTTCTTATCGGCCACATTACCAAAGAAGGTTCCCTTGCCGGTCCGAAGTTGCTCGAACATATGGTTGATACCGTTTTGCAGTTTGAAGGTGATCATAATCATGTTTACCGCATTTTAAGGGCACAAAAGAACCGGTTTGGTTCAACATCTGAGCTCGGCATATTTGAAATGAGAAGCGATGGGTTAAGGGAGGTATCAAACCCATCCGAGATTCTACTTACCACCCGCGAAGAAGCTTTGAGCGGCATCACCGTTTCGGCAACCATAGAAGGAAACCGGCCCATATTAATTGAAACCCAGGCGCTGGTGAGTACTGCTGCTTACGGAACACCGCAACGTTCATCAACAGGTTTTGATGTACGCCGACTAAATATGCTCCTGGCTGTGTTGGAAAAACGTTGTGGGTTCAGACTCAGCATTAAGGATGTTTTTCTCAACATTACAGGCGGACTTAGAATTGATGACCCGGCTATCGACCTTGGTATTATTTGCGCAATCCTTTCGTCAAATGAAGATATTGCTGTGAATGACAAATCCTGTTTTGCCGCTGAGGTGGGTCTGACTGGCGAAATAAGGCCGGTTACCCGCCTTGAGCAACGAATTGCAGAAGCTCAAAAACTTGGATTTGAAGAAATATTTGTTTCCCGGTACAGCATTAAAGGAATCGATATCAAAGCTTTTTCCATTAAAATACATCCTGTGGCAAGGGTTGATGAAGTGTTCTCTCTGCTTTTTGGCTGATCGTTTCAGGGAGAGATTTCCAAATACTTTTGTGTAGTTGCTTTTAGAATCTCGCAGAATTTCTTATAAATCAAAGAAGGAGATTCTTAAGGGCACTTTTCAGGTCAGGGTATTCGAATGAAAAATCTTCCCTCATTAGGTTTTCTGGAATTGCATGTTGGCCGTTGAGTAAGGCAACAGCCCCTTCTCCAAAAATGAGTTTTAAGGTGATTGCCGGAACAGGGAAGAGGTTAGGTCTATTGAGAGTTTTCGACAACTGTTGACTGAATTCACTATTAGTTACAGGATTTGGGGCCGTAAAGTTATAAACCGTGTGAACAGTTTCATTATCAATAATATGGTGGACAGCCCGAACAAGATCGCCGACATGAATCCACGATATTTTTTGGCGACCACTACCCAACGGGCCACCTACAAAAAACCGGAATGGCAAAGCCATTTTCGGCAGTGCACCACCCTCCCTGCCAAGAACAATGCCTATTCTCAATATTTTAACCTGCGTTTTGATACGGGCCCGCATAGCTTCCTCTTCCCATCGCTGGCAAAGTATTCCCAGGAAATCTTCGGAAGCAATGTATGAATTCTCAGAGTGATTGCCCTCAGATGAATAAATTCCTACTGCTGATGCAGAAAGAAATTTTGATGGAGGATTGGCACAATTTATTATTGCTTCTGCCAAAGCTTTGGTGGTATCAATCCGGCTGTTCCAAAGCTCCCGGCTGTAGTCTTGGGTCCATCGTTTTACGATTGGGGCTCCGGCAAGATTAATTACAATGTCTGCACCATCAATAATTTTGATGAGCCTGTTCATCCCTTTTGAGAAATCTTTTCTTCCAATTCCATCAACAACATAACCTTTTGCAGAAAAATATTCTGTAAGTTTGCTGCCTATAAACCCGGTCTTTCCACTTATTACAATTTTCATGTGTTTATTTTTTTGTTTTAATTAAATCGGGCACATGCAATACGCCATAAATAATCATTCGACGGTGGGATGAAAATTATTGCTTATGTCAATTTTATCCATAAATAATTTTTAGTTCAAGGTCTCCTGTTTATACGGCAGAACTGGATGTTTGCTATTTTGGCTTCGCCGAGCCCGTAAACTCAGTTCATTGGTGGTTGTGTTTTTTTATAAACAAGTTGGTTTCATCTGAGTAAAAAAGATTTAAATATTTGGTTTGATGGCCTATTGAGTTAACACCGGAGAAACAGGATGATGAGTTATTATATGTTTTATTGTTTGCCTTATCAGGCAAGGTTTTAACAAGTGATATTTTAAATGTCGGTATTTTTTGTGAAATGTAAACATAGGAAACAGCCGTTTGTTGCATTAGGGTTTACTATCACCAAATATTTATTGCTTTTAGGCAGGTTATTGTAATTAATAAGTTCAGCTTACGTCCAATTGTCCATTAATTTTAATAAGCACCTCGCAGGTTCATATTTAATAAATCGCAAAAAATGATCAGACCTATTCAATTTGTTGTCTGCATGGCAATTACGTTTTGTTTTTTGCCATATTCCAGGGTTTACTCCCAACAAGTAACAAACCTGAGCCTTGAGCAATGTATCGATCAGGCCTGGAAAAACAATCTTCAATTGAAGCAACAGCAACTTTCGGTTGATTTGGCCAGGCAAAATCTTACACAGAGCAAAGCAGCACTGCTTCCCAGCCTCAATGCAAGCGCCACTCACGCCTATAATTTTGGCCGTACCATCGACCTTTTTACTAACGAATTTGCCACATCCAGTGTGCTTTCCAACAATTTTAGTGTTTCAAGCGGAGCTAATCTTTTCAGTGGTTTTCAAGTACACAATACCATTCGCCAAAACAAACTGGATCTGGAAGCAGGAAAACTTGATCTTGAAAAGAGTTACAATGATGTCGCCCTTATGGTTGCATCTGCTTACCTTCAGATACTTTTCAGCACCGAACTTGTTTCCAATGTTTCAAATCAGGTTGAAATTACACGTCAGCAGGTTGACCGCACATCAAAACTGGTAGATGCCGGCACATTGCCCCGTGGCGCACTTCTTACTGTTCAGGCACAACTTGCTACTGAGGAGTTGCAGCTGGTAAATGCCCGCAATCAACTCGACCTGAGTTATCTTAACTTAAAGCAGATACTATTTTTACCCGAGGAAGAAATTTTTTCTATCGAAATTCCTCAAATAGAAATAGAAATTCAGGAAGAAAATCCATACACCCCTTTGCAGGTTTATCGGGTTGCTGTGCAGGAACAACCCCAGGTAAAGTCGGCCGAACTCAGAATCCTCAGCGCAGAACGTACCCTTGCCATAGCCAGGGGTGGCCGCAGCCCGATGCTTTCTTTACGGGGCTCCTACGGAACAGGTTATTCGGGTGCGCAACGCGAAGTAACCGATGTTTTGATTACCGAACCTAAACGCATTGGTCTTACCGAATCGGGTGAAATTGTTTATGGTCCTGGATTTGATTATGTTTCGCGCGTAAAACCATTTTCTAATCAGCTAAAGGACAACCTGAACCGAAGCTTAGGATTTTTTCTCACAGTTCCTATTTTCAACAATTACCAGATAAATGCAAATATTGGCCGTTCGCGCATTGGCCTTGAAAATGCACGATTGCAGAATCAGATTGTAAGGGAGCAATTATTCCAGACCATTCAGCAGGCTCATGCCGATGCTTCTGCAGCAATGAAAAGATACATTGCCACCAATAAAAATGTGCTTGCACTGCAGGAGTCATTTCGATATACACAGCAACGCTTCGATGTGGGCATGGTAAACTCAATAGAATTTAATGATGCAAAAAATCGCTTGTCGGCGGCGCAGTCAGAGTTGCTGCAGGCAAAGTATGAATATGTTTTCAGAATGAAAATTCTGGATTTTTATATGGGCGAACCTTTGAAATTTTAACCTGAAAAACGTCCCGGAATGAAACATGAATCTTTTATTAATGCCAATACAGATGATAAATTGTCCTGTAGGTTTTCTTGCAAGGGTGAGACAAACTGCAGTGTAAAATTTTAGAACTATTTACGGATGAAACCCACATGTTTTTGCAAAACACAAACACCGATGAGAATAAGTTTTAGAACATGTGTGGTTCTCCCGAATTAACGGGAGACTTTAACTTAAAAATTATTTACGAATGAAACAGAATAAAATATTGAAAATAATAGGGATTATCCTGGGAGTATTGATTATTTTGAGCATAGTAGGCCGCCAGCTGGGATGGATTGGCAAACAGGAAGGGACTAAAGTAACTGCCGAAGATGCCCAATTGCGAACGATAATAGAAATAGTAACAGCCAACGGTAAGGTTCAACCGGTAACCGAAGTAAAAATGAGTCCTGATGTTTCGGGCGAAATAGTTGAATTGCTGGTTAAGGAGGGCGATTTCGTGAGAAAGGGCGATTTATTGGTACGCATTAATCCCGACATTTATAAATCGGCTGTCGACAGGGTGGAAGCTACCCTGAATACAAGCAGGGCCAATCTTGCCAATGCACGCGCACGCAAATCGCAGGCCGAAGCCCAGTTTATCAATGCAAAATCAGCTTTCGACCGAAGCCAGCTGTTATTTAACCAGGAAGCTATTTCGGAATCGGAGTTTGATTCTGCCCGGGCACAGTTTCTTGTGGCACAGGCTGAAGTGGAGGCTGGAAGGCAGAGTGTGATTGCTGCAGAATTTCAGGTACAAAGTGCAAATGCAACATTACGGGAGGCCCGCGAAAATCTTACAAAAACCAACATTTTCGCTCCGATGGATGGCACCATATCGCGCCTTGATGCTGAACTAGGTGAACGGGTGGTGGGAACATCGCAGTTTGCAGGTACCGAAATTCTTCGCATTGCAAATCTTAATGAAATGGAGGTGCTTGTTGAGGTAAATGAAAACGACATTATCAGAGTAAATGAAGGCGATACAGCTTTTATTGAGATTGATGCTTATCTGAATCAACGCTTTAAGGGTGTGGTTACGTCAATTGCCAACTCTTCTTTACGGCAAACGGTTTCGGTTGATCAGGTTACTAATTATGAAGTTAAAATAAGGATACTGCCTGAATCATATAATCATTTGCTTAGGGACAACCAACCCCACCTTTCTCCTTTCAGACCAGGGATGTCGGCTGCGGCAGATATTCAGACCAAAACTGTATTTAACGTATTGAGTGTGCCCATACAGGCAGTAACAACCCGCACCGACGATAAACAAGCCAACAAAGCAGATAGTCTTGCCAATGAACCTGCGCCTGCTATTTCAGCGGGCTCAGTGAAAGCCCAGGAGTACGTTTTTTTGGTACAAGATGATAACACGGTTAAATTAATTGCCGTAGAATCAGGAGTTCAGGACAGTAACTATATAGAAATACGCTCCGGAATTGATGTTGGGCAAATTGTGGTTACCGGGCCATTCAGGGCTGTTTCAAGGGGTTTAAAGGAGGGCGACAGGGTTAAGGTTGTTTCGAGGGAAGAACTTTTCGCAGAATAGACTCACCTGGGCCACAGTTGCTTTTATTGTAACTTTGCAACCAGTTGGAAATAAATCTATGGCAAACATTTTACTAATTGAAACTGCCACCCGTATATGTTCGGTGGGCGTGGCAGTGGATGACCAGGTTGTTTCACTGGCTGAAGACAGAAGCTCTCAATATTCCCATTCGGCGCAACTTACCAGATTTATTTCCAGGGTTATTGCAGATGCCGGTCTTGAAATCAACAACCTTAATGCGGTAGCAGTGAGTATGGGACCTGGCTCCTACACCGGTTTGCGTATTGGGGTTTCGGTTGCCAAAGGGCTTTGCTTTGGCCTTGATATACCGCTTGTGTCAGTAAACACATTGTACGCCATGGCAACCGTAGCCAAAGAACGTCTGAATAACGAAGGCCTTTCCTTTCTGGTGCCAATGATTGATGCCCGAAGAATGGAGGTGTATAATGCTGTATTCTCAAAAGAACTTGCACCGATCAGGGATACTATCGCCGAAATAATTTCGGCTGCTTCTTTCAGTCATTACCTTGTACAGGGAAGAGTTGCCTTTTTTGGTGATGGGGCTGAGAAATGTAAGGAAACACTGAGTCATAACAACGCATTGTTTTTTAATGATATTTTCCCATCGGCAACCGGTATGGTGCATGAAGCCTATCGAAAATTTAAAGAAGGGATAATTGAAGATGTGGCCTATTTTGAACCCTTTTATTTAAAGGATTTTGTGGCTGGAAAACCGCGGGTAAAGGGTTTAATTTAACTGAAAATCAATTAAATTTGTCGCCAGGCCCTAATGCCACTATTTCTTTGCATTATGAAGCAATTGATTGAACGAATCCCTCCGTTTTTAAAAAATAAATATGTGCTGGTACTCATTGCCGCGGTGATATGGTTTATTTTCTTTGACCAGAATAATCTTGTTCAGCAATACCGTTTATCCCGACAAATTAAAAACCTGAAACAAGAAAAAGAGTATTACCAGGAGCAAATTGCCATTGATACGCTGCAAATCAGAAAATTGAAAGAGAATCCGGATGAACTGGAGCGTTATGCCCGCGAAAAATACCTGATGAAAAAGAAGGATGAAGACATTTTCATTGTACCAGAATAATTTTGCTTCTTCCCCCACTCCTATAAACACAAGCCTTTAACCCAAATTTGTCTTTGGCCGTTTTTTCAAAGGACCGTCATTAAAAATTTTAAGTTTTCAGTTATTGATTATGTGACTTCTATTTTGACAATTTTCAGTTTTTTTCCAAAACCATTAACCGGGGTCAACATTTACCTTGAGTTTTATGGCCTTAAACCTGGGGTCAAAATTGAACTGATATATTTCCTGTTTCAACAGGTTTTTATAGTGTGCAAATGTGTCTGACCGTTGAATTTTTACGATTATGTTCTTCAGATATTGTGCTTTTATGCGCGAGACTACCGGGAATTCCGGACCAAGTACGCTGTCCTTAGCCAGAATTTTTCTTAACCTGCCGGCAAAATAGGCAGATGCTGAATTTACTTTTTCGGGATCGGCATGCAAAAATGTGAGCAGAACCAATCTGTAAAAAGGGGGATAGTGGAAGTTTCGTCGTTCAAGAATCTGATTTTTGTATAGTTCTTCGTAATTGTTGTCAATAACTTGCCTTATAATGGCATTCCATGGGTCTAATGCCTGTATAATCACTCTGCCACGGTCGTTTTTACGACCAGCTCTTCCACTTACCTGTGCCATCATTTGAAATGCCCGTTCGTGCGCCCTGAAATCGGGGAAACTCATCATGCTATCGGCACTAAGAATACCTACCACAGCAACATTTTCAAAATCGAGCCCTTTAGATACCATCTGGGTTCCCACCAGAATGTCAATTTTTTTTTCTTCAAAATCACTAATGATATTGGCATAGGCATTTTTTGCCCGGGTGGTATCCAGGTCCATTCGTTTTACGGTAGCGTTGGGAAAAAGAAGAGGCAGTTCTTCCTCAATTTTTTCCGTTCCAAATCCTACCAGGCTTATTTCGGCCGAACCGCACGAAGGGCATTGATGGTGTGGTGTTACAGAGTAACCACAGTAATGACATCTGAGTTTGTTGATGTGTTTGTGAAAAACCAGACTAACATCGCACTGAGTGCAGGTAGGGATAAAGTTGCAAACCGGGCACTCCATATAGGGAGAGAATCCTCTTCTGTTTTTAAAAAGGATAACCTGTTTTTTTTCATCAAGCGCCTTTATGATATTTTCGAAAAGCAGCGATGAGATATGCGATTTTAAGGTTTTCTCGCGGGTTTCCTTTTTCATATCGGCTACCAGTACTTCGGGCATCTGCACTCCGCCAAACCTTTTTGTAAGAGCAACCAGTCCGTATTTCCCTGATTTGGCATTGTGAAATGATTCTACCGATGGGGTAGCAGAACCAAGTAATACCTTGGCTCCATTTAATGCTGCCAGCCAAATTGCCGAATCGCGGGCATGATAACGAGGGGCCGGGTCGTGCTGTTTATAGGATGTTTCGTGCTCTTCATCAACAATAATAAGCCCCAGTTTATTGAAAGGAAGAAACAGGGCAGAACGGGGGCCTACCACCAATTGATAGCTAATTCTTTTTCCGGCCGACTCCAGCCCGCCCAGTGTGAGGTTGTTCCAGACCTCTGTGCGTTCCATTTCATTGAATTTGGAATGGTATATTCCCGCCGTATCGCCAAAATGTTGCTGAATACGCCGGATTATTTGGGTAGTAAGGGCAATTTCGGGAAGCAGATATAGAACCTGTTCTCCCCGATCAAGAGCTTCTTTGATAAGTTGAATATAAATTTCGGTTTTTCCGCTCGATGTTACTCCATGTAATAATACACAACTTTTTTCCTTCCATTGCTCTCTTATCTGATTTAGAGCCATCTGCTGGTATTCATTGAATTGTATTTCATTGATACTTTTTTCAATATGCTCGAAGCGGCTTACGGTTTTTCGATAAATAGTTATTATTCCTTTTTCGGCAAGTGCGCTAACCGCAGCAGATGCATTTTTTATCAGATCGGAGATCTCTTTAAGGCTAACTTCGCGGATTGCGGTATGGTATCTCCCTGATTGTTTTATGTAAGCAATTAGCACTTCAAGTTGTTTTGGGGCTTTTTTTTCAGCAAGGTCAAAGGCTTTTTTCAACATTTCTTCGCTTTCCCATTCAGGTGCGAGTTTTATAAATTTTTCAAGTCGGGGACGATAGGGGTTTTCCAGCTCTTCGTTAAGCAAAACTACTTTTTTGTCCATAAGGTTGCTAATAAGAGAGAAAACCTTCTGCTGACCGGTTATTTGGGTTATTTCGCTTAACGACAAGGTTTTTCGCAACTCCAATGCCTCGGCTATCAGAAACTCCTTTTCGTTAAGGTCTTGTATGTCACCTTCAAAATCGGGATTAAGAGTAATACGGGTTTCGCTGGCCAGCTTCATAGCCGGAGGCAGGGCAGCATTCATCACATCTCCGGGATAACAGATATAATAGTCGGCCATCCAATTCCAGAACTGTAGCTGTTTTTCGTTTACAACAGGGATTTCATCAAGGACTCCTGTAATATATTTTGCCTGAAATTCCTGTGGGGGTTGATGATGGATTCTGGCAACAATCCCGGAGTATATTTTTCGGGTTCCAAAGGGGACTATTACCCTTTTTCCGGGAGAAACCAGTTCATTGTATCCGTAAGGAACCCTGTATGTGAAAAAGCCCGGCAGAGGCAGAGGAAGTATTATATCGGCAAACAGGGTGTTTCTCTCCATGACATCAGATTGTAACCCGGCAAATGTAATAAACCGGTTCTCAAACTAAAAAGAATTCAGGGTTAAAGGTGTAAAAAAAAACTGCAACCTAAAACAGGCTGCAGTTCTTGTAAGATATAAGGAGAAATATTAATCTCCCATACAAATGCCCACACCTCTGGCAGCTTTGACAAGGTCAGAGGATGGGTCAACAAAGTTATAATGGGCAATTGCTTCATCAAATGGAACAGAAACAATACGTGGATGCCGGTAGGCAACCATTTCTCCATATTTTCCTTCCAGAACCATTTCAAAAGCTTTAACTCCGAATTGAGTTGCGAGAACGCGGTCATAGGCAATGGGCGTACCACCACGCTGCAGGTGTCCGAGAACGGTTTCACGCATATCGGCCTGCATACCGCCGTCCTTAAGCTCACGCATAAGCTTGGTGGCAACGCCACCCAGCCTTACATTTTTATAGCCTGTTTCGGTGCTTTCTTCATAAAACATTTCACCGTCTCTGGGTTTTGCACCTTCGGCCACAACAATAATAGCGAAACCCCGGCCCATGTTAAAACGCTGATAAATACGCTCAACTACCTTGGGAATATCATAGGGAATTTCGGGGATGAGACATACATGTGCCCCGCCGGCAACAGCGGCATGAAGAGCAATCCATCCTGCATAACGGCCCATCACTTCAAGGATCAACACCCTGTTGTGGCTTTCAGCTGTGGTAACCAGTTTATCAACAGCGGAAGTGGCTTCCTGCACTGCAGTTTGAAAACCGAAGGTAAAGTCGGTCGCAGAAAGGTCGTTGTCAATGGTTTTGGGAACCCCGATAATATTGAGACCTTTTTCGTACAATTTCTGTGAAATGGCTTGCGAGCCATCGCCTCCAATGTTAATTACCGCATCGACTCCCAGATACTGAAGACGGCGAAGCATCTCATCAGACCTGTCGGCACTGCCCCAAGAGCCATCAGGGTTTTTGATGGGCCATGCAAAGGGGCCCCCTTTGTTAGTGGTGCCAATAATAGTACCACCACGAATATGAATACCGCCAACTTTACGGTTGTCGAGTACAATAATTTCATTGGGCTCATTGAGAATGCCATCAAAGGCGTTGATACTGCCGATAACCTCCCAGTTTTTTTCCTGCGAAGCTCTCAGGGTAATGGCCCTTACTACTGCATTTAATCCGGGGCAATCGCCGCCACCGGTGGCTACTAATACTCTTTTTTTCATTTTTTCTTACTGGTTAGACTCAACAAAAAAAGCAAAAAAATATCCAGCCGGGAGGGTGGGTAAGTTTTTGCCTGGTTTTATTTTTATATAGAAATTATTCAACTAAAAACACAACAACTCAAGGGAAAACCTCAAATCTTCAATTTAAACGTGGTTTGGGGGGGGGAGGTGCTTTTGCTGTAACAAGGAAAAAGGAAAAATTTGCCGCGAGGGCAGATAATTGTAAACCAATTGGTTCAAAGTCATCAATCCTTAAAGAACGGCAAATCTCCTTTTTTTCCTAAGTTTGCGTGTTTCACAACAAGCATATCACCCTTAAATCCGGGAGCAAATCTTAGCTGTCAATAAGACCTGCACCCATGGATAAAAACAACACATTTTTACCCAATTTATCAAAACACGCACAAAGGTAATGATTAAATCAGCTTGCTTGCAAATGCCAATGTTAAATAATTGTTATTTATCGTTTTTTCTTCGGGGGGTGTATTTTTTTGGGGGTCGTGGTGTGAAACTATCGTTTTTTTCAGACCTGTATTGTTTTTTTTTGTATTCGCCTTCTTTTTTAGTGTGTTTTCTAAAGGTGTCGCTCTTAGGTTCTGTTTTAAATTCTTTTTTACTCCCCTTGAAAAGTTCATAACCAAGGAAACGACATTCAATCTGACCGTTAAAAACAACCTGCTGTGATGAATGGCGAAGCCCGATTTTATGAGTCAGGAGTTTGTCGGGGCTAAGAATCCAGGCTTCAAAACCGGTAAAATTATGCTTAAGGGTAGTTCCCAGTTTTTGGTAATACTCTGAAATATCGTCGCTTTCTAAACGGCGGCCATAAGGTGGGTTGATTATTAGAATACCATTTTCGTGGGAAGGTTTGGTTTGAAAAAAATCACGTTTTTCGAGTTTAATCCTTCCCAGAAGCCCTGCTTCCATCATGTTTTGCCTTGCAGCATCCATACTTTGGTTGCTGATATCGGCAGCAATAATTTCGGGAGTGTCTTTTAATTCTGAATCGCGGGCCTTTTGGCGAAGTTGGTCCCATAGGATGGGTTCGTAATCATTCCAGTGCATGAAAGAGAAATTGCGACGAAAAATGGATGGTGCCATGTTCAAGGCCATCATGCCCGCCTCTATGCTGAATGTTCCACTTCCGCACATGGGGTCGTAAAAAGGTTTTTTCTTATCCCAACCAGTAAGAAGAATTAACCCGGCGCCCAGTACTTCATTGAGTGGAGCTGCTACATTCTTGCGGCGGTATCCTCTTTTAAACAAAGGGGCTCCACTGCTGTCGAGCGAAACAGAACATTTATCCTTGTTGATAAATACGTTGATTTTTATTTGGGGGTCGTCAATATTCACATTGGGTCTTTTGCCGGTTTTTTCTGTAAAAAAATCGGCAATGGCATCTTTGGAACGTTGCGACAAAAAATGGGTGTTGGTAAATACCGATTCGAATGCCAGGGCATTAATAGCGATAGTTTTATTGACTGAGAATATTTTATCCCAGTTAAACTCTCTCATTATCTCGTAAAATTCCTGTTGTGTCTGAAATGAAAATTCGAACAGAGGTTTCAGTATGCTTAATGCCGTGCGGCACCATAGATTAGCCTGGTAAAGCATTTGGGTATTTCCATCGAACGACACAGCTCTTCGCTGTGCTTCAACATTTTCGGCACCCAGGGCCTTTAGTTCCTGGGTAAGCACACCTTCGAGACCAGCCTGTGTTTTGGCAATAAGCTTATAGGATTGTTTTTCCAAAGTTTAGGTTTTAAATAAGGTTTTACTTTTACTTATAAAAGCTTTCCGTTGAGTATAACTTTTTCAACTTTATTGCTGCCATAAGCATAGGGCATAAATGCATAAGATGGAATAGGTCTGGTAATGAACAGGTTTGCTTTTTTTCCCCGGGCAATGGAGCCAAGGTCGTTTTGTAAATCCATAGCATAGGCTCCATTAATGGTAGATGCATTAATTACTTCTTCGGGTAGCATTTTCATTTTTACACATGCAATAGACATTACCAGCTGCATATTGCCAGAAGGAGAAGAGCCTGGGTTGAAATCGGAGGCAAGAGCAACCGGCAATCCTGAATCAATCATTTTTCGGGCCGGCGGATAATCCATTTCCAGGAAGAAAGCAGCTCCGGGCAGCAGGCACGGCATGGTTTCGGAATTTAACAAAAGGTCAATTTCTTTACTTCCGGTATATTCAAGATGGTCGACCGAAAGAGCATTGTATTTAACACCTACCTGAATTCCTCCGGAAAAATCGAGCTCATTGGCATGTATTTTTGGCCTTAGGCCATATTTTATTCCGGCCATTAACATCCGCTCAGTTTGTTCAGGGGTGAAGAACCCACGGTCGCAGAAAACATCTATATAGTCTGCCAGTTCTTCGCTTGCCACTTCCGGAATCATTTCATTAATGATCAGATCAACGTATTCATCTTGTTTTCCGCGGTATTCGGCAGGTACCGAATGTGCCCCGAGAAAGGTTGATTTTATAGTAACAGGGGTAAGATACTTGAGCTTCCTGATAACCTTAAGCATTTTGAGTTCGCTCTGAGTGGTAAGTCCATACCCGCTTTTTATCTCAACGGCGCCAGTACCCATGGCTATTATTTCATTGAGCCGGTCAAAAGCCTGCTCAATAAGTGATTCTTCTGATGCCTGTTGCAACCTGCGGGCAGAGTTGAGAATTCCGCCACCCCGTTTGGCTATCTCTTCGTATGAGAGGCCTTTAATTTTGTCTATATATTCAATTTCACGGCTTCCATCGTAAACAAGATGGGTGTGCGAATCGCAAAACGAAGGGAAAACCATTCTTCCGCTGGCATCGATGTTGGTAATGCCAATGCCCTGTGTTTTGTCGTAAAATGGCTGAAGAGGCAATTCTTTCATGGGGCCAAATGCGGCAATTATTCCATCATCAACCAATACATAGGCATTTTGAATTATTGGGAGTTCGGCCATTTTCTTACCGCATACCTTTTCAACAGGACTTGATTCTGCCTGGATTAGTTCTTTGATATTGCGGATAAGTATTTTCATTGAGCAACCTTTCTATACTACAACGTTAACGATTTTTCCCGGAACAACAATCACTTTTTTTGGCGGATTGCCCCCAAGCCATTTCTGAGCTTCTGCACTTTGCATTACTGCTTCTTCAACCTGTTTTGGATTGCTTCCGGCTGCAATTTCGATTTTGAAACGGGTTTTTCCGTTGAATGATACTGGATACAGGTCCAGTGCCTCAGTTATAAACTCCTCTTTCCAGGTCGGGAAATCAGCTTGTGCAACGCTTGTGTTGTTGTCAAGCAGGTTCCACAATTCTTCGGCAACATGAGGGGCAAAGGATGAAATAAGGACAGTGAGAGGTGAAAGGATTTCGCGTTTGTTGCATTTTAAATCGGTAAGTTCGTTTACACAGATCATAAAGGAACTTACTGCTGTGTTGAAGGCGAATTTTTCAATATCCTCACTCACTTTTTTGATGGTTTTATGAAGAATCTTCAATTCTTCGGGAGTAGCTTTTTCATCAGAAACTAAAAAAGAATTTTCATTGTTATGATAAAGTCTCCAAAGTTTTCTCATAAATCTAAAAACACCCTCTATACCATTGGTATCCCAGGGTTTTGCATATTCAAGCGGGCCGAGAAACATTTCATAAAGTCGCATGGTATCGGCGCCATATTTTTGAATAAGGTCGTCGGGATTTACAACATTATGAAACGATTTCGACATTTTTTCAATCTCCCAGCCACAATGGTATTTTCCATCATCTTCCAGAATAAACCGGGCATTCTGATATTCAGGGTTCCATCTTTTAAAGGCGTCCAGGTCAAGAATGTCATTGTGAACAATGTTAACATCGACATGAATGGGGATGGTGTCGTATTGTTTTCTGAGCTTATATGAAACATAGTCATTAGTTCCTTTTATACGGTAAACAAAATTCGACCTTCCCTGAATCATACCCTGGTTGATGAGTTTTTTAAAGGGCTCGTCGGTAACCACCACTTGGATATCGAACAGGAACTTGTTCCAGAACCGCGAATAAATAAGGTGTCCGGTGGCATGCTCCGAACCGCCAATATAGAGGTCCACATCGCGCCAGTAATTGACTGCCTCGGGCGACACCAGCGCCTGATTGTTGTTGGGGTCCATATACCTTATATAGTATGCACTGGAGCCTGCAAAACCGGGCATAGTGTTGGTTTCAATGGGATAACCTTCCGGGGTTTTCCAGTTGGCTGCTCTGGCCAGGGGGGGTTCGCCAGATTCGGTTGGGAGATATTTATCTACCTCGGGCAGTTGAAGCGGAAGTTGATTTTCAGCCATCATAAAGGCAATCCCATCCTTGTAGTACACAGGGAAAGGTTCGCCCCAGTATCGCTGACGGCTGAAAATTGCATCGCGCAGCCTGAAATTTATTTTCCGTTTACCAATGTTTAGTTCTTCAAGCTTGTTTATAACCGATGAAATAGCATCTGCAACTTCCAGCCCATTGATAAAATCGCTGTTGATCATTTTGCCCGATTTGGCATCGTACGATTCCAGGTCAATATTGCCACCCGCCACCACTTCTACAATGGGAAGGTTGAAATGACGTGCGAAAGCGTAGTCGCGACTGTCGTGGGCAGGTACGGCCATTATGGCGCCTGTGCCATATCCGGCCAGCACATAGTCGGCAACGTAAACAGGTATCGGTTTGCCCGAGAATGGATGAAGACAATAGGCTCCTGTAAACTGACCGCTCACAGTCTTCACTTCGGCCATTCGCTCGCGTTCTGACCTGTTTTTGGAAGTGTTTACATAATCGCTGATCAGAGCTTTATATTCCGATGTGGTAATTAAATTAACCCACTCATGTTCGGGAGCAATTACCATAAAGGTTGAGCCAAAGATGGTATCGGGACGGGTTGTAAAAACCTCGAGCGCCATATCATGACCCTGTATAGGAAAGAAAATTGTTGCCCCTTCGCTACGGCCTATCCAGTTCCGTTGAATTTCCTTAATTGAATCCGACCAGTCTATGGTATCAAGCCCATCGAGCAGTCGTTGGGCATAGGCAGTAATACGCAACGACCATTGTTTCATTTTTTTTCTTTCAACAGGGTGGCCCCCCCTTACAGAAAAACCATCTTTAACTTCATCGTTGGCCAGCACAGTTCCCAGGTTGGGGCACCAATTGACCATGGTATCCGACAAATAGGCGAGACGGTAGTTCATTAGTACCTCCTGCTTTTCGATTTCAGGCATTTGTTTCCACTCCCGGGCCGTAAAAACCGATTCCTGTCCCGATGCGGCATAAACATCCTTATTTCCGAACTTTTCGAAAACATCAATCAGTTTTTCAACTGGTACAGCTTTTTGTTGTGTATTATCGAAATAGTAGTTGAAAAGTTGTATAAAGGTCCATTGGGTCCATTTGTAGTAGGCAGGGTCGCAGGTTCTGACTTCCCTGTCCCAGTCGTATGAGAAACCGATTTTATCCAGCTGCTCGCGGTATCGAGTAATATTTCGTTCGGTTGTAATGGCCGGATGCTGCCCTGTTTGGATAGCATACTGCTCAGCTGGCAAACCATAGGCATCGTAACCCATTGGGTGCAATACATTAAACCCTTTCTGCCTTTTGTAACGTGAGTAAATGTCTGATGCTATATAGCCCAGGGGGTGGCCAACATGTAAACCGGCACCTGAGGGATAGGGAAACATATCGAGCACATAATATTTTGGCCGCGATGGGTCTATGGATGTTTTATAGGTTTTATTATTGCGCCAGTATTGCTGCCATTTGGGTTCGATGGCCGAAAAGTTGTATTCCATTGGTATGGGGTTAAATGCTGATTTTTAGGAGTGCGAAATTAGTAAATTTAATCAAACCCCTTATTGTTGTAGAATCACTAACGGAAGCCTATTCTTCCTTTCTGGTGCTTTTAGGCAGAATGAACCAAAATGTGCTACCCTTGCCTGGTGAGCTTTCAAAATCAAAGGAACCCTTGTTTTTTTCCACAAAATCGCGAATAAGCAGCATACCCAGTCCACTTCCTTTTTCGTTTTGAGTGCCGGGGGTTGATGTGGATGGGCGGGAGCTATCCTTAAGGGCTTTTACCTTTTCGGCAGTCATTCCTATACCGTTATCAACCACCCGTATTTCAACCGATTGAGGCATCTCGGATATGGAAACTATTATTTTGCCTTTCGGGTGGGTGTATTTAATGGCGTTGGAGATGAGGTTGCGCAATACGGTTTTGATCATTTCCATGTCGGCCATGGCTCTGAAAATTTCGCCCTGGGTAAGAATTTCAATATCGATTTCTTTCTTTTTGGCAGTTGGTTTGAATAGTGCTACAGACTGGTTAACCAGAATAAGCATTTCGGCTGGCACGGGGTTAATGTTAATGCTTTGCATTTGAGAACGTGACCAATCGAGCAGGTTTTGTAACAGACTGAAGGCCCTGCGGGCAGAATCGTGGACCATACCAGCCATCTGGATGATTTCATTTTTCTCAAAAAATTCAATTTCCTTTTCAAGGGATTCGGTGCCAAAAAGAATATTGTTGAACAGGTTTTTCATATCGTGCGAAATGACAGAGAAAAGCTGGTTCTTAACTTCATTCAGCCTTGAGAGTTCTTCATTCTGATGGGTAATAACATCGCGGTTGTATTTGAGTTCCAGATGGGTAAACACGCGCTTGATAAGTTCATTAGCGTTGAACGGTTTGGTAACATAGTCAACTGCCCCTTTATCGAGGCCGTTTATAACATCTTGCTGATCAACCTTTGCAGTAAGAAAAATTACTGGTATATGGGCTGTAAGGGGATCGTTTTTTAGTTTTTCGCACACTTCAAACCCATCCATTCCGGGCATCGAAACATCGAGAAGTATAAGGTCAGGCAGGTTATTTTTAATAGCTTTAAGTGCTTTTACTCCACTTTCGGCATAATTTACCCTGAGACCTTTTTCGTTGAGCAAATGTACCAGCACCTGGATGTTTTCGGGCACATCATCAACGATAAGCACTCTGAAACCCTGCCGGCTTAATGTTTTTTCCTGTAGTTGGTTCATTAAATGACAATTAGATGTTTCGCAGGGTTTCAAAACCGGTTAACATCCGGTTTATTTCAATAACATTAAAAGCAGTGGCTTCGTGGTTAAGTCGTGTAGCAAACTCCTTAAGAGCAGATAGCTGATTTTTGGAGGCTATTTCGGTGAGCATGGCCGAAAAACTGACTACTTCATCAAACCCCAGGATATCGGCAATTTTATCGTACTCAGACCAAATCTGTTGATCAATGAATTGTTTGGCCATTTGCCGGCTTCCGGTTTTTTTGATAAGTTCATCCAAAATCTGGCTAATAAGTTCTTTCTGGCTTCCGGCAGAAGGCTCAGTCTCCCTGATTTCGGGCTTTTCGTTTTCCTGTGTTTTGGGTTGTTTCTCAACTACCGGAACCTGCGGGATTGTTAATAGAAATTCGGTCCCTTTTCCTCTGTGGGATGAAACGGTAATTATTCCATTCATCATTTCGGCAAATCTCCTTGAAATGGCCAACCCCAGACCGGTTCCTTCCTGTTTGGTTGATTCACCGGGCTGTTTCTGAAAAAAGGGATCAAAGATAGCTTCAAGGTCTTTTTCATGAATACCGGGGCCTGTATCGATGACTTTAATGTATAGGGTAACCTGGGATGGTCTATTCTCATTAACAGCGGAATCAACATCAATTATAATTGATCCTCGTTCGGTAAACTTGACAGCGTTCCCAACAAGATTGAACAAAATTTGTCGCAGACGCAATTCATCCAAAAGAATTCGTTTGGGAACATTGTCGCTAATTATGGTTTCCAGTTCAAGTCCTTTTTGCTCAGCTTTAAGAGAAAAGATTTGTCTTACATCCTTAACCAGATTATTCAGGGTAAACTCGGTGGGGTTGAGGGCCATTTTTCCTGCCTCAATGCGCGACAGGTCGAGAATGTCGTTGATGAGAGCCATCAGGGCCTTACTGCTTTTTTCAATACCCGTCAGGTGCGATGTAAATTTTTTATCGCTCACCTTAAATTCTCTGAGAATTTCGGTGAAACCCATGATAGCATTGAGTGGCGTGCGGATTTCGTGGCTTATATTGGCAAGGAACTGGCTTTTGATGCGGTTGGCTTCTTCCGCTTTTTCCTTGGCTATAGTGAGCATTTTTTCTGCATTTTTTGCTTCGGTTATATCTCTGGCAATTACACCTAACAGAAAACCATTGACCGTTTTAACGGGGAATGCAACCGATTGCAATATTTTTGGCTTGCTGCAGGCATCAAGGATTTCCATTTCGCTAACCCGTTTAAACCATTTGCTTTCTCCGGTAAGTATGGCTACGTTAATGCTTTCTTCACTGAAAAGACTTTTGTTGCTGGCAGCGCTTTTATTTACTATTACTTTTTCAATAAAGCGCCATATTTTTTGCCCTAATACTATCTTTCGCTTGTAGCCAAATATCAATTCGCAGCCTTTGTTCCATTCAATAATGGCGCCTGATTGGTTAACAATAATAATGGCATCGGTAGAATTCTGGATGATATTCTTAAACTTTTCTTCGGTCTCTTCCTGCGCGTTTACCCGCTCAGTAATGTCGGAATAAACGATAGCCACTCCCATATCGGGGAGAGGGATAGGTGCTGCGCTCACACTTATCCAGGTAAGATCGCCTTTACTTTTAACAATCCCCATTTCAATGTTTTCAATAATCCTGTTTTCCCTGAGTGCTCTGACACTTGCAAATTCATCAGAAGACATAGGGGATAGATCGGGCCTGATGATTTGCCATTCTTTTCCTGCGAAATTTCTTATCAGGTGTTCTTCCTTCCTTAATCCCAACAATTCCTCGGAAGCCGGATTGCAGTCTACAATGTTTCCGGAGCTATTGGTTATGGTAACCCCAACCGGGAGAATTTTAAAAATAGTGCGGATAAGCTCTTCATTCTTATTTCTTTCCCTTTCGGCCAATACCTGGGTAGTAACATCTTCAATAATCAGGGAAACGTATTCCTCTTCCGGCAAAAAAGAGTAAAGGTTTACCACTACATTGTTTTTCAGGGCAAAATTTTCAATTTTCTGGTTGGTGGTAAGTACCAGTGTACGCATGAGCATCGAAAGTATTTCCTGACCATTATCAGGAAAGATATGCATAAAGGGTGCGTTTTCCATATTTCTGGGATTCAGACCGGTAATCTTTTCAAAGGCTGCATTTGCCCTGAAAAAACGAAAATCGATTAATTCCCCGCTATTAAAGACGGGCTTCAGCACAAGAAGCCCGTTAATCATATTTTTGAAAAGAAGCCTGTACCGGCGTTCACTATCCCTAAGCACTTCGGCCTCTTTTATGCCGGTAACATTGGTCGCCGAAACCCTTACCTTCCAGGCATTGGTTACTGGGTCTATAAAAGGAATTGAGTTTAACAGGAAATACTGATGTTGTTTTTGTTTAGTAACAAGTGATATTTCAGCAATACCAGGTTCGTTTTTTCCATGGATTCGTTGGAAGTAAAAATAAAAGTGGTCTTGCGATAATGGGTGGACGAGCTGGTGAAAGGGTTGCCCGATAATTTTTTCTTTGGGCAATTCAATCATTTTAGCCGCTGTGGTATTGAGTTCAGAAACCAACCCTTCATTATTGAGAATAAAATAACCCACCGGGGCATTTTCAAAAAGGTCGTCGAGTTGGTTATTCTTCTCTTCCAGTTCCTGATTGGCTCGGGCAAGTTCTTCCTGCTGAAGTTCCAGTTCTATCTTGAAAATATTGTATTCTTCAATGAGTTTCTCAAGATTGTTGAAGATATCCTGATCAACACCCGTTTTCTGGCCGATAAGGAGCTTCCGTGCTTTTTCTCTTAGACTATCGGGATGGTGGGTCATAAGTTTCAAAATGATTGATAATCTGTTTTACATTCGCCGGATAGCCTTGCCCTGAAAATTCCCGATGCTGGATTCCTTGCTCCTATAAATGAACCGATAAAAGTATTACTTTTTCTTGTAGGTTTAAAAAATAATGTTAAGGAAATTGTGAATTTAACGGAATCCAGGGAGCAATTCTTGAACCGGAAGGATGAGCAGGATGGCTTTTTTATTGTATTTTTGGCCCGTTGTACCCAACCAAAGTTTACAGCAGAATTATGGTCGGATACAAATAAAAAACACAGAATCACTCAATCCCGTCAAAACAATTTTAAACCTTAATTTATGAAGCCAGAAAAACAAAAAAGGCTCTTTGAAGAATTCCCCACTTTATCAACTGAGGAGTGGGAAAACAAAATCCTGGAAGACCTTAAAGGAGCAGATTATGACAAGAAACTGGTGTGGAGTACCGTTGAAGGGCTGAAGATCAGGCCCTACTATCGAAGCGAAGACCTTGAAGATTTGGGTTATCCAAATATATTGCCGGGTCAATATCCCTTTGCCCGAGGCAATAAGGTAAAACAAAACCATTGGGCCATAAGACAAGATCTTGATGAAACCAATCTGACTCATGCCAATAAAAAAGCCCTTGACGTAATTGAAAAAGGAGCAGAAGCAATAGGCTTTAATGCTTCTAATCTGTTGCACCGCGACGATGTAAGGACTTTGCTTCAGGGCATCGATATTCAGAAAATCTCCACTCATTTTCTACATTCATCCAACTATAAGCCTCTTGTCAGAGAGTATTTCACTTATGCGAGGAGTTCAGGGTTTAACCCTGCCCAGGTGGAAGGTTCCATCAATTTCGACCCGCTCGGATTCTTTTTGTTGTATGGGAAATTTTATGGTTCATCTGATGAGAATTATCGCGATGCCCTGGAAATTTTCTATTCGGCTGCCGGCTTTGATAAGTTTCAACTGATTACCATCAATGGCCAGCACTACCACAATGCAGGGGCACACATTGTAGAGGAACTTGCCTTTTCGCTGCTGCAGGGAAATGAATACCTTGCTGGTTTAACATCCAGAGGATTGGATATTGATACCATAGCGCAACATATACAGTTTACTGTGGCAGTAGGATCAAACTTTTTCCTTGAAATTGCTAAATTAAGAGCCATTAAAATGTTGTGGGCGAGAGTAGTTGAACAATATAAACCCCGGGGTGAAGAAGCGTTAAAGATAAGGATACATGCCACATCATCCAATTGGAACAAGAGTATTTACGACCCCTATGTAAATGTGCTGCGCACCACTACCGAAGCAATGGCTGCTGCCATTGCCGGGGTTGACAGCATCACCGTGGCTCCCTTCGATGTAACCTATAAAAAGGCTGATGATTTTTCTTCGCGCATAGCCCGCAACCAGCAGATCATTCTCCGACACGAATCGTATTTCGATAAAGTTGTTGACCCGGCTGGCGGCTCGTACTATATTGAGCAGATAACCGACCAGATTGCCCGGGCCGCCTGGAAAATGTTTGTTGAACTGGAAGAGCAAGGTGGTTTTGTGCCAGCAGTGGAGAAAGGCATAATTAAGTCCGAAATTGAAAAGACCTGTCAGAAACACGACCTGGATATTGCCATGCGTCGTCAGATTTTTGTGGGTGTAAACCAGTACCCCAATACCCAGGAAAAAATGCTTGAAAAACTTCAGCCTACTGCCGGGTTGAGCGACCTGGCTCAACTGAAACCTTACAGAGGAGTTCAGGCTTTTGAAGCTCTGCGACTTTCAGTTGAAAGCCACGAGCAAAAAGGAAATAAAATGCCCCTTGTGTATCTGTTTACCTGGGGTAACCTTGCCATGCGAAAAGCCCGGGCAACCTTCAGTACTAATTTCTTTGGTTGTGCAGGATATAACATAATTGAAGGGGCGGCTGCTGCAAATCTTTCAGAGGGGATTGATAAAGCCCTTGCCTCCAATCCTGACATTATTGTTTTATGCAGTTCTGATGAAGAATATGCCGATATGGTTGCTGCAATCAAAGAACTACGGAAAAGAAACCCTGATGTTCAGCTGGTGATTGCCGGTAATCCCCAGGAAATTCTGCAGGAACTTAACCAAGCGGGAGTGCAGCATTACATTCATCTGCGCACAAATACTCTTGAGAGCCTTCAGAAATTCAATGATTTGCTCGGTATTGTTTAGTATTTAAAGATTGTTTGGCTTAAATTCCTTTACCGGAGGATTTGTAAAAACCTAAAGAAAAAATTATGAGACCAAGTTTTAAAAATATACCCTATAAAACCCCGTCAATTGCCCTGCAAGACACCCGCGAATGGGAGAAAAAAAATGGGATACGCCGAGATTGGTGCACATCGGAACAGATACACGTTAAAAGCACCTACCATATTAACGATCTTGAAGGGATGGAGCATCTTCAGTATGCTGCCGGCCTTCCGCCCTACCTTCGCGGTCCTTACAGCACCATGTATGTACAAAAACCCTGGACCATAAGGCAGTACGCCGGATTTTCCACCGCAGAAGAATCAAACGCCTTTTATCGCCGCAACCTGGCTTCAGGGCAAAAAGGACTTTCGGTGGCTTTCGATCTGGCCACTCATCGAGGCTACGATTCTGACCACGAACGGGTTATGGGCGATGTGGGGAAGGCTGGAGTTGCCATAGACTCTATCCTCGACATGAAAATACTATTCAACGAAATCCCTCTGGATAAAATGTCGGTATCCATGACCATGAACGGTGCCGTGCTGCCAATTATGGCTTTTTACATTGTTGCCGCCGAAGAACAGGGAGTAACGATGGAAAAACTTAGCGGTACAATTCAAAATGATATTCTGAAGGAATTTATGGTGCGTAATACTTATATTTATCCGCCGTTGCCTTCCATGAAGATCATTGCCGATATTTTCGAATTTACTTCGAAAAATATGCCCAAATTCAACTCCATAAGCATTTCGGGCTATCATATGCAGGAAGCCGGTGCTACCTGCGATATTGAGCTCGCGTATACTCTGGCCGACGGATTGGAATATCTCAGGGCAGGCATCAATGCCGGAATGGATATCGATTCCTTCGCCCCAAGGCTTTCTTTCTTTTGGGCCGTGGGGATGAATCATTTTATGGAAATTGCCAAGATGCGCGCTGCACGTATGCTATGGGCAAAAATAGTGAAGCAGTTCAACCCGAAAAATCCCAAATCACTGGCACTTCGCACCCATTCTCAAACTTCGGGCTGGAGCCTTACAGAGCAGGATCCCTTCAACAATGTGGCCCGGACATGTGTAGAAGCTATGGCCGCTGTGCTGGGGCACACACAGTCGTTGCATACCAATGCCCTTGATGAGGCCATTGCCCTGCCCACTGATTTTTCAGCCCGAATAGCCCGCAACACCCAGCTTTACATTCAGGACGAAACCAACGTAACCCGAGCCATAGACCCCTGGGCAGGGTCTTATTACGTTGAGTCGCTTACACATGAGATTGCTCACAAAGCCTGGACGCTGATTCAGGAAATAGAACAACTTGGCGGAATGGCCAAAGCCATTGAAACCGGTGTGCCCAAAATGCGCATTGAAGAGGCAGCGGCCCGCAAACAAGCCAAAATCGATTCGGGTCGAGAAATTATCGTGGGTGTAAACAAATACCGGCTCAGCAAGGAAGACCCCATTGAAATTCTTGATGTGGATAATACCGCAGTAAGGGAAGCCCAGATAAAGCGCCTTGAACAACTGCGCGCCCAGCGCAACAACGATGAGGTGCATACTGCACTGAGTGCCATTACCCGGGCATGCGAAACCGGGCAGGGCAACCTGCTTGCTCTGGCAGTGGAAGCTGCCCGCAAGCGCGCTTCCCTCGGCGAGATATCGATGGCATGTGAAAAGGTATTTGGCCGTTATCAGGCCGTAATTCGTTCTATTTCAGGCGTATATTCTATGGAAATTGAAAACAACGAAAACTTTCTAAAGGCCCGTGCATTGGCTGATGAATTTGCTGCCCTCGAAGGGCGCCGGCCCCGCATTATGATTGCCAAAATGGGTCAGGATGGCCACGATCGTGGTGCAAAAGTAGTAGCCACTGCTTATGCCGATATGGGCTTTGATGTGGATGTGGGGCCCCTGTTCCAAACCCCTGGCGAAGCAGCCAAACAAGCTGTGGAAAACGACGTGCACATCCTCGGATTTTCCAGTCTGGCCGCTGGACACAAAACCCTTGCGCCACAGGTTACTGAAGAGCTAAAAACCCTTGGTCGTGAAGATATTATGGTAATTGTGGGAGGCGTAATTCCTGCGCAGGATTACCAGTACCTATACGATGCCGGCGTGGTGGGTGTTTTTGGCCCGGGAACCGTTATATCGGATGCTGCCATAAAATTGCTTACCATACTTATTGAAAGCAGGAAGTAAATCGAACAATAATAAATATCCGGATACTTGTTAGAAGCATTGAGAACAACGAATTGATGTATCCGGATTAAAATCAAAGGGAGCAACTCCAGATAATCTGATGTTGCTCCCTTTATTATATTTCTGCCAGGCAATGGCTAATCCCGGATTAGTCATCAGGAATGTAATGAACTAATAGCTTAGCCGGGTTTAACCCCGCTTTAGAAAAACTTAAGTTGTAAGCATTTCTGCATACCAATATTTAGTTTTTCTTTAGCGATTTGTCTAAAAAGAAGTCGCATAATCAATAACTTAAAACGTTAAATTATCAATGACGGTCATTAAAAAAAACGGCGAAAGACAAATTTGGGTTAAAAATAAAAGGGGAAAGCTTTGCAAAGAATAAGGCTATTCATCTATTTCCCTCTCCATCTCATCCATAAGAATATCAACAATGCGTCGGGCCGCCTTGCCGTCCCACATTTCCGGAACCCGACCAGGCTTAAGGGTACCTTTGAGCACATCTTCAACAGCCTTTTCGGCTTTATCGAAATCGAATCCCACAAGTTGGGTAGTTCCGACTTCGAGGGTAACAATGCGTTCGGTATATTTTTTAACTGTAATGCACTGAGCACTCAGGTAAGTTGTTTCTTCCTGAAT
Source organism: Bacteroidota bacterium (assembly GCA_037441525.1). GTDB lineage: Bacteria > Bacteroidota > Bacteroidia > Bacteroidales > UBA7960 > SKVR01. The sequence continues at coordinate 41,056 of JBBISA010000018.1, forward strand.
CCCTTCGCTGTCGGTTATCACAACCTCAGCATCGTAGAGCAATGCCAGAAAATCGATGTAAGGCAGTGGTCCGGTAAGCACCACCGAAGCGGGCAGATTATAATAGCGGTTGTCGTTGCTTATTCGCTGATGAAGGTTGCCCGGAAGCAGCCATACGGTTTTGCATTTGGCGCTCAGGCGTATGATCATATCAAAAATATCCTGCAGATTTTCTTCGTCCTCAAGGTTTTCGGGTTGGTGAAATGTGGCAAGGATATAGTTTTCGTCGCCCAGGTTCAACTTTTCGCGTACGGTGGATTCCTCCATGTCAGACCAATACAACTCCAGTACGTCCACAAGGGTATTTCCGGTGAAATGGATGTTGTTGTCAAGCCCCTCGTCGCGCAGGTTTTTCATTGCACTATGTTCACTCACAAAATGATATTCGCTCAATACATCGGTAAGTATCCGGTTTATCTCTTCAGAATTGTATTTTTCGAAACTTCTCAAACCCGCATCAATATGGGCAATGGGTATGTGCATTTTCGAAGCTGTTATTCCGCAGGCAAGGGTGGCGTCCTGATTTCCGGAGAGGATGATAAGGTCGGGTTTTTCTTCCAGAAGAATTTTTTCGACAGCCTGCATGGTTTTGGCTGTTTGTGCTGCGTGGCTTCCGTAACCAATAGGGATGTAGTGGGTAGTTCTTGGAAACTCAATATCTTCGAATGATGAGAGAGAAGTTCTTTCGTCTTCTTCGTATCCGGCATGGCAAATAATATGTTTTACCTCTTTGCGGTGTTTTTTAAAGGCTTTGTCAATTGACGAAATTTTGAGAAGGTTCTGAGGTGAAGCAGCAAAACTGATTACTTTCTTCATAAAAAAGTTTTTTGTATGATACTGGACCGGCACATCGACGGTGCTTTATATATAAACAGCCGGTTGTAGGAATAACGTGTAAAGATAGAAATTTTCCACATTAAAAGGAGTGCAGATTTTTAAAGCCCTGATTAAAAATAATTAAGTAATTTGGCTGTCATATCAACATGTTCAGAATTATGCGTAAAATATTGATTGTTTTGATATTAATTGGGATTTCTCATCCATTTGCCGTTTCCCAAACAGCATGGCAACACATCAGCGATAAAGGGATTTATCAGTTTATTGACGAACTTTCGGCCCTTCACCTGGCCGAAATCACCACCGCCCTAAAACCATACTCAAGGCACACCATTGCAAGGATTCTAAGCCAGGCATCGGAACAACAGCATTTGCTTACCCAATCGCAGCAGGCACGACTGAGAAACTATCTTAAGGAGTATGCCATGGAGCGTAACAGTTTAAAACGTGGCAAAGCAACCATTTTTCGGCGCGACTCTATTTTTTCGGTGTTTTTACTTACTCCCGAGATTGCCTGGCGCGACTCACTGTTCAGTATTGTATTGCGGCCCGTTTATGGATACCGCAACATTAGCGGGGGTAACACCGATTTTTGGGCAACTTATGGTGGTGTGGAAGCAATTTCCTACATCGGGGAAAACTGGTCAGTTTATACCAGTTTGCGCGATAATTATCAGGCAGGACAGAAAATGGCCCAACCCACCTGGCTCACCCAGGAACAAGGAGGCACCTATAAGGTACAAACCGGCGGAGGACAAGGAGGCGAATTCAGCGAAATGAGAGGGGGAATAACCTATACCTGGAAATGGGGGGCCATTGGTCTGGTCAAGGACCATATTCAATGGGGCGACAATTTTAACGGGAGCAACATCTTCTCAGGGCGTACACCCTCATTTCCGATGATAAGGTTTATGGCTAATCCGGCTCCTTGGCTCGAATTTCAGTACTACCATGGGTGGTTGGTTTCTCAGGAAATAGACAGTCTCCGGTCGTTCTTCCCCGAGGAGGGCCCAAAAAGGACTGTTAGCCGTCAAATGTACATTGCAGCCAATATGCTGTCTCTAAAACCGCTTAAAAGGCTTCACTTCTCCATTGGAAATTCCATTATTTATGGCGATATGGATGTGCAACTCGCATATCTGAACCCATTCATGTTTTACAAGTCGATTGTGCATACAATTAACTGGGGGTCAACTTTTCAAAACAGCGCCTTGTACCTTAACCTGAGCTCAAGGCAAATAAAGCACCTTCATCTGTATGCCACCTATTTTATCGATGAATTTTCCATAAGAAGAATAACTGACCCCAACCGGCACAATTTTACAAGTTTCAAGGGAGGATTGTCACTTACCGACTGGCCGGTGCGAAATGTTTTTCTGGTTGGCGAATATACCCGTACCAATCCCATTACCTTTCTGCACGATGAGCCCACTACCAGTTTCCAATCCAACAAATACAATCTTGGCCATTATTTGCAGGACAACGCCGAGGAACTATTTGCCGCCCTCCGTATTTACCCGTGGAGTACATTTGAACTGGGAGCATCATGGTCAGTGGCCCGCAAGGGAAATTACTACCAGTATTTAAGGAAACGTCGAAATCCAAAAATAGATGAAATGCCTGTTCTACAGGATATTACCTGGCGAAATAACAGTTTGGCTTTTGATATGATGTACCGACCACTTCCCAACTTAAGGTTGTTTGCCAGGTACACATTGTCTGATATTCAGGGGTTTGATGTTGATAATCAATCGTCCCAATACTACCTGAACCTGTTTTCGTCTCCTTATTTGCATGGAAGTAACAAAATACTGGAATTAGGTTTCGGAATGGGCTTCTGAAATTGTATTTCAAGCGCTCGCTTTACGGGTTGTTATGCTTTTAGTTTGGATAAACTGAACCAACCCGATTTTTCGGCCAGAAACAAAAGAAACCAGCCGGCAAGCATGCCAAGGAGATTGGCCAGCATATCGGATGTGTTGAAGGAGCGGTATGGAAGAAAATGTTGCAACCCCTCGGTTAGAATAGAAAATGCCAGTGCAAGAAGGAACAATTGCCATTTGTTTACCGATGGAAATGCAAATGCCAGAAGTGGATAAACCGTAAAAAATGCAGCAATATGAATTAAATGGTCGAGCCGGAAACGCACTACCATTACCTTGTCAAGGTCTTCAATACCAATAACTTTAAAAGGGAAGGCTACCAGAAAAATGATGGTGGCGATGTAGGCATAAAGAACCCTTCTTCTGGTAGCCGCATTTTGTTGCACAATGAACAAAACCAGCTTCTTGATGTATTTTGGATGCATCATTTAAAATTAGATATTGATTAATAGCATCAAAAGTACCCAAATCCTTTACAGGTATTTGCTGAATATAACCTTGTCATCGCCTGTAAGGTAGAAGTCTTTTAAGCGGGCTTCTTCGGTGTAGCCTCCTTTGATGTAAAAACTCCGGGTTGGAAGGTATTTTTCGGTAGAAGATGTTTCGATATATAATTTTCTGGCATTTAACTCTTTGAGCATAACTTCGGTTTGGTGCAACAGTTTCATCCCAATTCCCTTTCCCCTGTAATGATTGTCAACCACAATCCAGTAAAGGTCGTAAGTACCCAGCGTGCAGGGTGTGGGTCCGAAGCAAACAAATCCGCATGCGTCTCCTTTTGGGTCAATGGCGAAGATAAAATGGTAACCCGATTCATGTTGTCCCTTTTGCAGGGCTTCATCCACCAGTTCCGCGGCCACTGAAATTTCATCGTTTCTGAAAAACCCGGTTGAACGGCAGATTGAATCAACAACTGCTATGTCGGATGGAGAAAGGGAGTATCTGAAATCCATAGTTTTGACTTTTTGTTTTACTCAAGACCAATAATGCGTGCAATTATTTGGGTGTTTGTTAATCCGGCCTGTTGTGCCGCGGCAACAAAACCACTGTCGGGCGAGATGCATGGATTTGCATTGATTTCGAGCACAAAGATATTTCCTGACATATCCACCCTGAAATCAACACGGGCATAACCCCGAAGGTTAAAAGCATACCAGCACTGCATAGCGGCTGACCGTAGTTTTTCCAGAAGCCCGATATCACTCTCATCCAATTGGAAAGAGCGGATGGTATTTTTATATTCAAACGATTCTTCCTCCCATTTTGCTTTGTAACCTAGTATTCTGGGTTTTTCGGGCGGGTAGTGGAATCGGATTTCTGCTACCGGAAGCACTTCGGGTCCGTTTTTTCCGCCAATAACCGAAAGGTTGAATTCGCGACCGTGGATGTATTCTTCGCAAAAGAAATTATCGGGATTTTGCTCCTGTTCAAATCGGTTTTTAAGCTCGCTTAGGTTGGTAAAAAGCAATTGACGGTTTTCGTCCATTCCAAAAGATGCATGTTCCCACAACGATTTAACAAGAAAGGGATTGTTGAAAGTTTGAGTTTTTAGGTTCTGCAGTTGGCTGTAGGTGTAAGCAACTGGTGTGTTGATGTTGCATACTTTTAAATGTTGTTTTGCCAATACCTTATGTGAGGTAAGGTAGATGGCATGGGCATCGCACCCGGTGTAATCAAGGCCAAAATGCTCGAGTAAAAAAGGGGCAACATGCACCAGTTTGCCGCTGGTAAAAAGAGTTTCCACGAGGTTTACTACCAGTTGAGGCTGCTGTTTATCAACAATGTTGCCTAAATCCTGAAGATTATAAGGGAATGGCAAGGTTGCTACATAATAGCCGAGGTTTTGAAGTCCTTCTGAGAAAAAAGCTGCTTCATGCAGTACGTCAAGTTCGTCGGCAGGCGCATTTTCGGCCAGGGGGCTGTGAAAAATGATGGCTCGTTTGGCTTTCATTTAAACAAGATTATGTCGTTTCAGGGCCGAATTCATAATCTTTTCGATGAGGTTCTGATAGCTGACACCTGCCTTGTAGCCCAATATCGGAAGATCGCTGTGAACAGGATTAAGACCGGCCAGGGGGTTTACTTCTATAAAGTTCGGAATTCCCCGCGCATCCATTCTAAGGTCGATGCGTCCACCATCGCAGCATCCCAATGCTCTCCAGGCTGCAAGGGCAACCTGGCTGCAAGCATCGAAAGCATCCTTTTCGGGTACCGTATAATCAATATAGTCTTCATAGTGTGCCTTATTCTCATAGGAGTATACGCCTGTGGTTTCATTGGGGCGATACACCACTTCCATCATTCCCAAAACTTCAGCATCAGCGCCGGTGCCGGTAATTCCCACGGTAAATTCGCGGCCAGGCAGGAACTCTTCAACCAGCAGAGGCTGACTGAAACGTTGAAACCGGTCTTTTGCCACGGCAATAAGCTGTTGCTGACCGGTAACTTTCGAATCGGCACCAATCCCTTTGCCGGTACCTTCGGCCACAGGTTTTACAAACAGGGGGAAATGAAGGGAATGATTGTCAAGGTCGGCAGGGTTTTCAGCCACCAAAAAAGGGGCGGTGGGGATGCCCTTGTCGCGAATAATGTTTTTTGTAAAACCTTTATGTAGGGTTACAGAAAGCACCAACACATCGGAGAAAACGTAGGGGATATCAAAAATATCAAGCACTGCCGGCACCTGAGCTTCACGCCCCAGACCCTTCACTCCTTCGCAGATGTTGAAAACCAGGTCCCACCGTTTTCCTTCCGAAAGCTTTGAAATCAGACTTCTAACGTTTCCAATCTTATCAACCTTATAGCCAAGCGATACAAGAGTGTCAAAAATTCCATCAATGGTTTCGGGGGCATCGAATTCGGCAGCCTGCTCGGGAGTAAAGCCCATAGCCAGATAATCAGCCTTAAGGTCGTAAGTAAAGCCTATGGTTAATGATTGCATCGGGATGAATGAATGTCAGATATAATCGGGATAGACAAACGTTTTCCCTTCGTAGTTGCGCAAAATAAGGTTACCGTTTTCTTTTCCATGCAAATAATCGGGCAGCAGGGGTATTTTACCACCACCGCCGGGGGCATCAATTACATAATGAGGTACAGCATAACCTGAAGTATGACCCCTGAGACCATCAATAATTTCGAGCCCTTTGGTTACCGGTGTTCTGAAATGTGCCGAACCCAGTATTGGGTCGCACTGGTAAAGGTAGTAAGGGCGCACCCGGTTTTTCAGAAGCCCGTGCATCAGCGATTTCATGGTGTCTATATTATCGTTGATGCCTTTGAGCAAAACAGTCTGGCTGCCCAATGGAATACCGACGTTGGCGAGCCTTTGCAAAGCCTGCGATGATTCGGGGGTAATTTCATCGGGGTGGGTGGCATGTACGCTTATAAAAAGAGGATGGTACTTTTTAAGAATAGACACCATCGAGCGGGTAATTCGCTGTGGCAATACCATTGGTACCTTTGTGCCAATCCTGATTATTTCCACATGAGGAATTTTCCGAATTGATGATAAAAGGAAATCTATATGCTTATCAGTCATGGTAAGGGCGTCGCCACCCGATATCAGGACATCCCTTATTTCGGTATGCTCTCTGATATAATGCAGGGCGGGCAACCAGGCATGTACGCCCTGATGGCATTTTTGTGATGCCACCATGTGCGAACGGGTGCAATAACGGCAATAGGCTGCGCAAAATCCGGTAACCAGAAAAAGAACCCGGTCAGGATAGCGGTGCACAAGGTTAGGAGCCACACTGTGATGTTCTTCCGACAGGGGGTCTGATGCTTCGCCCGGGCTTATGATAAACTCATCCAGAACCGGAACCATCGTTTTTCGTAGAGGATGGTCGGTATTGGCAGCGTGCAGCAAGCTTGCATAATAGGGAGTAATTCGAAGAGGCAGATTGTCATGAATCCCCGGCCGCGGACGAATCTCATTTTCGTTCAGTTGCAAAACATGCGACAATGATCGCATACTGGTGTAGGAGTTTTTAAGCTGCCATTGCCAGTTGTTCCAGTCTTTAACGGAAACGTGAGGAAAATGTTGCTGGAAAAATTCCAGTGAACGACTGCTGATACAGTGCTCGGGGGATTGGGTTTTTGGGGTCTTTGACAAAACCGAACCACTGGGAGGTTCGTCTGGTTCGTCGGCCTTGGGGGCTTCGATTCCTACCGGAAAGGTCGCCTGGGGTTCAAGCTCGGAAGCTTTCATTGTCTTTTTCGTAAAAGAGCTTTTAATTAATACTGAATTTTTATAAGGCCATGCTTTCGAATCGGTTGAATGTAGCGGTTTTCAAAGCATTGTCAACCTGCATGGAAAGCAATGCAATAGTAAAGCATTTTTAAACATAAAATACACATGGATGTAAATTTTCCCATGCAATGTGTTTTGATTATAAAACAAACAAATTCAGCTTTTCTACTATGCGCTTTCCATCTCCACCAATGCAAAAGGGTTCGACTTAAGCATCTGATATGCAGTTTCCCATACTGAGCTTGCATTTACCAGAATACATTGTGCCTTACCCATTGTACCGACAGAATAATGGGTAGGGTCGAGATAGTCGATAATTCGGTCGTAGTGTTGCCTGAAACCGCTGAATCCGTGGGTGATATATTTTCTGGTGTAGGGAGACCCTTCGGATGGTATCATTGTGTAGACTCTCTCCGGCCCGAAAAGATAGGGTGGTACCAAAAGTTCCTCAACTGCATGAATCAGGGTATTGGGTTTTGCTCCGCAGCCAAGGAAAAGTATTTTTCCGTTATAATCATTTAGTTTCCTGAATGGTGAGTTGGGGCCACAGGGTGTTTCATCTAATTGGTGGTTTTGGGTAAGCTCAACTGCCAGCCGGCCTGCCGCGCAAACCGAATGGGTGGGGTGAAGGCTCCTGACAACCTTTGGCTGACAACGAAAATATTCTGTCAGGGCCCCTACGCAACTGGGGGTATTTTTATGGTCGAAAACAGGGTGTAATTCTGTTACATTCCGATAAGTCAATGCAGGCATCAATAGAGTCCCCTCTGTCCCAATCACATTCAATAATGCCTCCGTTACAATCTTTGCACTGTTTTCAAATAGCCCCACCGACCGCAGTGATGAATGTACCATTACCACATCGCCCTGGTTTATCCCCAGATTTTTTAAATCATCGATTAGCTGGGTTATGTTTGATAAACTCATTCCGAATGGTATTTTAATTCTTCAGCATATCTGCATGTATTGCAGCACAAACAAGTCTATGCCTGTATCTGTGTTCAATTTGCAGGTAAAGGTATTGATTCCCATAATAATCGGTTCATTCGATTCAAATCCTTCCATTTGTTTTCAAAATATCCACAAATATTTGCGCAACTGCGCGTGCGTTATAACCCGTTGATATGGTTTTTAAAGCATTTTCACCGATTTGCCTGGCAAAAGTTGTGTTTGCCTTGCAACGAAGAATGGTTTCGGCAATTTTTTGAGGTGAATTCTGGGTAAGAACGATATTATGATCATGAGTAAAAATTTCTCGTATCCCTTCAGTATCCTTGGTGATTATACATTTACCGGCTGCAGCATAATGATATATTTTGTTGGGAATAACTAAATCGGCCTTTAATGAATCACCAAAAATCCCCAGGCAAATATCAAATTGGTTAATGTGCCCGTTGAGTTGGGAGTAAGGCACATTGCCTATGAATTTCACATTGTTAAGCTTTAGTTTACTGGCAAGTTTCAGGGTCGATTTAAGGCGATAGCCACTCCCCACAATATCAAAAACAATATCCTTGTGGTGGCGAAGAATGTGGGCTGTTTCAATTATTTTATCAGTTCCCTGCAAAGGCACAAAATTGCCATAAAAACCCACTACAAATTTTTCGTTTTGGGGCTGCGGGGCAGGATAAAAAAGGCTGGTGTCGGCACCAATGGGCAATACAAATATTTTTTCTTCAGGAATACCAAAGGTTTGGCTGAAATATTCTTTGTGATGTTGGGTGTCGGCGATTAAAATATCGCAACGCGAAAAAGGTATCTTATCGAGCAGATATTTGAAAGGCTTCTTCCATATCTGTCCAAAGTCATCCTTGGTAAGGTATTTTGAGATGAGGGGGTCGAAAACTACCGGTATTGAGGCCTGCTTTTTTATAAAACCCACATCGCGATGCCTGAAAGGAGGAATATAGATAAATTCTGCATCTTCCTGAAGCCTCCCGAACTCTCTTTTGTCAAATCCCCCTCTTTTTGTTATGGGATAAACCACAACTTCAACATTCTCCAATTGCCTGAGCCCTTCAAGCAAAACAAAGGTCCTGTTATAGGTAAAGTCTGACTTGCCGGTAAAAATTATTTTCATTATCCAGTATAATTTTTGGGGAGTATTTTCCAGGATTAAAAGTTGAGCCGCATTTGCCTGAAAGTAAATATATTCTTTGCCGAAAACATCCATTGCCCAAAAGCAAAGTTCTGGCAGAACCAGGTACTTTTATCTCCCGGGTTTATTCAAAAGTACCTTTACATTTTCATGGGTTACCAGGCATCCGTATCGCATGTTTTCGAGCATGGGCCTTATGCTTTCATAAAATGCCATGATTTTAATTTTTTCATCAATTATTTCAACCACCACCGGAAGTTTTTCTGCCACTTCCCAGAACTTATAGGAGTGAATCACAGAGCTGGCCCCATATCCCAGTATCCCTTTCAGAACCGTTGCTCCGCCCAGTCCCCATTCGCGCGCCCTAAATACAATGGTTTCGTATAGCAGCTTGCTATCAACCGTATCAGTTGAACTTACAAAGATGCGTAATACTGTTGCTTCTGAATTATTTTCCATCTCTAAATGATTTTAATTAACGTGCGACCCATAAAAACAGCCAGGATACCAAGAAAAAAACTGAAACCAATATAAGAAGCCATCCTGAGAATTTCTTTACCCTGCAGCAAAATGAAGGCATCATTAGAAACGGTTGAAAAAGTAGTGAATCCTCCACAAAGTCCCACTGTTAGAAAAAGCCTCCATTCGGCAGGCATAATATGGCTCCTTTCTGAGAGTCCGTAAAAAATCCCTATTAAAAAACTCCCGCCAATATTCACCACCAGGGTACCCCATGGGAATGCAGTTTCGAAATTGAGCTGAAAGTATCGGAGTACAAGATACCGCCCTATGGTTCCCAAAAAGCCACCCAGACCAACCATGAGGATTGTTTTTAACATAAACTGCAATTCAGTGATTTACAAATAGCCTGCACCAAGGCAAATTGGATTTGAAGACAGCAAAAGTAAAAATTCTTTAAAGAAACAGACCATCGAATCAGTTTTATAATAAAACATGTCGTATATTTCGAAAGTAAATTTGTGTAATCTAAAATCGGAGGGGATCATGGAAAAAACAGCAACAAACCGGTAGAATTGTATAGTGTTTACATGTTTAAGAAATCGCTACCTTTTACAATTTTTTTCTGTGTAATGCTTGCAATTATATCTTCAATAACAGCTTACTATGCTGATAGTAACATCACTAAAAATAACGGGTCAGGTACTTTAAAGCAGGATCAACCCAATCCCTGGCAGGCGTTTTACCCAGGCAGAGTAGCAACATACGCTGATCAATATGGCTACCACACCTTTGCAATCGCCAATTCCATTATTGAGGAGGATGGAAGGTTACTGGCGGGGTTCAGAAAATTTATCAGGAGAAATGAATACGAATATGGTTGTGATTTCAAAAAAGACCTTGCTGTACCTGGGGCACAAATCATTATTCAGGGAAATGGTATTGACCTGCTGGTGAACCATTTAACCGAAACCATTAGCATAAAAACCCTGGCCGAAGTAAATGAAAACTGGGTTGCATGGCAGGATAATGAAAAGATTATTAAAGCGATGGTTACTAAAAAAATAGAAGGCATGGTGCTTGGAACCATCGATTCTATCAAACACATTAAATTTCTGGCAATTGATCAAAATTTGGTGGAAATTGACCATGCGCTTAATGGAATAGAATTACAACTGAGCAAAAGTTTTGGGTTTGTTACATCGTTCAATTTCAACAATTTTCCTTTTCAAAGCGATATTTTTGACCTGATTGGCTGCACCAATCCCAACAGAGGCGTGTAAAACCTTACCTGGATGGACGTTTTTGATTTTAAACCGGGCGATGAAATTCATGTTGAAAAGGTTTACACTAGCGATGCTTTCTCATCAAATTTTTCCTATGAAAACAAGAGAAGTATCTCTTCGTTTATCTCCAGAATCGATTATCCCGATTCAATTGTTTATGAAGTAGAAAGGAAAATTCCGACAGCCCATAGAGCAGGATTCGCTCCATTGTCATATGAATATGTTCACGATACAATTACAACAGTAATAAATCCTTCGCTTTGGTTTGATGAACTTGCCGGTGAACCAGAAATTGATGAATGGTCGATGGGCTTTAATTTTCAAATGTTCGCATATTATATTTATGACGGGTTAGCTGTTAAAGTTTTAAGTAATTTAAGGTATGAACATGTCTTTGAATCTGATTGCTGGAATTATCCTATTTACGATGGCCCATCATTAAACAAATATTATTACCAAGGGTTGGGAGGCCCCTATTATAGTCGTAATTGGGCCTTTAATTCAGATTACCGAACGCTCGAATTCTTTAAAAAGGGAGACACGAAATGGGGAACCCCCCTTGATCTAACCGCATCATCAACCAAAGAATTTTCCGCAGAAGTTGCTCGCTATCCCAATCCTGCCCACCATTTTGTAAAGGTGAGATTGCCGTATGATCAAAATCAAGTGTACTTCAACGTTTTCGATCTTACATGGAGAATGGTATTGATGCACTTGTTAAATGATAATGAAACCACTATCGATGTTTCTCGGTTAAAAGCCGGTATTTACATTTACCGGTTAATGAAAGATGACAAAAGCCTTGGTTCGGGAAAATTAATTGTGCAATAATTTCAGTTTTTTGATTTTCTTTGTATTGACCAATAAAAAAATTTGATCCTTAAAAACTGAAATCTTCAATTATCAGTTATCTCCAGTAAACTTACAACATTAATTAATCAGGCTACCTGGTTTTTCATACCGGATTTGCCTCAATGTATTTATAAAAAACTTAATTCAGTATGAAAATTGAATGTAACCGGCGCGAATTCCTCAAGAAGAGCGGAATCGCAGCAGCGGGAGTGGTGGTTCTGCCATCGATGCTCCAGGGATGTTTTTCCGGAGGACAGCCATCTCCACTCTCTTACGAGCTAAATGATTATCTCGACCATTTCGGAGTAACCCAGAAAATGATCCTTGATGTGCTGGCCGAAGGGTTATCGAAAGGGGGCGATTATTGCGACCTTTTTTTTCAGCACACCATTAGCAATACTGTTGCCCTGGAAGACAACAGTGTTAACCGTGCCTTTTCCAATGTAAGCTTTGGTGTGGGGATAAGGGTTTTAAAGGGCGACCAGACAGGCTTTTCCTATACCGAGGAAATTTCGGCCAAATCGATGCGCTCCGCAGCCCGCACAGCGGCAAATATTGCCAACAGCAGCGTTGGAAAAGCCACCACAAAACTTACACAACGCCACTTCCCTAATTACTACAAAATAAGTCAACCATGGGAGGATGTAAGCATTACCAATAAAATTCCGCTTCTGCAAGCCATTAATGAAAAAACCTTCAGTCGCGATGCACGCATTATTAAAACCAACGTTTCTTTTGGCGATGAAACATCGTATGTGTTGTTTGCCAACTCCGATGGAGTTCTGGCCTGCGATTATCAACCCGGCAGCCGCATAGCCGCATCATGTGTTGCCGAACACAATGGCCGCAAAGAAGAGAACAGCTTTAACATTGCCGGCCGCAACGATATGAGTTTTTATACTGAAAGCACCCTTGATCGCGTTGCTCGCGAAGCCGTTGACCGCACCCTGATTCTGTTCGATGCAGTGAGTCCTCGAGCTGGCGAAATGCCGGTAGTACTGGCCGCCGGTAGCTCCGGAATCCTTTTACATGAAGCTATTGGCCATGGTATGGAGGCAGACTTCAATCGTCGGGGCGAATCTATTTTCAGCGACAAGATCGGGAAAAAGGTTGCAGAATCGTTTGTAAGTATTGTTGATGATGGCACCGTGCCAGGTATGCGTGGTTCCATTAATATGGATGATGAAGGGAATGCCACCCAGAAAACCTATATGGTGCAGGATGGAATTATGACATCGTACCTTCACGACCGCATATCGGCCAAACATTATGGTGTTGACCCCACCGGAAACGGACGCCGCGAATCGTTCCGCCACATGCCCTTGCCACGAATGCGCAACACTTACATGGAAAATGGCCCCCATAAAAAGGAAGAAATCATCGAATCTGTTAAATACGGCATCTTTGCCGAAACCTTTACCAACGGACAGGTGAAGATTGGTGCCGGCGATTTCACATTCTACGTTAAACAAGGCTATCTTATTGAAGATGGTAGGCTCACCAGGCCTATAAAAGACATCAACATTATTGGCAACGGGCCCAGGGTGCTGGGCGATATAGTAATGGTTGCCGACGATGTGGAAATGTCGGAAGCGGGCTGGACCTGTGGCAAAAGTGGCCAGGGTGTTCCTGCATCAATGGGTCAGCCTACCGTTAAAGTTTCATCCATAACCGTAGGCGGGCTAAATGCCTGATTGTTTAACCTTAACGAATCAACGAAATGAATAATAAAGAAAGATTAGAGCTGGCTCGTTGGGCCAGTGAATATGCCCGCAAAAAAGGGGCTTTAGAATCAGCGGTTTCCATTAGCCGCTCACGCTCGGTACAGGTTGAAGTAAGGGAGCAGAAAATTGAAACCATCCGCGAATCAACTTCCAATAACCTGTCGCTGCAAATTTACCGAAACAACAAGTTTTCGAGCCATTCAACCAATTTCCTGCAAAAGTCGCAACTCGAGCGTTTTATTAGCGAAGCTGTTGCCGCCACCGACTATCTGTCGCCCGATGCCGACCGCGTTTTACCCGACCCGTCGTTATACCCGACTGACCTTTCGAAAAATCTTAAGCTTGTCGATCCGGCATACGGAAACGTAACTCCTGAATTCAGACTGAATACAGCCATGGAAACAGAAAAGCTTATCAAGGAAGTTAAGCCTGATGTTTTGTCGGTAAGCACCAGCTTCAACGACAACACATCAGAGGGAGTAAGAGTACATTCGAACGGGTTTAGTGGCGAAACTGCCGGAACCAGCTACAGTGCCGGTGCTTCCATTACAATACTTGATGCCGGGGCCAGGCCTGCTGGTTACTATTATGTAGGTGCCCGGTTTCTCGATAAACTGCCAAATCCCTTTGAAATTGCCGAACTGGCCCTTTTTGATACCCTGAGACAGGTAGGTCAGACCAAAATAGCGTCAGGAAAGTACAACATGCTGGTTGATAACCGTATTGCAGGGAATTTGGTCTTCAGGTTGTTTCAACCCATGAGTGCCCGGAATATTCAACAACGCAGTTCTTTCCTGCTCGATATGATCGGTAAATCCATCGCATCACCATTTCTTACTATAGTTGACGATCCTTTTATTGAAGAAGGGATGGCTTCGCGCCTGTTTGACAGCGAGGGGATTGCTGCAAGCCGCAGAACCATGATAGACAAGGGTGTTTTACAGCAGTACTACATAGATAATTATTATGGTCGCAAATTAGGGCTAACCCCTAATGGAGGCTCACCATCAAATATTTTAATGGAACAAGGCAGCCGCTCACAGAGTGAGATTATTGCAACGCAGAACAAAGCTATTCTGGTTACTTCATTTAACGGAGGTAATGCAAACACTACTACTGGCGATTTTTCCTTTGGTATCTCAGGCCAATTGATCGAAAAAGGCAAAATAACCAGGGCTGTGAACGAAATGAATATTTCAGGCAATTTCCTTCGGTTGTGGAACCAGCTGATTGAAACCGGTAGCGATCCCTATCCTTATTCTTCAATGCGCACCCCAACACTTGTGTTTAGGGATGTTGATTTCAGTGGTTTGTAGATTTCTGTCAAACCTTGCTGGTGTATATAAACAAATAAGGCCGCCAAAACATGGCGGCCTTATTTGTTTTGTTTTCCTTACGGGAAAAAGTCGTCGGCAACTTAATCCATGTTCATTTCAGCCCTAACTTTTGTTTTCCAGTGCTGGTAATCTGATTCAAATCTTTCGGTATTATTCACCCTGAGCCAGGTGCCATATTTCACATAATCCGGAATATGGCCGTCATTGGATTTCTTCATCTCCTCAGGAATACCAAGCTCGTTCAGATACCGTTCGTAAGAAATCTTACTAGGTCTTTCGTCTTTCCTATTCATGACTTTGCTAAAATTAATAAAAATGATTACTATAATTCCGCACATATAGTAATTGCCTGAATAGATTTTGGGGAGGCGGGAACTTTGTGCGAGTGGTAAAAAAAAATTTGTAGCCTCGACAGGAATCGAACCTGTATCTAAAGTTTAGGAAACTTCCATTCTATCCATTGAACTACGAGGCCAGAAAGAACGTGTGCAAAATTATAGTTTTTTTTTAAAGGGTATACCGTACTTTACACCTAAAAACAAGCATTATACAATAAGCCTATATTTTATGACGGACAAACGAAATTTTTCGATCACGAAATTATGCCGCCATTGTTAATAACTTTGTCGGGTTGCAGAAAAGCAAGCTTTCCTTCAGCCGATTCAGCCATAAGAATCATACCCTGCGAATCGATCCCTTTAATGTTTCGGGGTTGAAGATTAGCCAGGTAGGTTACCCGCTGGCCAATAATGTTTTCGGGTTCGTAATGGTCGGCAATACCCGATACCACAGTGCGCAAATCCGCTCCGGTATCGAGGGTTAGTTTGAGCAGTTTCTTGGTTTTGGCTACCTTTTCGGCTTCTACAATAGTGGCAATCCGGATATCGAGCCTGGTGAATTCTTCGTATGAAATATCATCCTTAAATTGCTTTACAGAAATATTTTCGGCACTTTGGTTTGCTTGTTTTGTTTGGAGAAGTTTATCGGTTTGAGCCTGAATTTGTTCGTCTTCAATTTTTGAAAACAGGAATTCTGGCTGGTTGATTGCTTTACCGTGAGGCAATGCCTGGTCGCTTGCTGAATTATCCCATGCCGGAAGGGACATATTAAGGATATTCATTAGCGTATCTGCTGTGAATGGCAGAAATGGTTTACCCAATGCTCCAAGGGCGGCACATATCTGCAGGCTGATGTTCAGGATGGTAGCAACTCTTTCAGGGTTGGTTTTGAATATTTTCCAGGGTTCGTTATCGGTGAGGTACTTGTTGCCAAGTCGGGCAAGGTTCATCAGTTCGCCCAAAGCTTCGCGAAACCGGTAATTTTCCAAGCTCTTCCCAATTATACCCGGGTAACTTTTCAACTGGTCGATGGCTTCTTTATCGGCCTGGGTAAGTTCACCCCTGGCGGGAACTTTGCCCTCGAAATATTTATGGGTAAGAACCAGCGTACGGTTTACAAAATTTCCAAAAATAGCCAGCAACTCATTGTTGTTGCGGGCCTGGAAATCTTTCCAGGTAAAATCGTTGTCTTTGGTTTCGGGGGCTGCGGCACACAATGTATAGCGCAAAACATCCTGCATGCCGGGGAATTCTTCAAGGTATTCGTGTAGCCAAACTGCCCAGTTGCGGCTGGTGGAAATTTTATCGCCTTCAAGGTTAAGAAATTCATTGGCCGGCACATTATCAGCCAAAATATAACTTCCTTCTGCATGCAACATTACAGGAAAAATGATGCAATGAAATACAATGTTATCTTTTCCGATAAAGTGAACCAGTTTTGAATCCTGGCTTTTCCACCATTGTTCCCATGATGTTCCTGTTTTTTCGGCCCACTCGCGTGTTGCTGAAATATAGCCAATGGGGGCATCGAACCAAACATAAAGCACTTTCCCTTGAGCATTATCAACCGGAACCTTTACTCCCCAGTCGAGGTCGCGCGTAACAGCCCGGGGTTGAAGGCCCTGGTCTAACCATGATTTGCACTGCCCGTAAACATTGGCTTTCCAGTCATGCTTATGGCCTTCAAGAATCCATTTTCGCAGCATGGGCTCATAATCGTTCAAAGGGAGGTACCAGTGTTTGGTTTTTTTCATTACCGGAGGGTTGCCGCTAAGCACCGAACGTGGATTAATAAGATCGGTGGGACTAAGCGAAGTGCCACAGTTTTCACATTGATCGCCATAAGCTTTGTCATTGCTGCAGTGTGGGCAGGTACCTGTTATGTAGCGGTCGGCCAGAAACTGGTTGTTGGCTTCATCAAAGAATTGTTCTGATTCTTTTTCTGTAAGTTTTCCATCATCATGAAGCTTACGGAAAAAAGCGGATGCTGTTTGGTGATGCACTGGGGCTGAAGTGCGACTATAGATATCGAAAGAGATTCCGAATTTTTCAAAGGAATCTTTGATCATATTGTGATATTTGTCAACCACTTGCTGGGGAGTAGTATTTTCCTTGCGGGCTTTTATTGTGATAGGAACCCCGTGTTCATCGCTGCCTCCGATAAAAACCACATCTTTTCCTTTGGCCCTCAGATAGCGGGTATATATATCGGCAGGAACATAAACTCCTGCAAGGTGCCCGATATGAACCGGACCATTGGCATAAGGGAGTGCGGAGGTGACTGTATAGCGTTTGAATTTTTTTTTAGGGGTCTGATATTCCATTGTTTTCAGGTTTAATGTTAATGTTGCCTGTTAAAAGCAGGGTGCAAAGTTACACATTAACATTTTATCCGGATGGCAATTTAATAAACGAAACCCCAAATACAATTCAGGATCAGGCAATCTGCCCCTTCTTTCCTGAAAGATATGAAAACAACTTTTCGAAAAGATTGTCATAGTCGAAGGGTTTGGAAACGAAGTCGTTCATTCCGGCCTCAATAGATTTTTGCCTGGTTTCAACAAAGGCATCGGCGGTAAGGGCAATAATAGGAATTGATGGATTAATAATTTTGTTGTTAAAATTGCTTCTGATCAACCTGGTTAATTCATAACCATCCATACCGGGGAGCAGGATATCCATCAAAACGAGGTCAAAATATTTTTCTGACAGCGATTTTAGTGCGTCATCTCCCGAGGAGACAATATGAAGGTCTGACTTCCATTTTTTTTCCAGCACCTTGGTTGCCACAAACTGGTTCATCTTATCATCTTCTACCAGAAGTATCCGCAATCCATCAAGGGTATAGGACAATTTGCCGGTTTTGCGCTCAGTAAAAGTTCCAGATAGTTTAATGCCTTCTTCAAAAGGCAGATAAAAGGTAAAAACAGAACCTTTGTATTTTTGGCTGGTAGCGTATATTTTTCCATTTTGCAGTTCTACCAGCTTTTTGCAAATGGTGAGCCCCAGACCGCTTCCGCCATATTTTCGCGAGGTACTGCTCTCTTCCTGGGTAAATTTGTCGAAAATTGCATCAAGACGGGCTTCAGAAATGCCTATTCCTGTATCTTCAATTTCAAAATAAACATCATTGGTTTTCTGGTTTCTTTTTTCTACTCTGAGGCTTACCTGACCATGCGATGTAAATTTTATGGCATTAGAAACCAGATTAAACAATACCTGCTTAAGCCTGAGAGTGTCGCCAATTAAAATGGCAGGTACGTTGTCGGCAACCAGTGTCAGCAACTTAATTCCTTTTTCGCGGGCTTTGATCTCCATAGCTTGTTGCAATTGCCTTACCAGGTCTCTGATGTTGAAGCTCTCTAAGTCGAATTGAATATTGCCTGATTCAATTTTGTTGTAATCAAGAATATCATCAATAAGCCTTAATAAATGAGCTGCTGATATTTTTACGCTGTTTAAGTTTTCTTTTTGTTCAGGAGCCTGGTCTTCGTGCAGCATTAAATCGGTAAGCGAAACAACTGCATTTAAGGGCGTGCGAATTTCGTGGCTCATTAATGATAGGAATTCAGATTGGGCCATCCGGGCTTTTTCGGCATCATCGCGGGCCTGTTTCAATTGTTTTTCGGCCAGTTTTTTCTCGCTTATGTCGCGTACTATTGCCTGCACCATGTATTTATTATTCATCATGATGCGGATAAGGCTAATCTCAGCATCAAAAGTTTTAGAGCCTCGCAGGTGAATCCATTCAAAGTTTTGAGGTTCACCCTTTAATGCCTGCAAAATTCTGTGGTGAAGTATTTCTTCGTTAGATTCGCCCAAAGGGTTGATTTCGGGCGAAAGTGATGAGAATTTTTTCTTAATAAGGCTGTTTGATGTTCTGTTGAAGATTTCAGATGCTTTTTTGTTACATTCAACAATAAAATCGCCATCAAGAATTATAATGGCATCGTATGATTTTTCGAAAAGCGACTTGAATTTTTGTTCTGAAACCTGAAGCTTTATTTCTGATAGCTTTCTGGTTGTAACATCTTCGATAAAGCCTTCCATATAGAATTGTTTATCGCGTGTTCGTTCGTGCACTTTGCGCAGGTGAATCACCGTGTAAATTTTACTTTTATCCCTCTTGAAGAGTTCCTTTTCAACGATAAAACGGTTTTCTGAACTCTTTACCAGGTTTTTAATAAAATGTCGTTCCGAATTAAAGGCCGGAAAGAAAAAATCAGGACTATTATTGATATCAATAAGAAAATCGACTGTATTGTTGTAGCCAAACATTTGGGCAAATGCCATGTTGGCACTAATGAACTGAAAACTTCGGTCGAGTTTGAAAATTCCAAGCGACGAGTCTTCAAACATACGCCGGTAGCGGTCTTCGCTTTCGATGAGCCTTTCTTCAACCAACTTTCGGTCATGAATATCGGTACATGTTGCAATAAAGCCACCATAATTACCATCCATATCGGTAAAAGGTCGGCCATGGTTCAGCACCCATCGATAGGAGTCATAGCGGTCTTTCAACCGGTACTCAACCACAAATGGGGTTTGATTTTTAAGGCTTTTTGCAAAGGCATCGGCAAAAATTTCACGATCGCGGGGTAATATCAGGTCGTAAAACCTTTGCGTTTGCTCAGGTTTAATGGCAATTCCTGTAAAAGCCTGAAAGGTTTTATTAAAAAAGTTAAAGTTTCCGTTGCGGTCAGATTGCCATACCATTACCGGGAAATCTTCCAGCAATCGCAGGTAAAAGTCCTTTGCCCGTTGAAGATTCTTTTCAGCTATCTTTCTTTGGGTAATATCTTCTTTGATGGCCAGGTAATTTATTATTTTTCCTTCGAAATTTTTTACAGGTGTAATGGTAGCTATTTCCCAAAACAGATTTCCCTGCTTATTCTTGTTCAGGAATTCCCCTTTCCAGATATTTCCAGATGATATGGTTTCCCACATTGATTTATAATCAATATCTGAGTTTTCATGCTTAATAATTCTGGGGTTCTCGCCGATAATTTCTTCAGGGGTATAACCCGTGGTTTCAAAGAATTTTGGATTACCATATTGTATATTCCCTAAAGTATCGGTAATCATAATGGAGTTGGCACTTTGCTCGAAGGCTGTTGAAAGCCGCAGTAAATTCTCCTCGTTGAGTTTGTTGCTTGAAATGTCGCTGAGGGATGATTGAATAAGTATATGGTCAGCCCCTTCTGTTTTAAATATCTTACTTTCCATTTTTACCCATAAAGTTTTTTTATTGGTAAGATGAAGCACACAATTACAGGGCTTTTGTTCTGCCTGGAGTTTCTGAAGATGCAGATAATAGGTGTCCTGTGATTCGGGGTCGAGAAAACGATGGAGAGGTTTGCCGGCAATTTCCTTTCTGGGCATTTCAATGATTGAGCAGAAAGTTTGGTTTACTTCATGGATTACCCCTGCCTCGTTGGTGAGTATATATCCCACCGGAGCATACTCAAACAGATCGTTGTAACGCGATTTCTCAATCTCAAGTAGGCTTTGCACCCTGCGGAGTTCTTCGTTTTGCATTTCGAGTTCAAGTTGATGAACCTGAAGCTCGTGCAATACCTTTTTAATGCTTTCGCCAACGTCATCTTGCACCAGCGAATTTCCGCCTAAATCTTTGACAATTTTTTCCGCTTCAACTCTCAGTTTCTGAATCTTATCGCCAGCAGACATGCAATTAAGGATATTTTATACATCATTGCTTTTTTAAGTTGCAGGTTGGAGAAAATATTTCGAACAACAGCAACTAATACATAAAAGTATACAATTTTGCGACTAGCGATACGAAAATTTGTACCAAAAGGGATTTTTTATGAAATTGTAATACTTAATCATAGTTTTTTACATTGAAAATCAGCCAATAATCTTGTGTTTTCAGTGTGTTATTTTATCTCATAAAAGTATGTTATAAATAGTTGGGATAGCTTGTACCTTTTTTTTACAAAACAATTCCATGATCGATAATTTTGCTTCGCCGCGCTCTACAACCCCTTTCAACGTTGTTTTTCGCTACTAAGCAGAATGTTTGGTTAATGCTGCTAACCTGTCTTTCTTAAAGGTGTCATTTTTTAAAAGAAAATCACTATTGTCCGGTAAAAATTAAAATTGCTTGATTTTATTTTTTAAGTCT
>JBBISA010000019.1:0-11563 GCA_037441525.1 Bacteroidota bacterium
GCAATATTTTGGCAGACCAAGCCTACAATTCATTTTCAGCTTTTCCCGATGATGCTTTGGTTCGCATTAAACCAAATGAAATTCGTAATCGTGGCAGAGTACCAACAAATGGTAGTATTTTCTTTACAATTTTCCAAACTTTTATGAGCGGAACGGATGCAGAAGGTAAACCTGCACCGTATTTTGGTAAATATCCTGCCGATTATTTTGATTTTATAATTATTGACGAGTGCCACCGTGGCGGAGCCAATGACGAAAGCAACTGGCGTGGCATATTGGAATATTTCAGTCCGGCAGTGCAGTTGGGTTTAACAGCCACACCCAAACGAAAAGACAATGTGGACACTTACCGGTATTTTGGCGAACCTGTTTACGTCTATTCTCTAAAAGAAGGAATTAATGATGGCTTCTTAACTCCATTCAAGGTAAAACGCATTAAAACAACCTTAGATGATTACCGCTACACTTCGGATGATACCATTGTGGAAGGCGAAATTGAAGAAGGCAAACTATATGAAGAAAAAGACTTTAACCGTACCATTGAAATTATTGAACGTGAAGCCAAACGGGTAAACATCTTTTTAGACGAAGCCAATCAAAGCGAAAAGGCAATTATTTTCTGTGCTAATCAAGGACATGCCGCATTGATAAGGGATTTGGTAAACCAATATTCTAAAAGCAAAGACCCGTTTTATTGTGTTCGTGTAACTGCCAACGATGGTGAAGAAGGCGAAAGGCTTTTGAGAGAATTTCAGGACAACGAAAAAACAATACCAACTATTCTGACTACTTCGCAAAAACTTTCAACGGGTGTAGATGCACGAAATATTCGCAATATAGTTTTGCTTCGTCCAGTCAATTCAATGATTGAGTTTAAACAAATTGTTGGTCGTGGCACACGTTTGTTTGACGGCAAAGAATTTTTTGCCATTTACGACTTTGTAGATGCCTACAAACACTTTTCAGACCCCGAATGGGACGGTGAACCAATAGAAGAAGAACCATGTAAAAAGTGCGGTCAAAATCCTTGCATTTGCGAGAAACAACCACCAAAACCTTGTCCGATTTGTGGTCAAAGACCTTGTATTTGTGTTAGTGAACCGCCACCACCCTGTTACAAATGTGGTCAAAGTCCTTGCGTATGCAATAAGAAAGTAAAAATTAAATTGCGTAACGGAAAAGAAAGAGAAATCAAACATATGGTTTCAACTTCTTTTTGGAGTGCTGATGGCAAACCAATTTCAGCAGAAGAATTTTTAAATAATCTGTTTGGTGAATTACCCAAACTTTTTAAAGACGAAGAAGAATTGCGGAAACTATGGAGCAATCCAATAACCAGAAGGACTTTATTAGAAAAATTAGACGATGCTGGTTTCCCAAAATCTGATTTGCTGACTTTGCAAAAGTTGGTAGATATGGAGAAAAGCGATTTGTATGATGTGTTGGAATATGTTTTCAATGGCGACTATATTGCCATGACAAGAGAAGCCAGAGCCAAAGCAGCCGAAGCGACAATATTTGCCTTACTGAATGATAAACAGAAAGAATTTATTTCATTCGTATTGAGCAAGTACATTGAAACTGGTGTTGACGAACTCGACCAAGAGAAACTTCCAATCTTGCTGACAAACAAATATCATTCATTGGAAGATGCAAAAGAGATTTTAGGAGACGTGTCAAATATCAGCCGACTGTTTATTGAATTTCAGGAACATTTGTACAAACAGAAAGTTGCATAATGACTGGAATAATGAATCATACAGCCCACGCTTCACAGCCACACACATTGCCAAGTCGCTCAAAAAGCCAACCGCACGACCAAAACTTGTCAAAGAGTGTGTCTGTCCGAACGCACGGCAGACAAGACATTGCAGCAAAATTAATTGATAATGAGATAAAAAGACAAAAACCGCCAGTGCCTAACAAGCGGTATAAAACATTGGGGTTTAGGTGGTTATGCGAAGTTCCTACCACGCATCAAAGTTTGGTGTACCTTGATAGGAATGTAGTCCGCACTCCCCAACGATTTCATACCGCCGACCGATAAAACCAGGTGTACCCGAATTTGCATTAACCGGATCATTGTATGAAAACGTAATGATCAGCCTTGATAATGTCTCAAAAATTATTGGAATGACCAAGGGCAACCCCTGGTCATTACCCATGAAATCCCTAAAGATAAATGGTAATCAAGTGATTGAACCCTTGCTGAACATCGCTGACATTGCCGAAAAACCAGGAAAGACAAAAATTTAATTCGAATACTAAAAAACACTGTGCTACTCTGTAACTCACAATAATATTAATACAACATCATATTTAATTAATTCGAAATAATGACTAACTCAAATGATACCCGCAGAAATTTTATCAAAAAAATGGGCCTGGCAGCTGCAGGGGCAAGTCTTACAGGCAATTCAATACTCGGAGCATTCAAAATGGCTAAGGTAAACCGTCTTCCACGTTGGAAAGGATTCAATCTTCTGGATTTCTTTGGCCCAAACCCTTTAAGGCAGAGACAACCAACAAAGGAAGATTATTTCCGCTGGATGAGGGACTGGGGTTTTGACTTTGTCAGAATTCCCATTGCATACCCCTATTATGTTGATTTTGACCGCAACAGGAACATCAGGCCCAATGGGGTGTACAATATCAATGAGGAGACGGTGGAAAGAATTGACAGGCTGGTAGCCATGGCCCACAAATACAACATGCATGTAAGCCTGAACCTGCATAGGGCTCCGGGTTATTGCATAAATGCCGGATTCTGGGAGCCTTACAACCTTTGGCTTGATACCGAAGCGCAGGAAGCTTTCAACTTTCATTGGGAGATGTGGGCACGCCGTTATAAAAACGTATCATCCGACAAAATAAGTTTCGACCTAATCAACGAACCTGCTATGCGCGACGACCCCAACGATCAGCATTCTCCTGTCAGAGCCATTCCGGGCAATGTTTACCGGAATGTTGTGCAGGGAGCAACTGAGGTCATCTGGCGACATAACCCTAAACACCTGGTGATTGCCGGTGGCAACAATGTGGGCACCACGGTAGTTCCCGAACTGCTCGATCTGGGTGTTGCCAAAAGCAACAGGGGTTATTTCCCTGCCCATATTTCACATTACCGTGCCAACTGGGTGTATGCTGATGTTAACTCAGTACCTGAACCAACATGGCCGGGCTATTCAGATGGCAGGTACTACAATCGCCAGACCCTGGTGGAGCACTACGCTCCATGGACCGAAATAGTGAAACAGGGTATCGGGGTACATTGCGGTGAACTGGGGTGCTACAACCTTACCCCCCATGATGTTTTCCTTGCATGGTTCTCTGATACCCTTGATATTCTGAAAGAACACGGTATTGGGTTCGCCCTGTGGGAATTCAGGGGCGATTTTGGCATACTCAACTCCGGGCGAACCGACGTAAAATACGAAGAATGGTATGGCTACAAGCTCGACCGGAAACTGCTTGACCTTTTGATGAAGTGAGCAATACAACAATCAGAAATTAATTGAAAAAATTATCCATTGAAATCCAAATTAAAGACACTTCTTAATTTCCTCAACCTTCGCGATCAGCCCCGCAAGGCCGATGTGATCATTGGCTTTGGGCATTTCGATATGAACATCCCCAGGCAATGTTGCGAGTTGTACCTGAAAGGATACGGAAAAAAGATCATTTACACCGGTGGTATGGGAGCAGGAAGTGCTGATTTTAAAAATGCTGAAGCCATTGAGTTTTTCAATTACACCCGGAAGCATTTCCCACAGATACCATTGGAAGACATCATCACAGAAGATAGATCGACCAATACGGGCGAAAACATCCGCTTTACCATTAAAAAAATGAAAGCATTGTTCCCGGTGTTTAATTTTGGGATAGGGATCCGTTCGGCCATACTGGTGGCAACCCTTGCAAGGCAGCTCAGGGTATATCTTACGGTAAAGATGTACCTTGAAAATACTGAGCTGATCAATCTACCCCCCGAAACAAATTTCGGTAAAAATGAGGCTGTTTTTTCAGAAAAAGGTGACAGTATTACAGATCAACTTTTAGGAGAAATGGACAGGTTGTTCGTATACCCGGGTAAAGGGCTTTGTCTCATGGCAGATATACCTGAATATGTAATTGACGCATACAATAAAGTAAGGGCGGGAGCTTAAAGTCCCACCCATACCCAAACCCTGAAAAGGTTTAATATAAATAGCCCCGGATTTAAATCCGGGCTAAAATGACCAATAATAACCCCGAAGGGGTGTAATGATTATAGCCCCGGGTGTCAACCCGGGGTAATATGGCAAAATACAGAACAGCGCTGCGATAGAAACGCAATCAGAAGAAGAAAGGTTAATTCAGCGCAATGGCAATAAATCATAAAAATTGGCACAAAATCATTTTTGAACTAATCGTAAAACCTAAAACAATGAATTTTAATACGTTAACAACCATTATCTATGCCTGTATGATCATGATATCATGCAACAACAAAGAACGCTTCGCCAATCCGTTCGATGATGGCCAGCTTATCACCCTTGACAAAGCAGTACTTAAAGACAAGATCATGGGCGGCTGGGCCGGGCAGGTCATTGGCTGCACCTATGGCGGCCCCACCGAGTTCCAGTGGAACGGCACCATGATCGGCGACCATGTGCCCATAGCCTGGGACGAACACCAGATGCTGTGGTGGTACGAAAACTCTCCCGGATTGTACGACGATGTTTACATGGATCTCACCTTTGTGCAGGTTTTTGAAGAGCACGGACTGGATGCAACTGCCGAACTGCATGCACTGGCCTTCGCACATGCCGAATACTCCCTGTGGCATGCAAACCAGGCTGCACGGTACAACATCCTTAATGGTATTATGCCCCCCGCTTCGGGCCATTGGAAAAACAACCCCCATGCAGATGATATCGACTTTCAGATCGAAGCTGACTTTGCCGGACTAATGTCGCCCGGCATGATCAATGCCTCATCCGAAATTTCGGATAAAATCGGGCACATCATGAACTACGGCGACGGTTGGTATGGCGGTGTGTATGTTGCTGCCATGTACACCCAGGCATTTGTGAGTAACGATATAAACTTTGTGGTACGCGAAGCCCTCAAGGCCATACCTGAGCAGAGCCGCTTCTACAAAACCATTGCCGATGTTATTAAATGGCACGAAATGTACCCCAACGACTGGAAAAAGAACTGGTTTGAGATACAGAATAAATGGAGTGCAGAAAAAGGCTGTCCCGATGGAGTTTTCAGGCCATTTAACATCGACGCGAGTATTAATGCAGCCTATATAGTGCTGGGTTTACTATATGGTGAAGGCGATTATGGAAAAACCATCGATATAAGTACCCGCGCAGGGATGGACTCCGACTGCAACCCCGCCAATGCCGCAGGGATTTTGGGTACTATGATGGGTTACAGCAACATTCCCGATTACTGGAAGCAGGGCCTGGATAAAGTGGAAGGAATGAAATTTCAATACGCCAACCTGTCGTTGCTTGATGTGTATGAAGTGGGCTACAAACATGCCCTGGAAATGATCGAAAGAAACGGCGGCAACGTGCTGGATGACAGGGTGGAAATAAAATACCAGAAAGTACAGCCGGTAAGGTTTGAAGAATCCTTCGCTGGATTATATCCCATTGAACGTATTACCCGGCGTTTCGACGGCAAATCAAATTATCTTACCGCCTCCAACCGTGAATACGAAAATAGTTTCAAAGGCTCAGCCATAGTAGTAGCAGGGCATGTTGCGCAACTCCCTGATAATATGCCCGATTATCAGACTTACAAAGTATTGATTGATGTTTACCTGAATGGTGTATTGGCAGAAACCATTTCAATGCCTGTAAACTGGGTGCAACGCAAGCATGAGATTTACTGGAACTATGACCTGGAAGAAAAGGAATACAACATTAAACTTGTGGCAAGAGAGCTGGAAGAAGGGATCAGGGTTGATGTTACCGCACTGGTTGTTTACTCCAACACAGACCCGGGACCAAGAACCTATTTATAAGATTACCAGATTATAAAGGGAGCCTGAAGTCCCGGTCTGACGATGTCCGGCGGCGACTTCGCGCTCGCCGCCGGGCTAAAAAAAAGAAACAAATTCAACTACATCCAAATTATTTTAAACCCCAAAAAACGCCCTTATGAAAAACAAACCTTTCAAGCTACACCCCACCCTGGCCATCGCTGCCCTCTCCGTCATCATTTTTTACTCCTGCTGCGATTGCCTCGAACAGGCGAATGACACCATCACCCAACACCATGTGATCTTCGACACCGATGCCAACAACGAAGTGGACGACCAGTACGCCCTGGCCTATCTGCTCTTCAGCGGCGATCATTTTGCCGTGGAAGGGGTTACCGTAAATGCCACCAGCGACCCCGACGGATATGATAAAATATCGCCCGTGAGCGATCACTACAACGAGGCCAAACGTGTAATGCAACTTGCAGGGATATGGGGCCAGATACCCTTGTACACCGGAGCACAAAAAGGTTTCAATGAAATTAAAGATGACCTTGACAACCCTGAATTCGACGGTTATGAAGCGGTTAACTTTATCATTGAGCAGGCCATGCGCGAGAGAGACCGGAAGCTGGTACTACTCCCTGTGGGAAAACTCACCAACATTGCTCTGGCACTCAAAAAAGAGCCACGCATTGCCGAAAAGGTGCATATTGTATGGCTGGGTTCCAACTACCCCGAGCCGGGCGAGCACAACCAGGACTGGGATATCCCTGCCATGAACTACATTCTGGATGTGGACGTACCTTTCGACATGGTGACCGTGCGCTACGGCAAGCCCTCTGGCACCAGTACTGTAATGGTGGCCAAAACCGAAGTTTTAAGGCGCATGCCAGGAGTGGGCCCCCGTGCTTTAGTACCGGTAACAGGCCGCCATGGCGGTGAATTCTACACTTGGGGCGATTATGCTGTGGAACTTTACAACAAATACCAGAACCACATGTGGGGCGATCCCAAAGGCAGGGCTTTGTTTGACATGGCCGCCGTAGCCATCCTGAAAAATCCCCAATGGGCTGAAAACTTTAAGCACCCCGCCCCCATTTTCAAAGATGGACAATGGATGGAAAGACCCGACAATCCCCACAAAATAACTGTTTGGGAATGGTTCGACATTTACTCAATTCCGGCCGACTTTTTTAATACCATGGATAATTATACATTAGCAGGAAGGCCCTGATAATCTCTTCTCAGCCTGAGAAGAATTAGGACACATCATGTCATTTTGAATGATTTAACAAGTAATGCAAATCAATAGCCTAAAATAAGTACTTTATGAAAACTTATAAAATTCTTTTTACCTGCATCGTATTTTTACTGTTGTCAATGAACCTGTTTTCACAAGCAGAAAACCGCCACCGTATAGTAGTGCTCACCGACATAGAAAACGAGCCCGATGATGCACAGTCTATGGTTCGGTTTCTTTTGTACAGCAACCATTATGATGTGGAAGGTCTGATCGCCACCACATCGCAACATCTTCGCAACCATACTGCCGAGTGGCGTATAAAGGAAATTGTGGAAGCTTACGGGAAGGTGCGAAACAATCTTAACCTGCACGAACCAGGTTTCCCTGCCGAAGCTTACCTTCAATCGATCATAAAAAAAGGAATCCCAAAATATGGGATGACCGGGGTAGGTCCCGGCATGGACTCGGAAGGTTCGGAATGGCTTATTCAGGCAGCAGACAAGAATGATCCCAGGCCCCTATGGGTATCGGTTTGGGGTGGAGCCAACACATTGGCCCAGGCCCTGTGGAAGGTTCGCCAAACCCGCACCCAGGCCGAATTACAAAGGTTTGTTTCCCGACTCAGGGTCTATACCATTTCCGACCAGGACGATGCAGGCCAGTGGATCAGAACTGAGTTCCCCGATTTGTTCTACATTGTAAGCCCTGGTGGATATTACACACGAGCAACATGGTCGGGTATTTCGGGCGAAAAATTCTACCGCTTTGCTTCAGGGGCCGATACCACTATAGTGGGAAATGGCTGGTTGCGCCAGAACATTATTGAGAACCACGGCCCGTTGGGTGCACAATACCCCAAAGCAGACTATATCATGGAAGGTGACACCCCAAGTTTCCTTTCATTGATCAACAATGGCCTGAACGAACCCGAAAAACCCAACTATGGCGGCTGGGGTGGCCGTTACGAATTGTATACTCCCTACTTTTCGTCCTATCTCAGATACGATGACCATAAGCCCGAAACCCGCCCCATCTGGACCGATGCACAGGATGAAGTTGCCGGGCCCAATGGTGAAGTATATATCAGCAACCATGCAACCATCTGGCGCTGGCGCGAAGCCTACCAAAACGACTTTGCCGCCCGCATGGACTGGACCATTAAACCCTACAGAGAAGCCAATCATCCGCCCGTAGCACGCATCAATGGAAGCAAAGAGATCAACATCAAAGTAGGTGAAAGTGTTATTATTGATGCTTCAACCAGTTCCGACCCCGATGGCGATAACCTAACCTTTAAATGGATACATTATCCCGAAGCGGGCACTTACTTCCACTG
The DNA here is from genome assembly GCA_037441525.1 of Bacteroidota bacterium. Classification (GTDB taxonomy): domain Bacteria; phylum Bacteroidota; class Bacteroidia; order Bacteroidales; family UBA7960; genus SKVR01. The sequence continues at coordinate 8,563 of JBBISA010000019.1, forward strand.
GCGGGGAACCCGCGGTATTACTATGGAAAACGCCAACACATCCAGGATGACCCTGCGAATACCCGCAGAAGTGGAAATTGAGCGGCCCAACGTAACCCACATCATTTTACAGGTAACCGATACAGGTACCCCGGCATTAACCAGATATCAGCGGGTGATTGTGAATATAATACCCTGAAAATACTTCCCAAGTGATTTTGAGTAAAGCTGATGAGAAAAATTTTACGAATAAAAACAAAGAGGAAAATAAGGCGAGGCTTTTTGTAATCATTTCGCTGATAATTGATTTAACTGGTTGTTCTTCAATTGCCTCATTATCCTGGCAAAAACAAGAAACAACCCAATACTTATGATGCCATTGGCAATCCTCATGGGCAATGGTTATATTATTTTGATACTGAAAACTTAATCCTACAATCGAGGGGCAGATTTAGACAGGGCATGGCCGATGGATGTATTTCTACCCCGACGGAACCTCGCAGACAAAAATCAATTATTTTAAAAACAAAACCTTCGAAAAAAGGTATTGCCACGATGGAATAATTGATAAAAAGGGATAGTAAAAACTAATCCTTGATGATCCCAAAGAGATACGCTATTACTGGGACGGCAGGTGGAGAATGTATAACTACCGGGGAAGAACTGAAAGAATTGTACTCTTAAGGAAAGGTGAAGTAGTAAGGGTAATTAAGGATATAAACCCTGCATACAATCCATTTAATGATTGATCAGATTTTTCAGCCCCTTCGCTAAGGGAATTATCTCTACGCACCATTTTGAGTTTTCATGTTACCGTATTCTAAATAGGATGCTGTAAAGTACTTTTTTCTCCTAATTTTGCAATTTTGTTATTTTTTTGAAAAACTCTTTTATTACATATCCACACTAAAACTACATCAATAAAAAACAAACCCATGATCAAAAGCCCATTTCAATTAGCACGTTCGGGTTATAAACCCAGAATGCCCCAAAACTTAACAGGGTCAGTTATAGTTGTTGAAGGAAACCCTTCTGAACCTAAAACCGACAAAGAAGAGATTAAACATCTTTTCCCAAATACCTATGGATTACCGGTATTGGTTTTTGAGCAAACAACAGAAAAACGGAACTTCAACCCTGTTAAAGTTGGCGTAATACTATCGGGTGGCCAGGCCCCCGGAGGGCATAATGTGATAGCAGGCATTTACGATGGGCTGAAAAATCTGAATAACGAAAATCAACTCTACGGTTTTTTAGGAGGCCCTTCAGGGTTGATAAACAACCGGTACAAGGAACTTACCGGCGACATAATTGACGAGTTCCGCAATACCGGAGGATTCGATATCATAAACTCGGGTCGCACAAAACTTGAAGAAAAGGAACAATTCGACAAAGTGCTACAGAACTGTAAGAAACTGGGCATAAATGCACTGGTAATAATAGGCGGCGATGATTCAAACACCAACGCCTGCGTGTTGGCCGAATATTTTGCATCAATAGGTTCGGGCATTCAGGTTATCGGGGTTCCCAAAACTATTGACGGCGACCTGAAAAATGAGATGATCGAAGCCTCGTTCGGTTTCGATACCGCATGCAAGGTTTATGCTGAGCTTACTGGCAACATTCAGCGCGACGTGAATTCATCGCAGAAGTACTGGCACTTTATAAAGCTGATGGGCCGCTCTGCATCACACATTACCCTCGAGTGTGCCCTTCTTACCCAACCCAATATAGCCATCATTTCAGAGGAGGTAGAACAGAAAAAAATGACCTTGGCACAAGTGGTGGATCAAATAGCCGAAGCGGTGGTTAAACGGGCCGACCGGGGCGACAATTTTGGCACCGCCCTAATCCCCGAAGGAATCATTGAATTTATTCCAGAATTCAAAATGCTGATAAGTGAGCTTAATGACCTGATGGCTCACCACAACGAGGAGTTTATTGCCCTTGATACCGACCAGGAAAAAAGAGAGTTTATCTCGATGAAACTCAGTAAGGAATCAGAGGCTCTTTACAACAGCCTCCCGGTAAATATTTCAGACCAGCTCATCATGGATCGCGACCCACATGGCAATGTTATCGTTTCGCGCATTGAAACCGAAAAACTGTTGATACTGATGGTTGAAAAACGCCTGAAACAATTAAGAAACGAAGGAGTTTTCAAGGGTAAATTCGGCACTCAGCACCATTTCTTTGGTTATGAAGGCCGTTGCGCAGCCCCATCAAACTTCGATACCAACTATTGCTATGCATTGGGAGTAACCAGCTCTGTGCTGATAGCCAACGGAAAAACCGGATACATGGCATCGGTAAGAAACCTTGCGGCCCTACCCGAAGACTGGGTATGTGGCGGTACCCCCATTACCGGCATGATGAATATGGAAAGGCGGCATGGAGCAATGAAACCGGTAATCAGGAAAGCTTTGGTTGATCTTGATGGAAAACCCTTTAAATTTTTCGAAGCGCATCGCAACGACTGGGCCATCAATACCATGTATGTTTTTCCCGGCCCCATACAGTATTTCGGACCCTCAGATGTGTGTGATGCACCTTCAAAAACGCTTGTCCTGGAACATCAAAAATAATATATTTCCACAGGTTTTCTCATCCTTAAAAAGCGAAGTATTTAATTGATGGCTTGATTATAATAGGCCTATTGAATTGTTTATCCGGACTTTGATTGCCCCCTGTTGGTCTCCTGAATTTTAAATATAACATATCAAAATGTTTCATAAACTACATTTTATTTCAAAAAAAAAATTATCTTCGAAACCCGTTGAAAAGAAAAATTGTAAAAATTCTTTCCAAATCTAACCTAAACAAAAACAACTGAAACATGAAAAAAAAATTAATTTCTTTATGCCTTTCCTTGCTATTAGCAGGCTTTGCAGGCTATGGACAATCTTTGTTCCACAACTTTAATAATTTGACAATTGGCGATCTCCTCCCCTTCAAAACCGGCTGGAGCCAGGCTAATATTACTGTTGAGGTTGCTGATGATCCCCTGAATACAGGGAATAAT
>JBBISA010000019.1:11663-59154 GCA_037441525.1 Bacteroidota bacterium
ATATCTTGCCTTTGGTTTCAATAACAGTGCATCTACATGGTTTGCAGATAATGTACAGTTGGTGCAACATGTACCGGTTGAAAGCATTACGGTAACAGGTGCAGGTAATGCAACATCCATAGAAACCAAGGGCGGCACCCTCCAGATGTCGGCCAATGTTGCGCCCGTTAATGCCCCAGTGCAGGGTGTTACCTGGAGCGTGGAGAGCGTAACCGGGCAGGCAACCATTAATCAAAGTGGCTTGCTGACTGCCGTAACCGATGGAGTTGTTCGGGTAGTGGCTACATCCAATGACCCAAGATCATCAGGAATAAAAGGTTCCGTTGAAATAACTATCTCCAACCAATCTGTTCCTGTTGAATCAATCACTGTAACCGGTAAAGAAAATGCCACCGAAATCAATACTATGGGTGGTACACTCCAGATGGTTGCAACTGTTTCTCCCGTTGATGCCACCATACAGGGTGTAACGTGGAGTGTAGTGAGTGTTACAGGTAAGGCAACAATTACCCAAAATGGTTTGCTCACTGCAGTTTCTAACGGGGTGGTTCGTGTTGTTGCAACATCAAATGAAGAACGCACCCCAGCGGTAAGCGGCTCTGTAGAGATTACCATTACAAACCAGCCAATCCTGTTTTATGATTTCGAAAACTATACAATTGGCGATCTCCTCCCCTTCAAAACCGGCTGGAACCAGGCTAATATTACTGTTGAGGTTGCTGATGATCCCCTGAATACAGGGAATAATGTAATGAGAATTACTAACACTAACTGGAATGCTGCCCCGGCGCTTATGTTTACACTTAAGGAAGGGACTACCTTGGCTGATTACACACAATTTAAATTTAAAGGACGCTTCTCCACGGGAGATGTAGGTTGGAAACAGATAAGAGTAATTGCCTACACCAATGTACCGGCAGGCCCCTTCGATAATGCAAACCAACAGGGTGTTACTATCGGTTCTTTTAATAGGGCCCGCCCGGCTTCAACTGAATGGGAAGATATTACCATAAATATTGCAGGTAGTAATCAGCTTACCGGTACCATATATCTTGCCTTTGGTTTCAATAACAGTGCATCTACATGGTTTGCAGATAATGTAGAGTTGGTGCAGCATGTGCCGGTTGAAAGCATTGTGGTAACAGGTGCCGGTAGTACAACTACCATTACAACCAATGGTGGCACCCTTCAAATGTCAGCCAATGTTGCGCCAGTTAATGCCACAATTAAAGGTGTTACCTGGAGCGTAGAAAGCGTAACTGGGCAGGCAACTATAAATCAAAGTGGTTTGCTTACTGCTGTAACCAATGGTGTTGTTCGGGTAGTGGCTACAACCACTGATGCAAGGGCAGCAGGAATAAAAGGTTCCCTGGAAATCACTATTTCTAACCAAATAGTACAAGTTGCCTCAATCACTGTAACTGGCAAAGAAAATGCCACCGGTATCAGCACCATGGGTGGTACCCTTCAGATGGTTGCAGAAGTATTGCCCGCCAATGCAACTGATCTGAGTGTAACATGGAGTGTATCTGATCCTACCATCGCAACCATTAGTGAAACCGGGTTACTTACCGCATTAAAAAATGGCGAAGTTACAGTTACAGCCACATCTGTTCAGAACCCGACAATTAGCGGAACCAGCCCAAGCATTGTTATTACCAACCAGGATATTAGTGTTAATAACCTTGCCAGCCAGTTTGTGGTTTACCCAGTTCCTGCTTCATCACGTATCTACATCAGAAGCGAACTTGCCGTTGAACGTGCTGAAATAATAGCCCTTGATGGCAGGATTATTCTATCGGCCGAAAAAATGAGCTACAACGGCTCAATTGAGTTGTCCAATATACCGGCAGGTACCTATTTCCTCAGGATTTATGCCCCCGGCGGTCAGTCGCACACTACCAGAATTGTGAGACAATAACAGAACCTGACTCATGAATAAAAAAATCCCTCGAATGAGGGATTTTTTTATTATATCAAATCAGGTTCACGCATAGCCACCATCCGGCCTTAAAAGAGCTGAACTGGTAGGTTTTGCCTGCTTAGTTTAAGTTAGATTACCAACAAACTCCACCCTATCCTACACTAAATTGAGCCCAAATGCTATCCTTGAAGCGCTATCAGATTCCATTAGTGCAATTGCCCTTAAAACCAATAAACAGCATACAACAGCGCACTGCTAACATAATGATTTTGAACCTAATAACCAAGTCTCTTATTCTGATTTATGGGATGTGCCACCAAGGACAATACTCAATAATTATTGCCAGATAAAACAAAGGCGATATACTTTAAACATTACTACGATTACAATTTTATCAAATGAGTATTTCCAAATTACCAGGCCAGGTTAAATTTATTTGTCTTCAGGCATTCCCATCTCTGAGATCCTAACCCCAGGGGGGCAGTATGGCCGCAATAACGACTCAGCAGGAATCTCTGGTTGTCATTGCCCGGTTCGATAAACTGTATTTTAAGTACTTTTGAACTTATCAGGAGACATCCCTTCCAACTTTTAACCTTCAACTCTTCTGAAACATGCTCAAGCGAATTTTGAAATTTAATACCTAAAAATTTTATCAACAATGCAACCCATTACGTTGCCTGGCAAACCATTAATACCTGCCTTGCTGGCTGTATTGCTGCTTGTAACAATGCTCATCTTTACCCATGAGCCGGTGGTTGAAACCCGCATCCAGTACCTTGACATTGAGGACAATCCCTACACGCAGACTGGCGAAAGGATGGCTGAGCTGTTTGGTGCCAAAAATCTGGTGCAGGTGGTGGTAAATCCGGCAACGGAAAGCATGGATGAGTTTTCCCGATCAATTGACCTGGTGAAAAATGAAATTGAAGATGCCTTCCCCGGAATGAAGGTTGAGGCAATTACCAGAGCCCTGCCGCTTATCTATCTTCAAACCGGCAGAAATGTTACCGTTGAGCAGGCTTTAACCGCTGCGATGAAAATTCCTGTTGCCAGCAACCTGGTAAGCCGCGATACTTCTTCAGTTTTGATGGTAGCGTTCGCCGACCGGGTGCAGGATTTTCAGCCGGCACGGTTTGATTCAATCCTGAACCGCGCAAAGCCTGGGATTAAAAGTATGGCGGCATTTAGTTCACATCATATCGAAGACCAGACCGGCAAGTCAATTACCGACGATTATGCCATCATGATACCGGTGTTTGTTTTCTTTTCCATAGCACTAATCTATTTGTCGTACCACAGCATCAGTTCGATATTGTTTTGTGTTATTAATCTTCTTCTTTCATTCATCCCTGTATTGTTCTTTATTACCGTTATGGATGTGAACATCAATCAGGTAACCATGCCGGCAGTTCCGGTGGTGGCCATACTTTCACTTTCGGCATCGGTACATCTCCTCACAGGTTTACGATACCGGCATGATCAGGGCAACCGCAGCCAACGCATAGTCAACACCCTCAATCATTACAGGTTTCCAACATTTTTTGTCAACCCTTACCATATCTGCTTCCTTCTGCTCGTTTTTTTCTCAGCGACTCACTTTACATCAGGCAGTTTGGGTTGGTGGCAGGATGCAGTATCATGGCGGTTTATATCATCACTTTTTTGCTGGCGCCTTATACCTACCGGTTGGTAAGCGATCCGCCACAAAATATCAAACTACCCCTGTTTACCAGGCATATTGAAGCCTTTTTGTACCGCTACCTTTCCCCCTTCTCCGTAACCCTGCTTATGGTGGCGGTGATTTCGGTATTCTTCATTAATCAGATAAGTTTTCGCACCAATATTGAAACCTACATACCCAAAGGAACACCCGTTTACAACACCTTGCAACAAATACAAAAGGGGTTTCACTCGCTGGCTGCTATCGATGTGCTGATTGAAAGTTCAGCTGAACCCGACAGTTTTACAAGAGGCATGGTTCGGCGCGAATTTATTTCGATAGTTTCAGGCCTTTCTGAACGAATTAAAAACTACCGGGGAGTGGTTTCGGTTGAATCGGTAAAAGACCAGCTCGATTTCGAAAACCAGATTATGATGCCTGGTTTTAGGGCAACTGTCTTTCCACGCATTAACAATCCATATGTTTCGCAGGATCAGTTGCATTACCGTATCGCCGTCAGGCTATCTGATCCGGTGTACATGAATACCGTTAAAGAATTGCTGGCCAGCGACTTTCAATCCCATCAACCCCGGTATCAATATTCAATTTACAGCGATTATCTCTATTTTCAGTTCATCAGCACCGGTATTTCTGTCTCGCTGCTCCGATCGCTTTTAGTATCAGCAATTTTTATAGTGCTCGTTATTCTCGTGCCTACCATGAGTATTAAAAAAACCATTATCAGCATATTGGTAAACGCTGTCCCGCTGGGATTTATGGTTTTTATCCTTGTAATTTTCGGGGTTGACATGAATATTACCACATCCATTTCGCTGGTGCTGTGCCTTGGATTGATTGTTGACGATACTATCCAAATCCTTTATCGCCGCGTAAGACTTCGGGAACCCATGGGCGAACTGGGTTTCGGTGTACTTACCACCAGTGTGCTTGTTACCGGCGGCTTTCTTACTTTCCTTATCAGCAACTCCTACCCCAACCAGATCTTTGGCCTTATCTGTGCCACCGTATTTATCATTGCAGCTATCAGCGATATGACGGTTATGCCTTGGTTGTTAAGGGATTAAAAAAGGGAATAAGGCATCAGATTAACCGTATGATAAAGCATTTAACATCAACGGAACAGCCTGCCCATTATCACTTGGGCATGATGCACAACCATCCCAGGGAACCTTCAGGTTGGGCGAAATAAGCCAAAGCATTGCATTTGTGGCAATAATTTACCCTTGCATTGATTGTCACAAAAAAAGGGCACAATGGTGAAGGTATTTAAATCAGGGAAACAGCACCCAAAATAACTTCATTCAAATTACCACATCACACCCTTTTGTTTAGTTATTAAATCGCTATTTCACCATTTACCTGTCAGAAATTAAGGCATTTAGCATTTATAAGTAAAAACAAAGTACATTTAACCGATCTTTGGTAGAAACCCGGGAGTGAATTTTGAATTATAAAAAAACGCACAGTAAAGGGAAAATAATTCAACCACCCCTATATTCCTAAAACTAATAATCAGCATTTAGACCTTAGGGGGGATAGCACCTATTTTAGTGACTCCCTGGTCTGTTTCCCGTTTTTTCCGCATGGAATCAGGCTATTCTCAAACGTAAACTATTTGATTTTATGGTTAAAAAAAGGAGTTGAAAAAAGAAGTCTGAACGCTGACCCAATTCACATTGACAAAAATTGAGATGCTGTATCATATACCTATAAAGCCATTCCCATAAACTAAATCCAATTAATAAGGCTCATTCACCATGCTGGAATAAATAGTCTCATTTAGCGTAAATAACAAATTGATAATAATTTTATTTACACTAACCATAGCAGCATTTGGGTTTTATGCCATACTTAAAATACCTGTTGGTGCTGTTCCCGACATTACCAACAATCAGGTTCAGGTTATAATTACTTCAGGAAACCTGTCGACCCAGGAAATAGAACAGTTTATAACCATTCCGGTTGAAATGGAGATGGCCAACCTGCCAAATGTGAAGTAAATACGGTCTATTTCAAAATTCGGGATTTCGCTGGTTACCATTGTTTTTTCTGACAACATTGGCACCTACTTACCCCGCCAACTAATAGCCGAGAAAATCAAAGTTGCCACTGCCAACATACCCGAAGCCTTTGGTTCGCCTGAAATGGGGCCAATCACCACCGGCCTTGGCGAAATATACCAGTACATTGTTGACGTAAAGCCCGAATTTAAAGACCGCTACACTGCCATGGATTTGCGCACCATACAGGACTGGATTATTAAAAGAAGATTGTCAGGCATTAACGGAGTGGTAGAAATAAAAAGTTGGGGTGGATACCTTAAACAATATGAGGTTGCGGTATTGCCATTGAAGCTAAAAAGCTACAACATAAGTCTTCTGGATGTTTTTAATGCCATTGACAGCAACAACAGCATTTCGGGAGGGTCATATATTGAAAAAACCAATCAGCGCTATTTTATAAGGGGCGACGGACAGGTTACGTCGCTTGACGATATTGGCAACATTGTAATTGCCAACCGCGAAGGGGTGCCTGTATTTGTGAAGGACGTTGCTACGGTTCAGTTTGGATATGCCAACCGCTACGGGGCCATTACTGCCAATGGCAAGGGCGAAACGGTACTCGGACAGGTAATGATGCTCAAAGGCGCCAATTCAAAACAAGTAATCAACGAAGTAAAAAAACGGGTGGCCGACCTTCAGGAAAACCTGCCTGAAGGGGTTTTTATCAATCCCATTCTCGAAAGAAGCGAACTTATCTCAAAAACATCCTTTACAGTAGTTGAAAATCTGGTTCTGGGTGCCATCATTGTTTTGTTTATTGTGGTTCTGATTTTGGGGAACTTTCGTTCGGCACTCGTTATTGCCTCAATGATACCGCTGGCGCTGCTGTTTACCATTGGCATGATGTACCTCTTTGGTATCGACGCCAACCTGATGAGCTTTGGCGCACTCGATTTGGGATTATTATCGATGGCGCAGTTATCATTGTCGAGTTTATTGCTTTAAAAATGGCCCTGAATAAAAATGACATTCTTTCCAATACCGGCGATGAAAGGCAAAGTATCATGAATAAAATATCCATGGAAGGAGCCTCAAAAATGATGAATTCGGCAATTTTCGGACAAATAATTATTCTGATCGTATTCATACCCATACTTTCCTTAAAAGGTGTTGAAGGAAAGATGTTTCGTCCCATGGCTTGGTCCTTTTCCTTTGCCATAATTGGTGCGATGATATTGGGGCTTACCTGGCTGCCAGTAGCTTCGTCATTGTTTCTAAAACCTTCAAGGTCAAACAAAAAAAGATTTTCAGAGTGGCTCATGGATATGATCTACAGCTCATATTTTCCTGTTATAAAATGGTCGTGCTCACATAAACGATGGGTACTTGGGGCTGCCATAGCATCACTGGTCCTAACGGCGGTCATTTTTACGCGTATGGAGGAGAGTTTGTTCCTACGCTCGATGAGGGTGATTTTGTAATACAACCTGTATTGAAAACCGGAACTTCATTGTCGAAAACCATAGAATTGACCACACGCATGGAAGGAATTCTGATTAATGAATTTCCGAATGAGGTGGAACAGATAGTATCGCGGATTGGGGCTGCAGAAATGCCCACCGACCTCATGTCGATGGAAGAAATTGACATGATCATTAAACTAAAACCCAAAAATCAGTGGCAGGCAGCAAGAAGTAAGGAAGAGTTGGCCACTAAATTCAAAGCAGCCCTTTCGGTAATTCCAGGCATTGAGTATGAGTTTACCCAGCCCATTGAGATGTGTTTCAACGAGCTTATCACTGGCGTTCGGTCGGATATTGCCATAAAAGTTTTTGGCGAAGACCTGGACTATATCAATCAAAAAGCCAGCGAAATAAAAAACCTTATTGCCGGTGTGCCTGGGGCCGAGGATATAATTATGGAAAAGACTGAGGGCCTTCCACAGATAAGAATTAACTACAACCGAACCCAGATAGCTCGCTATGGCGTTGATATAAAAACCATGAATGACTTTCTGGCATCTGCTTTCGGGGGAAAAATAGCTGGGGTTGTTTTTGAAGGAGAAAAACGATTCGATATGGTTTTAAGATTGCATGAAAAACACCGCACCGATATTGACGATATCCGGCAATTGCAGGTATCTGTTTCATCAGGCCAATTGGTGCCTTTGAGCCAGCTGGCCGAAATTGAATATACCACCGGGCCCGCCAAAATATCCCATGACAATACAAGGCGCCGGGTGGTGGTAAGTGTAAATGTAAGAAACCGCGACCTGAAATCTGTAATCCATGATATTCAAACACTTATCGACAACAACGTCCAGTTGATGCCTGGAACCTACATTGAATATGGCGGCCAGTTCGAAAATCTTCAGAACGCCACCAACCGGCTCAGGGTGGCCGTACCCGTTGCATTATTGCTGATATTCATTTTTCTGCATTTTGCCTTTAAATCATTCAAGGATGCCGCTATGATCTTTACAGCCATACCGCTGGCTATAGTTGGAGGAGTTCTTTTGCTTTAGATGCGTGGTATGCCCTTCAGTGTATCGGCCGGAATTGGATTCATAGCCCTGTTTGGAATTGCGGTGCTCAATGGTATTGTGTTAATTGAACACCTTAAAGATTTGCAGCACGAGGGAATGAAAAACATACAGGAGTTTATCATAAAGGGAACCAAAGATCGCCTGCGCCCTGTTTTGCTCACCGCAGGAGCGGCCGCCATGGGATTTTTGCCAATGGCAGTTTCAACCGGAGCCGGAGCCGAAGTTCAACGACCGCTTGCCACGGTGGTTATTGGTGGATTGGTTACCTCAACCATGCTTACCATGATAGCCTTGCCTTTGTTGTTTGAAATATTCTACAATGTTAAAGGAATAAAGTTTTGTCCCCTTCGTTTCATACGTGCCAATCCACCCCTTTTTGTATAACTTTTGCTGTTATCGGCTACTCTGGCCTTTGGACAGCCTAAACAAATATCACTTAACGAAGCAATAGCCACTGCCCTGCAAAACAACAAGGAATTAGCATCGTATGCCCTGCAGGTTGAACAAAACAAAGCTCTTGTTTCCACAGCATTCTCACCCGATAAGGGATTACTGCAATACAGTATGGACCAGAACAATATTGCTGAAATGGGTTTCCCTTTGCATGTGTTCGGCATTGAGCAAAGCTTTAATTTTCCTACGTATTATCTGGCCCAGCACCGGACCAAAAAAATTGAAGTGTCAATGGCTGAAGCAAACTATGAAATTCAGAAAAACCAGCTGATCAGTAATGTTGCAGATTGTTAATACAGGTGTCAAAGTTTAATGAACCAGCAACAACTCTATACCACTCTCGACAGCCTTTACGCCATTCTGGCCCAAAACGACCAGACACGCGCCCAAAGGGGCGATTTAAGCCTTCTTGATGCATTAAATATTGAGGCTAAAAAAAACCAGACAACCCTTAAACTGGCATCTTTAAGAACAGAAACAGACAATGTATATGCTGAACTAAGGGTGATGATCAACACCGAATCTGACTTTACAATTGATCCATTGAAGGCACCACATCAAATAACTGATACAATCCCTGGTTCTCTTTCGGTTTTTGACCTGCTGAACTTTGAACGAACCTATTTCAAATCGCTGGTATCAGTGGAAAAAAACAAGATGGCTCCCGATATATCTCTCAACTACTTTTTGGGTTCCAACAGTTACGAAAACGGTAAATTCTATCATGGGTTCCAGGTAGGATTGGCAATCCCAATGTTTTTCAAAGCTGACAGGGCAAGGGTAAAGGCAGCACGGATTTCGGAGAACAGTTTCAACTACTTTGCCGACAACTAGTTAAGCCTTATCAATTACAAACTTAATGAACTGTATAATAACTACAGAACAACTTCTGCTTTGCTCGAAAATTACCAAACATCAGGAAAGCCGCTTATGCAGGAAATTATGAAAACCGCTTTAACATCCTACCAACTTGGCGAAATAGATTTTTTTCAATTCGTGAACAGCTATGAAAATGCTACTCAGATTCAATTGGAATTTATCATTAATTTACTAACTCACAATCTGTTAGCAATAAAAATATTGTATTACCCCAAATAAGATACCCCAATGAAACTCATTAGCACAATAACCTGGATAATTGGCATGGCAGCTTTTTCCTGCCAAAACAACCCATAGCAAAATATAGTAACCGATTCGGAATTGATTGAAATAACCAAGGCTCAGTTTGCCACCGAATCAATGACCCTTGGTGAACCATCAATGAGCAAATTCGAAGATGTTGTTTACTTTACCGGAAAAATTTTTCCCTCAGTCAACGGTCAGGCTTTTGTTAGTATTCCTGTGCCGGGGATTATAAACAACATAAAATGCAAACCGGGTCAATATATCAGCAAGGGTGGGCCTATGTTCGAAATATCGGGTCCGGAAATTATTGAGACTCAAAGAGCACTTGCAGAATCATTTGCCATAAATGAAAGATTAAAAAGCGAATACCTGCGTACCAAGGAACTTTACGAACAAAATATCTCAACAGAAAAAGAATTTATACAGGCAAAAAGCAGCCATCTGGCCAAAAATGCAAAATATAACGCCCTTAAAATGAAAGTAGAGGATATGGGGCTGGAAGTTGAAAAGGTTCAATCAGGTATTTTCTCACAATCCTTTGTTGTTCGTTCCCCTATCAGTGGTTACGTTTCGGGCGTGGGTGTTTCCATAGGGCAATATGTTGATCAACTTACCAATATTGCCGAAGTTATCGATAGGCCAGTCTTACCAGCTCAGGCTTTCATTGTTTGAACAAAATATCAATAGGGTAAAACCCGGCCAGAAGGTTGTTTTCTATCTGGCGGGCAATAAAGATGTTGTATATGAAGCAGTAATAACATCGGTTGGACAATCCATTCAACAAGATACACATACGATTGAGTGTTATGCCCAGATAAAGAATTCCAAAGATATGATAAACCAACAGTTTGCCGAAGGGAATATAATTGTTTCATCAAATGATGCCAATTCAGTGCCTGAAGCTGCCATAATCCGCTCTGAAAACAATGACTTTCTGCTGGAGCTTAATAATGAAACCAATGATAGTAACTACTTTAAGCCTGTTAAAGTTACAACTGGCAGAACATACAACAATTTTACAGAATTGGTTGGTGATTTACCTGGTAACAAAATACTTACCCATGGCTCCTACAATATTCAGATAGAATAGCTAATGTTTTATTATAATAATCATGAGCGATGGCTCGTGCTACTGATCCCTTCAATTACTGATAGGGCTTATCCGGATTAATCAATACAGCGTCCTGCTTAATATCTCTTCCTGCACAGAACGGGGCAGATCGATAAACCTTGCGCTGAACCCTCCTACCCTAACGATCAGGTTGCCGAATTTTTCGGGCTCCTTCATTGCATTTTCCAGATCGCTCCGGTTCAGGCAGTTAATCATCAATTGGGCTCCCCCTTTTTCGAAATAGGTTTGCATAAGAGCCTTTGTCTGGGGGCGATAGGTGGTAAGCAGTTCGCGCGACAACTTCAGGTTTTGCACTGCACCGGCATGAATAGAATTATCAGATACAAAGATGTATTTTCACACTCACAACAATCAGAAAGGAGTTCGGAGACCGCCTCGTTAATCGGTAAAAAGCAATCAATTACCTGTGTCAAAGCGTTTCCTTGCTTCTTCTATCATTACTGCGGTTGCGGTAGCACCACTGCGCGAACAACCTGCCTTTTGCACTGCCAGCAACTCATCGAGGGTGCGAACACCCCCCGAAGCCTTTACTTTAACAGCCGGGCCAACACTTTTTTTCATCAGTTCAAGATGGGAAATGGTGGCACCACGATAGAAAAACTTTCCATCATCGCCCTTTACAAAGCCAAAGCCAGTAGATGTTTTCACATAATCGGCACCCACTTTGGTGCAAATCTGGCACAATTTGATAATGTCTTCATCCTTGTTAACATAATCAGTTTCGAAGATCACCTTCACCACAGCATTGTTTTTATGACAGGCTGCGGTTACGGCACCAATTTCCTGCTCAATGTAATCCCAGTCGCCCTGCAATGCCTTGCCGATGTTAATCACCATATCGATTTCAACAGCCCCGTCCTTGCAAGCTGTTTCGGTTTCAAATACCTTTACGGCGATGGAAGAATTCCCTGCGGGGAACCCAATAACACAGCCCACCAGCACATCACTCCCCTTGAGCAGCTCAACGGCTTGTTTAACAGCGTAGGGTTTTACACATACCGACGCAACATCGTACTTTTTGGCCACTTCACATTCTCTGCGCAAATCAACGTCTGTCAATGTGGGGTGAAGGATGGAGTGGTCGATCATTTTCGCGAGTTGTTTTACTTTGTCCATCTTGAGATGATTTTAAGAATTAGTATAAATTACCATCAGATTTTTCATTTACAGCTATTTGTTAAATAAAATAACTGTTTCCAACCGGATAAACTTTAGTTACACAGTATAATTCACTGTAAATGGTTAATCCGGGATTGTTAGTTAAGAATTTTACAGAGATATGCAAAACATGAGTACCAATGGATGTTTTCAATAATATGGATTGTTGTAATTAAAGCCTAATCAGGAACTCTTATGATGAATACTGCAACTCACTCAAACTTTTGTAAAGCCCGCCAGCTGATTGCAGAAGTTCTGTGTGGGTGCCCCGTTCAACAATCTGCCCGTTTTCGAGTACCCATATCATATCAGCTTTCCGGATGGTTGACAGGCGGTGGGCAATTACAATAGATGTGCGCCCTTTCATGAGTTTTTCGAGGGCATCCTGCACCAGTCGCTCGCTTTCAGAGTCGAGAGATGAGGTAGCTTCGTCGAGAATAAGTATTTTGGGATCCTTAAGCACTGCGCGGGCAATGGCAATGCGCTGGCGCTGCCCACCCGAAAGTTGGGTACCCCTTTCGCCCACCAGGGTATCAAGGCCTTTGGGCAACCTGGAAATAAATTCCATAGCATTGGCCTTATGAGCTGCATCAACAACCATTTCTTCACTGGCACCGGTTTTTCCGTAGGCTATATTTTCGCGTATGGTGCCACCAAACAGAAAGATATCCTGAGGCACAACAGCCATTTGCCCCCTCAATACCGATATTGGTATTTCGCGATTATCAACACCATCAAACAAAATATTGCCCGATGTGGGATCGTACATCCTGAGCAAAAGTGAAACAAAGGTTGATTTTCCGGCTCCGCTAGGACCTACCAGGGCTACAAGGGTATCGGGTTTTATGTCTGCATTGATATTGCTTAGCACCTGCACTTCAGGCCTGTTTGGATAGCTGAAAACTAAATCTTTGATCTGAATTGAACCCTGTAGTATCTGGTGTGATGAGTTCAGTGGCATTTCGGTTACAGGCTCAGGGATTTCATTATAAATATCGAGCAGGTCTTCGGTAGCCCCGATAAACTTCTGCACACGGGCAAAAACATCGGCCATACCACCAATGGTGCCACCAATAAATACCGAATAGATAACGAAAGAGAACAATTCGCCGGTGGCCAGTTCGCCCTGGGCCAGCAGGGTTGAACCCCTCCAGATTACGGCTACCATGGTTCCGAAAAGGCCCAGAATGATAAAAGAAGAAAACGCCCCACGTAGTTTTCCGTTTTTAATGCCGGTGCGGGCTATCTCACTGGTTTTAACCCGATACCTTCCCATTTCAAAAAACTCGTTGGTAAAAGCCTTCACACTCTGAATACCCTGAAGGGTTTCTTCGACGATGGTATTGGAATCGGCCACCTGGGCCTGTGCCAGTTTGCTGAGCTTACGTATGTATCGTCCAAAAAAAACAACCAGTACAACCACTACCGGCAGAATTGTTAGCATAAACAGGGTAAGCTTGTACGAAGTGACCATCATAAGGCTTACCCCCCCAATGATTACCACCAGTTGCCTTATAAACTCAGCAAGAGTACTGGTGAGTGCATCCTGCAAAAGGGTTATATCCGAGGAAATTCTACTGTTTAGCTCCCCCACCCTTCTTAGCTGGAAGAATTTCATTGGCAGCTTGATTAGGTGGTTGAAAGTGCTCCGACGCAGGTCGGCCATGGTTTTTTCGGCCACCCGCACAAAGAAGAAAATCCTGAAATAAGAAAATGTAGATTGGACAACCAGAACGAGGATTAAGACAAGAGCAATCTGGTTGATTTTTTCGCCTAACATTCCCTGGTTGCCATAATCCACCAGATCGCCAAGCAATTTTGGAAAAATAAGACTGGCCATACTCGATCCAAGCAGAAAAAAAAGACCCACTGCATACTCCCAACGGTAGGGCTTCATATAATGATACAACCGGAAAAGCCTTCGCAAACCCGATAGTGTGATTTTTTTCTTTATTTCCGGTTCATTCATTTGCAGAAAATATTCGTTTTATCGCTGTGCAAAGTAACATCAAATGGCGGGGTTATGTTGCGTTGAAAATCATTTTCATGGCAATTTGTACACAAATTCTTGTCTGTAGAGAAAATGCTATAAAAAATAGAATTGTCCGCCCCGATGGGTGGGGCAAATTTGCATTTTAATCTTAGCTTCGATGGGGGCGTTTACCCGGTTCACCTGATTTGGTAATTAAAGAATCATATTCGTTTCTAAAGGCTTTTTTCTTAATTTTAATCCATTAACCCCCATGTTCCAATTCACAACAGTTTGTTTATGAAAGGGATTCTCCTTATCCTTCCTCTCGCGTACGTTACTTCAGTCACCGTCATTGCCCAGGATATACTTCCGGGTGCCCGTGATCCCTGGCTGTGGCCCTTTTCACAAACATCCATCTGGAACATGCCCATAGGCAGCGGTGCGGTTTATGAACCTGCCAATTTAGGAGCCGCAGCTCATGTGGGAGCAGATATCCAGATAATTCTTGAATTGAGAGCCACTGACCCTGAGCGTAGGGCACTGGGTTCTTCCGCATGGGGGCCTGGAAGGTGCGACAGTGTTAACGATCTGAGCTTCAAACTGCGGGTACCTGACAACTGGATTGTGCCCGATGCCGGAAGCAGCCCTTACGGATTAACCCCCAACAGCAATTTTGCATTCAGGCTGCCCAATTCAGATATGGTTTTTGAAGGGCCAAAGGTTGCCCGTTGCCAGGCAGGGGGACCGGTTTTTTTCCCCGATTGGATGGTATGGCCCAACAACCGGAAACAGCAAAACATAAAAGGTGATGGTTTGAAAGGTGGCGGACAGGGGGCTTCGGGAATGTCGGCGCTGGGAGGCACCATCCGACTTGGCGCCTGGACCAGCGCCGAACCTATTCGCCATGCCATTAAAATAAATCCCTGGGCGGCAAAATACTGCTATTATTCATCGCAAATACCCGGCTATAAATGGCCGGCCATAAGTGCCGACAATTATGCGGCTGCTGAATACAAAGGCACCAACACCAAGGTTGTAATGGGGGGTTTATTTGCCATTCCACCCGGTGTAACCGAAGAATCACTCACCCTGACCACCATCCCTGGCAAAAAGCTCTTCTTCACTTTGCAGAATTATGGCGTTTATTTCACCGAAGATGCGGCCTGGGACACCTGGGATATTATTGTGGAACGCGATGCAGAACTGGAATTTCAGAGTGCTTTTGGATTTTCAATGAGTAGCAACACATGGAAAAACGAGTTGAATAAACTTATGCAAGCCCTTCATGTGATAACCAACAACACCCCTGCAACCATTGGTGGTGGCGGAACGCCACTGCAACCCCTGGCTCCGGTTTTCGGAAACCCGACTACCAATATCATAAATGAGCAGGGCACTTTGCAAAACAGAATAAATGTGTTTCCCAACCCGGTAACAAACAATATCATCCATTTCAGCAGGATGGTGGATGTTGAAATTTTTAACCTTCAGGGAATCCTTCACAAGAGAAAAGCATCAACAGATAATCTGGAAATAAACGAACTAGCTGCAGGAATATATATTCTTAAGATAGAAGGAACGGGAGTTCCCTGGCAAAGTAGACTAATTGTAAAAGAGAAATAAAACCAATGTCTGCCACGAAATCAGAAAAACCAAAACTCAGAAAATTTTAGTCCTATGACCAAAGAAACCGCCATAAAACTGTTTGAAGAACAGCAAGTGCGCACCATTTGGGATGCCGCATAAGAGAAATGGTATTTCTCAATTGTGGATGTGATTGAAATACTTACAGAAAGTATCGACCCTAACGCCTATTGGCGAAAGTTAAAACAACGACTTAAAGCTGAAGGGAATGCAAGACACTGAATTAAGCATTGAATTGGCTTTTACGCAATAACCTAAACAAAATTTACACGATATGAAGAAAACTATTTTTATCATCACATTGGCCGTTTGCTGTTTAACATTAATAAAATGCCATATGAAACAAGAGCCATCCCAAGGAACCTTCAGCAATTCAACGGATGTTGGTGCGGTAAAACATACCGGTAAAACCATTTACAATCCCGAAACCGAACAATACACCCTCTCGGGCAGCGGCACCAACATGTGGAACGACAGCGATGAGTTTCATTTTGCCTGGACAAAGGTAAAGGGCGACTTCATTCTCTATTCCATGGTGGAATTCATGGGTGATGGGGTTGATGATCACCGAAAAGCAGGACTGATTATCCGCAAAACCCTTGACCCTTCATCGCCCTACGTGAGCGCGGCATACCACGGCGACGGCCTGGTTTCAATGCAATACCGGCTTCAGGAAGGGGGACCTACGGAAGAAATACGTAATCCGGAAAGTTTCACCAATATTCTGCAACTAGGAAAAACCGGCAGCAGTGTTTATATGCAGGCATGTCTGCCTGGCGATCCGCTGGCAAAAACAGGGCAACTTGAACTTGACTGGCTGGATGATGAATTCTACATTGGACTTTTTGTTTGTTCGCATAATGCCGATGTCGTAGAAACCGCTCTTTTTTCCAACACAAGGCTTGCCATTCCTGTGGGCGAAGGTTTTGCTCCCTACCGCGATTTTGCCGGGTCAAGAGTGGAAATACTGGATGTGGAAACTGGCCTGCGAAAAGTCGTTTATGAAACCAACGACAATTTGGAGGCCCCCAATTGGTCGCCCGACGGCAAATACCTGATCCTGAACGGGCGCGGTTTACTCTACCGGGTTTACATCGATACCGGCATAAAGGAACAGATAAATACCGACTTTGCCACTTCGCTCAATAACGACCACGGCATTTCGCCCGATGGCACAGAACTGGTCATCAGCCACCATGTGGACGACCTGCCCGCCGGACAAAACTCCATTATTTTTACACTGCCCATCGAAGGGGGTACACCGACACGGGTTACAGACAAAGGCCCATCCTACTGGCACGGCTGGTCGCCCGATGGCAAATACCTGATCTACACCGCTCACCGCAACGGGCAATGGGATATTTACCGTATTCCTGTAGAAGGTGGCGATGAAGTTCAACTCACCAACAGTCAGGGCCTGGATGATGGTTCTGAGTATTCCTATTGTGGCAACTATATCTGGTTCAACTCCGAGCGTACGGGCAGCATGGAGTTATGGAGGATAGATGCCGACGGAAGTAACCCGTTACAGATCACCAGTGATGAGTACCAGAACTGGTTTCCACACCCTTCGCCCGACGATAGTAAGATCATTTTCCTATCGTACCTGCCCGATGTGACACCCGGAGACCATCCCTACTACAAGCACGTAATGCTGCGTATAATGGACACCAAAACCTTCCAACCCCGGGTTATTGCACACCTGTATGGCGGCCAGGGCACCATCAACGTCCCCTCCTGGTCGCCCGACGGGAAGAAAGTGGCGTTTGTGAGTAATAGTGTTAAATAAGCCAACCATTCAAAAACTATAAAAACCGAAAGCCATGAAGAGATCTTTATCTATTTCCCTGTTTGGGGTACTATTCTGTTTTTTATCATGCGCTGCACAACCTGAAAACACAACTTCCCAGTGGACCCACTTCCGCGGCAATAATCTCGATGGTATTGCCATTGCCGAAAACCTTCCTGTAACCTGGGATGAAAGCACCAATATAATCTGGAAAACGGCTATACCGGAAAAAGGTTGGTCATCGCCGGTGGTTTTAAACAACCAGGTTTGGCTCACAACAGCACATCATCGTGGCGAGGAACTCTATGCCATTTGCCTTGATTTTACAACAGGTGAAATCATACAAAACCTAAGCCTTTTCCGTCCAAAAAACATTGAGTCCATTCACGACCTGAATTCATACGCCACCCCCACTCCTGCCATTGAAGAGGGTTTTGTGTACCTTCATTTTGGCACATACGGAACTGTTTGTCTCGATACAAAAACAGGACAAAAGGTTTGGGAACGCACCGATTTGCATTGCACACACGTGCAGGGCCCGGGATCGTCGCCCATTATCCATAATAACATGCTGATACTGCACCTTGAAGGCGATGATGTGCAGTTTATAGTTGCCCTTGATAAAAGAACAGGAAAAACCATCTGGCAAACCCACCGCCCGGAGTATCTGATGGAACCCCTGGCCCCCATTGGCCGCAAAGCTTACATCACACCCATCGTGATGAATGTTAACGGAAAAAAGTTGCTAATCTCCAATGGATCGGCAGCCTGCATGGCTTACGATGTTTATACCGGCGAAGAAGTATGGCAGGTAGTGCAGGGCGATGACTCTACCATTTCAATGCCCTTTGAGTGGGATGGGAAAGTATTTTTCTATACCGGATTTTTCACCAAACCCGATGAATCAAAGGTAGCGGAATTGCTGGCCGTGGACCCTACTGGCAAAGGCGATGTAACCCAAACCCATGTATTGTTGAGATATGAAAGCCCCATCCTGCAACTGCTTACCCCTGTGGTGATCGATGGCTTGATATATACCATCGACACCCGCAATGTAATGCGTTGTATCGAAGCTTCTTCCGGCAAAACTATCTGGGAGCAAAGGGTTCGGGGCAGGTTCAACGCTTCGCCCGTTTATGCTGATGGTAAATTGTACTTTCCATCCACAACAGGAAGCGTTTTTGTGATGGGCGAAGGAAGAGAATTCAATCAATTGGCCGAAAACAAACTTGATGGCGAGATATGGGCTTCGCCAGCTGTGGCAGGCAATTCTTTGCTTATCAGGACCAGTAAGTTTCTTTATAAAATCGCTACGCCCTAAAATAAAAACCCAATCAATGTCCAAAAATCCACAGAATGATAAAGTTTACTTTTTATATATTAGTTCTTTCACTGGCATTTAAAGCCTGCCAAAAACAAGAGCTACTCAAACCCCGCGTATTTATTTTTACTGATATCAATATTGATGCCGGTGACCCCGACGACCGGCAATCGCTGGTGCATCTGCTATGGTATGCCGATGAACTTCAGATTGAAGGAATTGTGCCTGACCGCTGGAATGCACGAGGCTTTGAAGCCTGCAATCTGGCAATGCAAGCTTATGCAAAGGACCACCAGATGCTGAATCTGGCAAAAACAGGATATCCTGCCCCACAATCGGTTTTGGACCTTATTGCTGCAGACTTAGAATATGCCATGGAAAAATTCCGCCAGGCAGCAGCCATTGACACAAGCCCGCTTTACGTTCTTGTGTGGGGAAATATGGTCAATTTTGGTGAAGCACTTCGTCGTTATCCGGAATTATCGGCCAATGTAAGAGCCATTACTATTGGCACTGATCTTATGATGGAAGAGTACAATCAATACATACCCGAAAACTGGGAAAGGATGGAGCAACCCTGCCGCCAATACAACTGGAACGGCTGGGGTCGCAATGAAATTTTTAACGACCCGCGTTTTAAAGATATGTGGTGGCTTGAGATCAACTGGACTTATGAAGGGATGTTTACCGGCGAAGAGCCTACTGAAATGTTTTACAAATTATCCCATTATGGTGCTCTGGGTCAACACATGATCGATGTTACAGCCAATGAACCCTGGGCCAGGTATTTCAGGGTGGGCGATACACCATCGGTACTGTACGTTATCGATCCTGATAATATTCCTGATGATCCTACCCTGGGGAGCTGGGCAGGCAGATTTCTGCAACCTTTTCCCAAAGAACGGCCCAACTACTATACCGATCATAATGGCCCGGTGGAATGGGACTACGCCAATCCCTGCAACACGTGGAAAAACCATGTTGAAATGAACCATCATGCAAGAAGTACCCTTGAAAAGGTAAGGCCGGCAATGTATAAAGCTTTACTTGAAAAACTTGAAAGGGTCTATAGCAGGAAATAATTTGGCTTCAAAATAAAAAAGCCGCACAGATTTTCTCTGTGCGGCTGCAATTGTGGTTATTGTGGCTTTGTTACTGGAAAAAATGCTAAAGAAGCAATTAATTATAAACACTTTCACCGTGTTCGTAAATATCAAGTCCTTCTTCTTCAATGCGTCTGGAAACTCGCAGGTTGTTAGTAACTTTAAGGATGGAGAACAATATCAGACCAAGTATAAACGCCCAGCCAAAAACTGCTGCAACTCCAATGGCCTGAACACCCAGCTGGGCAAAACCGCCACCGTTGATAAGTCCGCCATCAATAGCGAAAACGCCAACCATCAGTGTACCAAATGCGCCTGCAACACCATGCACAGAAACTGCACCAACAGGGTCGTCAACTTTTAGTTTCATATCGATGAATTCTACACTGAATACGAGAATCACACCAGCCATTAGGCCAATGATAACAGCACTTGCAGGAGATACTGCGGCACAACCAGCAGTAATGGCAACCAAACCGGCCAGTGCTCCGTTGAGAGACAAGCTGAGCAAGGGTCTCTTGTATCTTGCATAAGATGTTAGCATAGCCGCTACAGCGCCAGCAGCTGCAGACAGGTTGGTGGTAAGGGCAATGTGGCCAATGGCAACAATGTTTTCTTCACCGGCAGCGCCCAACTGGCTACCAGCATTAAACCCAAACCATCCAAACCAGAGTATAAATACACCCAGCGCTCCGTAAGCAAGGTTGTGTCCAGGTATAGCAGTGGGGGTACGTTTGCCGTTGACATATTTGCCCAAACGGGGTCCGATAATGATGGCACCTGCCAAACCAACCCAGGCACCAACAGAGTGTACAATGGTTGAACCGGCAAAATCAATAAAGCCCAATTCACTCAACCAACCTCCACCCCACAGCCAGTGACCCGACACAGGATAAATTACAAGTGTAATAAAAACGGAGAAAATAAGGTATGCATGAAATTTAGTCCTTTCGGCCATGGCTCCCGAAACTATGGTAGCAGCAGTGGCAGCAAAAACTGTTTGAAAAAGCAAGTCGGTCTTATCACCATAATCGCCAATTCCGTCGCTGTTAAAAAAGGCTTTATCGGGCCCGCCAATAAATCCAAAAATTGATTCGCCGTACATCAGGGAGTAGCCTATTACCCAGTAAATAAGAGCACCTATGGAAAAGTCCATCAGGTTTTTCATCATTATGTTGGCGGTATTCTTTTTCCTGGTAAAACCAGCTTCAACCATAGCAAACCCGGCCTGCATAAACATAACCAGAATGGCGGCAACCAAAACCCATACATTATTGATTGAAATCGAAAGAGCATCTATTAATTCGGTCGATCCTGCATCAGCAATACCGGCAGTTACCTCTTCGGCAGTGGTTATAATTGTTTCTTCCATAATATTTCGTTTTTGCAGTTATTATTCTTCTTTAATATAAAGGCTTTCATTACCCCTTTCTTCGGTACGGATGCGAATGGATTCTTCAATGTCATAAACAAAGATTTTTCCATCGCCTATTTCGCCGGTTTTTGATGAATTGAGAATAGCCTGAATGGTTCTTTCGAGGTTAATATCGCGCACAACAATGGCCAGCATTAATCTTTCAATGGTGCTGGTATCGTAGGCTATACCACGGTAAATCCTGCTTTCGCGGGCCCGACCCACTCCTGTTACTTCCCAGAAAGAGAAAAAATCTATCCCGGTAGCATGAAGTGCTTTTTTTACTTCATCAAATTTTGATTTTCTGATGATGGCTTCAATTTTTTTCATAACATCTAATGGTTTGATTTATACTTGATTTTAGAAAGAGATGCCGAACACAAGGTATATGTTGCCTGCTTCAGGGTTAAATATCAATGATGAAGACACAGGTAGAGATTTGCCTGCAAACTTGAATTCTTTTGAAAGTCCTATACCAAGATTAATCAAACCGGCTTTTTCACCATACCAGCCTATACCACCCAGATCGGTTTTGGGATCATCAAGGGCAAACCCTGCAAATAATGAATACTCAAAATCACTGGTGCTACCGCTGTAACCTACTTCAAGGTATTTGGCCATGTAATTTTCACCCCTTTCGTCTTTACCATCAGCTCCATAAAGGTTCATGGCAAAAGTGGCATATACCGGAAAACTCTCAAACCCGCCAACTGTAACCATCGCTTCAATGGTATGGCTGGTTTCGTCTTTCTTGTAATTGAAGTAATCACTTCTTTCGAAGGACTGGTCAACGGGGAAAAAAAAGTCAGTAACAGTAAGGTTGAGCCAATCGGTGGGAGAATAAGAGATGTAAAGATCTGCTTCGGCACCTGCATTGAGTCCTAATGAGTAAGAGCCCCAGGCACCAATAGCAAGACCTGTGCTGCCAAATGAAAATTCAATATAAGGCTGAATGTGAGGTGAGCTTCCACCCAGATTCAGTCCGCGCCATACATAGCGGCTAACTACGTCAGTCCCGATGGACCAGTTCGATGAACTCTCTTCATTATCCTGTGAATACAAAAGCGAGGATGGGAGTGTTAAAGCCAGGAAAAGAATCGCCATAAGTAAACTTTGTTTTTTCATAGTGATTTAGTTTTTGTGGTTAATATTATAATTACGCAGCAAAAGTATACATATTTTTTGTTGCACCCCCCATTTTTTTTGTCATTTAATTTTTTTATTGCTCTTTTTTTGTTGTTACCCCTGTTTTTTTAATGCATCTGCAATGTAATTTTATTTTTACACAATATTAGTTTTTCAAACGCAGTATATCCATCCTGGGCGGGAAATATATCATGAAATGGCTATTTTTGCCGGTAAAGTCATTTCAAATGGCAATTCGTTAAATTATAAAACTCACTTTTATGGCTAAGAAAAACCTAACTGCAGGAATCATTGGCTCCGGTTTTGCAGCTCGTTTTCACGCACAGGCATTGCAAAGGGTTCATAGTGTAAATGTGAAAATAGCCGGTGCATGGTCGCCTACCCCTGAAAGATTAATGGCCTTCACATCAGAATATGGTATAAAACCATTCAAATCTGCCGGACAACTCATAGCAGCTGCCGATGTACTTCATATCTGCACACCTCCTTCTACCCATGAAGCAATCACTGTCATGGTTCTTAATCAAAACAAGCATGCAATAGTTGAAAAACCATTTACCGGATACTTTGGCAATGGAGATAAAAATTTCAATGGTGACACCTTTGGCCGGGAAGAAGGGTTGAAGCAAGCCCTGGCGAGCATCGAAAATATGCTTAGGGCCGAAGCCACAAGTAGTGCCATAATAATGTATGCCGAAAACTGGGTCTATGCCCCTGCCATACAAAAGGAAAGAGAAATTATCGAAAAAACCGGTGCACAAATATTATGGATACAAGCCCAACAATCACATTCGGGCTCCCATTCGGCAGACTATGGAAATTGGCAAAAATCAGGAGGGGGATCGCTGATGGGCAAAGGGTGCCATCCCCTTTCTGCCGCTATTTACCTTAAACACGTTGAAGGCCGTACCCGCTCCGGAAAGCCCATCCGGCCAAAATCAGTATCAGCCAGGGTACAATCCATTACCCGAATGTCGGGTTTTCTGAACGAAGGACACCTAAGAGCATCCTACCGTGATGTGGAAGACTACGCCATGGTTCATGTGGTATTTGATGATGGTACCATTGCCGATATTGTGGCAGGCGAACTGTTGCATGGAGGGGTTAAAAACTATCTTGAAATACATGCCCATAACCACCGCACCATTTGCAACATAGGGCCCAACAATGCCATGCAAACCTATAACCCTTCTGAAGAATATTTCAAAGATATTTATGTGGTTGAAAAGACCGGAACCAAACAAGGCTGGTCGAGCATATCGCCCGATGAGGGCTGGTTCAACGGTTATCAGCACGAAATGGATGCCTTTTACCGTTCGGCAGCGTATGGCAACCCGGTTGAAAGCAACAGCGCACTCGCCGCCGATACCATCGCCACAATTTATGCAGCATATCTGTCGGCACAAAAAAGGGGTCAGGAAGTTGAAATTCCAAACCGGCATCAGGTTTATGAAAGCTAAAAATATTCTTAAAAACTTTTACCGGATAAGCAGAACCTGATTACACGATACATGTAAAATTTAAGAAACCGGTACTGTTAAATCTCTTGTTTTTAATCGGTTGGCCTTAAGGTAAGTTTTTTGGGACAGAGGGGAAGACAGACTACAATTTTGAATACTTTGCTTGTGCCGGTAATAATTTCTTAGAATTTCTCTCAAGCAAAAAGAAAAAACCACTTATAACCCATTGGTGTAATGACTACCCGATAATCATCAGAATAAAACCACATTGCCTGCTTCGATGAATGAGTAAAGGGTCTGACCAGAAGGACAACCGGGCTGGTTAGAAGCAGGTAAAATGAATAAA
Organism: Bacteroidota bacterium; assembly: GCA_037441525.1. GTDB lineage: Bacteria > Bacteroidota > Bacteroidia > Bacteroidales > UBA7960 > SKVR01. The sequence goes on from JBBISA010000019.1 coordinate 35,883, forward strand.
CTGTTTCAATGTTTTCCTTACTTTTCCAATAATCAGCAATTGTGATGACAAGGATAATAGCTCACCAGTTGAGCAATTAATTACCTTTGCGCCATGCTTCAGCCACAACATCTATTTTATGGTATGTTTAGCAATTTATATTATATAGAAGATAATTGCATGGTTCTACAACTTCGCTCTTCAAATAATTCAAGAATATTAGCATGTTCATTCTTGTCAGCTTAATCGGGTTGAAGTAGAACCCTCAGGAGGTACTCTTTGGATTCTAAAAAGTAAGTTAGCTTTAAACCAATCGCCAGTGAATCCTTATTCGAAACAGACTATTAGTTGTAAAACCAGACACTATTTTCACATTTTATCAGATTAAATACATATAAGCATGAAGTGGAAAATCTTTTTTAATTACCGGCTGCTTGTCTGGTCGTTGTTATTGATCGCGATGGTAATGGGTGGCGGATACCTGGTAATAGCCTACTCATACAACCTTCAAAAAAAGACAGAAGAGAGAATTGACGCGGCTCAGCAAATGGTGAATGTAGCACGGGAAATGGAAATAGAACTTGTAAGATTGCGTGGATTTACCCTGATATACCTGGTAGATAAATCGAAGCAATGGCAGGATTCCATCAGTTCGCGGCAGGATCGGTTCATCATATATCTCGAAAGGGCACGGCGACAGGCTGGCACTCCTGAGGAATTATCTATGGTACAACAGATTTCGGCCTTGTTTTCCAATTACGAACTAACCATCAACACTGCCCGGCTGCTCATAAGGCAAGGCAAATATACCCGGGCCAATACCCTTATTGTTCATGCCGCCAAAGATCAGCTTGATACCATCCATGAAAAAAGCCGTCAATTTATTAATCAGAATCGTAGAGCTGAAGACAGGTATGAGTTAGATATTATTCAAACTAATGCCATTATACGCAAAGCCATGTTTTCGTTGGGACTGGGCGGTATTTTGGCGGGGTTGCTCCTGGGTTGGATTATTTCACGAATGGTGTTTAAACCCATAAATCAGTTAATGTTGCAGGTAAGAAGCGCTTCAGGCGGAGCATTTCTTGAACAGCTGGAGATACCCGACCAGGGCGACCTTGAACAACTCGGCGAACAGATAAGAGCCCTTATAAACCGCATAAATCAGGCCCAGGAGGCACTCGATAAAACCAAACAACTGCTCCAATATTCCAATAAATACGCTATACTTGGAAAGGTAGCCCCAACCGTAGCACACGAGATTCGCAACCCTCTGGCTGCAATTAAAATGCTTATCTACTCCCTGCGCGAAAAATCGGGCCTTGCTGACGATCAGAAACACGACATGGAAGTAATTACCAATGAAATAAACCGGATGGACGACTTTATAAAGAATTTCCTGAAATTCGCCCGTCCGCCCGAGCCTGTATTTGCACCGGTAAATCCTGTGGATGTTGTGATGGAGGTAATCCACCTGTTAAGGCCAAAACTCAAAAGCAACAATATTGAATTATCAGAAAAATATCTGTCTGGAAACATCAAGGTTAATGCTGATACAGGCCAGATAAAACAGATATTCATTAACCTTATCATCAACGCAATGGAGGCCATGCCCGAGGGAGGCAATATGATCATTTCAACCACTGGCTACACCGAAGAAAACGGACTGAACAATTCAGACAAACAAAACTACCTGGTTATCAATATAGAAGATACCGGCCATGGGATACCACAAAAAGTGCTCTCCCATTTGTTTGAACCTTTCATAAAGGGGAGTGATCAAGGTGTTGGATTGGGTTTATCAATTTCGCAAAATATTGCCAATATCCATAAAGGGTGGATTGATGCTAAAAATAAGCTCCCTGGGCCTGGAGCCATTTTTTCGGTATATCTGCCAGTGATTTAATTATTTGCCAAAAATAAAAATTCAACTATGGAAAAGATCCTTATTGTGGATGATGAAAAGAGTGTACGTTACTCCTTCAGTAAGATACTTGATCAGAAAAAATATACTCTGTATGAAGCTGAAAATTTCGAAACTGCTTTAAAGCAATTCAGGGAGATAAAACCCGACCTGGCAATAGTAGATATTGAAATGCCAGGCAAATCGGGATTGGACGTACTGCAGGCATTTAAATCTGAATTGCCCCAAACACCGGTAATTATGGTTACTGCTTTTGGCAGCAGCGACAGGGTGATCCGTGCCATGAAATTTGGTGCTTACGAATACATTGAAAAACCATTTGATATTCCGGTGCTTATAAAGCTCATCGATGAAGCCCTCAATTCGGCCAGGCCTCAGAAAGCTGAACAACCGGTTAAACCAACAGGAGCATTTACCAGGAACTTATCCGATGATGAATCCTGCAATGATGACAGAATAATTGGAGAAAGTTCTGCCATAAAAGATGTTTATAAGCTTATTGGCCGGGTTGCCGCCACCGATGCAAGCATACTTGTAACCGGAGAAAGTGGCACAGGAAAGGAACTGGTTGCCAGAGCCATACATCAATACAGCGACCGCTGCAATCAACCCTTTATTGCCATTAACTGTGCCGCCATACCCGAAACCCTTCTCGAAAGCGAACTGTTTGGATATGAAAAAGGATCCTTTACCGGTGCCACCCGCGATAAACAAGGCAAATTTGAAGATGCCAACAACGGAACCCTTTTCATGGATGAGATCGGCGATATGGGGTTGCTTCTGCAATCAAAATTGCTCAGGGTATTGCAGGAAGGCAAAATTGAGCGGATTGGAAGTTCGAAAAGCATTAAAGTGAACGTTCGCATTATTGCCGCCACAAATCGCAACCTCGAAACTCTTATTGCCCGAAAGTTGTTCCGCGAGGACCTCTATTATCGCATCAGGGTTATTACAATATCACTCCCCCCCTTACGAATGCGCAAAAATGACATCCCATTGCTGGTAGAACATTTTATCAAAAAACACTCCCTGCAGTTACGCACACCAAGCATACAACTGCTGCCCGAAACCATGGATCGGATCATGCACCACCAATGGCCCGGAAATATCCGCGAACTGGAAAATGCTATAAAAAGAGCCCTGGTTTTGTCGAAAGGAAACCTCATTACACCAGATCTTATTCAGTCAGAAAATGATCAGAGCAAAATAACCAACACCCCGGGTGTTTCCCCCCTCGATTATTATCTTACCCATGATATTGAAGACCAGGAAGGAAAAATATTTGACCTTGTTACCCGGGCAATTGAAAAAGACCTGATTATATGGGCTTTGACCAAAACAAGCTCCAATCAGCTCAAAGCCGCCAAATTGCTGGGAATTTCAAGAGTAATGCTCCATGAACGCATGGAACGTTTCGGACTTGAAAAAGGCGAAAAAACTGATAACTGATATTGTAAAAAAATTTTACACACTGTAAAAAAACTTTACAATACTGTTCCCATCACCAATCTTAGCACATAATACTGATATACTGCGCATTAACTCATCATTACCCTATTAGTATCTTGGCGTAAGCCTGCCTTCTATTCTGGATGATTATTTCATATCTAACTAATATACTGATATTTACATTCATTGGCACATTCTTGGATTGCAAAAATGACAATTCTGAAACCAAAAGTTGGTTTAAATAAAAAAATGGATAAAACAATAAACTTAAAATTTAAGAAAATGAAAAGAATGATTTCAGCCATTGGCGCGTTAGCAATGATTGTAGTATTAATGACTGGTTGCAGCCAGGAACCCAAAGTAGAAGTTGAAGCAGCAAATGCAGCTATCGAAACAGCAAAAACTGTAGAAGCTGACCGTTATCTTGCCACTGAATTTACAGCTCTTAACGACTCACTTAATGTTGTACTTACAGCTATTGAAGCCGAAAAAGCAAAATCTGCCAGTGCACGCAATTTTAAACCACTTGCCGAAAAACTTACAGCAATTACTGCCACCGCTCAGGAATTGGCTACTAAAGCCGAAACTGTTAAAGCTGAAACAAGAGACATGGTACAGAATGAAGTGACCAATATCGCTGATATGGTTACTGCAACCAAAGAAGCTCTTGGAAAAGTTGTAAAAACCCGTCGCAATGCCGAACAACTCGATGCAATGGCCAACCAAATCACTGTTGTTGAATCAACACTTACTGAAATTAATACCCTTGTAACCAATGGCGACTATATTACTGCTGTTGAAAAAGTTAATTCCGCTAAGGCAATAATTACCTCCGTTTCTGCTCAGTTGTAGATTTGTGTTAACAAACCTTTGCCTTGTTCACTACTCAAAAGGTTGTGAACTAAAAACCCCGGAAATTGCCTGTCCGGGGTTTATTTTTTTTAGTAGATGAGGAATGATCAGAAACTGATATTTATACCTGTCATAAAATTAATGCCTGGCATGGGATAACCATTATTAATGGTATATTGCTGATTGAGAAGATTTTTACCTGCAACAAAGCCTTCAATGTTGCCTATAAATTTGTAAGAAACCATCAGATTCAGCAGGGTAAAACTTTCCTGCAATAGTGCATTGCCTGTTGCAATGTAAAGACCGGAAATCTGTCTGGCAGAAAGATTGGCCCGAAATTCTCTGTATCGATAGGTACTTTCGAAATACAACTGATGTTTGGGAGCCGCAATGCGAGGCTGGTCAAGGTCAATATAGCTGTAATTGCCTGAAAAACTGAAATGAGAAGTGGCAATCCAACTAAATTCTGCTTCAATGCCCCGGTTGCTGAAACTGCCAACATTTCGCCTGATGGCCGGTGGGGGCGGCGGTGGGATCACTACAATCATGTTGTCCCCTTCAATTAGGAAAATAGTAATATCTCCACTGAAGTTTTTACGGGTCGAAAGATAATTAAACCCAAACTCATAGTTCATAAGCCGTTCCGGTTTAAGTTCAGGGTTAGGTGCAAAAAGGTAAAGTTCCATTAATGAAGGGCTGCGAAATCCCTTGGAAAAACTCCCCTTCAAAGTTACGTTTCTGCCGGTTGTAAAAGAAAGACCGGCCTGCGGAACGGTTTCGGTGCCAAACATAGAATTATATTCAACTCTGAACCCTGCACTTAGAATCAGCTTTTTCACAATGCTTTGCTGCATAAACGCATAAGTGGCCCAATCTTCAGCACCGTGCCACTTATTCGCTGCAGCAGGAGGTACATTATTGGCAATGCCGGCAACTTTTTTAAAATCGGCTCCCAAGGTAACCCTGTTTCCTCTCAGAGGGCTGAATCCCTGGTATAAACTAACCCCCGCATGATAATCTTCTGATAACCATCCATTTGTAAACTCATGGGTTCCGAAGTTATAGAACCCGATCAAACCACCTTCAGTTTTTTCAAACTGGTTTTTGACTGCCACAGATGCCCTGCCTCTGATAATGTCTATGCCAAACAGAGCAGGGTTAAATACCGGCCCTGGATCTTCTGAAGTAAAGTCGGCAATGCTGAAATCGGCAGAAACCTTGAAATTCCTGTTCAATTCATAACCCGCCTTCAAAAACCCGTTGATGATCCTGAATTCCGAATTATCGCGGTGACCATCGGTACGATCGTGATTCAACGATGCAAACAGGTTTAACTTGTTCTTCCTGAATCCTCCGCTGGCCATATACTTCTGGGTATTAAAGGATCCGTAAGAAACACGCGCATTCCCCGAAAATCCATCGCTGGTTTGTTGCCTGGTAATTATATTTACCGCACCCGCAAATGCATTGGAACCATAAAGTATGGAAGCAGGACCACGGATCACCTCCACCCTTTCAACATCCGACGAAACATAGGCATCGGGCAGCGGATGAGAAAAGATACCCTGCATCTGCGGATGGCCATCTATCAACAACAGCACCTGGGTATTGGGTGCTGTTCCGCCTACTCCACGCATACTTATTTGCCCCGCTGAACCCTGGGCAACCCCAAAACCGGTTATGCCCCTTTCGGTAACAAACATTCCTGGAATACGCTGGCTCAGAACAGGCAACACTGCCGATTCATTGCTCATTTCAATCTGCTCCCGCGAAACGGTTGTAACAGTTACCGGAACATTGCGACGTGAAATCTCAGTGCGCGAAGCGGATATTACCACTTCGTCGATCTCAAGTGTATCTTTTGGCGCCTGGCCTACAGCAAGTGAACCGGTTACCATTGCAATAATAAAGGGAATCAGGTATTTTTTCATTTTGTTTGACTTTTATTTAACGAATTATTCTTGAAAACATGCAGGCGGGAAAGATATACCCAGATTGAAGAACTAACTTATAGTGTCACGTTTTAATAAATCATAGCACCCAAACTGCAAAAAAAATCAGGCTAACCCGGTTTTGAGCAGTTCAGCATGCTTAATTCCCTTAATGGCTTTTAATTTATTGAAAAGGTTATTTACCCTGGCTGGCTTACCTTTTAAAGCAATCACTTCCATTCGGGTTTGGTCATCAACATGCACATGCTGACCCGCAAGCAACAGGCAATGGTATTCATGTTGAAGCGAGTTTACCTGCTTGTGCAGTTCTTTCTGGTTGTGATCATACACAATTACCACGGCAGCAAGCACAGTCTCATCGCTTTCCCAATCCTGTACTACCTTGTTTTTCTGAATAAGAAAACGGATGGCCTGCGAGCGGTTAGGAAAGCGCTGTTTTTCAACAATCTGATCCAGATCGTCCAAAAGTTCTTCTTCAAGAGATACACCAAATCTTTTCAATGCCATAGTAGCATGATATTAAAAATCGTGACACGAAGGTAGTAAAAATAGTTGAGTGGGGTTGGGTGGGTTGAGATGATTTATTTCATCACTTCCCTGTGCCTGAAACAATCAACCAGATGATCGTTTATCATGCCAATGGCCTGTATATGAGCGTAAATAATAGTAGAGCCTACAAATTTAAAACCGCGCCCAATAAGGTCTTTGCTTATTTTATCTGACAAGGGGGTTTTGGCTGGAATTTCACCGATGGTTTTCCAATTATTCATAACAGGCTTATGATCAACAAACGACCAGATGTATTGGTCAAAACTCCCCCACTCCTTTTGTATTTCAAGAAAACATCCTGCATTGTTTATCGCTGCCCTAATTTTTAACTGATTTCGGATAATGCCCGGATCACTGAGCAATTGCTGAACCTTTTGTTTATCATAAAGAACTACCTTTTCAGGGTTGAAGTTATCGAAAGCCAGGCGGAAATTTTCCCGTTTCTTCAGCACTGTATGCCAGCTAAGACCCGCCTGCATGGCTTCCAATACAAGAAACTCAAAATGTTGCTGCTCATCGTGAACCGGTACTCCCCACTCTTCATCGTGATACCTTACATAAAGTGGATCTGTGCCACACCAGGGGCATCTGATTTTTTCCATAATTGCTATTCAATGGTTATTTGGGCAAAGTTCCAAAGGTTTTTGACAGCCACCAGTGGAATTTGTGAAACCCTGTGGGTTGGGCGTGCATAAACATACACTGACCGGTTACCTTCTCCGGAAAATTGTTGAGTTTAGCAAGTACCTCAGCATTTTCCGACATTTGCTGCACCCATATATGAGTAAATTCTTTTTCTTTTGCCTTATCAATCAACTTAGAAGTTACCTCTGGTTTAGTAACCAGGTACAATGCTTTTACATCCGCTGGAATTGCATCAAGGGTAACATAAATGGGATCTCCCTCAGGTGTGGTGCCCCCTGCCGGATTCACCGGATACAATTCATATCCTTTCTCTCTGAGGGTTTTGTAAATCTGGGCTCCAAACTTTTTTGGGTTTTTTGAATAGCCGGCCACCGCAATCTTTTGCTGGGCCAGAAAATTGTCGATTTGTGCTTTTTTTGTTTTCATGGGGATAGAATTTAGAAATTCAATCACCTAAAAGATGTCATTAATTTGTCTGTAATTCAAATTGTTCTAGATTATAACTCATCAAAAGTAATTAAGAAATTTGAACTCAGAATACCTGATTATTAAAAATCTGCGAATTAAACCGCAAAATTCACTTGAATTTTTTGATTGAAATCGCAACTTTTAGTAAATAAATTTAACAGTCACTTATTGTTCTGTCATTGTGCAACTTACAAGCCCGCTGACCACCTGATTGAGTTTAGAATAATTTGCTTATATGCAGGACTATGAAGGCCTGGCGCAGCATGTCCGGGAAGTAGATATACCACCTTTGAGTTCTCCACCTGGTGCGCCCAGCCGATAATCGGGTGGCAGAATTCATTTTCAGTGGTGAGCAAAGTGGTTACCGTGGGCAGCACCTGCAGATTGGTATACCCTTCGTCGAAGATGTCGAAATCGTCAATCCGTTTTGTAACAGGATGGTTGCGGTTGGTAATCACCCGCATCCAGATATCGTGTTTATATCCCGAAAGTTTTTCAGAATCAATATCAGGGGCCGGGAGTTGGTATTTTCCGCCAATAATTGAAGTAAATTCAGGCCAGTTCTGGTATGAAACCAGGGCATGGTGCATAAAAACCAGACCTTTCCTTTTTTCGGTCAAACCTAAGTATGCCTGCTTTTCCTCCTTAGTAATCTGTTGCCAGCTATCATAAAAAACTATTACATCATACCGGTCGGCATCCGAAGAGGCGATTATCATATTGGCCGCAGGCTGCATGGCAGTTTCGAAGACAATCCCTTCCATTTCCTCGAATACCTTATAAAATGACAGGGTATCTAAACCGTGGCCGCCGGCAACAACCAAAACTGTGAGGTCATTACGGCTAAATGGCGAGCAACTTCCGATTATCAGTATCAAAAATGCAAGTATGACTGGCTTATTCATTGTTTTCTCTTCTTTTGGCATATAATTGTTTTTTTACTACTTAACATTAAAGCGCGGGTCAAACCTCATGGCCGTTTTTGCAATTACCTTTATTCTGCCTGCATCAGGATGTCTGGGATTTATCAAATAATTAAATTCCTGAGGTACAATACTGCTGGGAACCTTTAACACTGGCGCCAAACTTTCTGAAACAAAATCATCTCCAATAATCTGGGTTATTATGCCAGAGAGTTTAGAGTCCCAGTTTTCAGGAAGTTCATCAATTTTAACTTCCTGGATTGTCAAATCCTCAGGAATATCTATCTCTAATATGTATCTGTCAATGGGCAAATCTTCTGTTAAATCAAGATGTACTGAGACTTCAAGTATCGCCAGAGCCCTGTTCTCAGCTGTATAGACCAGCTGTGTATTCAGACTGTTCCATCTGAAACCCTTTGCCATTGAAGCACCAACACCTGTTAAAGTTGTATTCAGGTATTTTTCACGTTCAATTCTAAAAACCTTCATCAGGCAAAATTGCTAAACTCAATTCTATTAAGGGCATGCTTCACTTCATCGATCCCGGTAATAGTGTCCAGTAAGTTCTCGGGTGGACTGCCATTCAGTGAGAGATTCGGTTTCTTCAACCATCTTTGAAATTTTTCTTCTTCATTATTAAAAACTTCTAACCCAAAATCGATCAACTCAGTGATCAGCACAATCAATTCGCTGTTTCTGCTATCCAACAATGAGTGTTCACTCTTTTTTTTGTTGTATGTTGTCTGGGGTAATCCTACAATAGAAAGTATAGATTTAATGGGCCGGTTTAACCTTTTGCTGATTACATCTATAGAGCAATAAGGAACTCCCTGCCGGATTACTCTTACACGTTCCATGGCATTTGACCATGCATAAATTTTCCCATCTGCAACTATCTCCCACGTTGTCAATCCTTTTCTTTTCCCATCGGCCTTGCCAATACTCTTTTGGATATTAAAGGGTATCGTTTTTATAGTACTCATATCGCAACAATTTTACTGTAAATATACAACAGAATTGTTGCAATTTCAAGTTTTTATAGATTTATCCTATTGGAGGAAAACGCGGAGTTACAAACACCACCCAACGTAAATAATGTATTACGCACACAACCTATCCCCAAACTACTCTTTGAAATTATTGTACCCCACCAGCACAATCCCTTTTTCTTTTATTGCCTGCAACACTCTGGGGCTGGTAAAAATGCGGGTAACATGGTCGCGATCCTCGGCCACATCGGTATAGCCTGTATGGAAGGTGGCACGCATTTCGGGCTCATCGTAGGCCGGGTGTTCCACAAAGAGGTAATTTCCGGGAGTAAGGTTTTTGATGTTCTCTACAAAGGTGTCGATCTTTTCATCAATTGTCTGTTCGCGTTTCCAGCCGGGCATCCGCTGAAAGTTATGCTTAGAAAGGTCGATGTGCAAACCATATTCGACTGCCAGTTTTTGCGCCACTTCGCTCACTGAAGCATCCATACTGGTAAAACCCATGTGGGCCGAAATGTGGCTTACCTGTGGAATATGTTTCATAGCCAGTTCAATCTGGGCCCGCATTTCCTGTTCAATTTCTTCAATTTTCCAATTTGCTCCGCGGATGGTTCGCCCGGGCGGGTAGTTATCGTTGGGCCATACCATGGGAAAAAAGTATCCGTTTTCGTCAACCAGGCTTGGAGCATAAGTAAGGGGGCGCCACTTTACATTGTCCCATTCACTGGTAAGCATAAGGTGCACACCCACATCATAACGGGGATGTTGTTTCAGCATTTCTACCGCTTCAGGAAACCAGGAGCAGTTGACCATCACTTCTACCGATCGGGCAATACCATGGGTATAAGAATTGATACACGCACGGTTGGCGGCGTGCGATGAGCCGATATCGTCGGCACGGATGAGTAACTTTATATTTCCCTGCTGAGCCTTACATGATTGTGTTATGCCCAAAGCAAAAACAAGGATGAAAAGAGCAAAAACCCTTCTGAATTTTTTCATAAAAATGCCTTTTAGGATTTAGTGGTTTTTTTTTATAGGATTAAGGAACGCAAATAACCTTGATTTTTTATGATATGTATGATTAGGCAGTTATTAGGTTAAAATAGTACCCTAAATTTTTACAGGTTCCGAATTTACGTTTTTTAAAAGCATGGTGACCATAACCATTTAGATTTTAATCAAAACTAACCTGATATCAGTAAAAATCCCCGAAAAGCAACGCCTCCCGGGGATTAACATGGAAAAAAATAAGTACAATGATGGTTTATAAAGAAATTTGTGGATTTCGATTAGCGATTAACGCTGGTGAATGAAGTTATGATTGCTTCTGGTGGATCGGTAAAACAGCCGGTGAACAAAAGGATAAATCACACAAGCCACACAAACCCCGAAAGCCCCTTCGAGGAAGGAAAAGAAGGCAAGAACCCCTGCAAAAGCAATGGCTGTTGCCGGACTACCTAATATGAGTGATGCTGTAATAACAGTTGTAAATAGCAGGCCAATACGGGCGGCAAACAGCTTGGGGCCTGCATTCTCCTGTTTTCCTGAAATCTGAAACCTGTTAACGATAAAACGGGCAGCCAAACCCACCAGGCTGAGGCGCGGAAAGTTTATAATCCGAACAAGAAAATCAGACAATAGAAACAGAGCAAGGTATACATTCGGGCTTAATAAAAAAGCAATCAGAATTATTACGTTAATAACGGCATGGGTACGAACCACAGCTGTATTCACTTTCTTTTCTGAAATGGGGCAAAACGCATTTTTATACATGATCATTGATGTTTAAATTACAATACAAAGATGCTTGGTTGCATCAATTCCTGCAATAACGCAAACAGGGTAAATACATACCGCAATTATGGTATTTCGATGGGGATCATTGGGGACCAACAATCAGATATAGTACTCGATGTTATCGATGAGCCCTGCCCTGATGGCATACATGATGAGTTCGGAAGTATTGTTTATGCCCAGTTTTTTAAAAATATTCTTACGATGCGACATTACGGTATGAAAACTAAGGTGCTTCTGTGCAGCTATCTCCTTGGTGGTTAATCCATTGGCAATAAGCCTTGTGATCTCTATTTCGGAAGGGGTGAGATTAACGGGAGCAAATACTTCAGCACGGTTCGATTTGTTCTCTATTAATATATCCAATACTTCATCTGAATAGTATTTTCGTCCCTGTGTTGTAGCATCAATGGCCTGCATGATCTCGTCGGGGCCGGCCGTTTTGTAAATAATGTTTCGTACACCTATCCGGTTAAGCTCATTGATATCGGCTGGTGGCACATGATTGGTAAGGATGAGCACCTTTAGCCCGGGATTTTCTGAGATCAGCAATTTCAAATGGTCAAATCCATTATAGTCCAAAAGAAAAAAATCGGTAATTAACAGGCCGGGTTCCGGAGTTTCTTTCAACAGTGCTTTTAGTTCGGTTGTGCTGGCAGCCTGGCCTGTCAGTCTATATTTAGTGCTTTGCTTTATGAGCATTGCCAGCGATTCAGTTACAAGATACTGCCTATCGGCAATGATTATGTTTTGTGGTTTTTTGGTCATTTTTGCAATTTACCAGAGAGTTATAAAGGTTGCTGATCAAAATTAAACAAAAGAATGAGAAGAAATCTGAGATATTACAAGGGTTTCCTGAATCTTCACATCCATTCCCAGGGTAAAGTATTAAGAATTCCTTCATGCAATTGATAAACCCTGATTAGTTTTTTGGAATGTAAATAACTAATAACAAATCCGGGTGATAGTTATCTTCAACAATAGTTCAACACAGAAATCCGAATCTCTGTTGGCTAACAAGGAAATTCTCCAACGATTGTTCATAGCAAGCGTTGATTGATGCTGTATTAAAGGCTTTGGTGTCATTGGGTAACAGCCAACCTGAATAGGGAAGCATCTTTAAAAAAATGATAACCAAGGGAATCCTGGATATTTATCATTAATTAAGCAGGTATTGCAATATTGGTAGGTTCTATAAACCTAAAAACCGGTTAGCGCCAGAAGCTCCGGGAAAAAATAATTAAAAATGCAAAAATCTCTAGCCTGCCCAGTATCATGAGAAAAGTAAGCATAACTTTAGCAAATCCCGGTAAAAAGGCAAAGTTCCCGGCTGGGCCAACCAGTCCAACTCCGGGGCCAATGCCTCCTATTGTGGCCAGTACTGCTCCAATTGAAGTTTGAATATCTACCCCAATTACACTTAATATACAACTGCTCAGCACTACAATAAACAGGTAAATAAGTATAAAATTCATGATAGATGTCGCTTTATCGTTGGTAATGGTTTGCCCGTTGACATGAAGATTTTTCACCAGATTTGGATGCACAAGTGCCAAAAAATACCGTTCAATATATTTATAAGCAACAACATGCCTAATCACCTTGATACCGCCACCTGTTGAGCCTGCACAAGCACCAATAAACATAAGAAAGAAAATGAGCATCCACCCTGCTTCTCGCCATTGCATATAATCGGCCGAGGCAAAGCCTGTTGCAGTAATGATAGAGATTACCTGGAAAAAGGAATCGCGAAACGACTGCTCAAAGGAGTTACCCTGAGTAAAAAACAGGATGAATGTTATGGCCATCCCAACAATAAACACAATGGCAAGGTAGGTTTTGAGCTCTGTATCGATGGCAAGTCTCTTAAAGTTACCCTTCACAATAAAATAATGAAGCACAAAATTGACCCCCGAAAGCAGCATAAATATCATTATGGCGTATTGTACGAATCGAGAATAATGTCCGATACTGGCATTTTTGGTTGAAAAACCACCGGTGGCAATGGTACCAAAAGAATGACAGATACTCTCATAAAAATCGAGACCACCCGCCATAAGGATCACCACCAGAATAATCGTCAAAGCAATATAGATGAACCATAACCGCTTAGCAATATCGTGGGTTTTGGGTTTTAATTTTTCAGACGAAAACCCCGATAGTTCTATGGAAAACAACTGATAACCGGCGATTTTAAGATTTGGCAAAATCGCTACAACAAGAATGATAATCCCCATGCCACCTATCCAATGGGTAAGACTACGCCAGTACAATACCGATTTGGGTAATGATTCAACATCGGTAAGGATAGATGAACCTGTTGTAGTAAACCCGGAAACCGATTCAAACAAAGCATCTGTTATTCCTGGGATGGTGCCTGTAAATAAAAAGGGCAAAGTACCTACAAAACCCATAAGCACCCAACTTACACTCACCAGCAGATAGGCTTCCCGTAAATTAAACTGATCATCGGCACTTCGTGTCAGCCCAATCAGAATTAACCCAATTGCCAGCGGAAGAATGGCAGAGAGAAGGATAGGCCACAGATAGTCTTCTTCCTTAAAGTAAAAAACCCAGGGTACTATTGTGAATAAAAAAAAGGAAAGGAAGACAAGTATCTTCCCTTCGATATTGAGCATATACCTGAAATCGATGGTATTATGTGCAAAAGAATAATCATGTGAATGGACAAGAAACAGACTTAACAGTGCCGTTTAACAGGGCGCTAAAGTTACCGTAAATATTTTATTCTTTTCCTTTTCGCCTTATTTTAATCTGAAAGGCATTCTCCACGGGCTTATCGGAAATCATGATCAGGTACCCACCACCGCCGGCACCCGATAATTTATATCCCTTTATTCCGGATTTCATTTCGTCGATAACCTGGGCAATTGTTTGCGGACGCATAGCCGGAAACATGGCGATCTGTGCATCGAAGGAAGCAGTAAATGCTTTTCCGAAAGCATCCACATCACACGCAACAATGGCATTCCAGCAGGCTTCGGTGGCAATGGCAAGGGCCCTGGCTTTCACAGCATTGATCTCCGAACCAACAAATACATCATACCCCTCGGGCCTTGGCCACAAGGTTTTGAACCATATAACACTCTCGAGCCACGACAGGATTTCTTCCTCGTGAACCGACTCAATTTTTTCGGGCCAATAGCCATTGTTGTAGTAATGGCGGCAAAGCCCCGGCATAGCAATACCAAAGGCATCCTGAGCGCCGGAAATCTCCTTTACCCCAGGCTTGTTTTCAACAGAAAAAAGGATCTCGGCAATTTTTTCAGCCTTTTCAAGGGGAAGAGCATGATGCCAAAGCTTAACCGCTCTTTTTCGTGTTGAAGTAGCCATTCCTGATCGTTCATTGAACTCAATGGTGGGTTCAATGGAAACTGTGAGCACCCAGCCGGGGCAAAATTTCGAAACATAGGGTTGATCGAGCCAGCCGCCAGCCAGGTCGATCCGGTAAGGGATGCTGCAGATGTTTCGGATGGAAGTGGTAGAGCGCACGGGCAAGCCTTCTTCGGGTATTCGTTTCAGCACAATGTATTCAACACCAACCTTTTTGCAAAGGGCCACCTTGTCGGGAGAGTCGCCATCTTCATTCACCACGAAAATATCGGGTTTCAGATCGGTAAGTTCTTTTACAAAATCCATGTGGCCGCTGCCGGTATTAACCATCGCTTTTTTAACGTACTTCAACGCTTCAATCATGTATTTGCGCTCTTCTTCAGAGTTGATGGTTTCGCGCCCTTTAAGGTCGCGCACAGTTTTATCGGAACCGATCCCCACATAAAGGTCGCCATACTTTGCAGCTTCCTTAAAGAATGCCACATGACCACTATGCAACATATCAAAACAACCTGAAACAAATACTTTTTTTGGCATAACCTGAGAAAATTAAAAGTTCACTGAATGCCCATACATCTGTTTATTTTTCAACAAAATTCATATCCCGGTCAACATCTTTATCGCCGCGGCCCGAAAGATTGATCACTGCTAATTGGCCTTTATTTTTCATCATTTTAACTGCCAGGGCAACCGCGTGCGATGACTCCACTGCGGGGGTAATCCCCTCGAGAGATGAAAGAAGCACAAAAGCCTGAATGGCGTCACTGTCGCTGACAGGGAAATATTCCACCCTTCCCGTATCTTTCAGATAGGCATGCTGAGGACTTATTCCGGGGTAGTCGAGCCCTGCTGCCACAGAGTGCGATGCACATGGATTTCCGGCTTCATCAACCAGGCAATAGGAATAGGTTCCCTGAAAAACGGCTGGTTTTCCCATTGAAAGAGTGGCAGCCGTTTTTCCGGGCTGGAGCAATCCACCACCCTCAGCGCCGCATATTTTCACCTGGCTGTCAGAAAGAAAACCTGAGAAAAGGCCAATAGCATTGGAACCACCGCCCAAACAGGCAAAAATGGCATCGGGCAGGCGGCCTTCGGTTTCGATAATCTGCTTTCGGGCTTCAGTGCCAATTACACTTTGAAAATAGCCTACCATGCGCGGATACGGGTTTGGACCCACCTGCGAGCCCAACAAATAAAAGGATTCGGGATGACTGATATAGTAATCAAGGGCTTCATCAACGGCATCCTTAAGGGTTGCGGTACCCCTTTCAGTACTTATTACCTCGGCTCCCAGCAACTTCATGCGGCGCACATTAAGGGCCTGGCGCCTCACATCCTTTGAACCCATAAATACCTTGCAGGGAATCCCAAAAATGGCAGCAGCAGTGGCAGTGGCAACGCCGTGTTGTCCGGCACCGGTTTCGGCGATGATTTCGGCCGCACCCATCCGCCTGGCAAGTAAAACCTGCCCAATGGTATTGTTGATCTTGTGCGAGCCGGTATGGTTCAGGTCTTCTCTCTTCAGATAAATGCGCGAACCGGTATACTCTGATAACCGTCTGGCAAAGTACAATGGTGATGGTCTCCCCACAAAGGTTTTCAGATAATACACAAATTCCTGCTGGAACTCTTCTGTACCGGCATACTGGTCGAAAGCACCGGCAAGCCGTGAAAGAGGTTGTTCCAAAACAGGTGGCACGTAGGCTCCGCCATAATTGCCATACATCCCGGTTTGGGTTAGCATCTCCGAATTAGGGTGAATTTCAATACCATTGCTCTTAATTGCTGTGCTCATTGGTTTTGGTTTTTAGTGATTATTGTTTTGTGGAGTTAAAATTCTAAAAAATGCGGGTAAAGGTAAAAGAAAACAATTTGCGATAACAAGGCAACACACTACCTGAGTGCAGGAAATTGCATCAAAGTAGTTAAATTTTAAACAAACTGAGGCATCAGCTTGGAATTCTGATATTTCAGATGATATTTAAAACTCAAATATTATGGTTCAGGATCATTTAACTTCAGAGTCATACACCTGTACCTTGCTCCATAAATGGCGGTTTTCTTCTATAAATTTAATGTGAAGCGGGTGTTCCTGGTAAATATCATGTCCTTCGATTCCATCGAAAAAGATCAGGTACGAATACGTGTATGAACCATCAATAACAGGCCTTTCAGCAACCGGAGCCGGGGTGCCCACATGGTAAGCCCTAATCTCAGGAATGGTAAGCAGTTCTTCAACAGCTTTTTCAAACTGAGCCCTTACTTCGGCATTATCGGGCTCATTGAGCCAGAAAAATACGTGGTGGGCAAATGGATAATCTATAGCCCTGCTTCTGGGGGTGTTTGTTTCGCATGAATAACTTAATGACATGATAATCAAAATAAAAATGAATAATCTGGTTTTAGTTAAAACTATCATAGGGATTTTTCTTTATATGTTTTGGTTTTTTTTAACGAAAGACAAAGTTATTGTTTTTAAACTATTCCGAATACCAATATTTTAACCACCAACAATTCAATTGATTAAAACTTACCAATCTTACCTGGTCATGCCAAATTTATCCATTTGTTTTTTATTCTTTTCACCAGGCCCAACTTTCTTTTTTAGTAAAGGAACAAGTATCCTTCGGGGTTGATGTACAACATTCCTTTTTTCAACCCGTCCAGGTAAGCTTACAAAATCATTTTTTTGGAAATAGCGGGAATGACAGCCAACGGCTGCGTGTATGCTGCCTTAAGGGATTGCGGAGCAGATTCCTATCTGCCGATACAAACGCCGATGCGGGGCAGAACACTTCAAATAACCACTTAAACCCCAATGTTTTATTTACGATGTTAGCGGTTCGGGCTTTCTTTTTTAAGTCCTTTTTCAAATTCTGCCGGTGTTAAAATTTTTGCTGTTTTGAACGGATTAAGCGCTAATAAATCTTTATCACCTGTTACCAAATAATCAGCTTTCGAATAATCAATCAAGTCTAAAAGAAAATTGTCTTTGGGGTCTCTATTTTTAAAATGTGTTGGTTTTATTTCAACCTTTAACGCAATAGTCTCTAATAATTCGACTAATTCCTTAACGCTTTCTTTGGGAAAGTACTTTATTAATTTTTCACGATTTGTTACAATTTTGATTTCAGTCAGAAATTGGTCAGTAGTAACAATTATTATACTGCCGTCAGAAATGTATTGCTTAATTTTAACCAAACGTTTGCCAATCAAGAAACTTATCCAAACATTTGTGTCAAAGATGACTTTAACTTATTTGTTTTTCATAAATTTCTTGTCTTACACTTTCCACTTCTTCGTCTATGGTTTTAAGGTCAAGGTCTTTTGTTTTAAAAGTCTTTAATAACCGTGACAGCTTTGAATCAATAACTTCTCTTTCCAATTCTTTTGTCAACTTTACTTTTTGTTGTTTTGGAAGTTGTCTAACCATAGAAAGGATTTGCTCAAATGTAATATCTATTTGCAATGCTGTTTTCATATTTCAAACTCTATTAATTGTTTTCCAAATTTACAAAATTATCATCGTAGAATCCAATTTTCTTTAGGCTCTTGCTCCTCTTAGCATGACCGCTAACGGTGGCGGTATGAAACGTAGCGGATTGCGTGGCTGCGAACCTATCCCCCGTTACTGACCTTGCCAGCGGGAAATAAACTTGCGAATTGCACTGAAACCGCTATGTTTTATGACCGCTTGTTGGCAACTGGGATTCATTCATATCCGTCTGTTTGTCAAACATTTAAATTTTTATTGTCATTATCAATCTGCACCAACCTATCCACGAAGCACAAATTTATTTTGCTTTTTTGAGCGTTGGACAAAATGGCTTTGCCAAGGTGCGTTGTAAAGGCGGAAGCTCTTCCCGTAAACATTGGACATGGATGGGCTCTGAGCGGTTTGCGGGATGTGCTTACGACTGTAGGTTGGACAATTCTGTACCTATTGTTACTCCATGTCTATATTCTTGTAAAACATAATTGTCAGTTCTGAATTGTTCTGCTAGTCTGTTTTTAATTTCAAGGGTGTGTAAATCTGGTATAATCGTAGTGCGAAATTGATAGCAAATATTTTCGTTTCTTAATATTTGAATAGAACTACTTATTTTATTTATTATTCTATCTCCATTAATATTAACGATTTCATTATATTTATCTTCATTTAATACCGTCTTAATATCCATTGCAATAAAATCAACTAAATTATTCCTAATCATATGTTTAAGCATTGATGGATTTGTCCCGTTTGTATCCAATTTTATTTGAAACCCCATTTTTTTTATTGATGCCATAAATTCAGGTAGGTCGGCATGAATTGTTGGTTCGCCCCCAGTAATTACAACTCCATCGAGCCATTTTTTTCGGTTCTGTAAATATTCAAAAAAAACCTTTTCAGAAATATCAGGTGTGCTATTCAATAAGTGCGGTAAAGCTAAGGAAGGATTATGACAGTAGCCACAACGAAAATTACAACCCTTTGTAAATATTATGGCTACTGTCTTTCCTTCCCAATCTATAAAACTTTGTTTTTGCAATGAAGCTATTCGCATAATTCAGACTTAATGTTCAATACCTATTCTCGCTTGAATTCCTTGCGTATAATAATGCTTAATCTCTTTCATTTCGGTTACCAAATCGGCAAACTCAATTAATTCATTGGGAGCGCTTCTGCCCGTTATGATTATTTCGGTTTGTTCAGGCTTCCTTTTTAGTAATTCAATAAGTTCTTCAACACTAAATAATTGATAGTAAATAGCAATATTGGCTTCATCTAAAACCACCACATCGTATTGCCCAGATAAAATTATTTCAGAAACCTCTTCAAAGCCTTTGCGGGCTGAAACAACGTCTTCCTGTCTTGGTTGGCGGAAGATAAAACAATCCAAGCCGTATTGTTTTATGGTTATGTTTGTTAAACATTGTTGAATTGCTTTCACTTCCGAGTAAACCTGCCCCTTTACGAATTGGGCAAAAAATACTTTTTTTCCTGCCCCAACAGCCCGAACTGACAAGCCAATGGCTGCCGTTGTTTTCCCTTTACCGTTTCCAGTATAAACTTGAATGTAACCTTTCATATTCTAGTTGCTTAGCTGAATTTTTAAAATAGGTAATCGGTTTTGAGCAAACTCAAATACGCCAAACAGAATCCCAGAGTAAATCAAATCGCCGATAATCGTATTCTTAAAGAAAGGTAATCCAGCAACGTAGCACGTTATTAGTCCTGACAGGTTATTAGGGTATAATGTACCCGAAGCCCACACTCCAAAATTTGAGACTAAAAAGAATATTATTGATGCTGATAAGGAAGCAATAATAATGTTTTGAGGTCTGGTTCTTTTAAGTAGTAAAAAGCCAAGTACACCAATAAAAATGAAGGACATGTAAGTCCAATAAAACCCTTGATAGAAAAAAGTGAAGCTACCGAAATACTGAGCATAAATTGTGTTATTTATTACTAAGTCACTCAACCACATGGACAAAACAGGAATTAGAAGTGCAAGATACCTTTTTGAAAAGTAGGCTGAACCAAATAGAGCAATTGCACCAATTGGGGCAAAATTAGAAGGGTGAGGCAATAAACGGCTGAATGCTGCCAAAACTATTATTAATGATATAACCGAAAAGCGTAATGCTATTTTTTTATTTTCCATAATTGAAAACTAATTAGATGTTGAAAATATTTGAATATCTGCCTCCTCCTCTTGCGTTTTCAAACTAAGCTGAGTGTTAAAACTATTACCATCAAACAGTTTCCTATCCTTAAACTCTTCTTGTTTACCACTGTTCCATTGCCTTACAGGACGCATATACCCAACAATACGGCTATATACTTCACATTCGGCTTCGCATTTAGGGCATTTAAAATGTTCTCCATTGATATAACCGTGAGAAGGACAAATACTAAACGTGGGCGAGATGGTGATATAGGGCAGATGGAAATTATTTGTAATTTTTCTAATAAGATTTTTTGCTGAAATAGCAGGCATATTGTTTTCGCCTGTAAAAATGTGTAGAACTGTTCCACCTGTATAGAGTGTCTGTAAATCATCTTGTAGTGTCAATACTTCATATATATCGTCCGAAAAATTTACAGGCAAATGGGTAGAATTTGTATAATACGGACTTGCTCCGTTTTTATATGCTTCATGGTTTGCTGTAATTATATCAGAATGTTGCACTGTGTCGATACGGGCAAAACGATAGGCTGTGCTTTCGGCAGGGGTTGCTTCGAGATTGTAAATATTTCCAGTTTCTTCCTGAAACTCCGCTAAAACTCCGCGCATAAATTCCATAATCCTCTTGGCAAAAGCTTTCCCTTCAACATGTGCAATGTTTTCGCCTAAAAAATTTAAACAACATTCATTCATTCCATTGATACCGATGGTTGAAAAATGATTTTTCCAATAGCAGTTAAACCGTTTGTGAACATGCCTTAAATAAAACTTAGAATAGGGATAAAGCCCTTTTTCTGTGTATAATTCTATGGTTTTACGTTTTATCTCTAAACTATCTTTAGCAAGTTCCATAAGATTTCGTAAACGTTGGTAAAGGTTTTCTTCCGAAGTGGCCTCGAAGCCTAGTTTTGGTAAATTAATGGTTACCACACCAACCGAACCTGTTAATGGATTTGCCGCAAATAATCCACCTCCGCGCTTATTTAATTCCCGTTTGTCTAGGCGAAGTCTGCAACACATGCTTCGCACATCATCTGGACTCATATCTGAATTAACAAAATTAGAGAAGTAAGGAATGCCATATTTTGCTGTCATTTCCCAAATACCTTCATAATCAGGGTTATCCCATTCAAATTCGGGAGTTATATTATACGTGGGTATTGGGAATGAGAACAGACTCCCGTTTGCATCCCCATTAATCATCACTTCGGCAAAAGCTCGATTTAATAAAGTCATTTCATTCTGATAATCGCCATAAACCGAATCTTGAGTTTTACCGCCCCAAACAACCGGTTCGTCTTTCAGGAAATTGGGTACAACCAAGTCCATTGTAATATTAGTGAAAGGCGTTTGAAAACCGACCCTTGTAGGGATATTGATATTAAATAGAAACTCCTGCAATGCTTGTTTTATCTGCTCGTAGCTTAAATTGTCGTAGCGGATGTATGGGGCAAGAAATGTATCGAAATTAGAAAATGCTTGCGCTCCGGCTGCTTCGCCTTGCATGGTGTAAAAGAAATTTACAATTTGTCCTAATGCTGTTCTGAAATGTTTGGCGGGTTTACTTTCTGTTTTGCCTAAAACCCCTTTAAAACCTGTTAGTAGTAGGTCTTGTAAATCCCATCCAACGCAATATACACTTAAAAAACCTAAATCGTGAATATGTAAATACCCTTGTTTGTGTGCTTTAGAAATATTTTCGGGATACAGCTTTGTGAGCCAATATTGAGAAGTAATAGCTGCTGAGATGTGTTGATTTAGACCTTGTAATGAATACGCTGAGTTAGCACTCTCTTTTACTCGCCAGTCGTTCATAGAAAGGTAGTCGTCCATTACTTCAATGTTCGAAAATAATTCTTTTGCATTGCGCAATTGCTCATGCTGTTTCCGATAAATCAGATATGTTTTTAACAATTCAAAATCGCCAAACTCAAATAAGGTTTGCTCAACAAAATCCTGAACGTACTCTACTGTAGGGGTTTTACCTGACTCAGTCCTTTCAAGAGAGGTTACGACTTGCAAACTTAGTTCGTTTGCCTTTTTTCGATTGGGTTTACCAATCGCACGCATGGCTTTAAAAATTGCATGCTCAATTTTTTCCTGATTAAAATCAACAACGTCACCATTGCGTTTAATGATTTTTACTAAACGAGATTCACCATTCATTTTTTAATGAATTAAAAAGTTAATAAATGGTAACTCGCGGGGGATTTGATAAAAAGAAAATCTACATAATATAGGTTTTCAATCGCCTTTCACCCGAAAGCTACGAAATTTCTATATTTGGCAGGTCTTCTGACTTGCTCCAAGTTTATTCGCCTTCCCATTAATAATAACAGTGGCAAAATTGAATAAACCATTTAAAGGAGCTTACAGCTACGGGGATAGTCTTGGATTTGCACCAAATTCCCTTTTAATCTTGTAAGAACCAAATACTCAACAAAAATAAATCAATAGATTTTATTCATTCTACGGTACTAATAAATTTTATAAAGATGTTATCAACATAGGGCTAAACCACTTTAGGCACGAATGCGTCAGCAAGATGCACTCTTTGGCAAAGCTTTGGTTTTAGTTCTTGGCTCGTGGGGCTTTGCCAATGTGTGCAATGTGTGTGGGGTTTCCTTTTTTTTTTGTCTCGTCCTGAAAAAAGTTTACAGTTTTTATTGTTAATCCTGAAATACATTTACAAAGTTAATGTTAGTCCTGATATTGGTTT
>JBBISA010000020.1:0-59079 GCA_037441525.1 Bacteroidota bacterium
TAATTAGTCTTTCTCTTCTAAGTTTATACCTTTGCCTTAGCCTTCTCGCACCTCGGGCATTTCGCCTGTTTGCTGTTCTTGAAATACTATTTCCAGTCTCAAAGTTTTTTACAAGGTCAGAGTCCATAGGTATTATCCTACTTCCCATATCAATAATGCTTCCTTTTTCGTTATCAAAGTCAAGATTGATTATTGCCCATCCAATTGAGTTAGTGCCCAAGTCAAGTCCAAGAATTTTTTTCATAATAGGAAGAATGTTTTGTTATTAAGTAAATTGTTTTAATTTTGACACCCAACTGAAGTAAATCACAATAAGGATTATTCCGTAGTGAAAACTTTTACAAGGGCCCCGCTTATGCGGGGTCGTTGGTTTAATGGAATTCTATAAATTTCATAACCCTAACCCCGCCCGAAAATTATTAAATATTTTTTATATTACAATGAACTATGTTCTTAATGTGAAAAATAATTTCTGGCGCAATATAATACAACTATTACTCTAATATGCTAAGTTGTTGTTTATTAGATTTTTGCATTTATGCAGATTAATTCTTTGTGTGTTCTTAATCTGTTGTTTATGGCTGGTATCTTTGCCCAGAGCCTTAATAATTTATCAGTGTTGTTATTCTTTTACAAAACTCCACTTAAAACATCCTTTTATTTCTGATATCTATGCATTAACTTTACATCTGGTTCATTGCTGGCTTAGAATGTTTTATTAAAAGGTTAACAAAAGGAGATTATTATGGAAACAAAAACAGAAAATGCGGCAGTATGCTGCCCGCCATTCGATCCGGGCCCCTGGGATGATAAGGTTCACCACTGGGAACACAAGAAGTTTATTAAGGATAACGTTTTCACCTTGTTTTACATACCCGTTAATTTTGGGAGCGTAATGCGCAGACTCGATCGCAAGGTTCGTGCAGTAGGTTTATCGCTCGGCGACACTATTTGTCTTTCTGATCATCGGTCGAAATGGAGAATGGACGTGTACCTTTCGGTTGACAGAGTTGTGCCGGGCACCGAAGTAACTGAAATGACAGGCGATTTCTACACCCGCGTTTACGATGGGCCCTACAGCGATACCGGTAAATGGTGTGCCGACTTTGAATCGAAAGCCCGCGAAAAGGGATTTAACATCGGCAAAATGCTTATGTGGCATTCCACTTGCCCCAAGTGTGCCAAAAAATACGGGAAAAATTATACTACCATTCTTTCGAGAATAAACTGAGGATTATAAATGACATTTCTGATGCAATTCAAAAGATTATTACTTTTGCACCTTTTGTTCAGATTTTGTTTATGTTGCCTTTATCGATAACGGATTATCTCATCTACCGAAGGAAGCGTGCAATAATACATCAAAATTTTTTGTCAGCATTATTCGGGTGCTGCCAGTAAGTTTATTTTAAACCCGGATTAGTCATTAGGAATGCAATGATCTGATGACTTACCAGGGTTTGACCCCGCTTTAGAAAAACTTAATTTGTAAGCATTTCTGCTTGCAAATATTTAGTTTTTCTTTAGCGATTTGTCAAAATAGAAGTCACATAATCAATAATTTAAAACTATAAATTATTAATGACTGTCATTAGAAAAAACGGCTAAAGACAAATTTGGGTTAAAAGCATGTAACTATAATATTGCAGTAACGTAAACATTATCAATTAATAACGGAACAATCGGTTGGTTTCAAAAATTCCAGGATTATTCTAAACGAGAAATGAAATTGGCAGAACGAACCGGAAATTAATTCTAACAAATTGATATTTAGTTTTTTGTATTTGTATTTTGTTGAAAACAAGTTGCTCTGAAGCCTGATGATACACTTACAGTGGAAAGATTACTTATTATATCTTAGACCAGGGTCCATAGGGGTTCTATTGTGCATCATTTCCCAGTTTTTATTGGGTCAGAATAATCAAATGCCCGGCAATCTGCTTATTAATGGCTGGGCAATCCACAAAGAACGCGGGCTGAGCAATGCAGATGTATTGTTGCGGCGCAATGATTCTGTAATACAAAGCGTAAAAACAGACCATTTGGGCAACTTTCAATTTTCCATTCCTTTCCATACCGAAATAATAGCATCTTTTTCAAAGGGCAACCTAATCTCCAAAAAAGTGGTCATTAACACCCTTGCTCACCCTAAAACAGATTTGGGAAAGCATTACTTCTTCGAATTTGAAGTTGAGCTTCTCGATGACAGGCCATCGGTTCTCAAAGATTTTTATAATTTCCCGGTTTCTGTGATTTTTTTTGATACCCTTGCCCTGGATTTTTCCTATTATCGAAGTACAATTGACGATTATCTAACAAACCGGCGCAATTTGCTTCCAAACTCCATCGGGCTGGTATTCGATTATGAGCTGATAAGTCATAACTTCCCAAACATGCTGACAGTGATTAACTCCTTGCCTCCTGGCTACAAACTGTCTCGCAACGGCGATCCTGCTTCTTTGGTGGTTTCTTCGCGATTTGCTGATCAAATGGTTTCACTCGAAGAAGGGCTGTTGCTAAAAGAATATGAAGATTTTGAAAACGAATGGCTGGTGGTTTCACCAATAATGCCTCAATTCATGAATACAGGGCCTGCAATAAAAAATTTCTTTCGCCCCGAAGGCGATGAATTAAGTACCAGCGGGGTATATTTTTCCATTCAATTGCTGGCAACCGACCAGAGAGTGCCCCCTAATTTCTTTTCAAGTTACAGAATGCACAATTTTGCGGGCAACGTATTTTGGTATAAAGATGAAGACGGGCTCGACAAATATATTGTTGGCCGGTTTAACGATGTTTCCGCAACCATGAATATGTTCAGGAAATTAAAGAGTATTGGCTACACAGGTTATATTGTTGCCTTTAATGGCAAGAAGCGAATCAGGGTTATAGAAGCTCAAAGACTGCTGGGGCAGAAACCTTAGCCCATCCTAATATTCTATTTTTTTCTTAAATACCCATATTGGAACTTTTTTAAAGAAATGTGAAGCTATTTTACAGTTTAATCAAGGTAATTATCCCTATGTTTGCAAATAACCTTAACCATTTCCAATAATAAAAAACCCAAAACAATGATTGTAAGAAACCTGCCCGCCTCAAGGCGCAGTGCCAGGATCATAATCCCACTGGTAGTCCTGTTATTATCAATTAATTTTTCATGTAAAAAAATGCCTGCATATCTCAACACCCGCCTTAGTTTTGATGAGCGTGCAGCCGATCTAGTTTCGCGCATGACCCTCGAGGAGAAAGTATCGCAAATGCTTTATGATTCGCCAGCCATTGACCGGTTGGGTATACCGGCATACAACTGGTGGAACGAATGTTTGCATGGAGTTGGTCGCGCCGGACTGGCAACTGTTTTCCCTCAGGCAATTGGCATGGCAGCCATTTGGGATAACCCCATGATGTTCGATATTGCTACTGCCGTTTCCGATGAAGCCCGCGCAAAGCACCATGCTTTTATTGCTCTGGGCAAACGTGGTATTCATCAGGGACTTACCTTCTGGACTCCCAACATCAACATTTTCCGCGATCCACGCTGGGGCCGTGGTATGGAAACTTATGGCGAAGACCCGTTTCTAACCGGTGAACTTGCCGTGAACTATATCAGGGGTTTACAAGGCAATGATCCCCATTATCTTAAGCTGGTGGCCACTTCCAAGCATTTCGTTGTGCATAGCGGCCCCGAACCCGACCGGCACCGGTTCAATGCCATCCCCACCGACCGCGATTTTGTTGAAACCTATCTTCCCCATTTTAAAAAGACCATTCAGCAGGGGGGTGTTTATTCGGTGATGTGCGCCTACAACCGCCTGTATGATGAGCCCTGTTGCGGCAGCAAATACCTTGAGAGTATCCTGCGCCACGAGTGGGGTTTCAAAGGGTATATTGTTTCTGACTGCTGGGCTATCCGCGATTTCTATAACAAAGGCGATCATGAACTGGTTGAAACCGTGGAAGAAGCTGCCGCCATGGCAGTGAAAGCCGGTACCGACCTTAATTGCGGCAATTCGTACCCTGCACTGGTAAAGGCTGTGGAGCTGGGTTTGGTTACTGAAGCCGAAATCGATATTTGTGTTACCCGCCTTATGGTGGCCCGCATGAAACTGGGTATGTTCGATCCACCTTCACAGGTTCCATACTCCCAGATACCCTATTCGGTGGTAGATTCGGAAAACCATCGTCGGCTCGCCCTTGATGCTGCCCGCAAATCTATGGTGCTGCTTAAAAACGAAAAAAATATACTTCCATTGAGCAAAGAAGTGCAAAATGTGGCAGTAATAGGGCCCAACGCCAACCGGCTTGAAGTACTCTATGCCAATTACAACGGGTATGCTTCGCAGCCAGTTACACCGCTGCAGGGTATAAAAGAGAAACTGCCCACAGCCAACGTGATGTTTGCTCCCGGAACCCGCCTGGCAAAAGAATTTCCCTATATGGAAATAATTCCTAAAGACTTTTTGTTTGCTTCAGCAGAACTTGCTACAAACGGGCTTAATGCTGAATATTTCAACAATGCCAACCTTGAAGGAGATGCTATATTTAATGCAGTAGATGAAGAAATTGATTTTGTTTGGTGGACACAAGCCCCCGCACCAGGACTAAACTACGAAACTTTTTCTGTCCGTTGGAAAGGGTACCTTGTACCACCCGTTACCGGCGAATATGCCATTGGTGCAGAAGGCTACCGTGGCTTTGACCTTTTTCTTGATGGTGAACCTATTGTTAAATGGAATTCGGAATACCATCCTCATCTCGAATATGAAAGTGTAATACTCGAAGCAGGAAAGCCCTACGAAATAATGCTTGAATACAGGCAATACGGAACCGAATACCCTATGATGAAGCTGATGTGGGATGTTCCGGGTGATGATATGCTGGCCGAAGCCCTTGATATTGCCCGCCGGGCCGATGTGGTGTTATTGTTCATGGGCCTGAGCCCCTACCTGGAAGGGGAGGAAATGAAGGTGAAGGTAGATGGATTTGCCGGTGGCGATCGCGTTGAAATTGCCCTGCCCAAAGCCCAGGTAGATATGATGAAGGAAGTAATAAAACTTAAAAAACCCACTGTGCTGGTATTGCTCAATGGAAGCGCAGTAGCCATCAATTGGGAAACTCAGAATATACCGGCCATTGTCGAAGCCTGGTATCCTGGCCAGGCTGGCGGTACAGCCATTGCCGATGTAATTTTTGGTGATTATAACCCGGCCGGCAGGTTGCCGCTCACCTTCTACAAGTCGGTAAGCCAATTGCCACCCTTCGACGATTACAACATGGAGAATCGCACCTACAAGTATTTTAAAGGTGAGCCCCTGTTTGAATTTGGATTCGGTCTCAGCTACACAACCTTTGCCTATTCCAATCTTACCATTCCTGAAACCGCCGAAGCGGGAAATCCGCTCCATGTAACCGTTAAGGTTACAAATACCGGCAGCCGCGATGGCGATGAGGTGGTTCAGCTGTACGTTTCACACCCCAATCTGCCCGGCCAACCCAGGCATACCCTGCAGGGATACCAGCGTATTCACCTAAAGGCAGGCGAAACAAAAACTATAGCCTTTGCACTGCAACCCGAAAACCTGGCTGTTTACCATCCCGTACATAAAATGTTTGTTCCTTCAGGTGATGTAACTATATCTGTTGGCGGCAGTCAGCCTTCACCGCAGCGTATTGCCTCCGGGGCCGTTGTTTCAGGCAAAGCACGCATTATAGGTGAGTTTGCAAAGGTTTGGTAGATTTTAACATGTAATCAATATGAAACCCCTGTCGGAACTACTGCCAACAGGGGTTTTCATTATCCCGATCTGATTAAACCCTGGTTAGTCACCAGGAAAACAGTAAATTAAGGACCAACCTGGATTAAATTACCCTTTTTATCTCCCCCTTGCCAGTTTTCACTTCAATCTCTTTCCCATCAGCAATAATGGTTACACTGCCAGGTTGGGGGCTGTAAAGGGTTAGCCGGGTTGGCTTTCCGTTTTTCCACTCAAGGTCGATGGTGTAATTGCCTCTGGCCTTCAAGCCTTTAACTGAACCGTTTTTCCAGGCTGCAGGCAGGGATGGGAGTATGCGAATGATACCGTTTTCGTGCGACTGAACCAGCATTTCGGCAATTCCTGCCGTAAAGCCAAAGTTGCCATCGATCTGGAAGGGTGGGTGGGAACAGAATAGGTTATCGAGTGTAGAGTTGGTGAAGAAAGAGCGGATATGTTCGTGTGCCAATTCGCCATCCATAAGCCTTGCAGCGCAATTGATGAGCCATGCACGGCTCCATCCCGTTCCGGCTCCTCCGTGTGCCAATCGGTAATCGAGAGTTTTACGTACGGCGGCAAACATTTCGGGGTGACTGGAAAGGGTTACACTATTGCCCGGATGGAATCCATACAGGTGCGACATGTGTCGGTGTCCGGGCTCAGGTTCGGGGTATTCGCGATCCCATTCAAGGATGCGCCCATCGCTGCCCAGTATAAATCCATTGCGGAGTCTTAGTCTTTGGTCCTTAATGGTTTGCAGTAAGTCGTTTTCTTTGCTCAATATCCGGCATGCAGCCGTGTAGTTGTCGAAAACTTCTGCAATGATCTGCTGATCCATGGCGCTGCCCAGGCAAAGTGCCACGGGTTTTCTACTGGCATCGAGGTAGCGGTTTTCGGGTGATGTTGATGGGGCCGATATAAGGGTTCCATCGCGGAGGTCTTCTATGAGCCAGTCGCTGTAGAATTGTGCCACATCGTGCAAGGCAGGGAATGCCCGTTGGCTCAAGAATATGGTATCTTGGGTAAATTCAAAGTGCTGCCAGTAGTGTTGCATCATCCACCCTGCCGCCCCAAATGAGCTTCCCCAATAGGCAGTAGCCGCCTGCAACCAGCTGGCGCCCCATATATCGGAAGCGTGGGGAATAAAACTGCCCCGGCATCCGAAATTGCGCATAGCTGTAACCTTTCCTTTTTTAAGCACCCTGTCGGTATAGTCGAACAGGGGCATATTCAGCTCGCCAAGGTTGGTAACATCAGCCAGCCAATAGTTCATCTGTATGTTTATGTTGAAGTGGTAATCGGCATTCCAGGGAGCTTCGATATGCTGGTTCCAAAGTCCCTGCAGATTAGCGGGGTTGGTGCCTGGCCGCGATGAACCGATGAGAAGGTATCGCCCATACTGAAAAAGCAGCGCTGCTAGGGCAGGGTCGTCTTCTCCTTGCTTAATTAGCTGAATTCTCTGGTTGGTGGGGATGGTATCGCGCTCCCGTCCCCCCAGATCGAGAGATACACGACGATACAGGCTCTGGTGGTCGGCAATATGATCATCCAGTATCTGATTGTAGGAAAGATTGTCGAGTTTTACTAGGTCATTGCGGTTGGTTTCTGCATAATCATCACCATACCACGATGAGTTGGAAACGATGTAAAGAATTGCCTCCTTAACCCCGTTCATCTGCAGGAAGCCATCTCCCTGGCTTATCTCACCATTCTGGTGCTTAACCTTGAGCATTGTTTCGAACTTAACACCATGCAAAACAGGCCGGGCTTGGGAGTCGAAAATGCCGCCATGCTGAGTTACCTCACCGCTCATTACCAGCAGGTCGGGCGTTTCAGAAATGGTTTGGGCAGTGGCAAAGCCCCTGTCGAGGGGGCGTTCGAGCCAGATCTTCCCTGTTAGTCCGCCGGGTGCATTGCTGTTGAGTTTTACTACAATAACCCTGTGTGGATGTGATGCGAATACGGTTTGAGAGAACGAATGTCCACCGGTTCTGTATTCCACAGTTGCCAAAGCCTTGCTTATATCGAGCTGGCGGTGGTAACTGGTTATCTCATCATGATCAAGGTCGATATAAAGTTCTCCCAGAGTTTGGTGCGACTTGGTGATCCATTTTCGTGAGAATTTTTCTACGATCATGGCATCTGCTTCCTCAATTTTTCCATCGAAAAGCAATTGTCTGATGGCAGCAAGGTCTTCAGGATTTCCTTCTGGTTCGTCCCAGCCATCTTCGGCTGGCCACAGGGAGTCGTCGTTGAGCTGGATTCTTTCGGTACCTGTTTGTCCGAACACCATGGCTCCGATACGGCCATTTCCCACAGGCAGGGCTTCTTCCCAAACCTTTGCAGGTTGGGTATACCATAAAATATCAGCTGGTGCAGGTTGTTGGTTACTGCAGGCGCCCATCAGTAATACTGTCACGGAAATTATTGACAATGTAAGGCGGGTTTGGGGGATGAGTCCTTTCATTTTGCTGGTTTTGGTTTGAATTTCGGGTTTCAATGTTGGTCGGACACAAAAATATGGATTTAACAATGAATATGGGGTGTTTTCTGATAATTATGGAACCTGAATGACATAGAATAATTGCAGCACAGATTTTTTTACCCTATTCAGAATATCGCATTAGTTTTGCGGGACCGAAACAATCATCTACTGCATGTTTACACGGTTAAGGAATTCGCCGGCTTTTGCCCTTATTGCCCTGATATTTGGGGTAGTGTGCATTGGGTTTTCGGCCATTTTTGTGAAAATCGCCGATGTGCCGGGTACTATTTCTTCCTTTTACAGACTCTTCTTTGCCGCCATAGCCATTATCCCGGTTTGGCTCTACCTGGGGCACAAAGCACCTGGTAGTCGCGACCTGCTCCTGATAGCGGTGGGCTCGTTGTTTTTTGCCATCGATTTTCTGTTGTGGAACTCAGCCATTCTGATCACCACTGCTGCCATGGCCACGCTGCTTGCCAACAATGCACCCCTTTGGGTGGGGTTGATTGCCCTTACGGTTTTCAGGGAAAAACTCCCCGGAAGGTTCTGGTTTGGGTTGCTTGTTTCCATGATCGGATTAAATATTCTCATTGGTTTGCAGGCCTGGCGCACCATGGAGTTTAACCTGGGCGATATTATGTCGCTTGCTGCCAGTTTCTTCTATGCATTGTATCTTGTTTTTACCATCGATGTGCGCAAAAGGGTTGACACGGTTACCTTCATGACTTTTTCGGTGGTTTTTATGGTGGTAATGGTGTTTTTGGCCAACCTTGCTGCTGGACATCCTTTTACCGGCTACTCTTCACGCACATGGAGCGCCCTCATAGCCATGGGGTTGATCTCCCATTTCGGGGGGTGGCTGGCCATCAACTATGCACTGGGGCATCTCAAAGGAGCCAACGTTTCGGTTACTCTGCTCGGACAAGCCGTGGTTACTGCCATTATGGGAGTAATCATTCTTGGCGAAAACCTGTCACTTCGCCATGTATTGGGTGGTTTGCTGGTGCTTACCGGGGTTTATTTTGTAAATCGTCGCACAAAAGCGCCATAATTCCTTCCTTCCAAAGTTTTTAGAAACTTATTTGTAATTAGATTTGTGATAATAAATTGATTTGAACTCAGCAATTGGTAATTTTTGAATCTGTAACCTGATGATAATAGATGAAACAAAAATGCATCCATCAGGGGAGCAAACTGAAACATCATTGTGAGAGTAATTGCGCCATGAATTTTACGATCAGGAATTTTATAACTATTCCCGGATAAATGTTAAATGATAATTGAATATACTATGTCTTACTATTCCAAAATGCTTACAACGGTCTTTTTGATAACATTAATTTTTCTATCATCTGTATCGGGCATTACCCAAACAGTCAATTCCGGTCTAACAGTGCGTTATAAAACAAATGGGTATTTTTCCTTTGGCGGGGGATTTCCTGTTACTGCCGGTTCCCAAAAGTATGAGCCCTTCAATAATTTTAATTTTGAATTGTACCATAGTGTATTAATACAACTAAAAGGGGGGGTAACCATTTTCAGAAGCAAAGGGTCAAACCCTGACGGACTCTTTCTTAATGCAGGTTTGGGTATTTCCCGATCAGGATCGATGAATGCTAATTTTGGCCGAAGCTTTAGTTCAGGCACTAGAACTACTTTCGTAATAATAGAGTCGACGGGATCAATTCTTATTGCAGGTATCGATCTAAGTGCGGGCTATACCATCCCTTTTAAAGGGAATTTTGCTCTGTCACCTTATGTAGGTATCAATCCTGGACTTTTAAGACTCTCAACTAATGGAGACAAATTTACCGATATTGTAGAGGAAGATGCAGAACTGAATCGTTACATAGTAAGGTCAAATACAACTGTTAAATCACAATCTTTTAATATTTCGCCTGAAGTGGGTCTGGTTTTTAATTTTGGGAACTTAATGATCAGGACATCGCTTTTTCTGCTATCAACCGATTTGAAGCTGCAGATTTCATCCATAGATTTTCAGGGGCTCGATGCAGGTGTAAAGGAATATAGCCACAATGTTAAATTTTCATCAAATCCATTTGTTATTGCACTTGGGGTTAGGTTTTAAACCGGAATGGTGATGTTGAAGCCAGATAGTTTTAAATTTAGATGATAAATTTATAATGTCGGTTATCAGAAAAAATGGCCAAAGAATAAATAGGGATTAAATTTGTTGCCTTTGATAATGTTTTATACTAAGCATTTTTCATCCGTAAATAATTTTTTAGGTTAAGGTCTCCCGTTAGTACGGGAGGACCACACATGTTCTAAAACTTATTCTCATCGGTGTTTGTGTTTTGCAAGAACATGTGGGTTTCATAAATAAATGCTATTTTTATGATCACTCTGATTATTTCCACCCTGCTCCTTATATTTGGTTACCAGGTCTATTCCCGCTATCTGGAGCGGGTTTTTGGTGTTGATGGCAGCCGCAAAACCCCCGCCCTTACTATGCCCGATGGCGTTGATTATCTGCCGCTGCCCTGGTGGAAGGCTTTTCTGATACAATTCCTTAACATTGCCGGACTGGGGCCCATCTTCGGGGCCATTGCCGGTGCCATGTGGGGCCCCGTAGCCTACCTGTGGATATTGCTGGGGGCTGTTTTTGCCGGTGCTGTGCACGATTACTTCTCCGGAATGCTTTCCATCAAACACAACGGACTGAGCATTACCGAAATAACCGGAAAGTATATGGGTAATTTCACCAAACAGTTTATGCGCGGATTTACCGTTTTCCTTATGGTGATTGTGGGTGCTGTTTTCATCATGGGGCCTGCAAAGATACTCGCAGGCATTACACCCGGGTTTGCCACCATTACTTTCTGGGTATGGGCAGTATTTATTTATTACATTCTGGCCACCATGCTTCCCATTGATAAGGTGATTGGCCGGTTGTACCCCATTTTTGGCGCCGCACTGGTGTTCATGGCCGTAAGCCTTGCCATAGCAATGATTGTTAAGGGTTTTCATGTGCCCGAACTCACCTTCGATACTCTGCGCAATATGCGGGCTAATGCTGAGAAATTCCCCATCTTCCCCATGCTTTTTATAACCATTGCCTGTGGAGCCATTTCGGGGTTTCATGCCACACAGTCGCCCATGATGGCCCGCTGCGTTACCAACGAAAAGCTGGGCCGCCGCGTATTTTACGGCGCCATGATCACCGAGGCGGTGGTGGCCATGTTGTGGGCTACCATTGCCATGAGCTTTTTTGGCGGTGTGCACCAACTCAACGATACTATGCTCGGGCACCAGGGTAATGCCGCCTGGGTGGTAAACGAAGTGGCCAACTCGCTGCTGGGTAAATTCGGAGCCCTGCTGGCACTCCTGGGAGTGGTGGCTGCACCCATCACTTCGGGCGATACCGCTTTCCGCAGCGCCAGGCTAATTGTGGCCGATTTCCTTAAACTGAAGCAGGGTCCCATCAAAAACCGGCTCATGGTAAGTATTCCACTCTTTGCCTTCGGGTTTCTGCTTACCCAGATAAACTTCGATGTAATATGGCGCTACTTTGCCTGGGCCAACCAAACCCTGGCCGCCCTGGTACTGTGGACTATTACCGTGTACCTGGCAACCAGCAGCAAAAACTACTGGATCACCCTTATTCCTGCTCTGTTTATGACCATGGTGGTTACCACCTACATCTTCCTGGCACCCGAAGGTTTGGCACTCAGTCAAATTACTTCCTATATACTTGGAGGCCTTGCAACTGTCATTGCAGGGGTGGGGTTTGCTGTTTTCATCAACCGGAAAACAGCAAAGAATGCTTCTTAGCACTGTCTTTCAGGCGTTTGTTGACCCCCTTTTGGTTTCATTCCATAACAAACTTACACCTTCCGGTTTCGACGCCAACAAAACTACACTCGAGTGCTAAAAGATTCAAGAGCCCGGAAAATCAGGTTTTGTTGTTTTATGAACCCTTTATTCTTTTCGGGATTGCGAATCTTTTTTTTGCGCACTCATCACTTGTTTTGTAAGGTTTCCACCAAGGCCGTTCAAGGGGCCTGTGCTGTTTTGTTAATGATTTCAATGAATTGGGTTTTCATTCAGTTGAATTAATCATTTCAATAAATCCGGAAGTCCTGCAGAAATATTATTCAATGCGCCCCTGACCTTGGAGATTTTCCGGTAACAAGTCGAAGCGAAACGGAGCTTTTTAGAAAGTTTGCAGTTACGCAAAGCAGGAATAATTTTAAATGAGCAAAATTTTGTATTGCTGAACATCCAAACTTTCAGCGGAGTGAGCTTCAGACTTGTCGGAACCGAAGCCCGCAGGGCGAGCTCAATGTGGCCTTTAAAAGGCAAATAACTTACACATTAAAATATCCGAAGCCTTGATTTTTTGTTGCTTTTTGATTAAGCAAAAAGCAAGGCGAAAAATAAATATAGGTAGGACAGAAGTTTAGTTAGATTGCAATAGCAATGATTCAAAGTTATAGCAATTACTTATTTACCATGTCTGTCTCCCTGTTTCTCTTCAAGGTGAAGCCCAACTAAGTTGGCCGCCTGAACAAGGAAGGAAGCAATGCCCGCAATTGCGAGGGCATATACCAGCAGGTCGCCATAAGGAATAAGGTAGAAGAAAACAAACACAACCAGCGCCATCCATACCCCTGTGCACCACGGACAGGTAACTATAAACTGCAGCGTGTTGAATAAGGCATATCTGTTGTTATTCTTGATTAAATCCCTTACAAATTTGAATATCTTTTCGAAAACAACAAGCCTTGTTAAGCGGTAGGTAGCCAGTATAACAATGATAAGGTCCTTTGTTGTTACATCCCTGATTTCCGTTCCGTTTGCCTGCATCATGAAGCCGGCCAGTACGATAAGTCCTAAGTAGAAAAACAGGGAGCTGAAATTCCAGAAATTCTGTTGATTGCTATCCATTAAATCGGTTTTTGTAAAGTAAAGATACAGCATTTGGAAATTTTGAGCAGAAATAGTAGGAGGATGTTGTTGTTTTTTCATCAACTGTGCTATATTCCTGTATTTTGCCAAATAGCTATGTTCACCCCCAAAGGGAATTATTAACATACCAGTGAACAGCAAGAATTAAATCATTTTCTGAATATCCTTAATCTTGCCAGTAATTATGATTATTAAGATATCAGGCTACTTATCTATTACCGTCAGTTTTAACTGACGGTAAGTAGCCATCGCCAATCTACGGGGACTTAAGTCACATTTTTAAGAACTTTTGCAATTGCGTTGTCAAATAATGCATTGGCCCTAATTTTATGTATTTCGCAGCGCACTTTATTATCCTTCAGATTCTCCCCCTTTGACTAAAGTCAACGGCAATAGAATTAATATCAAAAATATTTCTGGCAAGATTGCAGATATTCACATAATAAAATTTGGTCGTGCTTATTAATAGCTCAGTACGATAAAAATCTGTTAAAAACCTACAATTCAGACTAAGCAATCCCCGACCCGTTTATTTGTGAGACTCAAATTTCAAAAACGAAGTGAATTGAAATTGGTAAGTGGAACAATCCTGCTGAAAGCGCAGGGTATGATACCCCGCCCCTTGGGGCGATATTTGGGTCCAGGGCTTGCCGTGGGGTTTCATACCCGTGATTAAACGGGATTTTGAGGGGGGATATGCAGGCCTTAAGCAGTCTGGATAAAAGCAGTTGCATAAGGTTAGCCCCAGGCCGGCTGATGCGTGTCATGGCGCTCTACAAAGGTAGGGCTGTCTCTTTTTTTTCATTCAACTGTAATTTTTAAGTGAATAAGTCACAGGATTATACGTTGATAATTTCAATTTTACCCGCTGCTATCCCGTTTGCGGGATTTAGTTTAACATTGTATATAAAACATTGGTGGATAGGTGGTTAATTGGAACATTCTGCCCCGCATCAGTTTTTGCAACAGCGGACAGGGACGAAGCCCGCAATCCCCAACGTTTCATACACGCAGCCGTTGGCCACAAGGCTGAAAAATCCTGCAAGACATGACCATTAAATAAAAAATTGAACTATTTTTGCCAACGAAAATTTAAAAAAAATGACAATGGACGAAGGCCCGTATCATAGTAAATTAAAGTATTAACGATTCTGTAGGGACTTTGTGTATCCTTACAGGATAAAACTGTAAGGATACATCATCATGATTAAAATCTTCAAAACATTCGGTGGCTATGTTGAAATCAATGAACCACAAAAAGGTTGCTGGATTAATGTAACAAATCCTTCATCAGACGAAATCAATAAAATTAATGTCGACTATGGACTACCAGCCGACTTGGGGAATGACATTTTAGACCAGGATGAAAGACCACGTATTGAATTTGATGACGATTGGACTTTAATAATACTTAGGATCCCAGTTGAAGTTAAAAACAATGGCGTTCCATTTCATACCATACCCTTAGGAATTTTTTTAGCCAAGGATTTTACTCTGACGCTTTGCATACAGGACAACGAGGTATTGCCAATAGGACAGCCGTCGCCTTTTAGAGACCAATATAAAGAAATAACTGACAGTATTAATTTCATCCTTCGATTGTTTCTTCGCTCAGGCAACTTGTATCTTCGTTTCTTAAAACAAATAAATCAAATGACTTCATTGATTGAACAAGACCTGGAAAAATCAATTAAAAACAAGGAATTGAACAAATTACTTAAAATGGAAAAGTGTTTGGTTTTTTTTATTACTTCAATTAAAGCCAATGAAATCGTTCTGGCAAAACTTCGTAACTCAAAAAAGATAACCACCGACATCAATGAAGATTTATTGGAAGACGCATTCATTGAAAATAAACAAGCACTTGAAATTGCACAGATTTATTCGGACATTCAAAGTGGTATGATGGATGCTTTTGCTTCGGTAATATCTAATAATCTCAATGTTGTAATGAAACAGTTAACTCTTATTTCGATTATTTTAATGATTCCGACTTTGATAGCAAGTATTTTTGGAATGAACGTTCCAAATTTTATGGAAAATTCATTATGGGCAATGCCATCAATAATTTTAGGTTCGTTGATTTTATCGTTTTTAGGAGTAATTCTATTTCGAAAAAGACAATGGTTTTAATAACGAAATAACTAAGCCCAGTGGCTAAAACATTTAGCCCAATAGCCGAAAAAAACCTTCAAAAAAACCTCCCACCACCAATGCGGGAAGGTTTTTTTTGTTGGTTGGTAACTGGATCAACCCACCCCACCATATCCTTCGACCACACTAACCCATCCTTCCTTAAGAAATAATATTTAGTAGTTATTTGCAATAATTGGCAATATGGGCCTGGGGGGTTGCGTTATTTTGCCAGAAACAGTGTTCAAGTTTCCTTTTTGCGCAAAAAGAGTATCAGGTTTCCATCAAGTATTAACCTTAAAACTCTTTACCCATGAACACCAAAAAATCAATCTCCCAACGTATTGAATCCGGAAAAGGCATTTTTTTCAAAACCGGTATCATCATCGCAATGGTAATGGTGCTGGCAGCCATGCCTCGGTGGACTCCGGGCCAGATGGGGCTGGATAGGGTAAGGGTATCCTTCTCAATACCCGTAAGGTTCAGGCTTGATCAGTAGTCAATTGCAGCACCTTAATACAAAGGTTTTTTCAGAAGGAAATGTTTGTGATGCCTTTATATTTCCGCACAAATCTTATTGTTATTATTCCTAATTTTAGTGCGTCGAACCTAAAACGCACTGAAAATGAAAGTACTTAAACGAATATTCCTGTTTTTTTTGCTGCCGCTGATTGTCATCATTGCGGCAGTTCTTATTTATGTATCCATTGGTTTTGGGAAACTGGAATTTAAGGATTCGTTTCCCGTTACGGTTGATTACGCAGCCTTCTATCCCGAAACCTATGACCAGGCCCGACAGGATTTCAGGGATATTACTGCAGGCCTATCAGAATATTATTCCAACGTGGTGACCACTTCCATTGTGGTGCCATCGGCCACAGACAACAATCTGACCATCGATATATGCTATGTGCCCGCCCAGAAAGACAGCGCCAACCTTTTGATCCTTAGTTCGGGGGTGCATGGCATTGAAGGATTTGTGGGACATGCCGCCCAGCAATTGTTCATTCAGGATTTTCTCAACGAGCAGCTTCTCGAAAATACAGGGGTATTGCTCATTCATGGCATGAACCCCTATGGCTTTAAATACACGCGGCGGGTTACCGAAAACAATGTTGACATTAATCGCAACAGTCCGTCAACTTCAAGCCTTTACCAGACTGTGAACGATGGTTATCCAAAAATCTATGGGCTGGTAAATCCTAAGGGCAAGGCTAACCGGAAGTCACTCGAAAACCGTTTCTTTTTTGTGAAGGCTATCAACGAAATACGCAAAGCCACTTTGCCGGTGTTGCGCCAGGCTGTGTTGCAAGGGCAGTACCAGTACCCTGAAGGATTGTACTTTGGCGGCCAGCAGCCCGAACCCCAGATCGCTGCCATTGAACCCATGATAAGTGCCTGGTGCCAGCCTTATGAAAAAATTTTGGCCATCGATTTGCACACTGGTTATGGTGAGCGGGGCAAACTCCACTTTTTCCCAAATCCCCTCGAAGAACCCCAACGAATCATGCTCGAAGCTTTGTTTGACGGATACACCATCGACTGGGGCGACAGCGATGATTTTTACACTGTTACCGGCGATTTTGTCGGTTTTATTGGTGCACTGGTGCCTGGCAAGGAATATTACCCCATGTTGTTCGAGTATGGTACCCTTAACAGCCAGACTACCATGGGTTCGCTCAAGTCGATCCATATTATGATACTCGAAAACCAGGGCAAACAGCATGGCTTCAGAACCGAAAAGGACTCTCTGGCCATCAGGCACGATCTGCGCGAAATGTACTACCCATCGTCAGAGAACTGGCGCAACTACATCATGGATCAGACCAGTGAAGTGTTTACCACGATATTGCCACGGTTTATTGCACCGTAAAACTGTACACCCAAAACAATCCAATCATTTAGCATCAAATTATTACCTTTGATAGTATCAAATGATAATATCAAAGGTAATATTCATTTGATGGAACTATCTGGAATTATAAAAACCTATCCACCGCAACAGCAAGCCGGGATTTAAAGCAAGGAACTGAACCAACCCTTTTAATTAAAACCGCAAACAAGAACAATACGAAGGATAGGGTGGTAAACACCAATATCTGATAGTTTTCAGCCTAATTTCTTATTTTTGCTCTGTTTTAAACTTCACTGCCATGGCCTTAGACACCATAATTGATCTTGATAAAATCGCAGTTTTTCAGAAAGAGCAGCTTGTGCTTTCGGGGGTTACTCTACAAATTGAGCGCGGCGAATTCTGCTACCTGATTGGCCGCACTGGCACCGGAAAAAGTTCGCTTATGAAAGTGCTATATGCAGATCTGCCCCTGCGCGAAGGCAAGGCCAAGGTGGCAGGGTTTAATCTGCATGAACTAAAGGAGAAACAGATACCTTTTCTACGGCGCAAGATCGGTATTGTTTTTCAGGATTTTCAGTTGCTGAACGACCGCAGCGTGCGCGACAACTTATTGTTTGTGATGAACGCCACCGGCTGGCGCGATAAAATCGCCATGGAAGAACGACTCGAAAATGTTCTGGAAAAGGTAGGACTGCACACCAAGGGGTTTAAAATGCCCCATCAGTTGTCGGGGGGCGAACAACAAAGGGTGGTTATTGCCAGAGCATTGATCAACGACCCCGATATTATACTGGCCGACGAGCCCACCGGCAATCTCGATCCCGAAACCAGCCTGGGTATCATGGAACTGATGCGCGACATTAGCAAAACTGGCAGAGCTATTCTGATGGCTACCCACGACTATACCTTGTTTCAGGCTTTCCCGGGGCGTATTTTCCGGTGCGACAGAGGCAAGGTTATCGATCTTAACCCTGATCTATACCAGGGGCAGGAAGAAGAGACTGAGCAGGTTGAATAGCCCTTAAGGCTTTAAGCAAAGTCCTTGTAAACATTAATAAGGATTTTTTCCTCGTTTTCCCAGCATAGTTTTCCGGCCGCTTTTAGGGCATTTTTCTTCCAAAGTTCCAATCGTTCATTATCAGAGAGCATTTCCCTTATTTTTTTTGCAATGTGCTCAGGTTCATGATTTTCGATGCACATTCCCACTTTAAAACTCTCCACTACTTTTTTTACTTCCACCATTGGCGAAGCCAGCACTGGTATTCCTGCGGCAAGATAATCGAACAGCTTGTTGGGAAGGCTGTATTTGTAGTTGATGCTAACGGGTTTGTCGAGCGATACACCCAGGTCGCAAAGGCAGGTGTACTGCATCATTTTGTGGTAGGGCATCCGGGGAAGAAAATATACTTTGCGTTCCAGATGCAGTTCGTGGGCGAGTGTCTTTATGTATTCCCATTTTTCGCCGCTGCCAATGAAGTAAAGCACCACATCATCAAGACCATATTGCGGTTTCATGGCTGTAATGAGTTCTTCGGCACCTCGGTCAATATTGATTGCACCTCCCTGCATAAGTACAATCTTTTTATCCGTGGGTAACCCCAACAATGAGCGTGTAGTGTTTTTACAGACTTTATAGCGTTTGGGAAGGTTGCGCACCACAATCGGCCTTATGCCGTAATCCTTCTCATAAAGGTCTGCTATGGAATGATTTACAGTGATAACCTTTTTAAGTTTCGGGAAAATCGATTTTTCGATAGAAGCCCAAAATCGTTTCACCCATGGACGGCCTTCAATTTCGGTCGACCCAAGAAAATACTCATGCGAATCGTAAACCAGGGGGATAAATCGCAGGCGCGACATCAGGAAATTGGGCAGAAGGGTGTCGAGATCGTTGGAGACAAGCAGGTTGTTGCGGCGAAAAAACAAAAAGAAAAACAGCTTGATATTGTATTCAGCGTAAAAAAGAAAGCCTTTCGAAAAAGCCATCCTAAAGCGAAAAGTTTTACACCTGATATGATTTACCGGAGCACTGCTGGATTTTTTTATTCCGATAAGGGTAACCTTATAGCCCAGCCTGGTAAGGAAATCGCAAACCTTTATTACTCTCTGGTCGGTGGCCAGATCGTTGGTAACAGAAACAGATGCTCGCTTCACTTATTAAGAATTATTCGACCAATAATATTAAACAACATGATGTTTTACGCAAATTATGAGCTGGAGGATACATTCTCTGTTTCAGATGATTTGTTATTAAACCGGGCTATTTTAATGTTAAAATAGGCGAAGATAATGGTCATAAAGGGGCTGATGATATTAAAAAAACAGTAGGGTAAGAATGTGAGGGTAGAAATGCCCAGGACTGTAGCCTGTGTGGCACCACATGTATTCCAGGGCACCAAAACTGAGGTAACTGTTCCACTGTCTTCGAGTGTCCGGCTCAGGTTTTGGGGCATTAGGCCTCGCTCGCGGTAGGTTTCGGCAAACATGCGTCCGGGGATAACAATGCTCAGGTATTGGTCGCTGGCAGTGATGTTAAAAAACACACAGGTGCCCGCAGTAGATGCTACAAGAGACCCGGTATTGTGCGCAAGCCTGATTACTGATTCGGTAATACGATGCAGCAAACCACTCGACTCCATCACTCCGCCAAATATCATGGCGCACATAATAAGCCATACGGTATTGAGCATACCTCGCATACCACCGGTTTCGAGCAGGCTGTTCACCATCTCGTTGCTGGTAGTTACATTTATCTGAGTATACATCGATTTCATTATGGCCACGAAAGTTGCCTTTCCGAAATTACCGGTTATGCCACTCACCTGTTCAATGATCTGAGGTTGAAAGATGAAAGCACATAAAGCTCCGGCAAGGGTGCCGATAAACAGGGCAGGCAGCGCAGGTATTTTTCTTACAATGAGAAAGATTACCAGGGCCGGCACAAGAAACAACCATGGGGTAATGGTAAAGGTACTATCAATGGCATTCAGAACGGGGTTAATGTCGTCGTATTGGTTGCCTGCATGGTTGGTAAACCCCATCACCAGGAAAATGATAAGGGTAATAGTCATGGTTGGAACTGTCGTAAAAACCATATATCTGATATGCGTAAACAGATCGGTTCCGGCCATGGCAGGTGCCAGATTGGTAGTATCGCTTAGAGGCGACATTTTATCGCCAAAGTAAGCGCCCGAAATAATGGCTCCGGCGATAACTCCATCTGGAATGCCCAATGCCCGGCCAATGCCCAGCAATGCCACCCCCAGCGTAGCCACAGTTGACCATGAGCTGCCCGTGGCCAGCGATACCAGTGCACTAACCACACAAGCTGCAAATAAGATGATGGTAGGATTCAGAATTTTCAATCCGTAGTAGATCATTGCCGGAACAATACCCCCAAGAAGCCAGGTTCCCGCCAGGGAACCAATCATAAGCAAAATAAGAATGGCGGTCATAGCCGAGCCGATACCTTTAACAATTCCTTTAAGCAGGTCTTCCCACCTGTGCCCCAGCCACATGGCTATGATCGATGCCACAGCGGCAGAAAGTATCAGCACAATCTGGTTGGAACCCGAAAGGGAATCATCGCCAAAAATGGTAACATTTACTGATATAAGCAGAGTAAGAAAGAATACCGGAATAAGAGCCACCAGAAGGGTGGGGCGGCGGGTAGTTTTTGTCATAAATGCCCTTTGTGATAATTTGCCAGTATGAGATGAATTAACCAGGGGCTAAAGTAAGACCATTTTTTCTGAAAACGCAAATATAATTTGGCAGGATAGCGCTATTATTATCCATACTTTTGCACCCATGATAATCATTGATAATACTCT
Source organism: Bacteroidota bacterium (assembly GCA_037441525.1). Taxonomy (GTDB): domain Bacteria; phylum Bacteroidota; class Bacteroidia; order Bacteroidales; family UBA7960; genus SKVR01. The sequence continues at coordinate 20,992 of JBBISA010000020.1, forward strand.
CATTTCCGACGAAATTTACACCGAATGTTTTGTATGTAATTTGCCTGCGTGCCATGGCGGATGCTGTGTGCATGGCGATGCCGGGGCTCCCCTCGACAAGGATGAAACCCAAATTCTGGAAAGGATTTACCCTTCCATCAAACCATACCTTCGCCCTGAAGGCATTAGTGCAATTGAAAAAAATGGCTGCTGGACTGATGAAACCGGAGATTTTACCACCCCATTGGTGAACCGCCAGGAATGTGCCTACGTTTTTTTTGATGATGATAAAATTGCCAAATGTGCTATTGAAAAAGCCTGGGAAGAAGGTGTGACAGATTTTAAGAAGCCCATTTCATGCCATTTATACCCCATACGTATAACCAGGTACTCCAACTATGAAGCAGTAAACTACCACAGGTGGCCTATTTGCGATCCGGCCCGAAACAACGGAAAAGCCCTGAAGGTGAAAATCTATCAGTTTCTTAAGGAACCCCTTGTTCGTAAATATGGTGAGAACTGGTATGAGCAACTCGATGAATATATAAAGCGTACTATCGAAAATCAGAATTCTAAAACCTGAAGCCCACAAGGATGGTTGCCAGAATTACGGTAATGACCAGTCTTACTCCAAAAATCAGAATCAACGAAATTATTGTAAATCCCATTTGCTTATGTGGCGGAATCTGAAGCATAGCACCGGTACCTCTCAGGAACAGAAACACCAAAAACCCAATGGCAATAAAATTGAGAAACTGAAGTACAGGGTGTAAGGATGAAAACAATGTAACTATAAATACCGGGCTATAGGAAAAGGAGATAAGCGAAAGAGTGGGATCGAAAAGTTTTGTGCCTTCAAAACGCGGTGCAAGCATTGAAATAAGGTACGCACTTACGAAAATAGCCGATAGGGTGCCACTCAGGTTGATAAGCAGTATTTGGTTGGGGGTAAAACCGAAGTCAATAAAGGGTTTTGCATTGAATATTACCAACATTAAAGAGCTTATAAAAACAAGCGGCGTAAGGTAATATCCTAAAACCTGCTGCCACGCCAGGCCTCTTTCCTGAATAATTTTCCATGCCATGTCCGTTTTGGTAAACAGAAGAATCTGAATCTTAAGAAGTTCTTTTATGTCCAAAATATTTGGTAATTAATGTGTGGAGAATAATAATGTTTCAGTCAGCAAAAATACAATTAAATCGCCGGCTGATTGGATGTTTTGTTAAGGCAAATGGTTTTATCTTTACCTGCCAAACCAACAAGCTATGAGCTGGAGTAAACATCTGAAAGGCTTTGAAGAGTTTTTACAATTAGAGAAATCTCTCTCCGTCCATAGCATTTCGGCGTATATCCACGATGTAAAGGCCCTTCAGCAATATTTATCGGTAACCCATCCTAAGGTAATGCCACACCAGGTAACCTTTGAGCAACTCACAGGTTTTGTGCTATCGTTAGCCAGAATGGGTTTGGCAGCACCCACCCAGGCCCGGATGATATCTGGCATTAAAGCGTTTTTCAAATATTTGCTTATCGAAGAGGTAATTGTTAAAAGCCCGGCGTCCCTGCTTACTTCTCCAAAGATTGGCCGCAAACTGCCCGATGTGCTTTCGGTGAATGAGATTGATGATATGGTCGGTTCCATTGACCTGAGCCAGCCCCAGGGGCAACGAAACAAAGCCATTGTTGAGTTGCTATACGGCAGCGGATTACGGGTGTCGGAAGCTGTGGAACTGAAAATGGCTGACATATTTTTCGATGACGAGTTTCTGCGTATTACCGGTAAGGGAAACAAACAAAGGTTAGTACCACTTGGCCGCCATGCACGCAAAGAACTTAAACTTTATATAGACAATAACCGCAAACAGATATCTATACAAAAAGGATTTGAAGGATATGTGTTTTTAAACAAGGCCGGACGTAAGATTTCGCGGATAATGATATTTATGGTAATAAAAGAGTTGGCCGAAAGAGCCAATATCCGCAAATCTATTAGCCCACATTCACTAAGGCACAGTTTTGCCACCCATCTGGTTGAAGGGGGAGCCGACCTCAGGGCGGTGCAGGATATGCTGGGGCATGAGTCAATTTCCACTACCGAAATTTATGCTCATCTTACCAGGGAATATCTTCGTGACAACCTTATTTCGTTTCATCCAAGAGGCCAAATCAGTCATAATAACCGCCGAAATTAATCTTATGTTAATCTGTTTTGCTCCCATAATTACTAAATTTGTATGTGCAAATTTTTCTTTCTAACAAATACTATTTATTATGAATCAAATCATTACCAGCTTAATCCCGAGTAAGTTTAGGGTAACGACCCTGGCTTCATTTTTAGTTTTCTGTTGTTTATCAGGTGCTTTTCTTCCGGCATTGCAGGCCGAAGATACCAGCAATCAGGCTACATTCAGTCACATGCAAACATCCCTTGTGGTTGTTGGATGGACTTTCCCGGTCGACAACCAGGTGACCGCTGATCAGGGTGCTGAAATGAATTTAAATAAAACCATTTCGCGTGAGAGCGCTTATACAGGTGCATATTCATGGTTTGCAGGGGCTACTACCAGAAGTATCTCATCGGTGCAATGGCATAATGGAGTTGACTCAAAATCCTGGGTTGTTGAGTTCTCAACACTTGGTTTTACCGACCTTACCATTAGCAGTGCCCAGCGTAGTTCCGATACTGGTCCGGCAAATTTTAAACTTCAATACCGTATAGGAGAGGGCGAATGGAGCGATGTAAGAGGTGCATCCATAACTGTCGCCAACGACAATTTTGTATCGGGCAAACTGACCAAAGTTGCCCTTCCTGCCGAAATGTGGCAACAGCCCAGTGTATCGCTGCGGTGGGTGGTTACAAGCACAACAGCCGTAAATAATGCAACAGTGGCATCAGCAGGGACATCGCGTATCGACAATATCATTGTTGAAGGGGTTGCAGGCAATTTGCAACTTTCGGTTGCTTCTGTTAAGCCTGTTAATAATATCATTGTTGCTAAAGGAACCCCATTTCAGAATCTAAATCTTCCTTCCAATGTTGAAGTAATCCTGAATACATCGCAAGTGGTTACAATGGCAGTTAATTGGTTGTCGTCAGGGTATAATGGTGATGTTGTTGCTGAATATTTAATTGAAGGGGAGCTTGTACTCACCGGTGATATCAGTAATCCGGGCAACGTAAAGGCAAAAATAAAAGTGAATGTGCTTGAAGAGATTGTAATTCTGGAAATTACAAATGGGCAGGTTTTTGACAATACCCTCGAAGTGCAACAAGGCACTACTTTCAATGCTCTTCAACTTCCTGCCAAAGCAAATTTTATTCTTGCAAACAGTTCGGAAATTCTACTTAATGTGGTTTGGAAACAGGGTATCTACGATCCAGCCGTTCCGGGCCTTTACAATATCGAGGGTGAGCCGGTTCTTGCCTCAGGTATTGCCAACACGGCCAGAGTTGTGGCAATACAAAAGGTGAAAGTAATTGCTGTGCTTGAAGAGTTGGTTATTGCCGGATGGAATTTTAATGCCAGCACTCACGAAACCACATCAGGTATACCAGGTAATAACGGCAGTTCTGTTTTTAGAGAACCTCAGTATACAGTAACCTACACCTTCCCGGCCGGTGCCAGTGGCAATGCTCTCTCGAGCAGATCATGGCATGATGGAATTGCTACGAAATACTGGTGGACGACAATTTCAACCTCGGGCTACTGGCAGCTGAATCTGTCGAGCAAGCAACGAAGCTCCAGTACCGGCCCCAAAGACTTTAAAATACAATACCGGTTGGGCAATACCGGCGAATGGACTGATATTGATGGCTCAACTATTACCAATGGAGATAGCTTTTCTGTAGGGGTAATCACAAACCTGAGCCTTCCGGAAGAATGTAACAACAAACCCATCCTGCAATTAAGATGGGTGCTAACCTCAAACATTGCAGTAAACGGCGGAGCCATCGGACCTACTGGCACATCGGCTATCGACGATATTGTGGTAAAAGGTTTTTTTAACCCTGATTTTCGTCGTACCATTACCGATATCGAGCCCTTACCTCCTGTTGTTGTTTTGCAGGGAACACCGGCTAACGAAGTCGTTTTGCCTCCCCTGGTTACCGTTGTCTACGATAGCTTTGGAAAAACAACGGTACCGGTAGTCTGGAACCTTGCTCCATACAACGGCAATACATTAGGGGATTACCAGCTTACAGGCCAATTACAGCTTCCTTTAAATATGGTCAACCCCGATGAGTTCCAACCTGTTATTGTTGTTAAAGTAGTGCCCGAAATCAGGAAATTCAACGTTACTTTTAATGTTGACATGACAGGCGCTCCTGGCTTTAATGCCGAATTGCAGGATGTTTACATTACCGGTTCCATGTTTAATTATGCTTTTCCGGGGCAATTTCCCGAGCAGCAGAAAATGCAGAGTGTATCTGGCAATCTGTTCACCAAAACTTTAAACATCCAGGAAGGTGACCACATTTACAAATATTATATCGGTACTGGTCTTTCATCCCCTGAACCGGGCGCCGACCGCAGAGTAACAGTATCATCAGATATCACTTTCAATGATATCTGGAGCGCTACATCTGTTGACAATCCAGCCCTAATTAAAGTAATGATGTATCCCAATCCGGGAATTCGATCAACAACAATATCATCAGACATGATGATAAACGAAATTATGATTTCTGATGTAAGCGGGAGAACCGTTTATTCAAAAAAGCTTGCTGATGTGTCAACTGTTGTCGACCTTACCAACCTTCATGAAGGAATGTACCTTGTAAGGATAAAAACCGATGCAGGGGTTGTGATTCAAAAACTCATTATCAGACGTTAACAGATAATTTAAACCTGATTTAAAGGTTAATTGATTTTTATATTAGATATTTCCGACCTTCTTGGTTCCCTGCCCGGTATTGATAACTCCGCATATACACTTTATACCGGGCAGGAACCTTCCCAAACGATTAACGACAAGTAAGTGCCTGTTATTGACTTTGATTTTTCTGTAAGGTCGGTAATCCTGATTATTAAATAACGAAAATAATTTTGCGCCAATAGCTTAGATACTAATCAGTATTGTCAAACCCGCCGAAAAAATTGAAATTATTGCATCAAGAGCTGTACTGCTTTGTCCTGCCTCTTAGTTTTACTCCAACCCAGTCGTTAAGTATGTTACGGTTTCTTCGATTTCACCGCTTAATAAAACAAGTGTTTATTCCGTATTAGTCATTAGGAATGCAATGAACTAATGACTTAGCCGGGGTTACCCCGCCTTAGAAAAACATAAATTGTAAGCATTTCTGATTACAATTTATAGTTTTTCTTATGCGAATTGTCGTTCTAATAATATTATAATCAATAACTTATACTGAAGTTTTTCTAATGACGGTTATTATAAAAATCGTCTAAATACAAATCTGGGTTTATTTCTGAGATCAGGAAGATGATAGTAATTTTAGAAGCCGTTAAAAAAGATGAAATCATTGATTTATCGAAACTTACCCCCGGCAATTACGTATTTGGTATTTTGGGAGATGATTTTTGAGCAGAGCTAAGGTTAAGGAAGATTCCCTGGATTTTTTTAAATATGGATCCCCCGGTTTTGCATCTGTTTTCACTGCCAAAATTATTTCTTTTCTTCGTTTTTGATTTGTTTTAAGCTTAATTTTGCACTATAATTCAATGATACCTTTTTTACCCCATCATACCTTTTCTTCAATGATCTTTCCCGGAATACTCCGAAAATTATTCTTTATATTTCTGCTTTGTTTCCCGGTTCTTGTTAATGCCCAAAGTGCCAATGAATCGTACGCAAGAGGAGTGCAGCTAATGGCAACCCAAAACTATTCAATGGCTATCGATGAGTTTGGCAGGGCCATTCAACTTGTACCCTATTTTTACGAGGCACTTTATGAACGTGGCAGATGTTTTCAGTTTTTGAATGACCCTAACAAAGCAATTGTTGATTTTACAACTGCCATTGAGCACAATCCTTCATTTGCCGATGCCTTTTTTGCCCGGGGACTATCGCAGTCTGCCCTGGGAAAACATAACCCTGCCCAAGGCGATTTCACTAAAACCATTGAGTATAATCCCCGCCATGTTGATGCTTATCTTAAGCGATCGGAAATCAACAGCAGGACCGGAGCCATTGTGCCTGCCATCAATGACCTGACCAGGGTTATTGAATTGGGACACAAGAATCCGAATGTGTACTTTAATCGCGGAAAACTTTACATGCAGCGCAAAGAAGTTGATCTGGCACTTGCCGATTATACCGCCGCCATCGAATTAGACCCTTTGCATTTAGAGTTAAGAGTAGAAAGGGCGATGATTTTCATCGAAAAACAGGATTTTTTAACCGCAGCATCCGATTTGTCGGTAGCCATAGATAACGGGATGAAGAACCTTCAGATTTTTCAATTGCGCGCCAATGCCTTTTTTATGGGCGCGAATTATTCTGCCGCAGTCGACGATTATACCCAACTGATAAATACCTACCGGCAACGTACCGAAGAGGTTTACAACCGTAGAGCATTGGCTTATTTTCATTCAGGGGAATATGAAGCTGCAGCCCGCGATTTTACCAGAGTGGTGGGCATGAACCGCAACAACGAAGAAGCCTATATTTGGCGGGCTCAGTCCTATCATAAACTGGGACGCGAGGCTCAGGCAATGGTCGATTACCGGTTAATTCTGCAGATTAACCCCCGGAATGTAATGGCCTATCAAACCCGGGGTGGCATAATGATGGAAAGTGGTAAATTGAACGAAGCGCTTGAAGACCTGAATATGGCCATAAAACTTAGCCCTGCTGCTGCTAACCTATACTATACCCGGGCAACGGTTTTTGCGCAATTGAATAATAAACGCAATGCCTGCGATGATCTGCGACAAGCAGCAGCCCTGGGGCACGAAGACGCCAGAAAACGAATATCCTCGTTTTGTTTTTAATATCAGGTTTTGATTGTTCTTCTCCTTTAATTCAATCAAATGATACAGATTCAGTTTACCGGTAATTTACATTCATCATTTATTCTGCTTATTGCGCAGAGGGTGGGGTAATAGGGTCTGTTTTTTTATAAAAAACAATCCATCCCTCTTTTTTTGATAATCAGCTGATTATTTTTTAAGCCATCCCCAATGCACGGGGACTTTAGTCCCATTTTAAGAACTTTTGCAATTGCGCTGTCAAATAATGCATTGGCCCTAATTTTATGTATTTCGCAGCGCACTTTTTTATCCTTCAAATTCTCCACCGTGACTTTAGTCAACGGCAATGGATTTTAAATCAAAAATATTTCTGGCAAGATTGCGGATATTCACACAATATTTTTAGCATTAGAAATAGCGTAAGAAAAACTAGGAATTTGTAATCAGAAATGCTTGCAATTTTTGTTTTTCTAATCCGGGTTTAATTGAAGAAAATTAGTAAGTGGCAAAAGCCAATAGCTGCATTTCTTTTTCTGTGCCCGGGGGAAAAAACAAAAGAGCGCCGCCATACCCGGGACGCTCTTTTTATTCGACATATAAAAGGATTTCTCTTATTTATCTTCGGAAGGTTCTTCAGCTGGGTCGGCTGATGTTTTTTTAGCTTTTTCAGCTTTGGGTTCAGCAGCAGGTGTTTCAGCAGCTACTTCAGGAGCAGGCGCTGCAGCTTTAGTTGTTTTTTTGGCTGGTTTTACTGTCTTTTCCGATTTTTCAAGGTCGCTTTTCAGTGTAGCCAATACATCGAGGTCGCCAAGGGTTGTTTTCTCCATAGTGTCCTTGATTTTCTTAACAGCTTTCTGGGTTGAATTTTCCTGAGATTTTTTCTCCTCGGCAGCCGCTTTCTTTTCAGCGTATTGAGCATCCTGATAAACCTTTGAATGAGAAACCACTATTTTCTTGCTTTCTTTATTGAATTCAATCACTTTGAAATCAATAGTTTCATCCATCTTGGTAGTAGTGCCGTCTTCTTTTACGATATGACGGGTGGGGGCAAAGCCTTCAACGCCATACGGAAGAGCAACAATTACACCTTTGTCAGATGAACCAACGATGGTTCCCTGGTGCACAGAGTCGATGGTGAAAACAGACTCAAAAACATCCCAGGGATTTTCTTCGAGTTGCTTATGACCAAGACTCAGGCGGCGGTTTTCTTTATCAACATCAAGAACAACCACTTCAATAGATTCACCGATCTTGGTGAATTCGGCGGGATGCTTTATCTTTTTACTCCATGAAAGGTCGCTGATGTGGATAAGTCCGTCAACACCTTCTTCGAGTTCAACAAAAATGCCGAAATTGGTAAAATTGCGAACGGTTGCATTGTGCTTGCTGTTAACCGGGTATTTTTCGTGAATGTTAGACCATGGATCGGGAATAAGTTGCTTGATACCCAATGACATTTTCCTTTCTTCGCGATCGAGGGTAAGGATAACCGCTTCCACTTCATCACCAACCTTTAGGAAATCCTGGGCGGTGCGCAGGTGCTGCGACCATGACATTTCTGATACGTGGATGAGGCCTTCCACTCCGGGAGCGATTTCGATAAATGCACCGTAATCGGCAATTACAACCACTTTGCCTTTTACCTTATCTCCAATCTTAAGGTTTTCGTTCAGTGAATCCCATGGGTGTGATGTGAGCTGTTTCAAACCGAGGGCAATACGTTTCTTGTTGTCGTCGAAATCGAGAATAACCACATTGATTTTCTGATCGAGTACCACAATTTCTTCAGGATGATTGATGCGGCCCCATGAAAGGTCGGTAATATGAACCAGACCATCCACTCCGCCAAGATCAACAAAAACACCATAAGAGGTAATGTTTTTAACGGTGCCCTCGAGTATCTGTCCTTTTTCAAGCTTGGAAATGATTTCGGCTTTCTGTATTTCAAGTTCGGCTTCAATAAGTGCTTTATGCGATACAACAACGTTTTTGTATTCGTGGTTAATTTTTACAACCTTGAATTCCATTGTTTTACCTACATAGATATCGTAATCGCGGATGGGTTTAACATCGATCTGCGAGCCGGGTAAGAAGGCTTCAATACCGAAAACATCAACAATAAGACCGCCTTTGGTGCGGCATTTTACGAACCCGTTGATGATTTCGTCGTTCTCCATAGCGCTGTTGATGCGTTCCCATGAACGAAGAGTGCGGGCTTTTTTGTGCGAAAGCACCAGCTGTCCGCTAATATCTTCCTGGGTTTCAACATACACTTCAATTTTATCGCCATTTTTAAGTTCGGGGTTGTACCTTACTTCTGCAGCAGGTATTACACCATCTGACTTGAAGCCAATATTAACAACAACTTCCCTGTTGTTCATTGAAACAACGGTTCCGTCAATTACTTCACCATCGCCAATAGACTTAAGCGTTTCATCGTACAGGGCTTCCATACGGATTCTTTCATCTTTGGAATAGTTCTCAGTCTTTTTGCCGATAGAATCCCAGTCAAAATCTCCGGGTATGGGCATGGGTTGGGGTTGAGCTGCTTTTTTTTGTTTTGCATCTGCTACTTCTGCTACCTCTGCTACCACTTCAGGGGTGGTTTCTTCTACTTGGTTCTGAACAGCTTCTTCCTGGTTGGCTGTCAAATCTTTGTTTTCTTCTGACATTAATTTAAAAATACTGTGGTAACCGAAGTTACCGGGTTAAACAATAAGTGAATTAGGCCCAAAATTTTGGGATTGCAAAAGTACACAAATTCTTGCCAAATAAAAAACTTATAATCAAGTTTTTATCACTATTTTACTTGTCTGTTTGACCTAACAATAATTTAAATTACATCAATTAACATCGGTTAATGTTTTTTATTATTTTTGGCAAATCGTACAAACAAACCTTAAACGCATATTACCAAACGGCAATTTTTTTAGCTAAACCAATTCATCTAGTTAAACAGGTCATTAAAAAAGGAGGAAAATGAAAAGGATCGCAACATGGTATAGGAATCTGGCTTTGAGCCCAAGAGTTATTCTGAGTTTGAATACGGCTATTTTTGTTTGCATATTTCTTATTTCAATTTTTGCAACTTTAAACAGAATAGCTGTTCAGAAAAGAGAAGCAAGCGGAATTGTAATAAATGAGTTGAGCCAGGTAGCCAATTTGTTGAACTTTTTGCAGGATAAACCCATTTCCGACCTTGAGCCCATTATTAAACCACGTTTGTTGTTCGATACAGGGTTTATATCAATTGTTAATCTTGATGGTGATGTACTTATCTGCCGAGAGAGACAGGGGAAAAACATAGCTGGTACCCCAATGTTTACCGAACTACGCAAAGCTCACACCGGCGAATACATTTATTACAATCCACAGATTGGTGATACCGAATACCAATATCACTCATATTTTGAGCCCCTTGGCCTCTACATTACTGCTACTATCCGGAAAAAGGAGTTTATTGACAGCCAGGTAAGAAATACATTAAGAATTATGGTAATAGCGCTGATTTTCTCGTGGTCGGTTTTTACCATCGTAATCCATTTTATAATGAAATCTATCTCTGTTCCTGTAAAACGAATGAGAAAGGTCTTAGGGGCTTTGGGAAAGGGAGATCTTTCAGAAGAGTTTTCCTTTCCCTATAAGGACGAGCTTGGTCAAATGGTACATTCTTTAAATGAATTGCAGCTGGGATTGAGACAAACCGCTGCCTTTGCTGCCGAGATAGGAAAGAATAACTTTGATTTCCCATTCAAACCTATGAGCGAAAAAGATACCCTGGGCAATGCTCTTATCGAAATGCGCCAAAGCCTTAAGATTGCCAATGATGAAGAAAGGCTTCGCAAACTGGAAGATGAGAAGCGAAACTGGACTACTCAGGGACTGGCCCGGTTTGCAGAAATCCTGCGTCAGAATAATAATAACATCAATGAATTATCCTACGATATTATCAAAAACCTGGTAGAGTATTTAGGCATTAATCAGGGCGGGATTTTTATATTGAACGAAAATACCGAAACCAAGGAAAAGTGGCTCGAACTAACAGCCTGCTATGCTTATGACAGGCGAAAATATCTCGATAAGAAAGTTATAATTGGTGAAGGTTTGGTAGGTACCTGTTTTCTCGAAAAAGAACCCATTTATATTACGAAAGTACCTCAGGATTATATAAGGATTACTTCAGGATTGGGAGATGAGAATCCAAGCTCATTGTTGCTGATACCCCTAAAATTGAACGACGAAATATATGGTGTGATTGAATTGGCTTCCTTTCATCAGTTCGAAAAATACAGGATTGAATTTGTTGAAAAAATAGGGGAGAGCATCGCGTCTACAATTTCATCGGTTAAGATTAATATCCGCACTGCCTTGTTGCTCCAAAAGTCGCAACAGCAAGCTGAGGAGATGCGTGCACAGGAAGAAGAAATGCGCCAGAATATGGAAGAACTCCATGCCACACAGGAAGCCATGGCCGAAAAGGAACGTGAAAATCTTCGTACAATTGATGAGCTTACCGCCTACAACAATTCGCTCAGACAAGAGGTAGATGAACTAAACGCCAGAATATCTGAATTCGAATACCAGCATCGCAGCCAACTTTCCCCACAAACCATTCCACCGGTAGCAGAAATTGAGAGAACTGAAACGACGATGAGCGAAGAAGATGCAGATACACTCCAATGGGCTGATGATGATGGTCTTCACCAGAGCAAAAGCACCGAAAATCAGAAAGCCTGGTCGGAACATATTACCCAGAAAGGGAAAACCTTCCGCAAATCGAAAAAGAAATAGGAACTAAGAAGCTAATTTAAAAATGCTTGAGCTCAATCAACGGGCTCCAGCATTTTTTTTACTTTACCCTTTTCAAGGGCCAGGTCAACAACCTGAATCATCTCCTTAATATAGTGAAAATTAAGTCCAAAAATATAAATGGGTTTTATTTCATCCACGTCCTTTTTATTATCAACTGATAAAATGAGGTCGGTAACGCTGGCTCTTTTTGCAGCCAGAATTTTTTCCTTGATACCGCCAACAGCAGTAACCCTGCCGCGAAGGGTAATCTCGCCCGTCATGGCAATGGCCGGTTTTACCTTGCGTCGTGTGAAGGCCGATACCAGCGCGGTGAAAATGGTGATGCCTGCCGATGGGCCATCCTTTGGGGTTGCACCTTCTGGAACATGGATGTGAACATTGTATTTTTCGAAGGGTAAGCCAGATATACCCAGTTCGGTGGCGTTTGATTTCAGGTATTCGTAGGCAAGGGTTGCAGATTCTTTCATTACATCGCCCAGATTTCCGGTAAGAGTAAGTATCCCCTTCCCTTTGCTAACGCTTACTTCGATATACAATATTTCGCCGCCGGCTGCGGTCCATGCCAACCCGGTTACCACCCCGGCCATATCCTTTATCAGCGAAGATTCGCGCGAATAGGCGGGTGCCCCCAGTATTGTTGCAAGTTCGCTGTTTTTCAGTGTCTTAGGTTTCTTTTCACCCAAAACAATTGACTTAGCCCTGTTTCTGATCACTTTGGCAACTTGCTTTTCAAGCAGCCTTACTCCCGATTCGCGGGTATAATCCTGAATGATCTGTTCCAGAACCTGATTCGAAAAATTAAGTTGCGTAGGCTTTAGGCCATGGGCATCTAGTTGCTTAGGAATAAGATGGCGTTTGGCGATTTCGATTTTTTCTTCCACGATGTAGCCGCTCAGATCGATAATTTCCATACGATCGCGCAAGGCCGGATGTATTGTGGTAAGTGTATTGGCAGTGGCAATAAACATAATGTTCGAAAGGTCGTAGTCTACCTCAAGAAAATTATCATAGAAAGCATTATTTTGTTCTGGATCAAGCACCTCGAGCAGGGCGGCAGCCGGTTCGCCGTTGATGCTCTGGTGTCCTACCTTGTCTAATTCATCCAGTACAAACACCGGGTTTGAGCTTTTAGCCTTGCGCAGGTTCTGAATAATACGGCCTGGCATAGCGCCTACATAGGTTTTCCGATGACCCCTTATTTCGGCTTCATCTCTGACACCTCCCAGCGACATACGCACATAGTTGCGCCCTACTGAATCAGCTATACTTTTGCCTAAGGAAGTTTTTCCTACTCCGGGCGGGCCTACAAAACAAAGAATGGGCGATTTCATATTTCCTTTCAGCTTCAGAACCGCCAGGTATTCTAAAATACGGTCTTTTATCTTCTCAAGTCCGAAATGATCGCGATCAAGTATTTCCTGTGCTTTGTCCAGATCAAAATTATCGGGAGTGTATTCGTGCCAGGGAAGTTCAATCAATGTTTCCAGATAATTGAGTTGCAGCGAATATTCGATGGCTGCGGGGTTCATCCGTTGCAGTTTGCCAAGTTCTTTTTCAAAGGTTTCAGCGGCTTGCCTGCTCCATTTTTTCTCGGCGGCCTTTTGCCGTAGTTCGTGTATCTGTTGCTCGTGGGGGTTGCCGCCCAGCTCCTCCTGGATGGTTTTAAGTTGCTGATTTAAAATATAGTCACGCTGTTGCTTATCAATATCTACTTTAACCTTTGAGTGTATCTGGTTCTTTAGTTCAACCACCTGCAATTCTTTGGTGAGATGTGAAAGTACCGTTTTTGCCCTGGCGTTGATATCGAGAATCTCGAGTAGTTTTTGTTTTTCAGGTACTTCAATGTTCAGATTCGATGAGATGAAATTGACCAGAAAAACCGGGCTTTCAATGTTTTGAAGTGCAAAGGCAGCTTCGCTGGGAATATGTGGCGACTTTTGTATAATCTGTGTAGCCAGGTCCTTAATGGTGCTGATCAGTGCTTTAAAATTTTTATCAGATTTGGCGGCAGCAGGTTTATCGAACGAGGAAACTCGGGCACGCAGATAGGGTTCCGTTTCAACTACTGATTCAAGCTTAAATCTTTTTTTACCCTGAATGATGGCAGTGGTGCTCCCATCGGGCATCGACAAGGTTTTCAGAATAAAGGCAACCGTTCCAATAGCGTTGAGATCGTCAAACTCTGGATCTTCAATGAGGTCGTTTTTTTGCGACACCACACCTATAACCTTTTCGCGTTTGTAAATATCACGAACAAGTTTTATTGATTTATCGCGGTTTATGGTAATAGGAATTACCACACCCGGAAACAAAACTGTGTTTTTAAGGGGCAGGATAGGCAATGTTTCAGGCAAAGCCTCGGCAGTCATCATCTCTTCCTCTTCGGGCGAAAGGAGGGGGATAAATTCTGTTTCGGCTTCCATTAATCCGGTCAGGTGTATTCCGTTCAAATCTAAAAACTTATCCATAAAGGGTCAAATTGGCATATTTAGGTAAAATTGACAGCATCACTGACAAATTGAAACTTATCGGTATCTGTCAGTGAAATGTGTACACATCTGATAATGATTAATTTGCATGACATGCAATCGTCAGGCCCATTCATTAGCAAACCAGGCTGCCACATGGGTCAACCATTGTGCCACAAAGGTAGCCGGAAAATGGGGATGCTTTTTAAATATTTGCTGATACTTTCTGGTAATTAACGGTCTCGGGGCAATTGGGTTGTGGTTTTCTTTTTAATGGATATTTGCAAACTTGCCGGTAAATTATTCCTTAAACCGGATTAGCCAATAGAAATTAAGCGAACTAATGAAATAGCCGGGTTTAACCCTGCTTTTGAAAAACAAATTGTATAAGCATTTCTGAACACAAATTCTTAGTCTTTCCGAGGGGATTTTTGAGCCTAAAAAATTTATTATCAATAGCATAGACTCAAATATTGCTAATCGTGGTCGTTAAATAAAACATCTAAGGCATAATCTGGGGTTATTATTGTTTTTGGGCGGTGCAAGTAAACGATTAAATTTGCATACCCAAAATCAAATTAACCAACTAAGGAGAAAAAACATGAACAGGATGATTTTTATGACCATTTCAGCCATTACATTATGTTGTTTGGCTCTGGTAATTATGGTGTCGTGTGGGCGTAGCAGCAAGACCAAAGATGCTGAAACCACCAAATACAGGGGATATGACGATTTTCCCATCAAGAGAGGCATTAACATAAGCCACTGGCTTTCGCAGAGCCGGCGAAGGGGGGCTGAGCGCGATGCCTTTTTCACCCGCGACGATGTGAAACTTATAGCAAGTCTTGGGTTTGATCATATCAGGCTTCCCATAGATGAGGAGCAAATGTGGGACGAAGCCGGAAATAAAGAACCAAGGGCCTTTGAACTGATGCACAATGCAATTGTTTGGGCTATGGAAGAAGGGCTTAGGGTAATCGTTGATCTGCATATCATCAGGTCCCATTACTTTAACGCTGCGGAGAATCTGCTTTGGACCAGCAACGACGAGCAACAGAAGTTTATCGGTTTGTGGCGGGAGTTGTCTTATGAACTCAGTAAATATCCCTGCGATATAGTAGCCTATGAGCTGATGAACGAGCCTGTAGCTCCCGATCCTTCTGCCTGGAATAACCTGGTGGCCCTCACTCTTAAAGCAGTTCGCGAAAACGAAGCCGGACGAAAAATTGTTATCGGTTCCAATATGTGGCAATCGGTAAATACCTTCAAAGACCTGGTGATCCCTGATGAAGATCCCAATATCATTCTTAGCTTTCACTTTTACGAACCCTTTTTGCTTACTCACCACCAGGCTTCATGGACACCAATTGGCAAATATACAGGTCCTGTGCAATATCCTGGGTTGACCATTGATCCTGCAGACATTGACCCGTTGCTACCCGAAGATATTAAGGCATCTCTTGTCCATCACAACAAGGTTTACACCCGCGATTCCCTTGCAGCATTGATCAATCAGCCGTTGCAATTTGCCCTTAAGTACAATTTGCCTTTGTATTGTGGTGAATGGGGTTGTCTGCCAACCATGGATGACCAAACCCGATTGAGATGGTATGCTGATGTGAGATCGATTCTTGAAGAAAACCAGATTGCCTGGACCAAATGGGATTATAAGGGGAGTTTTGGTATTGTGGATGGTGCAACCGGTGAGAAAAAGGAGGCCCTTTTAAAGGTTTTGCTTGATTGATTGTATTTACCTGAAAACATCGGTTTAATTGCCAAACCAGGATTAGTTTTTAAGTTGTCCGATACCAGTTAACGAGTATAGGTTAATTTGATACACCGATACACGATTGCAAGGGTTTGCCGGTCGTTTAAACGCTTAAGGTTTTTTTATACTAATCAAACCTTGCGCCATTGAATTCAAAACCACATTTCTTGGTTTCTGGTTCCTTTTTATCTAAAGGAATCCGGCACATGAAGTTTGAACAATTTATGGTCAAACTGTTTGCTGGTGAGTGGGATAGTTACTTCAGTGTTTCGAACAGGTTAAAAACATCCATTATGTAGGGCAGAAAAGCGGTGGAGTGATTCAGGCCATCATAGGCAATTAATGTAACATTGGCGCCGCGTGCTTTCATTGCATTATAGGCTGTTTCGGAGTTTACCGGGAAAACATAGTCATCTTCCGTTCCGTAGTATAGTCTTACAGGGGCCTTGGGTTTCCAGTCATATACATCGTTATCAGCCAGCACATTCAGAAATTGAGTGTCTGTTTCATTGAGTATACCATTTCTCAAAGCAGAAGTAAAGAGTTCCTGAGGGTTTTTCGAAACCGCGGCATTTCTGTAATTAAACGGATGGCTCACAGCATTTAAGGTTGTTGCATAGGGTTGATTGACCAAATTTGACCAGTTCCGGTTTAGTTTATAAAACTTATTGTATGAGTGAATCACCCATAAAAAATGGGGAAGGAAAGTCAGGTTCTCACCTGTTTTCAGAATCTCTCTGGCAAAGGCTGTTTTGTTGTAGGCACCTGCGGCTGGTGCGCTCAAAGTTACTTTCAGATCAGATTTTTCTTCAATGTATTTATGTAAGGCCATTGTTGCTCCACCTCCTTCTGAATATCCGGTAAGAAATAGTTTATCGCTTATTCTGATATCGTTGTCCTTAATAAATTCCTTTACTGCCATAAGCATATCAAACGATGCAGTTGCAAGCGATTTGGCGTGTTCATAGGGGTGTTCCAGGTTTTCAGATACACCATAGCCAATGTAATCGGGCACAGAAACAATGTATCCTGCTGATGAAAAAATGGTGGCAAGCCCTCTGGTTTCCAATCCGGTCATATATTTTGACGGGGCATCATTATAATCGAACAATGTTCCATGCTGGTATGATATAATTGGAAGGGTATGGGATGACTGGGGCACTAAAAGGGCTCCTGAAGCAATAATTTTGCTTTGATCAACATTTTTTGTCTTGTAGGTAATTTTATATACCCTCACGTTAGTCAATTGTCTTGCTGCAAGAACTTCATTGATTTCAGGGAGGAATACAGATGTGGCTAATATTTGCGATGCACTAACTGTGGCAATCAACTGGGCATCGACCAGGTATTTGTTCTGTAATCTGTCATCGTCCCTGGTACAAGAGAAAAATATAGAGATTAATAGTATTGCTATGGAAATTCTCTTTACCGGATGGAAGAAGTCGTTTAGCCTGCGGTTCATTTTTGATATTGATAATTTGGTTTATAAGATAAATTTGGCTGAGATTTTTTTAATATCGGGAAATTTAATTTGATACTTCATATAACCGTGCAGGTAGCAATATGTTTTCGACGGCTTTTGTTTTAGGCAATTATAAATGCACATGAAAGAATCATGCTAAAAGCTTTGTTGTTGGCAGTTTGTCCACTCAGGGCCTTAAAGAACAGTCAAACACCGTAGTGTTTTAGAAATAGATTAACGGTTACCGGGCAGGATGGTTATCAGTCATAAAAGGCTATTTTTCAAGAAAAAGAAAAAACCAGGACTTTGGAAAAATGAACTCATTTTTCTCTAAAAAAAATCAGATTGGTAACCAGTTATAAATAAATGAATTTTTAATTTACAGCAATCAATAAGGTTCTTTACTTCCTTTTTGGATAAATGATTAAATTCGGTTTCCAAAAAATACTACTCGAAAGCGAAAATGACTTCATCCCAAAAAACTTTACTGTGGATTGCTGTTCTGGTTTTTATTATCGGCGCTACCATTGGCGGATACTACTACTATTACAAACATACCATTGAAGCCCCTAAGCCTGTTGAGGAAACAGTTGCTGAACCCGATCTCACCGGCATCCCCGATTTTTATATCAGCCAGGCCGATGATGTAAAGAGTGCTGTGGATGCCTACGTCAGATCGTGGCGCATCCATTTTTTTGATGTGGGACAAGGTGATGCCATCCTGGTGCAGGGTTCTGGTATGAATATCCTTATTGATGGTGGCGATCGCAACACGGGTATTATGGAACACCTTACCCGGCTGGCCATTGATACCCTGCACTGGGTATTTGCCACACACCCCCATGCCGACCATATTGCCGGACTGGTGCCTGTTTTGCGGACGTTTCCGGTGCTAAACGTTATAGATGCCGGGGTTTCGCACTCATCAGCCCTGTACCGCAACTACCGCGCGCTGGTCGACAGTGCTGCCACAACCTACACCCGTGGTTTTGCAGGCTGGAATTACTCCTTTGCAGGCGATTTCAACATGCAGGTGTTGCACCCCGATACCACCGGTCGCTACGACATCAACAACTCATCGGTAGTGGTGCGGATGCAGCTGGGCGAAACCTTTGCTCTGTTTACCGGCGATGCCGAACACCCCGCCGAAAGAGATATGTTGCAACGGGGGCATCATTTGAAAAGTCAAATCCTGAAAATGGGGCACCATGGCAGTAAAACAAGCAGTTTGGCGCAGTTCCTCGACTCTGTAAAACCCGCGGTTGGTGTTATCCTTTGCGGCGCTGGTAACAAATACAACCATCCCCATACCGAAGCCCTGGCATTAATGCAGCAGCACAATGCCAGTATTTACCAGACCGATCAGCATGGCAGCATACTGGTAATAGTTAACGAAACCGGGTACACCATTTATCCTGAGCGGCCAGCCGAAATAACCCCTGCCAGCCAGCCCCGCCGCGATTTCGTAGACATCAACACTGCCGATCTGCAATCTCTCACCCGCATTGTGCACATTGGCGAAGCCACCGCCCGTGCCATTATAGAAAACCGCCCCAACACCACCCTTAACGACCTGCAGCGCGTGCGCGGCATCGGTCTCACCCGCCTCGCCGACATCAAAACCCAGGGGATCGCAGGGGTGGGGGAGGAATGAGGTAAACCCTGAAGCTGAAAATTCTTCTAGGTTTTCAGTTCCTGGTGGGTAGGAACTTCCATCTTCCGAAGGAATTGGAAACGTTCGGGTATTAATGAATTCCTACCTGGGCATCCTCAATCCGGGTTCTAAAAATGCGAATGGCAATGGTTTATACAAAACCTAATGCTTGCAAATGAAAAAAATCGAAATAAATAAGTCAACTCTGCAAATTGAAAAATAAATTTTCAATTTGCAGGATTATGAATACTATTGAGATTAATTAGCGCCAATGAAGACAGATACCCTTTGCCCCGCGATGTGGAAGTGATAGGGCTATTGGATTTTTTACGGGTATTACAAAATACATCTCAAAAGAATAATTTGAAGCGTTGCTTTTCAGTCTGCATGATGTTTCGGGTTGTACCCGTAAGCTAGAAAATCTTCGAAGTTTCCAGTTGCTGGTGTATTTAGTGGCCTGACGAACTTAAAGTCACCCGGCACTGGTCCGGGTTAGTGGCCGGAAAAACTTTAGGTCGTCAGGCCTCCATTCGTCCTGACCCTTTGAGCCTGTGAGATGTCCCTATAAATCATCAAGGCTCCATCCAAAAAATTGTGTTTCATAACCTGTTAAGGGGGGGTAGAGGGTGTACAGCCTGCCCATTTTCTGCTGCAGCCTGTTTCTGCTGATTTTGTTTTTATTTCTTTTAATTTCTGCAACTGTAATTTTCCTATCCAGTTCATTTACAGCAATAAAATCTAATTCTGTTTCCCCTTTTCGGTCCCAGTAACTACCTATTGCGGTATAGTTTTTACTTTCTGCCGCTTCTGTTCTGAAATACTTTTCGAGCATTGTACCGCTGTATGTTTCGTAATCCCGGTTTACTAAATTTTGAAGTTGATTATAAGCGCCTATTTCAATCATATGACTGTATTTGTAAATAAACCTGAACCAGAAAAACAGAAAATTGTCTTCCAGTTTATATCGTACCTGCTTGGTTTTGCTTTCTCTGAACATGGGAGTTGCCTTTCTTATCAACTGATAATCGTTTTCCATTTTGGTGAGATAACCTCCAATTTCTTTATTTAAAATACTTTCTAATTCGCTGCGGCTGTTTTTCCCTTGGGCAATACAGGTAAGTATGCTGAAATAAATGGCATATTCTTTCCCAAACTCTTCTATGAGTGTGTTTTTCCCTTCGGTGATAAATGGGGAGTTTTCTGAAGTCATAAAAGAGATCATCTTTGCTTTTGTTATAGCATCATTATCCATGAGCAATTTTATGTACTTTGCAACACCTCCCGTAAAACTGTACAATGCAAGTAGATCATCAGGTGTGTATTGCTGATTATGGTCATTGAGAATAGTTTTTATGGTTTCGGTGTCAAACGCCTTTAAATGAATAAAATGCTGGGCCCTGCCAAAAAGAGGCTCCTTGTTATTTTCAAAAATTTTGTGCATTAGCGACATTACAGATCCCGAAACAATAAGATTGACTTTACTGCTTGTATGGTACATATCCCAGATTTTTTGCATGTCACTAAAAATCGAAGCATTGATTGCAAAAAACTCCTGGAATTTGTCAATTATCATTGTGATGTTTCTGTTTTGAGTCAGTTGTAGTATATATTCAAACAGAATAGCAAACGAATGCACTTCACCCAATACAGGAATTTGCAGCTTTTCATTTAATTCTCTCTGGAAATCTTAGCAAAGAAGGGTTTCCGATTTTTTGACAACAAAAAAATAGAGCAACGTTTCATGCTCAAAAGCTTTGAGCAAAAGTTGAGTTTTGCCAATTCTTCTTCTTCCTGTGAGTACTGTAAATTGAGCATTCTGATTGCTTTTTTGGTGAATCTGCATCAATTTTTCTATTTCTTTTTCACGGTTGTAGAATTTCATAGTTCACAATATTAGAAACGTTCGTTGCGGAAACAATAGTTTCGGAACTGTAAAATTTAAAAAGTTTGATCTGATCATTGAATTCGATGAAAAAATCTCTAAATCCAACCTGATAACTGAGCTTACTGCCAGAGATGAAACTTGCTTTTAGTGTTTTATTGCACCAGAACCCGGAAGTTGGAAACTGCTCTGCAAGTTTCCAATTCCTGGTGTTTTTAGTGTCCGGAAGAACTAAAAATAGTCTGGCCACCCTTCATCCTGCGGCTTCAAGCCCGTCGGACGACTTAGATGGTGCCAACCAAAAACCCGGGCAGAACTTCATGTTCCACCCGGGTTTGCTGTTTGATCTTGATGTTTTTAATTTAAACTCCAATCAATATTTAAACACCTTGCCGCCGGCCATAACCTGTTTTGCAACGGGGTCGAAGGTGGCACGCTCACCGGTGCGAAGGGCTGCAGTAACCATTATGTTGGCAATGGAGTGGGTGTAGCCGGCTTCTATGGGGGCGTTGGTTTTCAGGTTGTTGGCGCGAACGCAGGCCATCCAGTCTTTCATGTGCAGGTTGGTAAGCGGATCGGAACCTGTAACGGCACCTGTTTCAACCTGTATCAGTGGTAATTCGAATCCTTCGAGCAGGAACGGTTGCATACCCATGGCCCGTGCGTGATTTTCGTTCAACCCGCCGTCGCTGGTTACGCGGTTGGTGTCGAGGTCGAGTTTACCGCCGTTTGAAAAGTACCATTCCTTGGTTCCGCCCGATGCGTTGGAGAAACGGGATGAATAGATCACCTGGAAGCCTTCGGTGGGCTTATCAATTGGGCCATAGTCGAAAACTGCTGTCATGGTATCGTAGTTCGAACGGCCGTCCTTCCACTGATAAATGCCGCCATTTGCCACAGCTGAGCGCGGGTAGTCGAGGTGAGAGAACCAGTGAACGGTATCGATCTGGTGCGCCATCCATTGTCCGGGTATACCTGAGGAGTAGGGCCAGAACAGGCGGTATTCGATGTATTTGCGCGGATCCCATGGCTCATAGGGGCGGTTCATAAGGTACCGGCGCCAGTCGGTATCAGTTTCTTTGATCTGCGATGTAAGGTGAGGCAGGCGCCAGCGGCCGGGCTGGTTCACGTTCCAGGTCATTTCAACGGCAACGATGTTTCCGAACTTGCCCGACTGTATGTAATCGTGGGCAGCGTGGTAGTTGGGCCCGCTGCGGCGCTGGGAGCCTATCTGTATTACTTTTCCGGCTTTCCGTGCTGCTTCGAGGGCAAAATTGGCATCATCCATGGTTTCGGCGTAGGGTTTTTCGCAAAAAACATGGGCTCCTGCACCAACCGCTTCTGCAAGATGAAGTGCATGCTGAAAATCGGCGGTGCTGATGATTACCGCGTCGGGTTTCTGATCCCACAGTTCATCGGTATTGCGGGCTGTAATGATGTTGCCCCCGGTTTGCTGTTTGTACCATGCCTGTCCTTCGTCGCGGCGGCGGTTCCAGATGTCGCATACCGTAAAGAATTCAAAATTGAGTTCGGGTGCATATTTCAGGAATGCAGGTCCCAGCGAATGTCTGAAGCGGTCAGAGAAGCCAAGTATACCCACTCGAATCTTGTTGTTGGCTCCGAGAATGTTGCCATAGCTTTTGGCCCACATGCCCATGCCACCGATTACCAATCCGGTGGCGCCCACGGCTGATGTTTTAAGGAACGAACGCCTTGATGTTTCCATAATATTTAATTGGTTTTTACGAATTTATTTGTAGTTGATCTGGTTTATTGATTATTTATTTCTGTTGATGGGGCAGGATTCCATGCCTGTGCCTTAATGATTTCAATGGCCGGGCCAGCCTGTTTTTCCATATTTTGCCATCGGGCTTCAATAGAAATGCGTCCTTTATAGCCTATTTGCCTAAGTGCATTATAGTAAGGCGACAGGTCTTCGCTGTGGGTACCGGGTGCAGCCCGTCCCTGCCTTTCGGCAACATGTACATGCCTTATCAGGTGGCCATGTATGAGAATGTTTTCGGGGCCTTCGTTTTCCATCATCATGTGGTATATATCGGCAAGCAAAAGAAAGTTGGGATGGTTGATCTCCTTCACTATTCCTGCTCCTTCGTTAACAGAGTTGATAAAATTCACTTCTTTGGTGTTGAGCGGCTCCAGGACAATAACAATACCATATTTTTCAGCGATGGGGCCCATTTTTTTCCCGAGAGCTATAAACTGGCTGCGGGCTTCAGCGGGTGAAAAACCATCGGGGATGGAGCGCGAACCTCCGCTGCCGAATACAATATATTCAATTCCAGCCATCTGGGCTCTTCTGAATGTTGTTTCTGCGAATTCGAGAATTTGATCGTGAACGGCATCGGGGCCAACACTTTTTAACTGGCCTGGAATAAAGCTATTACAAGCCTTAACCGGGACAGACAATTGTCTGGCAATTTCCAGTTTTTCCAGAAACTCTTCTTCATTGCGCAGGGGCATAAGGAAATTACCAACCCCTTCCTCAATATAGGCGTAGCCCAAAGATGAAAGCATTTCACCATTCTGCACTCCGGTACACACTCCTATATCGGGGGTGAATTTATCGGGGGTGGGTATTGTGCAGGATATAATGGCAACGGGTATTGCCATTAATAATAAAAGAGTAATGAACCTGCTGCTGAAATGCTTTTCCATACCCGATTTTGGTTTGTCGAAAATATTAGATATGTTTGAAAGATTGTAAGCGTTTGCTTTTCAGTATTATATATTCAGGGCAATCGACTTACTATATCGTGAAAAGCAAAAATAGACTATTTTCATTAAAAGGGTTCCTGTAAAAATGAAAATGACACCAATCTGATGTTAAATCTGGCTAATTTCACTTTCATTTTTCCATTTTGTATATGATTTGGCAGATTCAATAACTCTTTGCTTTTTGCCATTTCCCCATAATACGAAAATTATTACTTTTGTGCCCAAATTTATAAAAAACAGATTAATAATATTTTATGGCAACAACAGCTGATATTAAGAACGGACTTTGCATTGAACTGAATGGGGATTTATTTTCAGTGGTAGAATTTTTACATGTGAAACCCGGCAAAGGTGGCGCCTTCGTGCGCACAAAACTGCGCAACATGAAAACCGGAAAAGTTATTCCCCACACATTTAATTCGGGGGTAAAACTTAATGTACAGAGGGTTGAACGTCGCCCTTATCAATATCTTTACAAAGACGAAATGGGATACAATTTTATGCATGGAGAAACCTTCGAACAGGTTTCTATACCCGAAGAAATTATTAATGCCCCCGAACTACTGAAAGAAGGCCAGGAAGTAGAGGTTGTTTTTCATGCTGATACTGAAACTCCGCTAACCTGCGAATTACCGCCTTTTGTTGATCTCGAAATAGTTTATTCTGAACCAGGAGTGAAGGGCGACACCGCCACTAATACCCTGAAACCGGCAACCCTTGAAACCGGTGCCATAGTAAACGTACCCTTGTTTATTGAAACCGGCGAAAAGATCAGGGTTGATACCCGCACAAAATCCTATTCCGAAAGAGTTAAATAAACCGATTTTTTATTCCAAAAACCAATAATAATGCGGCTTAATCCTACTCAAACCCTTCAGCAGATCGCCGGAATGATTGATGCTCGTTTTGCGGGAGACCCAACTTTCCCTGTTTCGGGGATCAATGAAATTCACAAAGTAGAAAAGGGTGATCTGACGTTTGTCGATCACCCTAAATACTATGATAAAGCGCTGAAATCCAACGCTACTACTATCCTAATCAATAAAGATGTAGAATGTCCGCAGGGAAAAGCCCTTATTTTTTCTGATGACCCCTTTCGCGATTACGTTTATTTAACCAAACAGTTTAGGCCTTTTGAACCTGCCCAGAGCATGATAAGTCCAACAGCCAGAATAGGTGATGGAACCACCATACAACCAGGGGTTTTTGTGGGCAACCATGTAAGAATTGGCAAAAACTGTATCATTCACCCCAATGTGAGCATTTACGACCACTCTGTAATTGGCGATAATGTTATAATACATTCAGGAACTGTAATTGGCGCCGATGCCTTTTATTTCAAACGCCGACCAGGTTTCTGGGATAAAATGGAATCGTGTGGCAGGGTAATTATTGAAGACAATGTGGAAATTGGAGCCAATTGCACCATCGACAAAGGGGTATCGGGGGATACGGTTATTGGGTGGGGAACCAAGCTCGATAACCATATTCAGATAGGTCATGATACAATAATCGGAAGAAATTGCCTTTTCGCATCGCAGGTTGGGGTTGCCGGTTGTGTTGTTGTTGAAGATGATGTGATTTTATGGGGGCAGGTTGGGGTGCAAAAAGACCTTACCATTGGCAAAGGAGCAATAGTATTAGGTCAGTCGGGGGTTGCCAAGAGCATAGCCGGGGGCAAGACCTGGTTTGGTTCGCCAGTGCAGGAAGCCAGAGAAAAAATGAAGGAACTGGCATTGGTGAAACGATTGCCTGAGCTATTTAATGGGCTTTAAATCAAACTAAAATCAAAAAGAAAATCCCCTTTCGGCAACAGCCTGGAAAGGGGATTTTTGTAGGTATTTTAATAGTTGCTTACCTTGTAAGTTTGGCAATTTCATCAATTTTAATGGTATTGAGCATTTCGGTAACGTTGCGTTCTTCGGCAATCCCTTTTGTTGATAGGGTAAACAGGGTTGAGCCAACAGGTATTTGAGCCTCCCAGGATACAATACCCGTTTCGTCGGTATTTCGTTGCAACAAACCACGATAACCACCAACCCTGATTCTTTTCTGGTTGGGGTCGCTGGCAATCATCGGCAAAGACAGTATAGCATTTATGCCGGCCATCATGGGTGAATCACCTATAATAGTGACAGTGGCAGTTTGGCTCTTATCGTTGTTCTCGTAATTTCTGGTAACGAACAGCCCCACATAAGCTGCCGATGTAACATTATCGCTACCGGCTATTGCACCCAGGGCACTTAGGCGGGTAGGCAATATAGTTAAAATTTCGGCGCCAATGGCCTTGTCAATCTCGTTAAGTGCTTGTTGCAAAGCAAAGCGCGATTCTTGCAGGTCTCCTGACCGATAGGCAGTTCGGGCATCACCCAATTGTTTGTCAACCTCCTGTGCTGTAAGCAGGGAAAATCCAAATCCCAGTGCTACTATTGATAATAATATCTGTTTCATTACTGTTCTCCTAATCCTTTTTTAATGGTTTCAATATTGAAGGTATTGGCTGCCTGCATAAACTGGGTTTCATTGTCGAAGTTAACACCCGTTATTACAAATACTGATGATTGCCCGAAAGGAACACTTAAGGTGTAGCCTTCAGAATCGGTGTAGCGTATATTTGCTCTTTGGCCCTGGTATTGCACCTGTTTCTGGTTGGTTTCATCGGTGCTTTGCATATAGCGGCCGTCCAACATGTAATACCCTGCCAGACCGAGTAATGCGGAATCGTTTCCGATGGTGGCTTTCACTTCCCTATCCTGGTTGCCCCTGTACATCCTTTCTATCATCAACCCTATAAAATTAGCTCCGGCGCTGCTTACTCTGTCTTCAGCCTGCACATGGTTGAGCCCTGAAACACTTGTAGGAAGAGACTCCAGTACTTTTTTGCCTACCTCAAGTTCAACCCCCCACAGTGCATTGCGAACAGCCGTCTTTGCCTGAATGTAGTTTTTTGAATTCATGGCAGTTGAAGCTTCATTGATACTTGCCAGAACGTCGGGGGCTTGCTGGTTTAACCCTGTTCCGCGGCGGTTTTGGGTTCCGTTAGTTCCCTGCTGTTCTCCGGGATTATTGGTATTGCCGGTATCCTGGTTTTGGTTCTGTTGCCGGTTGTCGCGGAAAATTTCATCCACTACTTTTTGCTCTGTTCTGTCCTGTATTCGCCTGATGAGCGAACCCTGGGCACTTGCGCTCATGGATAGCAAACCCATAATAAGCATGAGCATGCTGGTCTTTAAAATTGTTGGTCTCATTGCATCTGTTGATTTAGGTTTATTTTGATAAGTTATTAAAAAAACACGTTTTCAAGTTGTATATACGCGGGGTAAATTTAATATAGTTTTTCATTTTCACCTAAAAAAATATCGGTTTTAAAGTAAAATAATTGTTTTTTCTGTTTTAATGGATTGTCTTACTTTTATGTTAATTTAGCGTTTGCATTTATAACTGGCATATCATGGTGGTATTAATTGAATCGGGTAAAATAAGATGAGTATGAATTTGAAAGGAAAATGTAATTTTTATTTTGTTTTGATGTTGGCCGTTATAATTTCCGGATGCCAGCAACCCGATAAAAATTTAAAATCAGAAATACTGATTCTGGATGAAGCAAACATTATGGCTTCAGCCATTCGTGAGTCGATTGGCGGAATTGATCTTCCGGCAGGCTTCCCTTATATTGTCAGAGTGATAGAGTCGGTAGAAAAAAAACGTATTGCCACCTTTGCCGACGATCAATTTTACATCGACAGCAAACTTCACCCCGACCCTTTGACCTTCAGGAAAAGGGGTGTGTATATCCTTGTAACCCACAACCCCTTATTGGTGCAGGTTAGAACAGGAAATGATATTGGTTTGATGGCCCAGTGGTCTGGAATAACAGCTGGCCCGGGTTATATTGCCATACAGCAAAAGGCGGTTGACGGTGATTTAATACAATCTGTTGCCGGATTTATAAAATCAACATCTGAGCAGCTCCCTGAAAAAACAAAATTATCAGGGTTGAAAAAGTATGTTTTTAATGATCTTACCACTTTTCTGGTTGCAGAACTTGAAGCTTTCAGCATTCCCTCAGAATCGTTTTACAGCCGCTACCTCCTCAAACCTGTGCTTCAACTGCGGATTATTGAACTTACAAGCACAAACAGCTGGTGGATTAGTTATGCTTTTCTTTTCATCATCTCCATTTTCGTTGCATGGGCTATCAATCGTTTGGTATTTGGATTAATAGTGCCCCGCGTTAATGTAAAAATTAAGAATTTGGGGCAAATGGCAGTTGAGTTTTTTACAATTGCCACCTTCACAATACCTGCCATAGCAAGCACCATAGTTTTATCGGGCGCTCGACTCGAAGACAGGATGGTTCTGATGTATTCTGGCTTAAAAAACATTGACAGGCTCATTTTTGAAGCTACCTCATTTGTAACTCCCACACCATGGTATCTGGTAATGTTGGCAACAGTATTATTTCTTTTGAAATCAATACTTCAGAAACCTGACCTTTTGATCATGACAAACCTTTCGCCTGTAGACCAACGTAAGGAATACTATAAATACAAAAAACATAATCCGGCCGATTTTGTAATGACCCAGATAGAGCTTGATACAGGCCGTACCCACCAAGAAGAAAAAGAGTTACATGATGCACCTTATACCTATTTATTAAGAAAGCATGCCGGACGCACGTTATATTTTACATTTATAATAGGCCTGGCGGCTTGGTTCTTCCTTCCAAAGGCATTTGCCACAGCTGCCATTTGGTTCTGGCTAGTGGTGCTGTTGCAGGGGCTTGTTGTTTTCGCAATTAAAGCAGGAGAAAATTCATCTGAGAATTATAAAGGAGAAGAGAATGAATCTAATCAAAATGGCAATTCAGAAGCTGATTCAAATTCCCAAGATTTTAACCAAATTCTTGAAAATTATACCAACCTTATAAATGAAAATCCAACCGATACAAAAGCTCTATATCAAAGAGGAGTTTTATGTTTGAAAAATAATCTAATTATTCAGGCCGAAGCCGACTTTTCTGAAATAATAGATATACATAAGGATGTGGAGCACACACCCTATTTTTTGCCTGCATTATCTAACAAGATAAGGATAGGATTAAAAGCTGGAAAGTTTAAAGATGCACTTTCAGAAGCTGAGCAACTTGTAGAAAGTGCCCCTATTCCTGTTTCTTTTGTTTTAAGGGCATCGGTTAAATTAAAATTGGAGGACTACGAATCAGCCATGGATGATATAAATATTGCGCTTGAAAAAAACCCGGACTTTGCTGAAGCATTTCTTATGCGCGGTGCAATTTATGCCGAAATTAAAAATGAAATTGAGCTGGCTTGTGCTGATTTCAGAAAAGCGCAGGAAAACGGTATGGGAGGTAACCCCGAATTAGACCAATATATTGCAAAATATTGCAGTAAATAAATTGGGGGCATTTAATAATTACCAATTTCTGATAAACTTCTTTTTTGTGGCATAGTGCCTGATTGATGTTATAATAGGCTGTGATTCTATTTTTTTTTACTTGCCGAAAAATTGCCAAAATTCGTATTAAATTTGCCTAAATTTTAACAACTTAATCAGCAGGCTAATGTTAGCAAATCCAAAAATTATTTCAATCAGAAACAAAAAACTTTTTGCCATGTCAGTAAAAGCCTTTTCAAGACTTACATCCATTATTCTTCCGATAGTATCATTTATTTTTATTCTGGCATCATGCCAACAGAGCAATCAGCAGGAAGTTGAGCGGCTTCAGGCTGAGAACGACTCATTGCGGTTACAGGTCGAAACCACCTCATCGAATGTGGAGCTCTATTTTGCTGACCTTAATCAGATTGAAGAAAATCTTCGCCAGATCAAACAAAAGGAAAATCTCATTACCCGTCAGGCATCTGGAGATATTGAACTTGGCCGAACCCAAAAGGATCGCATCAATGATGATATCAGACTTATTAGCGAACTGATGGAAAAGAACCGCAACCTCATAGCCAATCTCAATAACCGTTTGCGCAATGCCAACACACGTATTGCCGGTTTTGAAGAAATGGTGGCAAGGTTAAACAGCACTATCGAAGAAAAGGAAATCGAAATAGAATTGCTGCGAGGCCAACTGGCAACCATGAACCTCAGGGTTGATTTTTTAAACGCAAAAGTAGACACCCTGGAAAGGGATTCGAGGGATAAGGCCCGCCGCATTGAAGAACAAACCATTGAAATGAACACCGGCTACTATATTATCGGAACCCGCAAGGAACTTTCAGATATTAAAGTTATTTCGCGCGAAGGTGGTTTTCTGGGAATTGGACGCACCAGTCGTATTATGGCCGATTTCGATCACAGTAATTTTACACGCGTTGATATAAGACGCGACCTGAAAATAAATATTATCGGCCTAAGACCCGAGCTTATTACCAATCACCCTACTGATTCATACCGTATTTATCATCAAAACGGAGAAACCTTTCTCGAAGTTACCAATCCGGCCGGTTTCTGGACTGCCAGCCGCTATCTGGTTATAGCTGTGAGATAAAACATAGGAAATATTCCCCTAATACTGAAAAGCCGGCACCCCATTGTGAGATGCCGGCTTTTCTACTTTTTCAGAACCCGTTCAGCTCCATGGTTACAGTGGGTATGAGCAGCAGAAATCCCAGGATAATCAGCGATAAAATGAGTGGCCAAACCCATTTTACCCATTTAGAATAAGGGATGCGGGCAATACCCAATACAGCAATCAGAACGCCCGATGTGGGGGTGATCATATTGGTGAATCCATCGCCAAACTGAAACGCCATAACAGTTGCCTGTCGCGAAATGCCTATAATATCGCTGAAGGGGGCCATAATGGGCATGGTAATAGCTGCCTTGGCCGACCCTGAGGGGATTACAATATTGATGATGGTTTGGATTACATACATAACCCCAAGCGAGGCAATATCGCCAAATTTGCCCATTGCTTTCGACAGACCATATAAAATTGAGTCGATAATTCCTCCATCGGTAAGTACCACGATAATACCACCCGCAAGACCTACAATAACTGCTGCCGACATGATGTCTTTCACCCCTTCGAGAAACAGTTTTGCAATTTCATCGGCGGTTTTGTTGATGGCCAGCCCGCTGGCAACCCCAAGGGCCAGAAAAAGGGTGGCAATCTCCATTACATACCAGTGATAACCCATTACTCCCACAATCAGGTAAATAATGGTAAAGGCAAGTAATAACAAAATGAAGAAGTGAACCGATTTACCCAATGATAAAATACCCAGGATAGCGAATAAAACTGTTGTAATGGGCATGGCATTGAATCTGAACGACCAGTCGCCGAGTGTCATTTCAGACACCGGATATAGGAAGGAGAAAACAGCAAGTACAGCAGTGATAATTCCAAATACAACCCAGGCGACATTAGGGGTGTAATAGGTAACAGAGTCTTCAACACCACTTTCCATCTTTCGCCAGTATGAATCTTCCTCGTACATAATGGATGCATTGGGTTTGAGTTTTATTTTCCGGGCATAGCGCAAAACAAAAACTATCCCCAGCAGATTTATTAAAAACCAGCTGAATATACGGTATTCAAATCCTGAAAACAGGGGTACATCGGCCAGACCCTGGGCAATGCCTATGGTGAAGGGATTGAGAATTGCCCCGGCAAACCCCAGATGAGCACCCACATACACCATCGAAACCCCAACCAGTGAATCGTAGCCCATTGAAATGGCCAGCGGAATCAGGATGATGGTAAAGGCAATGGTTTCTTCACTCATGCCGAAAATAGCCCCGAAAATGCTGAACATCACCATGATAAGAACAATTATAATATTGTCTACGCCCAGCTTTCGCAGTACAATATTTTTTTCGAGTTTACGGGTAAAGCGAAGAAAGGCGAATATCCCTACATCAATGGCTTTGCTTTGGTTCATAATCCAGAAAGCGCCTCCAATCATCAAAATAAAAATGATGATATTGCTTTGTCTTACAAACCCATTGAAAAGTGCTGAAAAAAGTTGCCAGCTTTGTTTGTGAGTGGTGAATTTCTCCGGATGCTCGCTGTAGAGGTCGTTGTTGTAAAAGTAAAGTCTTTCGTCTTTTCGTACCTTCTGGTGATAACCATTCTCAATAAGCCAGGGCAGATGCTCAAGGGAGTAAAACACCCTTTTTTCAGATTTAACTATTGCTGGTTCTCCGGCCAGAAAAGATGAAAGATTTTTCTCCCAGGTAAATTTGAGTTCGGTCCGAAGTTGACCATCTTCCAAACGCGATACTTCGATATATTTTCCGGGGGGTATAATCCATGTAAGGATGGCCGAGAAGGCAATAATGGCAAAAACTATCACATAGGTGTGGGGTACTTTTTTAAACATAAGATGGTGTGTGTTTTGGGTGGTTAATTGAGTTTAAATTTTTCGCCGGGAAGATAGATATCTATCCGAAGATTGCGGGCTCCTAATTTGGTATTAAAGTCAAAACGGCTTTTGTATGGGTTTCTGAATACCAGCACCTGAGAGTCTCCAATTACTTCAGCAGTATTGCCCCGTACCAGTAAGGCTGTTGATTCATCTATACCAATCCCCCACTGATCAGGCTTTTCAACAATGGCTGTCAGAAGGCGATTGTAGCGGCTTCGTATTACAAAATGCTGGTCAATAATAGACTTATTAATAAACCCAAGACCTCGATTTAACTCCAGATTATCAGACTCTATGGTTTGAAAGGTTTCGTTGTATTCATGGTTTCGAAGTTCGTTCCCGGTAATCATAAATTGGCTCATTACTGCAGCTCCGGCGCTGGTGCCTGCGATCATTGCCCCTTTTTCCCATGCTTCACGAATCGACTGTTCAATGGCTGTGCCCCCAACAATTTCCATAAACCGGTTCTGGTCGCCACCACTTATGAAAATGAGTTTGGCATTGCGCACTGAATCTGTTTTTGAGGCAGAAATCACTTCGCCTGACTGGAAATTGATCCCTGCAACCTGACTTGCTCCATTTTCGACAAACTGCTGCGTTAACCAAATGATGACCGAGTCGGGAATACTGCTTGCCATGGGAAGAATTACAGCATAGCCTCCCTTGTTCAGGCCCGATTCATCAAGCATCCGCTTAACCAGTTGGGGCGGACGATTTCCACCGCCTATAATAAACAAACTTCCCTTCTGATTATTATTTTCAGATAATTCAGGGCTTTTGGGGCTGCAGGAGAAAAGCCCAAGAAGGACCGCAAGCAGGTATAGCGACCGGTACATAAGTATTATTTTATTGCTAAATAATCGTTTCTTTTTCTGAACCAAATAAGCTGCAATCGGGAAATCTTTTCATTGTAATGTAAGAGTAAACTGTAAACTACTGAATAATTATCGGGTTATTGCTTGGTATAAATAATTGCGAGCCAGTTTCCTGAATCCGTAAGGCATTTTTTAATTTCCACAAATTTACAGAAATAACATGTTGAATGCCTCTAAATGTTTGTGTATAATCAATACCTGTAATTTGCTGAATTTATACATGGGCAACTTGTGGCATAGGGGCTGGCTGCTTTGCGAAATTCTATTATTTTTGCACCCGGTCGGGAGGCTGATCATAATCCAACTGCCTTGCCGAAAAATTAACTTTATAAAACTCATTATTATTTGATTACAATTTTATGGATGAATTAAAAAGGCAACGGGTGTTTGATCTGTTGAAAGGACATGTGGACAACCTGATTGGAAAACAGGTGAATGTAAAAGGCTGGGTGCGCACAAAGCGTGGAAATAAAAATGTGGCTTTTATTGCCATCAACGATGGGAGTATCATTCATAACATACAGGTAGTGGTAGATGTTGTTGCCTTTAACAACGAAGAACTTCTCAAAAAAGTAACCACCGGGTCGTGTTTATCGGTAACAGGTAAATTGGTTGATTCTCAGGGTTCGGGCCAGCACGTTGAAATACAGGCAGAAAAAATTGAAGTATATGGCACTGCCGATGCTGAAACTTATCCCTTACAAAAAAAAGGACACTCCCTCGAATTTTTGCGAGAAATTGCTCATTTACGCCCCCGTACCAATACATTCGGGGCCGTGCTTCGCATTCGCCATGCATTGGCATTCGCCATTCATCAATACTTCAACAGCAAAGGTTTTTATTATTTGCATACTCCTATTATAACCGGCAGCGATGCCGAAGGGGCCGGCGCAATGTTCCGGGTAACAACTCTTGATATGGTAAATCCACCCCGCACTCAGGAAGGTAAAATTGACTTTAGCCAGGATTTCTTTGGCAAGGAAACCAATCTTACCGTTAGCGGACAACTCGAAGGTGAACTGGGGGCGCTGGCACTTACCAGCATTTATACCTTCGGGCCGACTTTCAGGGCTGAAAATTCAAATACCACCCGACACTTGGCCGAGTTCTGGATGATTGAGCCTGAAATGGCATTTTACGACATTAAAGATAACCAGGACCTTGCAGAAGACTTCCTGAAGTATCTTATATCTTATGTGCTTGAAAATTGTAATGATGATCTGGAGTTTCTTCAGAATATGTACGATAAGGAGCTTATTGAAAGGTTGAAATTTGTAACAGAGAATACTTTTGAAAGGCTTCCCTACACCCAGGCTGTTGAAATACTGGTAAATTCGGGCGAAAAGTTTGAGTTTCCTGTAAAATGGGGCGTTGACCTTCAGAGCGAGCACGAGCGTTATCTGGTTGAGAAGCATTTCCGCAAGCCGGTAATCCTTACAGACTACCCAAGGGAGATAAAGGCATTTTACATGAAGCAAAACAACGATGGCAAAACAGTAAGAGCCATGGACGTACTTTTCCCGAAAATTGGCGAAATAATCGGCGGAAGCCAACGCGAAGAAATTTACGAAAAGCTTCTGAACGCATCCGTGAAATGGGTATTCCTGAAAAGGATGTCTGGTGGTACCTCGATACCCGCAAATTTGGCACAGCTCCCCACAGTGGTTTTGGCCTGGGCTTCGAGAGATTAATGTTGTTTATTACCGGAATGGGGAATATTCGTGATGTTATTCCATTCCCACGTACTCCGCAGAATGCCGAATTTTAAAAGAAACACAATCCATGGCTTAGAAAAATTTCTTAATTTGGTCAGCCTGAAGTTGATTTTTAAGCCCGGTTTTGCCTTAAAAAGGTAATTATGTTAAAACAGAATTTACAGCAAAAGCTCCTTCAAAAACTTTCGCCGCAGCAAATTCAACTCATGAAATTGTTGCAGTTGCCTACTTTGCTTCTCGAGCAACGTATTAAGGAAGAGATTGAAGAAAATCCCGCACTTGAAGAAGGGGCTGATGATGAGTATGATGAGTTTGAAGATCAGATGGCCGATATGGCTGATGAGATGGAAGGAGATGAGCTGGAGAAGGATTTCGATGAGCCTGAAAATGACCCCGATAATGAATTTGATATCAGCGACTACATCGAAGACGACGAAATACCCAATTACAAACTGGTAGCCAACAATACCAGTGCCGACGATGAGCATCGTGAAGTACCCATGTCGGCATCCTTTAGTTTTCAGGAGCACCTTTTAAGCCAGTTGGGTCTGAGAAGCCTGACCGATCAGGAAGTCACCATTGCACAACATATTATTGGCAACATTGACGATGCCGGCTATTTGCAACGCGATATCCATTCACTTATCGACGACCTTGCTTTTGCCCTGAATATTAAAACCAACTTTAAGGAGGTGCTTGGTTTGCTCCGTATTTTACAGGAGTTTGATCCGCCAGGGGTTGGTGCCCGCGATTTACAGGAGTGTCTGTTGCTGCAAATCAGAAGAAAAATGCCACGCACTCCTGCCGTTGAGAACGCCACAATAATGCTCGAAAAGAACTTCATCGATTTCACTAAAAAGCATTACGAAAAAATTCAGAAACGTTATAATCTTACCGACCAGGAATTTAAGGAGGCAATAGACGAAATTCTTAAGCTCAACCCTAAGCCAGGCAATACCCTCACCGAAGCTGGTCTTACTGCTCAATATGTTGTGCCCGATTTTCTGGTTTCGTCGTCCAACGGACAAATAGAACTGAGTTTGAACTCAAGAAATTTGCCCGAACTGCGCATTAGCCGCACCTACACCGAAATGCTCGAAACGATGGCTGCTGTCGGAAAAAGTAAACCAGATCCGCGTCAGAAAGAAGCATTTATGTTTGTTAAGCAAAAACTCGATGGAGCTAAATGGTTTATCGACGCTTTAAGACAACGGCAAAATACACTCCTTCATACCATGGATGCCATTGTAAATTTCCAGCGGGAGTATTTCATTACCGGCGACGAAACCAAGATCAAACCCATGATACTTAAGGATATTGCCGATATAGTAAATCTCGATATTTCAACCATTTCAAGGGTGGCCAATAGCAAGTATGTGCAAACGCCCTATGGAACTTTCCTGCTGAAGAGTCTGTTCTCCGAATCCCTTCAAAATGATGAAGGTGAAGAAGTTTCAACACGCGAAGTGAAGAAAATTCTTCAGGATTGCATCGGCTCGGAAAATAAGATGAAACCCCTGACCGACGATGAACTCACCCGCATCCTGAAAACCAAGGGATATAACATTGCCAGGCGCACTGTGGCAAAATACCGCGAGCAACTCAACATCCCTGTTGCAAGGCTCAGAAAGGAGTTGATTTGATGACCAGAGAAAATTGGTGGGCAAAGATACTTAGCGGGGTTTTTCATCCTATGATCCTACCTACACTTGGTATAATTATTCTTTTTTCCTTGCCAGGGTACATTACTTTTTCATTGCCCATTCAGGCACGAAGACTCATAACCGGCCTGGTTTTTATTAATACCTGCCTTGCGCCCCTTATTGTGATTCTCCTTTTTAAGCGCACAGGGATTATCAGCGATGTAATGCTAAGGGAAAGGGGAGAAAGAATTTACCCAACCCTGGTAAGCATTTTCTTTTATGCTTTTACCTATTATTTGTTTCGCCAGGCAAATTTGCCATCCATCCTTATCTATTTTGTTATTGGAAGTGTCTTGCTTATCACAATAGGTCTGATTGTAACCCTTTATTGGAAGATTAGCTATCATCTTATGTCAATGGGGGGATTCCTCGGCTTTCTTATAGCTATTTCAATGCATCTGCAGGTAGAATTGCACCTTTACGTTATATCGGGGATTGTTGTTGCCGGTGGGTTGGGCAGCGCACGTATAAAACTAAATGCCCATACTCCATCCCAGGTATTTGTGGGATTTCTTACGGGCATTGCAGTTATGCTGGGCGTGTATGTTTACCTGCGCTACTAAAAAACAATAAACGATAATCCTAAACTGAAAAAGTTTGCATCTGCAGCACTATTATCCTTGAAAATAGTGTTTAGCGGCATATAACCACTGAGGGTAACCTTACCAATACCAATACGTGCATGGGCTCCAAGCATAAAGGGTTCAATATTGTCGAGCATCTTTTCTTTTACCTTGGTGCGGCGGCCTCCAGGTAAATCTTCTCCAACATATTTGGTGTGTCCACTGATGAGATACCCCCCCCTGATGCCGGCATGTATGCGCATATTTCTTTTCCAGCCTCGGGTGCGAAACCTTACTTCCAAAGGAATATTGAGGTAATTAAGACTGAGTTTATTGTTGCTGTATTCCTGAGCAGATGGGATGGCTACAAATTCGTGCTTATTGCCAACCCGCGAGTATCGATGGTTGCTGTAAAGGTTGTGTCCGGCAAAACTCAGTCCGGCAGCCACACTGAAATTGGACGTGCCAAGGGGTTGGTCGTGAAAATAATCGATAATAATACCGCGGTTCACAGCAAAGGTTTTCATATTGGTTGGCAACCCTGACCATACGTCAGTTATTGCTGTAAATATCAACCGGTCAGCCGGACGCATCTTTGTTTTATCCTGAGCTGCTAAGGTTGTCAGAAGAGTTATAAAAACGAGAAAAACCAGAAAGAACTTTTTCATAAGTTTAGATTTGGATGAATATTTCCATGCGAGGATGGTATTGTCAAAAATACATTCATTTTGTTAAATTCCATAATTTAATTTTTCAATCAATGTTCCATTTTTATTACCAGTTCGCCTCTAACGCGCTCAGTTTCTATATGCCTGTGAGCTTCAGCTGCCTCATCCAACTTATATGCCTTATCAATGGCTACATTTATCTTTCTCTGGTTAGCAAGGTCAACCACAAAATCAAGATCGTCATGGTTGGCTTTTGCAAACATCCAGAAAGCTTTTTTCCGGCGTGTGAAGTTGGTTGCCTGAAGCAGAAATGGTGAAGGTGATGGAACGGTGCTAACATATCTTCCGCTATCGGTTAGTACCTTTTTTGTTTTTGCGTACGATGATTTTGCAACGGCATCAAAAACAATCACTACTGACCGGATAAAATAATATCAAAAAAGGGGCTGCGCCATTAAGGTT
>JBBISA010000021.1:0-57852 GCA_037441525.1 Bacteroidota bacterium
TGTGATATTTAGTAATTGAAAAAAGAGTTATTTTAATTTAATCGGTCAATACTGAAAAATAATGATCACAAAATGTCAGTGCAATGGTGATGGCATTTAATTAAAATCTTTAAAAAATAGAGGCTTTGAATTTAAACCCCATGGCAAGTGTTTAAAAGCATAAATTTACAGCCAATAAGCATCTTTGGCACATTTTGCTTACCTTTCGTTAAAATTTCAAGTACAAAGTATTCGAATATGGAAAACAGAGATTTGAAAGTTAACCCCTGGAAAATATTGATTGTAGACGATGACCCACTGGTAGTAAAAACCCTTGAAAGGCTTTTATTTAAAAGAAACTACCTGTTTTTAAGTATTGGCAGCGGAGAGGAAGCCCTGGAAAGAATTGCAGAGATAAAACCAGACATGGTGCTTTTGGATGTTTTTATGAAAGGAATTACGGGGTTTGATGTTTGCAGCCACCTGAACAAAATTGGTTTTGTTAAAAAAGTTCCGGTTATTTTCCTTACTGGGAATGCCGATGCAAGGGAGATAATAAAAGGGTTTCAGTCAGGTGCCGTTGATTATATTTTAAAGCCTTTTAATGCCGAAGAGCTGATGGCACGAATTCATACCCACCTTGAATTGAAAAGAATGCGCGAAGAGATTCATCTGATGAATTTGATAAAAACCCGTTTTTTTTCCATCATGACCCACGATATTAAGGATTCGCTTACCGGGGTAAAAGGAGTTTCTGGATTTTTGCACGATGAGTTGAAAATCGAGGCACCCAACCTTGATGAAGTAAGGAAATTGAGTACCATTCTTCTTCAGGATAGTCTAAATCTGTATCAGTTTGTCGACAATCTTATTAAGTGGGACAAGATTGAAAGTGACCCGGCCACTCAAACAATAACCGAGTTTAGTATTTCGGATGAGGTTGATCGTATCGTTGCCGGATTTGATAAATGGAGTTCGGAAAAACATATAACAGTGAACAATAAAATTCCGGGTGATATTTATCTTAAAACAAATCGTCTTGCCTTCCACGATATTCTGAAAGAACTAATCAGTAATGCCATAAAATACACTATTTCAGGAGATAATGTTTCTATTAAGGGTACCAGGAACACTTCAGGGGTTGTTATCACAATTTCTGATAATGGCGTAGGAATGGAAAAAGATGTGATAGAGCATGTTTTCAGGTTAGATACACCCCATCCCAAAACCATTGGTACAGCCAATGAGAGGGGAATTGGACTGGGTCTTATTATTTGCAACAGTTGGGTGAAAAAACTTGATGGAAATATTAAGATAGTTTCAGAAAGGCATAAGGGAACAATTGTTACTCTGCAGCTACCCGACCTTAAATTTCAGGAACAGACCACGTCTGATTAATCTAATAAAAACAGGTATCTCTTCTTGGTTTATCAGTTTCACTGATGAGAGGACAGGTCAAGAAAGCCGGTGCAACTCAAACACTCAATGTCTTTATCATTAGAACCAATAATCACAAGTCTGTTTCTGCAATAATTCTCAACAAGATTCTGGTACCATTGCGTTGATCGGGCATCGAGATTTGATGCTGGTTCGTCGAGTATAATCAGATTGTTTTCACTCATTACGGCCAGCAATAGTTTTACCCTTTGCTTCATACCCGATGAAAAGTACTTAAGTGGTTTATCCGCACTTTTTTTAAGACCTGAAAGCTCGAGTAACGATTTGAGAGTATGCTCCTTGATTACTTTCCTGAATCTGAAATGAAAGTTCAGAGTTTCAAGCAGGGTAAATTCTTCAATCAACTCGATATGAGGGGATGCTATACCGGTTTGACTATAAAGATTATTGGCTACATTTTCGCCCTTATCATTACCCCAGAATATAGAACCTTCGCTTGGGGTAAGAAATCCTGATATTATTTTAAGAAGTGTGGATTTTCCGCTTCCGTTGTTTCCAAGTACCCCATAATGACCTGATGCCTGAAACACATAACTTACATTCCGGAAAATCCAGTTGTAATTGTACTTCTTACCAATATCATGAAGTGTGATTAACAAAAGGGTTTGTTTTTGCCTGTCTGAAAAATTTATTTTTCCTGTTTTTCCTGAAAAGAATACCCTTTCATAATACCCCTGCTTGAGCTTGAAATAAAGGAAAGGATTTCGTCGCGCTCAGGCGTGGCAGGCATTTCGGCTTCAATAACTGCGATGGCACGGCTTACATTAAGTTTGCGCAGGTAAATATAGCGGTATATCTCCTGAATTTCGTTAATCTTCTCTGATGAGAATCCTCTCCTTCTGAGCCCGATAGAATTGATTCCAACAAAGGAGAGCGGATCGCGGGCAGCCTTTGTAAAAGGGGGCACATCCTTTCTGACCAGAGAACCTCCTGAAATCATAACATGATGACCAATGTTAACAAATTGATGAACAGCCGATAAACCACCAATAATAGCATAATCTTGTATGTTGATATGACCTGCAAGATTGGCTGCATTGGCAAGGATACAATTATTACCAACCACGCAGTCATGGGCAATATGAACATAGGCCATTAACAAACAGTTATCGCCAACAACGGTTTTGTAACTTGCTTTGGTTCCACGGTTAATGGTAACAAACTCGCGGATAGTGGTATTATTGCCAATTTCAACAAAGGTGTCTTCACCGTCAAATTTAAGGTCCTGGGGGATGGCTGAAATAACTGCACCGGGGAAAATACGGCAATTCTTTCCGATGCGAGCACCTTCCATTATAGTTACATTGGAACCAATCCAGGTTCCTTCACCAATTTCAACGTTTTTATGAATAGTTACAAAGGGTTCAATTACTACATTTCTGGCAACTTTTGCCTGAGGATGCACATAAGCTAATGGTTGATTCATTGAAGATTTGGATTTTTTATTACCTGTGCCATTAATTCTGATTCAATCACTATTTTGGAGCCTACATATCCTACACAGCGCATGTGGCAAATACCCCGTCGCACGGGCGAAATAAGGCTGCATTTCAGCAGCAGAGTATCGCCTGGTATTACTTTCTGTTTAAACTTAACATTGTCGATTTTAAGGAAATAGGTGCTGTAGTTTTCGGGGTCTTCAACTGTACTGAGAATAAGAATACCTCCGGTTTGGGCAAGGGCTTCAATCTGAAGAACACCAGGCATAACGGGCTCCTTGGGAAAATGGCCGTTGAAAAAGGCTTCGTTGGAGGTAACATTTTTTACCCCAACCACATGTGAATCGCTGATTTCAATAATCTTATCAACCAGAAGAAATGGATAGCGGTGCGGGAGCATTGCCTTGATTCCATTAATATCGAAAACGGGTTTCTGGTCTGCATTATAAACCGGGATATGCTCCTCGGATAATCTTTTCTTAATGAGTTTCTTAAGATGCTTGGCAAATTTTACATTTGAAGCATGGCCAGGCTTCGATGCAACTACATGCCCCTTAATTTTGCGGCCGGCAAGGGTAAGATCTCCCACAATGTCGAGAAGTTTGTGCCGGGCAGGTTCATTGGCAAAATAGGGTTCGAGATTGTTTAGAATTCCCTCGGTTCTTACAGCTACGGTGGGTTTATTAAAAAGTTTTGCCAACCGGTCGAGCTCATCCTGTTCAATGGGGCGGTCAACAAATACAATCGCATTGCTGAGGTCGCCACCCTTAATCAGATTGTTGTTAAGCAATACTTCGAGTTCGTGCAAAAAAACAAAGGTACGGCAAGGGGCAATTTCATCCTTAAATTCTGAAATATCGTTTAAAACCGCGTACTGTGTACCAAGCACCTTTGAATTAAAATCAATCATGCTTGATATTCTGTATTTATCGGATGGAATAGCAATAAATTCACAATCCTTTTCCTCATCGTAAAACCTTATGGTTTCCTGTATGTCGAACACCCACCGGGGCGACTGCTGCGTTTCAACTCCTGCTCTCTGAAGGGCTTCTACGTAATATTTGCTGCTTCCGTCCATAATGGGCATCTCCATTGCATCAACCTCAACAATGATATTATCGATATCCATACCGGTAATTGCTGCCAGAACATGCTCTACGGTAAGTATCTTAATGCCGTTTTTTTCCATGGTGGTACCACGCGAGGTGTCTGTTACATAGTCGGCATCTGCTTCAATGTAAACCTGTTCGCTCAGGTCGGTTCTTAAAAATCTGATGCCTGAATCTTCCTCGGCGGGCTTAAAGGTAAGATTGACCTGTGATCCTGAATGAAGTCCTACGCCTGAAACCTTAACTTCATTTTTAATAGTTTTCTGCATTTTAATCAGTTTAATTCTGTTTTTGAAATAATCACCAAACAGGCACAAATTGGGGTTAAACCATTGTTTATCAACCTGCTTATTCTATTTAACTTAGTGTATATCTGTGGTTTATAGGTAATGAATAGTATTTTTTTCAGGAATGCAAAGTTATAACTTTATTGCACACTACATCAGTTAGTTTTCGAATCTCTTTCACTGAGTTTCTTTTCAAGTTCGTCAATCCTTTTTACGAGTTTTTCCAGATTCCGGAAATGGATATAGGCTTTAATGTATTTATCATGTTCGAAGGCGGGTGCACCCATAATAATTTTTCCTTGCTTAACTGATGATGTTAACCCCGATTGAGCTGCAATTTTCACCTCATCGCCCACCGTAATATGCCCGCTTATACCAACCTGACCACCAATCATGCAATTGCGGCCTACTTTGGAAGAGCCTGCTATACCGGTCTGGGCAGCAATTACGGTATTTTCGCCAACAACAACATTATGGGCAACTTGTATCAGGTTATCAAGTTTTACACCCCGCTTTATGATGGTAGAACCCATTGTGGCCCTGTCGATGGTAGTATTGGCTCCAATTTCCACTTTATCTTCAATGATTACATTACCAATCTGGGCAACTTTCAGGTAGTCGCTATCGCTTTGCGGGGCAAATCCAAATCCATCAGCACCTATTATGGCTCCTGCATGTAGCGTACATTCCTTACCTATCTGGCAGTTTTCATATATTTTCACCCCGGGATACAAAACTGAATCATCACCAATGATAACATTATCACCAACATAGCATTGGGGATAAATTCTGACATTATTTCCTATAACTGCTTTGGAAGAAATAACAGCAAATTCGCCGATGTAACAACTATCCCCAATTTTGGCATCTGTTGCTACTGATGCCTTATCTGATATTCCGGTTTTCCGGGGTTGACTTTGCTGGTAAAAATTCAACAGGCTGGCAAGTGCAAGATAGGGGTTTTCAACTCTTATAAGTGTACACTCAATTGGGCTTTCGGGTACAAAATCGTGCCTAACAAGTACGGCAGATGCTCCGGTTTTATAAATCCATGGAGTGTAAACAGGATTGGCAAGAAAAGTAAGACTACCTGCTTTGGCTTCTTCAATTTTAGAAAACGTTCTTACGATAGCAGCAGGATTTCCATCAACCTGTCCTCCGATAAAATCAGCGATTTGTTTGGCCGTAAATTCCATTAATAATAAGATATTATGATTTAAATTGGCATGAGACTATTTCATTTGCACACCCCAAAAAAACAAACCAGAAATTCTATATGAAAACCAACAGCAAAATTAATCGAAGATTTGACTTTTGGAAAGCGTATCAATAACAGGCAAACTAACTGAAATAATGAGAGTTATACATTTATGGCTTACTATTTTCCCAGATTTCTTTGGGGTAGCAAATGTAATACTTCTTTACGGGATTAGACAAAACTCTGATATTTAGCTGATCGGAAATTTCCGCAATATCATTCACCTGCCCGTTTTTCTGCATTATCCAGATATTTCCCACGCCAGGGTCGTAAGCATTGTTTTCGGTTTCGCCCGTCAACACAAAGTACGATGTATTTTCCGGGGCAATTTTCAACTTTCGGCATGCCAGCTCTTTCAGTTGCGCAATATAATCATCGGCAAACGGCTCTTTTTGCAGCTCGATGCGGAAAAGCCGGCGCGAAACCAATCGCCTGCATAGCCTGGCCAGGGTATCGTCGGGATGGTTGCACCATACCTTTATGGATGTAAAAACATCAAAATCGTCGATGGCTGCAAACTGGTCAAGGAGCAAGGGGTTGGACACGAAGTCGCTGAAATGGTATTCATTTTTCAGGAACCGCAGAAAAGCGGGCGTTGCAAAGATGGATGGGTCATTTAGAGCAACTTCCCTGGCTCTCTGAAGTATGGTTATTAAAAGTTTTTCGGCCGAGAGGACTGTTTTGTGAAGGTAAACCTGCCAGTACATAAGTCGCCGGGCAATAATAAATTTCTCAAGGGAGTAAATCCCCTTTTCATCGGTTACCAGTTGTTCACCTGATATATTCAGGGTTTTAATTATCCGGTCGTAACTAACCACCCCTTCCGATACACCGGTAAAAAAACTGTCGCGATTCAGGTAATCCAGCCGGTCCATATCCAGTTGTCCGCTAACCAGTTGATGAAGATATGGCTTGGAACATCGGCCGGTAAAAATTTCAATGGCAGTGCC
Source organism: Bacteroidota bacterium (assembly GCA_037441525.1). GTDB lineage: Bacteria > Bacteroidota > Bacteroidia > Bacteroidales > UBA7960 > SKVR01. The sequence continues at coordinate 6,481 of JBBISA010000021.1, forward strand.
CATCGCATCAGGATATAAATTCCTGAGATTCTCCATAAATAGCAGAGAAAGTTGCTCATGACTTATCCCCCTAACCAGCGAATTTTCGAGCGCATGCGAAAATGGGCCATGCCCTATATCGTGGAGTAAAATGGCTACCAAAGCTCCGTCGATTTCTTCCTTGCTGATTTCGTGACCCTTGGCTCGCAATACATCTATGGCCTGGCCCATAAGATACATAGCCCCTAAGGCATGATGAAAACGGGTATGAAGAGCTCCCGGATAAACGAGGTGGGTTAGTCCAAGTTGTTTTATTCTTCGTAGCCTTTGAAAATGGGGGTGTTCAAGAATATCAAATAAAAATGGCTCAGAAATATTGATAAAACCATATACCGGGTCGTTGAAAATTTTGAGTTTATTGCGGCCTGTCTCTCCCATCTTTTTTGCTTTATTGTCGGCATCATTAATTGAAGCAATATTGTTGCAAACCTACCTATTTTTACCGATAAAGCAACCTTTACATCACCAAAAACAAGATGTATTTTTTAAACCGACCCCTAACAGAGCAAAGAAAACATGGTAAAAATCTGTACATTTGTTGTAAGCATCCTGGCACTGTCTTAGCAAACAAAACCAAGGGGCAGGGTTTTCATAGTTTAACCAGGGCGACATCCAGGGCAACTAAAGAAAATTAAAGCAACCAACTCTTTCGGAAATTTTGAGTTTGGCAGGGTTGATTCAATAAACAAATAAACAGATAATAAAACATGAATATCAGGATATTGTGGGCCGACGACGAGATAGACCTCCTGAAACCCCATATTATTTTTCTTGAAAAAAAGGGTTATGATGTGATGACCGCCAGCAATGGTGACGAAGCCCTTGACCTGGTAATGAGCAATAATTTTGACATAGTTTTTCTTGATGAAAATATGCCCGGTCTTACAGGGCTAGAAACCCTTACCCGCATAAAGAACAAACAGCCGCGATTGCCGGTGGTAATGATTACAAAAAGTGAAGAGGAATCGATCATGAATGATGCCATTGGGAGCAATATTTCCGATTACCTCATTAAACCTGTTAACCCCAACCAAATTCTGCTTTCTCTGAAGAAAAACCTGGAAAACAAAAAACTGATGAGCGAAAAGACCAGTATGGCTTATCAGCAGGAGTTCAGACAAATAAGCATGGACATCAGCGACAGGCCTGGCCTGGATGAATGGGAAAGGATTTACCGGAATATTATTCACTGGGAACTCGAACTGAGCAAATCGCAGGATGCGGGCCTTTCGGAAATATTTAAAATGCAGAAAGCAGAAGCCAACACGGTATTTTGCAAGTTTGTTATCAGTAACTATCGCGATTGGCTCATTGGGAAAGCCGATGAAAGGCCTGTACTTTCGCACCTTACCGTTCGCGAAAAGGTACTACCCCTACTTAAAGCTTCCGATGAGCAATTTTTTCTCATTCTGATTGATAATCTTCGATACGACCAATGGAAAGTAATCCAGCCGGCTATTGAAAACCATTACCGAATTGAGCAGGAAGATATCGTATACAGCATTTTACCTACGGCCACCCAGTATGCCCGTAATGCATTCTTTTCGGGTTTGTTACCCTCTGAAATTGAAAAACGTTTTCCACAATACTGGATTGGCGAAGGAGATGAAGGTACCCGGAATCAGTTTGAAAATGAACTTTTTGGCGAACAACTTAAACGACTGGGCGCAAATATCCCGTTTAATTACCATAAAATATTGAACCTTACAGCCGGTAAAAAACTTGTTGAAACCATCAGTAATTACACCGGAAAGAAACTCAACATATTGGTATACAACTTCGTGGATATGCTTTCGCATGCCCGTACAGATATGGAGGTTATAAAAGAACTTGCTGACGATGAAGCTGCATACAGGTCGCTTACCCTGTCATGGTTTGAACATTCCCCCTTGTTTGATGTCATAAAAATTCTGGCTGATAAAAATATAAGCCTGATGATTACCACCGATCATGGCTCTATTAAGGTTTCGAACCCCATAAAGGTGGTTGGCGATAAGAATACCAACACCAACCTTCGTTACAAAACCGGAAAAAGTCTTCACTACAACTCATCAGAAGTATTTGAAATTAGAAACCCACAGGATATTTATCTTCCTCGCACAAACCTGAGCTCATGCTATGTATTTGCTCGCGAAGATGCATTTTTTGCCTATCCCAATAATTTCAATTACTATGTAAACTATTACAAAAATACTTTCCAGCATGGAGGTATTTCACTTGAAGAGATGTTATTGCCCTTTGTATATTTAAAACCCAGGTAATTTTTCAACCATGTCTAATCTTCACGCCGAGTTTACTGAAAGCCAGTTGCCCGAAATTGCCGCAAGGATTCTGATGGATAACCCATCCCAAAGACTATTGGCTTTCTATGGTAAGATGGGCGTGGGCAAAACAACTCTGATTAAAGAAATATGCAGGCAGTTAAAGGTGAAGGATTTAGTTGGCAGTCCAACTTTTTCGATCATAAATCAATATATTACCCCCGATGGTAATAGCCTTTATCATTTCGATTTTTACCGGATGAAAAGTCTGGAAGAAGCTTATGATATAGGGTATGAAGATTATTTTTTCAGTGGAAATTATTGTTTTATCGAATGGCCTGAAAAGATTGAAACCTTGTTGCCCGAATCATGTCTGAAAATATATCTTGAAGAGCATGAAGGGATTAGAACTATAAGTTACCATACCAACTAACCGAAAAATACGCAGTTGTCATGCAAAAGAAAGGTGCCGAATATGTATTTTTTTCCTCTGGCGGGAAACTGATGCCCCAGGAAGAAATGCTTGAGATAAGAAAAAGGAAGAACAGGCTGGTAATAGGAATTCCAAAGGAAATAGCCTTTCAGGAAAACCGGGTTGGCCTGGCACCTGAAGCAGTAGGGTTGCTCTGTCATAACGGGCACAGGGTAATTATTGAAAAAGAAGCTGGCATAAATGCCCATTTCCCTGATACCGAATACAGCGAAGCTGGTGGTGAAATAATTTACGAAACAGCAGAAGTATATAAGGCCGATATTATCCTAAAAATTGCTCCACCTACCCCCGAAGAAGTGAAATACCTGCGTGCCTCGCAAACATTGTTTTCTACCATCACCATCCCGGTTCAGAACAGCAATTACTTTAAATCGCTCATTGCAAAAAAAATAAATGCTATCGCCTACGAACTTATCAAGGATAAAACCAACACCTTCCCGCTTGTACGAAGCATGAGCGAAATTGCCGGCAATACTGCCATTTTGATTGCTGCCGAATACCTGAGCGATAAAAAATTTGGCAAGGGCAGGATGTTTGGAGGATTTTCGGGCATAACCCCCACCGAAGTGGTTATACTTGGTGCCGGCACTGTGGGCGAATTTGCCGTTAGGGCAGCTATGGGCCTGGGAGCTATGGTAAAGGTTTTCGACAATTCTGTTTACAAGCTTCGTCGCTTGCAAAACAATCTCAATACCCGCATATTCACCAGCATTATACAACCAAAAGTATTATCGAAGGCGCTGCGCACAGCCGATGTTGTAATTGGTGCCATTCACTCGCCCCATGGCCACTCGCCGGTTGTGGTTACTGAGGAAATGGTTGAGCAGATGAAATTCGGCTCCGTAATTATAGATGTAAGTATCGACCAGGGCGGATGTATTGAAACTTCCAAAGTAACCAATCATGCCGAACCCGTTTTTGCCCGGCATGGTGTAATCCATTACTGTGTTCCCAATATTGCATCCAGAGTGCCACATACCGCTTCCTATTCACTTAGTAATTTTTTTGCGCCGGTATTGCTTAATATAGGTGAGCAGGGCGGAATCATTAATCTTTTAAAATACGAACCTGGCATAAGGCAGGGAGTATATTTGCTCAACGGTACACTTACCAATCAGTTTATCGGGGAAACCTTCGGGCTTCCAAGCCAGGACATCGACTTGCTGATGGCAGCTTATGGATAGCCACCTGGTAAACAATCCAAATCTTTTCTCGAAATTGAATTTAAATCCCAAAAAACTGATGAAGTATTACATAATTGCCGGCGAAGCTTCGGGCGACCTGCACGGTTCAAATCTTATCAAATATCTTCAACAAAAAGACCCCGGTTGCCTGATAAGAGCGTGGGGTGGCGACAAAATGCAGGCTCAGGGAGCAATCCTTGTTAAGCACATTAATGAACTGGCTTTTATGGGATTTGTTGAGGTTGCCAAAAACATCAGAACAATACTATCAAACATTAACTTCTGCAAGGCCGATATACTCGCCTTTGACCCCGATGCAGTGATATTTATCGACTATCCTGGATTCAATTTGCGGATTGCCAGATTCTGCAAAGCAAGCAAGATTAAAACAATATATTACATCTCGCCTCAGATATGGGCATGGCATCAGTCGCGAATCAAGGCAATCCGACGCGATATTGATAAAATGCTCGTTATACTACCTTTTGAAAAAGACTTCTTTGCCCGGCATAATTTTGAAGTCGATTTTGTGGGTCATCCGCTTTTGGATGCCCTTTCAGAGAGCCAGTCCAGCGAGTCGAATGAAGATTTTTTAACCAGAAATGGCTTATCAACAAAACCAATAATTGCACTTTTGCCCGGCAGCCGCAAACAGGAAATAGTAAGGATGCTCCCTGTTATGGCCTCGATAGTGGCCCAATACCCCCATTTCCAGTTTGTTGTTGCCGGTACAATGGCCCATACCCCTGACTTTTATAAGCAAAACATGGGAAATGAATTGCTGACAGTTGTATTCGGCGAAACATATTCCCTCCTAAAAAACGCCCTCGCCGCGCTGGTTACATCGGGCACAGCTACCCTCGAAACGGCACTCATTGGCACTCCACAGGTGGTTTGTTATAAAACAGGGGACTTCTCTTATCAGATTGCCCGCCGATTGGTGAAGCTTAAATATATCTCACTGGTAAATCTGATTATGGACGAAAAATTGGTATCTGAGCTGATACAGAACGAACTGAATCCCCAAAGACTTGCCAGGGAATTAGACATAATTTCCCTGGATGAAAACAAACGCCAGCTATTAGCAGTGAAATATGACCAGCTGCGTGAAAAACTGGGCGGCAAAGGGGCATCAGAAAAAGCAGCATCAATAATCCATAGCTTTACCAAAGGATCGCTCTAATGTAAAATTTTATTTTACCAGCGATTGCTTGTCAAAAGTCTGACAAATTATTATCTTCATTATCAGTTAATCATAACTTTTGGTGGAAATGGATTGCTGATATGTTGCATTATTCCCATATCACACTCGTAAGGCTTCTTCTCCCCTTCATGGCGGGAATAATCATTTTTTTACAAGTTAACTATCTTATTGCATTTTCGGCTGTTTTAGGTCTTATTGTTCTTTTAATTGCTGCTTTGGTAATTATTTCCAGGTTCTTTTTGGGAAACATACGATTTTCTTACATCTATGGTGTTATTGTGAATCTGGTTATGGTAATATCGGGTTATGTTTTAGCCCAGAACCATTATCAACTCGACAACCCCAAACATTTCAGCCGTCATTTTCAGAATGGTGCAATGTTACGAATCAGATTAATTGAACCAGTTTCCGAAAAAACCAATTCATTTCAGGTAGTTGGCAGGGTTACCCACATTGTGGGCGACAGCGGCATAACAAAGGTTGCAGGGAAAATAATTGTGTGGTTGCAAAAAGATTCGCTTGCCCGCAATCTAAATTATGGCGATGTTCTGCTACTGGAAAATAATTTCCAGGAAACGGAACCTCCGAAAAATCCCAATTCATTCAACTACAAACAGTTTCTCGAAAGGCAAAACATCTTTCATCAAACCTATCGCAAATCGGGCGAATGGTTCTTTACCGGTAAAAATGAGGGAAGTTCTGTAATAAAGTATGCCCACACAATGCGCAAATATGCCCTTGAAACGCTCGAAGCAAACAATATCAAGGGCAAAGACTTTGCAGTTGCCTCTGCTCTGTTGCTGGGATTCAGAGAAAATCTCGATGAAGACCTTCAACGCGAGTTTGCAGGTGCCGGGGCAATGCATATTTTATGCGTTTCGGGGCTTCATGTGGGGGTTATTTTTCTTGCCCTGAGTTTCATGCTGGGTTTTTTAAAAGCTATCCCAAAAGGCAAATACATCAAAACAATTATCATTATCCTATTCATCTGGCTATATGCAGCCATAACAGGCTTTGCTCCATCGGTACTAAGGGCTGCCACCATGTTCAGTTTTGTTGCCATCGGGCAATCCTTCGACCGCAACACCAATATTTACAATACCCTGGCAGGTTCAGCACTTTTCCTTTCTATCATCGACCCGTTTATTATCAGCAGGTTAGGTTTTCAGCTTTCCTATATTGCTGTGCTAAGTATCGTTAGCTTTCAACCCATCCTTTACCGGCAAATTTATTTTAAGAACAAAATTATCGACGGCATCTGGGGTATTGTTACTGTTTCAATTGCTGCCCAAATAGGTACCGCACCCCTTGCTATTTATTACTTTAACCAGTTTCCTAATTATTTTCTTCTGACCAACATTATTGTAATTCCCCTTACCGATATAATTATCAAAGGAGGAATTCTCTTTTTTATTATTTCACCCTTTCATGAAATAGCTCAACATGCAGGCACTGGGTTGTCGGCTCTGGTTTGGGTATTGCACTCTGCTGTAAGATTCATTGAAGGGCTGCCGGGCTCTGCTTCAACCGGTATAACCATTTCTTTCATTGAACAGATAATGCTTCTGTCAGTAGTTGGATTCCTGGCTATGTTTCTTATGTTCAGGCAGAAAAGGTTTGCAGTGCTAATTCTTGCAGGTACTTTGGCCTTCTCCGCTTCCATGCTTATACGAAAGACTCAGCAGCAGTCGAAAAAGCAACTGGTTGTTTATCATGTACCCGGAGCTACGGCAATAGATTTGTTTTTCAATGGCAATTGCTATGCATTATGTTGCCAGCAACTTACCCACAATCCAAAAGCTGCAGTATTTAATCTTGGAGGAAACCGCATGAAAATGGGGGCCAGGGTAACTCCCACCCTATTTCTCACCGATTCAACAAACCTACTAACCACCGATGTGGTTATAAAAAACAATTTTATTTATACCGGTAGTATTAAAGTAAAAATAATTGACCCTGAAACACCTATGCCGGATCAGCCATTTGATGACGTTGATATCTTTGATGCTATAATAATTCGCCAGAATCCCCGTTTCAATCTGGATTTACTTCATAAAAAATACCCTGCAAAGGTTTATGTTTTCGACAGTTCGAACAGCATAAGCAGGCAACGGCGATGGTTGCAACACTGCGATACCCTGGGTATCGATTGCTGGAGTGTATCATTGCAGGGCGCCTTTATCTCAGAACTATAATTCAAAACTTCTGAACCGGTATCAGTAGTACTATTCCTTATTATTAATTTGATTTACAAATCATTAATCAAAATATCGAAACTATATAATAAGTGTTTTTAAAAAATAAGTTCAGTAAAACTTTCTAATTTTGTAACATAATGGCATGATATTTACGTATCAATGAACACCTTAACACAAAACTATCAAATGATGAAGTATATAGTTATTGCGCTGCTTACAGCAATTTTAGTGGCGGGTAACCTGAAAGCACAAACGGTCAGGGATTTTGCCCGAATGGCCAAGGCCAAAATGGAAATGGGGGACTATCGCGGAGCTATCAGTGATTTTTCAAGCATAATCAGGCTGCAACCCGATTACGAAATGCTTTATCAGGCCCATTTTGGCCGAGGATATGCCCAGTTTCAGTTAGGCAAATTTGAAGAAGCCAAAACTGACTTCGACAGAGCGATACGCATTTATCCTAATGATGCTGAAGTTTATTTCTGGAGAGCTTTTACAAAATACAAACTCCGTTATCGGGCCAGTAGCGAAATTGCCGATTATAACCGTGCCATTCTGCTTCGTCCCGATTATGCAGAAGCCTATTTTAACCGTGGACAGGCCAAAATCAAAAACCGTCAGTTAAGTTCAGGTTGCATCGACCTTAGAAAGGCCCTTGAACTGGGATATGAAGAAGCTGCCACGCATGTTAAAATTCACTGCGGCGAATAATATTACCTGCTATTTGCGGGCATCCCATCTGAGTTTTATTCTTTGCCCGGGTTGAAGAAGGGTATCAGGATGGATGGAGTTTCGACGATAAAGTATTTTTTGTTTAACCCCAAACTTCTGAGAGATATCATACATGGTTTCTCCCTCCTGAACGATATGCCAATGCTGATTTGCATTTTTTCTTTTTGGCTGCAGATAAACAAGCTGTCCCTCCTTTAATGCCCCATTCTTCCCAAGCTCATTATACCTTGTTACTTCCCATGCCCAGATACCGGTTTCTCTTGCAATCGTTTCAGGGGTATCGCCAGAGCGGGCAATAACATATCTGATACGGTTATTTTCTCTTATTTGCCTGCCGGCTGTTACATTGGGAAACTCCTCTGCTTGCCTGGGTTCAATCTGAACAATTGGACGTTGCGGAAGCATCATTTCACCACCTTTTATCACAATCTGGTCGAATTCATGAAGGCCGTTGCGCTCAATAACACCGATGAGAAGGTCGGGATACCGTGGGTTGGTGGCATAGCCAGCCTGGCGTAAACCGCGTGCCCAGCCTTTGTAATCTGTAGCTTCCAGCTCGAAAAGAAATGCGTAACGGGGGCGGGTGAGCAGGAACTCAGAATGATCGCGAAAGGATTGATGCGGATCATCATAAGCCCGAAAACATTCATTGGCATGGTCGTCGTCTTTCAGAAACGTTCTGCCCTGCCACCCATGACATTTTATTCCGAAGTGGTTGTTACCAACACGGGCCAGATCGCTGTTACCAAAACCCGACTCCAGAATCCCCTGCCCCAGTTTAATACTCGCCGGTATGCCATGTTTGCGCATTTCTTCCATCGCAATATCTTTATATCTTTCAATATATTGGGCAACGGTAAGATTCTGCTGGGCTGACAGCTTGACTGAAAATAGAAAAAGAATAATAATAAGCAGTTGCTGATGTATAAAAAATCGGGGAAAAGGTTTTCGGATCATGGATTTTAAGAGATTTCTTTGTTCTGATAGTTTATCTAATTTTGCACCTGGCCAGTAACTGCTTAGAAACGATGGATATTTTAAAAAAGTATTTTCCGGATTTAACCCCCTTACAAACACAATTGTTCAGTAATTTGCTTCCACTTTACAACCATTGGAATCAACTAATAAACGTGATTTCGCGCCGGGACATGGAAAACTTTTATATCAACCATGTTCTTCACTCACTTTCCATCGGCAAAATTATACAATTTTTGCCTGGTACCTCGCTGCTCGACATAGGCACCGGAGGAGGGTTCCCGGGAATTCCTCTGGCCATCATGTTTCCTCAATGCCGGTTTTATCTCATTGATTCCATTGAGAAAAAGGTAAAAGTGGTGAGGGAAATATCTTCTGAACTTGGGTTAGAAAATGTTACACCCCTGAGAGGAAGGGCTGAAGATATTTCAGGGAAATATGATTTTGTTATCAGCCGGGCAGTAACTGCCTTGCCCGAATTTGTTAAATGGACAAAAGGCAAAATAAATCCACATTCTTCCAATTCTATTACAAATGGCATACTTTACCTAAAGGGGGGGGATTTTGATGATGAACTCGGGCAGATCAGTCTTCATCATAAGGTTAGTAACATTTCAGACTTTTTTGACGAACCCTTTTTTGAAACCAAAAAAATAGTGCACCTTTATCGGCCAATTTAAACTGTATGCTCATTGCATGCCACCCAATCAAACCCTTCAACCAAAACATCAAGTGTATAAGGAAATATCCCGAATAAAGCAAAAAAAGATACTTCGAAAAGCGAACTTTCTCGAACTGATACCCATCAGAAAATATAATCATGAAATAGATGCGGACGGGAATGTTGTAATCCTGGTGCCACGGTTTACAGGCTGGTTTGGCACAAAATACCTTCAACCAAGATTAAAACATCCTTCTATTAAATTAAGTCTTGATTTTACCGGTACCGCAGTATGGTTAATGACCGATGGTTTGCTTACTGTAAAAGAGATTATTGCTAAGGCAGAGGCTCAGCTTGGCGATACAGTTCAACCTGCCAGCCAACGTGTAACCACTTTCTATTCAGGACTTTTTATGCAACGACTAATAACATTTGCCCAAATCCTAAAATAAATACCTGTATGGAAAAAAAACTCAAAGGACTGAAACCCCAGGCTCTTTGGAATTATTTCGAAGATTTTTGTGGGATTCCACACCCTTCAAAACATGAAGAAGCCATTGTTGCCTATGTAAAAGAATTTGGAGAAAAGCATGGGCTTGAAACCCGGGTTGACCACGTTGGCAATGTGCTGATCAGGAAACCTGCAACTCCGGGGCATGAAAACCTTAAAACCATTATTCTGCAGTGCCATGTCGATATGGTTCCACAAAAAAACAATGACACCCAGCACAACTTTACCACCGACCCTATTGATGTATATATTGAGGGCGACTGGGTAAAAGCCCGTGGCACCACCCTGGGCGCCGACAATGGCATAGGTGCAGCATCGGCAATGGCTGTATTGGCAGCAGATGATCTGGAGCACGGCCCTATCGAATGTCTCTTTACCATCGACGAAGAGACTGGTATGACAGGTGTTTTCGAGCTCAAAAAAGACTGGCTGAGAGGCGAAATTCTTCTCAATCTTGATTCAGAAGATGAAGGGGAGTTATATATTGGCTGTGCCGGAGGCATTGATACTTCGGCTATTTTCAATTGTCCATTGGTTACAACACCAGCCGGTATGGCAGCATACCAGCTTAATGTTAAAGGCTTAAAGGGTGGACATTCAGGGCTCGATATTAATCTTGGCCGGGGAAATGCAAACAAAATCCTGAACCGTATTCTTTGGAAGACTAATCGTGAATATGGTCTTCAGATTAGCACCATCGACGGTGGCAGTCTCCGCAATGCCATTCCGCGCGAAGCATCAGCAGTTGTAGTTGTACCTTCAGATAGATCAACAGAATTTGAAAAATCAGTAAGGGAACTATCTTCTCAAATAGCAGCTGAATTAAAAAACACCGAACCCAATCTACAGATAGAAATTTCCACTGCACCCAATCCTGTAAATATTTTTGCACCCCATGCTATTGTGCCGGTACTCAATGCCATATATGCCTGTCCAAACGGGGTAATAAGAACGACCGATGATATGCCCGGAGTAGTGGAAACCAGCACAAACCTGGCAATAGTAAAAACAAAGCCAGGCACCATCGAAATCCACAGTCTTCAGCGGAGTGCAGTCGACTCAGCCAAGGATGATTTATGCAATATGATACGAAGTGTTTTTGAACTTGCGGGTGCAACAGTGGCACACAACGGCTCCTATCCCGGGTGGAAACCCAACATCAACTCACCCATCCTGAATACCATGAAAAAGGTTTACAGCGAAAAATTCGGCAAAGTCCCCGAAGTAAAGGTAATCCATGCCGGACTGGAATGTGGCATAATAGGAGGAACCTATCCAAATATCGACATGATCTCTTTCGGGCCAACCATTCGCCATCCGCACTCTCCCGACGAAAAAGTAAACATACCATCTGTTGAATTGTACTGGCAATTTCTCATTGAAACGCTCAAAAAGGCACCGGTAAAAAACTGATCGTAATCATCTCAACCACCGGAAAAAGCTTTATAGATCAGGCTTTTTCCGGTTTTGTTTTTTCTGCGACTTTTTCCTTTTTATTTCAAGCCGTTTTTCTTTTACAAGTTTGCCTGGCTGGGTGGGTATGCGGATTGTTTCCTTAACCAAAGCCTGGCCAATAAGCATCACAAATCTTTCAATACAATCCTGGCGATTGCGAACCTGCGAACGGGTTTTATCTGAAACCAAAATTAAATCGCCATCGGTAGTTATCCTTGTACCAATTCTACTTAGGATCATTTCTTTGTTTCCGGCACTCAATAACTTCGAGCCAGGCACATTAAACCTAAGTTCAACACGAGTATTAACCTTGTTCACATGTTGCCCGCCGGCACCACTACTGCGCGATGCAAAGAATTTTAATTCAGGCAATAACAATTCTGCAACATTCATATCTTAAATCTTAATAACCAAATTGGGTTATCTATCCAAAATCTTCAGTAAAAGTACATCCCTTTCTCAAAAACAATTTACATGCGTTTACATGCCTTGCATTTTTTTATATATTTGTCAAGTCTTGTTATAAGACAAAAGTATCAACGGAGCTGCACACCAGAAAACAGGGAGAAACCGAAAATCCGCAAGAGTAGGAAAACTAAAATAATAAATACTTATGGAAGAGAATAAAGTTGACATGTTCCTGATGGCAAACGGGAAATACTTTGAGAGCGAAAGCATCCCACAGATCAGAAACAGGCTGCTGGAAATTGATAATTCGAAATGGGGTATGATTCAGGCTTTAGACTTTAAGAATCCTACAACCGTGCTGATTGTTTCCATCATTGTAGGTTATTTGGGAATTGACCGGTTTATGATTGGCGACACAGGATTGGGTATTGGGAAATTGCTCACCTGCGGTGGTCTTGGAATTTGGCAGATTGTTGACTGGTTTCTTATTCAGGATGCAACCAAACAAAAAAACTTTTCTAAACTCAACCAGTTTCTCTACTAAAGAAATTTGAACCCCAAAAAGCTTTACAAAGTTGTGCTTACTGCAATTTTTGCAGGTTATTTATGGTTGGGCTACTTAATTATAAGTGATCAAACCGGTCAGCCAGGTAAAGAAAGTAAATTAAATACTTGTGTATTCAGCAATTTAACCGGCCTGCCCTGCCCCTCTTGTGGTATGAGCAGGTCTGTTATTTCAATAATACAGGCAAGACTCGCTGATGCGTTATGGTGGAATCCTCTTGGGTTTATCATGGCTGCGGCAATGGCTGTATTTCCTGTCTGGGTTTTAACTGATTTATTTACCAACAAACAAACCTTTTACCTGTTTTATCTGAAAACAGAACAAGTTTTTAAAAATAAAAAAATTTCGGCCCTGGCCATAGCTTTAATGCTTGCCCTGTGGGTTTGGAACATTATAAAATTTTCCTGAACAATGCAAATTAATCAATCTGAACAGTTTGGCCCAATCACTGAAAGGGTAGCCGAAAAGGCGTCGAACAGCTATTTAATGTCAATGATTGCAATTATGGCAGGTATTGGTATGCCAATAATTAACCTTATAGCCACTTTCATTTTCTTTATGGCCAATCGTAAAGGTGAATATTTTGTTCGGTGGCATTGTACCCAGGCACTTCTATCGCAACTGCTGCTGGTTGCTATGAACTCAACCGGCTTTGTCTGGTTAATGAACATCATTTTCGGAGAGAAAACCTTCACAGCAGAATTCTTTGCTTATGTAGCAATATTGCTCATGGTGAACATTATAGAGTTTATTGCAACTGTATATGCCGCTATACGCACCCGCAAAGGCTTACATGTTGAATGGTGGCTTTTGGGACCATTTACCAATATGATCTGCCATCGCGGCGATAAAAATAATAATCTCATCAACTCCTGAATCGGTTATGGCCAGAAAGTTTTTCGTACATCTTTTGCTGTTTGTTTCGGTTTTGATACTGTTGTGGTTTGCTTTAACCCACATAAGTATCCGTAAAATCATCAGGGCCGATAAAAAGATTGAACAGGTTGAAGAAAAACTTGGTAACTGGACCCTGAGGTTTTTCAAAAATGAATACGGCCAGATAAATAATCAAAAATTAGATTCTTTGCTCGCTGCAATGATGGCCGACCTGAAAGAGAAGAACCATTTTAAAAAGGGAGAAATTACTTATTACTTTTTTATCAGCAATGATGCCAATGCCTTCGCCCTGCCCGGCAACAAAATTGTGATTTTTACAGGATTAATTGATTTTCTTCAAAACGAAGAAGAACTAATCGGGATCGTGGCCCATGAAATTGCCCACATTGAAGAAAACCATGTTATTAAGAAACTTAGCAAAGAGATTGGTATTGCTACCTTGTTCACCCTTTTATCGGGGAGCTACAGCACTGACTTAGTAAAAGAAATAGCCCGAACAATTACCTCAACAGCCTACGATCGTAATCTCGAAAGAGAAGCCGACAGACTTGCAGTGGAGTATATGGTAAATGCAGGCATTAACCCCCTGGGGTATGTCGAACTCCTTAAACGATTCGGGGATGAACTTGAGAAATTCCCCAAAGAACTTCGCTGGATTAGCACCCATCCCGACTCTTACGAGCGTGCCCTTATGCTTGAAGATTTGCTGGAAACTATCGTTCCAGACATAAAACAGCGCGACTCTGATAATTGGAAAGTGTTTAAAAACACGCTTGACACACTTCAATAACTCCTGTCAGAAATTCAATATATATCGATTATTTTATATTCTATGGAATAAATACCATCTTTCGGCTAATTAAATATACCTTCTGTCTTACTCTATACAAATCGTAATACCATCCCAAAAATATATTGTAGTTTTATAATATAAAAACATATAACGCTGTGAGCTCGCGATTTCGATTTTTTACTATTCTTTCCCCTTTCCAGGCCGCTGTCTTTTCTATAATTTTACTATTGGCAGGAAGTTTTTCTTCTGCAAACAAGTTTATCGACATTGAAGATCTTTACCCCGAAACTGAAACAACCATCATTGGCAGCTACCTTCAATTAGCAGATACTATTAACAACCCTTTAAAGAAGCACGATTTTCTTTTAAATGAATCATGGCGAATAAGGAATTCTTTTCCCTCCACATCACTTCATCTAAGCCTTTATGTTATTGCCCATGCCGAAAGTGTAGGTGACACGTTTAACCTGGTTAAAGCTCACAGTTTTGCAGGTGTTGCATACCGATTACAGGGCAATTACAACAAAGCTATTGACCTTTTCTTTAAAGGATTGAACCTGGCCAAACGATACCAAATTGTTGAGCAGGAAGGATATGCATATATTAATATAGCCAACCTTTATATCTACCTGGAGTTCTATTCGCAAGCTTATGAAAACCTTGTTTCGGCGCATAACATTGCCCAAAAAATAAATAACAAGGATATGCTTTCCTATATCTTTCTGAACAAGGGACGCGTATTAATGAACCTTGATTCACTCGAACATGCCATTGAGAATATTGAAGCATCGCTTAACCTGAGAATTGAAACCGGAAATATAGCAGGGCAAGCCGATTGTTATAAATACCTTGGCGATATTTATTTTAAAAAAGACCTGCTCGATGATGCACAGGTGAACTATCAACTGGCCCTCGAGAAAGTAAATTATTCGCACGATCAACACCTTCTGGCCAACATCAGGCTGCAGCAATCGCGCATTTATTGCAGAAAAGAAAGATTTAAGCTAGCCGAACCACTTGCTCTTCAAGCCTATAACCTCGGACGTGAACTCGATTCCAAACTAATTATACACGATGCACTCAGGGTTCTTGCCAAGGTTGACATGAACAAGCGCGATTTTGAAACCGCCGCCAACCGGCTTATTCTATTGCGGCATTACTCTGATACTTTGTTCAACCAACAGCTTTCAGAAAAGGTAATGAGTATGGAATTTCAACTCGAAAGGCAAAGGCAGGATGCGCGGCTCGTTATGCTAGAAAAAGACAAGGAAATACAGGTATTAATGCTCGAAAAACAAAGATTTATCAATCTGGGCTTAATAATTTTGCTTCTTGGGTTTGTTGTTACAGGATCGTTGTTACTGTTTTTGCTGCGAAAACTCAAGAGAAAGAATATCCAACTTTCAAGGCAGAAAGAAGAACTTAAACTGATTAATACCGCCAAAGACAAAATGTTTATGGTTATCGGACACGATCTGCGTGGCCCGGTGTGGAACCTTAGAGCTCTCATTGAATTGCTTAGAGATGATATTGATGAGAAAGATGTTTTAAGTGCCCAGGAAAACATTTTTGCACTTACCAGGGCAGTACAATCGGTCAGCGATCTTCTCGAAAATCTGCTTTATTGGGCCAAATCGCAGGATGGAAAAATTATTTTTAAACCTTCAGATGTGAATTTCCGGGCAATTGTTACTGAATGTCTTGAACCCTATAAACCATGGGCTGAGAGCAAGAGAATAATTTTTACCATGGATATTCCTGAAAAATTAAGACCTGTTAATGCAGATGCAAATATGCTGAAAACGGTTATCAGAAATCTGGTTTCCAACGCAATAAAATATTCACATCCATCTGGTCAGATAATGATATCCATTAAGGAATCCGGAGATTATCAACGATTTAGCATTAAAGACTTTGGCATCGGGATGGACGAAGATGCCCTTACCAAATTCAGATTCAAAGATCTTCCTGAGCCAACCAAGGGTACTGGTAGCGAAACAGGCTCAGGTATAGGCTTGAGTTTGTGCCGTGAGTTTATAACAAGACATTCTTCAGAAATAATGGTCTTAAGCTCTCCCGGGCTCGGCACTGAGTTCTATTTTGACCTTAAAATATAAAACCAGGCAAGTGAGGTAAGATAATGCCTGGCAACAGACTATGCCAGATAATACTAACAAGCCGCGAATAAATTTCCAAAATGTTAATGTGGGCGCGGCAAACAATAGTTTTTTTTCTACATTTGCCCCACTCTTTCAACAAATGGTCTTTGAATTTCGGGGGGGTTCCAGAGCGGTCAAATGGGGCAGACTGTAAATCTGTTGGCGCAGCCTTCGGAGGTTCGAATCCTTCCCCCCCCACTTTACTTAACGCGGAAATAGCTCATCCGGTAGAGCGGCAGCTTCCCAAGCTGCAGGTGGCGGGTTCGAGTCCCGTTTTCCGCTCCAATAAACTAACCCGGCAATGGTCGGGTTTTTTCATTTTGGCTCAAATCTATCTTGAATGATATGAACCATTTTTTGGTCGATGGGAAAAGTAAGATCGGTGGGTTTCAAATCAGTTAGTGCAATCCACCTGAATGACTGCACTCCATCAACCAACTCTTTAAAATCGAAAGCAATATTTGTGACTTTTATTGCTTCTGGGTTGATGGGCTTTACATGGAAGTAAATGCTCAGAAGTTGCTGTATATCATTTAATAAATGGGTGGGCTGAAAGTAGTCGGTAGTATATAAATGTTCTCCGATTTTAATTTCCTGATCAATTTCTTCCCTGAATTCCCGTCTCAGGCAATCATGGGTACCCTCACCAAATTCGAGTCCACCCCCGGGAAATTTTGTCATCTTTATTCCAAGTCTGTATTCATCAGTTAAAAGCACCTTGTTTTCATGGATAACAATTCCATAAACCCGGATATTAAATTTTGAAATTTGCATATTCAGCTATTTATTTTGCAAAAATACATTGATTCAGGCTGACAAAAAAAGTAGCCCGAATTTTTGATCAGATCAGATTTAAACAATTAACTTCGCACACCAATGACACGGGGGGTTCGAGCCCATTGATTCAACATAATGAAGTAGTTACAGACAGTAAAATAATCCTGTTTCGTAAAGAAAAAAGTAATGCTGATCATAGAAACACACTTTTAAATCCAACACACTATCAAACCACATTAAATTACAAATTATGACACACAAAAAAGAAATCCTTGAGTTGGAAGATGTCGTGGTGAAGTTTGTGGGAGACTCGGGCGATGGGATGCAGCTTACCGGCACCCTGTTCTCTGACACTGCCGCACTGGCCGGCAACGACCTTGCCACTTTCCCTGATTTTCCGGCCGAAATCCGTGCACCGCAAAATACAGTTGCTGGCGTTAGCGGATTTCAGGTTCACCTTGGGCAACGCAGAATTCATACATCGGGCGATATGTGCGATGTTTTGGTAACAATGAACCCTGCATCGCTCAAAGCCAACCTCAAATGGGCCAAACAAGGAGCTACCATTATTGTTGATGAATCAGCCTTTGACGACAAAGCCATTGAAAAGGCCGGCTATCGCACAAATCCTCTCTCCGATGGAAGTCTGAACGGATTTAACCTAATCAAGGCACCTATTTCGGTTCTCAACCGCGAGGCACTCTCAAACGTTGATGTTGACAAGAAAATGGCCGAAAAAACCAAGAATATGTTTGTTCTTGGGATTATGTATTTCCTGTTCAATCGCGATCTGGACAGCACCATGGACTTCATCCTGAAGAAATTCAGAAACAAACCCGATGTTGTGCAGGCCAACCAGGTTGCTCTAAAAGCCGGGTATAACTATGCCGAAACAGTTGAAGCCATTGCTACAATTATAAAAATTGGGCCGGCACCAATGGAAAAGGGGCGTTATCGCAATATAACCGGCAACATTGCCACTGCTTGGGGACTATTGGCTGCATCAGAAAAGAGTGGCCGCCCCTTGTTTCTGGGTTCCTATCCTATAACACCCGCTACTGAAATTCTTATGGAACTTGCGAAGCATAAATCGCTGGGAGCAAAGGTATTTCAGGCTGAAGATGAGATTGCAGGTATTTGTTCGGCTATTGGAGCCAGTTTTGCCGGTTCGTTGGCAGTTACTACTACATCAGGCCCGGGGCTGTCATTAAAAAGCGAAGCAATGGGCCTTGCAGTTATTACTGAACTTCCACTGGTAATTGTAAATGTGCAGAGGGCAGGCCCATCAACAGGAATGCCCACAAAAAGTGAGCAGAGCGATTTGTTGCAGGCAATTTTTGGCAGAAATGGCGAAGCACCTATGATTATTATGGCCGCCATTAGCCCTGCCGATTGCTTCCATGCTGCTTTTCGCGCTGCCAAACTTAGCCTTGAGCACATGACACCGGTGGTATTGCTCACCGATGGGAATATGGGTTTTGGCTCAGAATTATTCAAAATACCCAAAATGGCCGAATTGCCCCAAATAAACCCTCCACTTGCACAACCCAACGACCCAAACTATAAACCCTATCGACGCGACCCTGTGACACTTGCCCGCAAATGGGCACTACCAGGTACCGAAGGTCTCAGACACCGTATTGGCGGGCTCGAAAAAACCAATATTGATGGAAATGTATCGACCGACCCTCTCAACCACGAGTTAATGGTTAATATCAGGGAAGACAAAGTAATGCGAGTTGCCAACTACATACCCCAACAAACCATATTTGGCGAAAAAACCGGTGATTTGCTCGTTGTTGGCTGGGGTGGAACTGAAGGTATGCTCAAATCGGCTGTAACACAATTGCAAGCGAAGGGGCACAAAATTTCACAAGCCCAGTTCAGCCATATTATGCCATTGCCCAAAAATACAGAAGAGGTATTGTCAGGCTTTAAGAAAATTGTTGTGTGCGAGCTCAACATGGGTCAGTTTGTGAAATACTTAAGGATGATGCATCCTGAGTATAAGTACCTGCAATACAACAAAGTGCAGGGTCTCCCCTTCCATGTATCGGAGCTCACCCAAGTATTCACCAAACTATTGGAGGAAAACTAATGTTAGATAAAACGATAGAAAAATCCCCGGTTCAACTTACTAAAGAAGATTTTGCCAGCGACCAGATGGTTAAATGGTGCCCCGGATGCGGTGGGCATGCCATACTTGCTGCAGTAGAAAATGTTTTCCCGCGCATTGGTTATAAGAAGGAAAACTTTACTATTGTTTCAGGCATTGGATGTTCTTCAAGATTCCCATATTATGTAAATACTTATGGATTTCATGGCATACACGGACGGGGGTCGGCTATTGCATCAGGCGTAAAAATTGCAAATCCAGGCCAGAGTGTCTGGATTGCCACCGGCGATGGTGATTCAATGGCAATTGGTGGCAACCACTTTATCCACATGATCCGGCGCAATCTCGATGTGAATGTGCTATTGTTCAACAATCAGATTTACGGCCTTACAAAAGGGCAGTATTCACCCACTACGCCGCTGGGGCAGGTTACCAAAACATCGCCCCAGGGTACCATTGAACACCCCTTCATTACAGCAGGTTTGGTTATGGGGGCGCAGGGTACATTCTTTGCCAGAGTGCCCGACAATAATATCAAATTGATGACTGATGTTTTGTACGAAGCCGCCAAACACGATGGCACTTCAGTGGTTGAAATACTGGAGAATTGTATTATTTTCAACGATAAAGCACATGCCAGCTACACATCAAAGGAAAAACGTGAAGAAAACCAATTGATACTTAAACATGGCGAACCCATGATATATGGGAAAAACATGGATATGGGTATCATTTTAAAAGGTACAAGTCTTTATGCTGTAAAGATTGGTGTGGGCGGTATTACCGAAAAGGATATTCTTGTCCATGACCAGTTTAACCCCGATCCTGGTATCCACCGTATGATTGGCCGGATGATGGGGCCACATTACCCCATGGCATTTGGTGTAATCAGGTCGGCATCATCATCAACCTACGATGACCTGGTGGAGGAACAACTGGCTTACGCAGCTGAAAACAGTCGTATAAAATGTGTAGACGACCTTCTCAATAGTGGTGACACCTGGGAAATATAATCCCAGATACTTCTGCCATGGCAGGGATGCATCTGGTTAATAATGTATCCCTGCTTTAATAGTATTACAATACACACAGAACCAATCTGTTGATGGAAAGAAAATTCAGGGAATTCCCCATAATTGATAAACCTGACTATTCGAAGTTCATCTATTGGGCATGCCAGAGATGGGAAACTGTGGCATTTCTTACTTCAAGCAATCATCATAAGGATAAATGGTCGCAATGCGATGCCATGCTGGCTGCCGGTACTTTTGAAGAAATTTGTCCATCCCCTGATGATGATAGCTTTATTAAATTAAAAGAGTTCACCGACCAAAATCAGGATTGGGCCTTCGGTTTCCTATCCTACGACCTTAAAAACCAGATTGAAGAACTGAACTCAAATAATGCTGATTATGTGGAAATGCCCCTTCTGCATTTCTTTGTACCCGAAGTTCTTTTCATTTTCAGGCATGGAAAAATCGAACTGGGAGTTAGAGGTAATACTGCAATAGAAAATGGTGTTCATGAAAAGATAATTGATCAGGTTAATAATACATTACCCGTTTTCATTGAAGCATCAGAGTTTACTATTCAGCATCGTACAACAAGAAACGATTACATTAGTAAAGTCGAACAGATTAAGACCCACATAAAGCAAGGCAATATTTACGAAGCCAACTTCTGCATGGAATTTTTCTGCGAACATGCAAGCATTGACCCACTGGGAACATTCCTAAAACTAAATCAGATCAATCCTTCACCCTTTGCTTGTTTCTATAAACTCCGAAACAAATACCTGTTGTCTTCTTCGCCCGAGAGATTTCTGGCAAAGCGCAATCAAACCCTTCTTTCGCAACCCATAAAAGGCACCATAAAAAGGGCTATTGCCCCAGAAAAAGACTTTTTACAAAAAGAAATACTTAAGAACGACCCAAAGGAGAGAAGTGAAAATATTATGATTGTTGATTTGGTCAGAAACGACCTTTCGCATAGTGCCCAAAAAGGCTCAGTAAAAGTTACCGAGCTCTGCGGCATATACTCTTACGCCACCGTTCACCAGATGATTTCAACCATAGAGTGCAAACTCCGCCATGATGTCCATTTTGTAGACGCCATAAAAATGGCTTTCCCCATGGGAAGTATGACAGGTGCACCAAAGATTAGAGCAATGACGCTAATGGAAGAATTTGAAACCACCCGCCGTGGGCTATATTCTGGCGCTGTAGGCTACATTTCGCCCTGTCGCGATTTCGACTTTAATGTTATTATTCGCAGTATTTTGTATAACCAGGAAAGCCAGTATGCAAGTATTATGGCTGGCAGTGCAATTACCATTGGGTCTATTGCTGAAAAAGAATACGAAGAATGCCTGCTTAAAGCTCAGTCGATGGTAAAAACATTACAGGATTTCAACCCGATAAAGACAACCAAATAATGACAACCGAAGATTCACCCAATAAAAAATGACCGCCTGCAATTACCCATAATAAGGTTTAAGTGCAGTAATATGCTGCATCTGCTTTTTATAATTTGATTGGCTCCTTGCACATATTCACCAAAAAACAATATTTACACGCTGCTGTCAATCAGTTTTTTACACCTTCTAAAATGAAATATTCACTGCCAATTTTCCTTTCTCGCAATGGTAGTTTTACACGAGGTAAACACATCAAAAAATCAGTGAAAAACAGAGATTTTTTTAAGCGATAATTCAGTAACTTGCAGCAAGTTTTAAACAAATATAAAATTAATTCATAAAACATTTAAGACTCCCATACTCCCTGGATTGGAAAAGGTATTATTTTGCAAAAAACCTCTTCACTAAAATCAGGGAATGTTCCTGAAGGGGAAACACAACAGACAATGTAAATGGCAATAAAGATTGATGTTCAAAAAAATGATGTTATAAGAGTCATTTACGAGTTTAAAAAAACTTATGGAATTGACTTCTCCAATTATGCTGAAATGTCTTTTAAAAGACGTATTGAGCATATTATGGTAAGCCACAACATAAATTCTATCGACGAGTTATTAAAGAAAACCAGGGAAAATAAAGAATATTTTCAAAAGGTAATTAATGACATCACTGTAAATACCACAGAATTATTCAGGGATGTTGCGGTTTGGCTGAATCTACGCCGAAATGTATTGAACCACTTCAAGGAAAAAACTCATATCAATATATGGCATGCAGGCTGCTCGAGCGGCGAAGAAGTTTATTCGATGCTTATTTTGCTTAACGAAATGAATATGCTCGATAAGGCAAAAGTATTTGCTACCGACATCAACACCGAAATTCTGGATAAGGCCCGCAACGGATTATTTAACAGCAGGTTGCACCACGCCTATTTCGATAATTTTGATAAAGTAATCAAGGTCAATCCCCTGAACTTCGAGCAAAAAGTTGAAATTCCTTATGCAAAGTATTTCGAACAAGATGATCTAAACAAAACATTTCGAATAAAAAAGTTTCTGCGCGATAAAGTAACCTTTAAACAACATAACCTGGTTGAAGGATCCATTTTTTACAAGTTCGACCTGATATTTTGCCGGAATGTTATCATTTATTTCAACTCTGAACTGCAAAACAGCGTAATTTCACTATTTCACGAGAGTTTGTTTAATGATGGCATGCTTTTGATTGGAGCTCATGAAAATATCTCTTACCTGCCCATAGGGGGAAAGTTCGAAACACGTATCATGAAAGGGTTATATTTTAAGAAATAGCAACTTCAAAAAAAAAGGGTCTGCCCTGGCAGGCAAACCCAACTGAATCGATAATCCCTATAAAATTTAAGTTAGAAAACTTAGCAGTATCCCTGCGGCAATAGCACTTCCAATAACCCCGGAAACATTGGCAGCCATAGCGTGCATAAGCAGGTGATTGGTTTTGTCATACTCAAGCCCTACATGCTGCGATACTCTTGCACTATCAGGAACAGCCGATACTCCTGCATTCCCGATTAATGGGTTAACCTTGTTGCCTTCGCTGGCAAACAGGTTCAAAACTTTAGCAAACAATACCCCCCCAAAGGTAGCTACCACAAACGATGCAGCACCAAGTCCAAAAATCATCATTGAATCGGGAGTAATAAATACATCGCCCTGTGTTGAAGCACCCACGGTAAGGCCCAGAAAAATGGTTATAATATCAATGAGCGAACTGCGGGCAGTTTCGGCAAGTCGGTTGGTTACACCACTTTCCTTGAGGAGATTTCCAAAAAACAACATACCAAGCAAAGGCAAAGCTGTTGGCATGATAAAAGTAGTCAGCAACATTCCGGCAATTGGAAAAAGTATTTTCTCCTGTTTTGGAACGGCACGGGCAGGTTTCATCCTTATAAGTCTCTCTTTTTTGGTTGTAAGTAACCGCATGATGGGAGGTTGGATTACAGGAACCAGCGCCATATATGAATAGGCTGCAATGGCGATGGGCCCAATAAAATGGGGTGCCAGTTTTGATGAAAGAAAAATTGCTGTGGGGCCATCGGCACCACCAATTATGCCTATTGCCCCTGCCTCCTCGGGAGTAAAACCAAGCAATAGGGAGAAGGAATAAGCCGCAAAAATGCCAAACTGTGCAGCAGCCCCAAGCAACACCAGCTTTGGTTTGGATAAAAGAGATGAGAAATCGGTCATTGCACCAATACCCAGGAATATTATAGGCGGATAGAAACCTCTTTCAACTCCCTGGTAGAGCATGTTTAATACACTGCCTTCTTCGTAAATGCCTATTCTAAGGTTTGCAGTAACATCAAAAGGAATATTTCCTACTATGATACCAAAACCAATAGGAATCAGAAGCAATGGTTCATAATGCTTTACGATGGCAAGAGTGATGAAAAATATGCCTACGAATATCATCACCAGATGTCGCCAATCGACACTGGCAAAAGAGGTATAGCTGTAGAATTCGGTAAGTTGACTTACAATAAAGTCGAATATATTCATGTCCATGGTTAATCTCCTATTTCAATCAATATATCACCTTCCATAACTGATTGCCCCTGATTTACAAGTATCCTAAGCACTTTGCCATCCTTATCTGAGTCAATATTGTTTTCCATTTTCATGGCTTCAAGTACAATTAATTTTTGGCCCATTTTAATGGGATCGCCCGGTTTACAATGAATACTGAGTATTGTACCTGGCAGTGGAGCTTTAATGGTACCAAATCCCTTTGAAGCTTTAACTCCGGTACCTTCGGATGGAGTTGTATCGGTTGCTGGCACCGCTCTTGCCCTGACCAATCGTGGAGTCTTAACAGGCTGAATCGACTTATCCACTTCAACACTGTAGATCGACCCGTTTACTTCCATCTCAATGATGTTTTCCTCCATATTCAGGATACTTACATCATATTTATTTCCATGAATGGTGAATTTGTATTTTTTCATGATCTATGGTTTTTCAAAATATTTTCTGCTTATGTTACTTTAAATATATTATTGCAATGGGTTTTGACCAACAAAAACCAATAAGTGCAAAGGCAGCTATTTCCGGGGAATGTTTCTGAGCCCGTAAATTTTGGAACTCCAGGGCGAGTATGTACGCGATACTTTTGAAATGGTAAGCACGGTATTTTCATAGTCGTGCAACTCTGACCTGTAAAGGTGAATTGCAGCTGCAATGGCGGCGTTAATTTCGCCATCAAGATCTGACAGTTTGGTGTCGGGTGGCAGATTTATTGAATCATTTGCAGAAAAACTTCTCTTAGATTTCCCCAGATTAGCCCGCCATTGTTTGAATTCGGGAGTGTAAAAACGGGGGGTAACTGAGAATACCCAGTATAGTAGTAAAAGAACAAGGAATACAATACCCATTCCCAAAAAAGACATGAGCAAACCGAAGGGGTCGTTTGCAACAAATTTTTCAACCTCTTCGTGCGCCAATGCTGCTGCAAGGGCTTCCGGATCAGTAAGTTGAGTAGTTAATGTATCGAGCATTGCTTTCAGTTTTTTTTTACAAGGGAATATTTGAATGTTTTTTGGGCGGATTCACATCCTTTTTGGTTGCCAGCGATTGCAGAGCTCTTATGATGCGGAACCTGGTGTTACGTGGTTCAATTACATCATCGATGTAACCATACTTTGCAGCACTATAAGGAGTTGCAAATTTCTCCACATATTCCTTCTCTTTTTGCATAATAAACTGAGTCCTTTCATCATCATCGTTGATTGCCGCAATATCTTTGCTGTTTAGGATTTCGATGGCACCTTTGGGGCCCATAACAGCAATTTCAGCCATCGGCCATGCATAATTAATATCACCACGCAACTGTTTAGAACTCATAACACAATAAGCACCACCGTAGGCTTTGCGCAAAACTACAGTTACCTTAGGTACTGTTGCTTCACCATAGGCATACAATAGTTTTGCCCCGTGAAGAATAATTCCGCCATACTCCTGTGTAGTGCCCGGAAGAAAACCGGGCACATCAACCAAGGTAACGATTGGAATATTGAAAGCATCACAAAATCTTACAAAACGTGCTGCTTTTCGGGAGGCGTTGATATCGAGAACCCCGGCCAGATATTTGGGCTGGTTGGCCACAATGCCCACCGCTACACCGTTGAACCGGGCAAATCCAGTAATAATATTGGGTGCATAATTTCGCTGAACTTCCAGAAACTCATTATAATCAACAATTGAGTAGATTATGTCTTTAACATCATAAGGCTTATTTGGATTTTCAGGAATAATATCATTGAGCGCATCTTCAAGCCTGTCAATGGGATCATCGCACGGAGCAAGAGCTGGTTCTTCGAGGTTATTTTGAGGAAGAAAGCTGAGTAATTTTCTAACCAGCATAAGTCCTTCTTCCTCGGTATCTGAAACAAAATGAGCCACCCCCGATTTGGTTGCATGCGTCATGGCGCCGCCAAGCTCATCGTCGGTTACCACCTCCCCTGTTACAGTTTTCACAACCTTGGGTCCCGTAAGAAACATATAACTGTTTTCTTTAGACATGATAATGAAATCTGTCAGCGCAGGCGAATATACAGCACCACCGGCGCAGGGCCCGAAAATAGCGGTAATTTGAGGTATTACCCCCGATGCATTGATGTTCCGCTGGAAAATCTCTGCATAACCAGCCAAACTGTTTACCCCCTCCTGAATACGGGCACCACCGCTATCATTGAGCCCAATTACCGGAACACCAACTTTCATAGCCTTGTCCATAACCTTGCATATTTTCTCTGCATAGGCCTGCGATAATGAACCGCCGAAAACCGTGAAATCCTGGGCGTAAATGTAAACCAACCTGCCATCTATTGTACCATATCCGGTAACAACCCCATCTGCATAATACCTTTTATCATCGAGACCAAAATCGTTGCACCGATGTGTAACAAACATATCAAACTCTTCAAATGACCCTTCATCTAAAAGTCTGTCAATCCGTTCACGGGCAGTAAGTTTCCCCTTTTGATGCTGGACTTCAATCCGCTTTGCACCGCCTCCAAGTTTAGCCTGTTCCCGCTTATCAAGCAGCTCCTTGATTTTTTGTTCAAAACTCATATTATTTAGAATTTTAAAGGTTATTATCGGTTCTTATTCTCACACAATTCTGTTAAAACCCCACCGGTTGATTTGGGATGTAAGAATGCTATATCAAGCCCTTCTGCTCCTTTTCGCGGAGCTTGGTCAACAAGCTGAACACCCTTCGATTTCAACTCATCTAAGGCATTATCGATGCCTTCAACAGCTAAAGCAAGATGATGAATCCCTTCACCCTTTTTCTCGATAAACCTGCCGATGGGGCCTTCGGGGTCAGTAGATTCAAGCAATTCAATTTTGGTTTGACCAAGCATAAAAAAAGCTGTTTTTACTCGCTGATCTTTTACTTCTTCTACGGCATAACACTTCAATCCAAGAATATCTTCATAATACTTAATGGATTCTTCAAGACTTTTAACAGCTATGCCAATGTGTTCGATATGGGTAAGTTGCATGGATATTGATTTTTGATGGTATAATAGGACAGCGTTTCGGCCCCAAAGGTAGAATTTTTATATCGATTTTAGAATGTGAACAACACTTATTACATCATTAATAATACAGAGTTGTTAGGTGTATAACAAAGTCCTTTGGCCGCAATAATCTATCCGATTACAGTTGGTTAGGGAGTTGAAGCATCCCAAATAAACTCCATTTCCCAGTTTAATCTTGTCTGCATCGGGCTATTGTATATCAATACTTTTTCGGGTTGTAATCGTCTGAGATAATTCCCGGTGTCCCATTTCCCGTTTTTGTTACGGTCGAAAACAAGCCTACCTTTGAAGGTAGCTGCATTTAGGTATGGGAAAGAAATTACTCCATCGTTTGTAAGTATTTTTTCTGTGATGATCTTTTCAAATTTATCGTCCATCAGTTGAAGTATATATTGCCCATCGGATTGATCCTGGGGCAATTTAAGATCAATCATTAATGTACCATAGGCAGTTTCATTGTTTACCTTGAAATTTACCCTGATTGTATCGTTCACATCTCCGAAAATATCGGAAACCGCACCCGGCAAAAGGGTAATTAAGTAGGAACTATCTTGCTCAAGTCGGTTGTTGAGCCTTAAAAAACGACTAACAGAATCCAGAATTTCAAATTCTGGAATCAAAGGTATTGTGTCGCGGAGAAAGAATTCCACCTTTTTGTTATTTACCGAAGCCAAAGGCGTTTGACTTACCAATTGAAGCGGACTGAAATAGGGTTGAGTATTCCGGCCAATGAGCCCGGATACACTGATGTTTACTTTAGTTTCAGGTGGTTCCTGATCCTGTGCCCGGGTAACTCTGGTGCGGGGTTGCCTCAGAGTCATTGATACCTTTACAGAATCTATTATATGTCCACGGTCTGCAATTTCGAGCCAGAGAGTATCGCGCTCAATTTGATTTATCCAAAGGCTCAAAGTATCCCGGTTTCGACTGAATTCGGGCAGAAACCAATTGCCGTCAATAGGGTTTTTATATTCTCTTACAGTGACTGTTTCGGCTGGTAACCGAAAATTAATATTTAGTTTCCCCCGGCTAACCAAGGATGCCGACACAATTTTCTGAAGGGTATCTGCTTCCTTAAAAAGGAATAGTTGATACAATGGTTGATTTTCATTGTCCTTAATCGCCACAGAATCGACCAAAGCTGCATTTGCATAATTTATAGAATCAGCAACTAAGGCTTCTAAGATACCTTCAGGTATTAAAACTTTGGTATTATCGGCAGGTTCGGCTGAAATGGAATCGGTGCGGGCAGCTGCAACGGGTCTTTCCTTTATATAATAAGGGGAGACAAGACTATCATGGAATGCAATCCATTCTTCTGGATTATCATATATATAATTGGAGTTTATATCTTTAAGTGCAAACATACGATATTTGCCTTCACGCATAGTATTAATTCTGAATTCGCCCTGCTTATTCGTCTTACTAACATAAACAGGCCTTTCGAGCAAGGGCAGGGAGTCATTATCCCTGTCATACATCATTACAAAAACATTCTCCTGAGGAAGCAGTGATTCTGCGCTTTTCAAAACACCTTTGACAGATAGTGAGTCAACAAACTCACCAGTTGATACCACAAACTGAAAGTTAGGAATAGCATTCCCTTCTGTAATATCCACAACCGATTCGCCAAAGAAAAAGTTATAGGTGGTGTTAGGCAAAAGGGTATCTTTAATCGAAATAATAATGCTTCTTCCTTTCACCCGAATATCGGGATCATTAGAAATCGGGGGAGATACAAGCTGGTTTTGCCGTAAATTCTTCAACGTTACGTATTCATTGAAAAAAATACGAATATTCTGCCCTTTGTAATTGGCTGAAAAATTTGGCGGATTACTACGTATTACAACCGGAGGTTCGGTATCCTGGGGTCCTCCTACGGGTGAAACAACATTGGCACACGAGAAAGCTGTAAAAACGAATAAAGCAAAACATAGAAACCTGTAACCTGCTGATAATTTGCGCATAAGAACTAATAAATTTTTTGGGTAATCCCTGGATTCAATTGCATGTAAAATTAGGTTAATTTGTTGACAAGAGAATTCAGTAATGTGTAAAATGGGATAGCCCTTTTTAGTTATTTTTTTTTTTGATCAAGCCATTTTTTTGTTTGAGATAAATAAATTTATACTACATTTGCCATATAAATACGATATGTTCTTTCACATAACCCATTGGCTGTTTCGGTTTCCCCCTGAAGATTTCCCCAAATTTCCCTTTTGTCTTCAATTCCATTTCCCCTCGCCGAAGCAGCCATTTTTTTTATACCCCCATATTTTTTCAACCGGGCAATGCATCGAATGTAAACCCCTTACTGGTAAAATATTCCAATAATACAGGAAGAGTTTGAATGGCTTTTTTTCCGGCTTTTTCATTATCATGAAAAACCCATATATATCCAGTTCTGGTGCACGATTTAAATAGTTTTATTATTTTTTCGGTTGTGATTCTTTCATCGAAATCGTAACTCATCAACGACCACATGATAATTGAGTAATTATGGGCAAAGTATTTGTAATCACAAAAGGGTATATTTCCATAGGGAGGCCTGAATAGTCTGGAAGGATAGATTTTCTGAAATTGAAGAACATCGTTTCTGAAATCGATGGGATTCGATTTCCATGCATTTATATGTGAATAGGTATGATTTCCGATAGAATGGCCTTTGCGGATAAACTTCTCAATGAATTCAGGGTGTTTCTCAAGTTGCCTGCCCTGACAAAAGAAAGTTGCTTTTGCGCCAAAATCATCAAGCAATGAAAGCAACTCATTAGTAATTTCCGGCAGTGGACCATCGTCAAAGGTCAGGTGAATTTTCTTATCGGGATTATCAATACTCCAGATAATTTCTTTGGGCGAAAGCCGGCGAACCAAATAAGGAGGGGTAATCCAAACCATCGATTATTTTTATATTTTGCCAACAGACTAAATACAAGCCGAAGCAGGCAGAGAAATAATAAAGCGAACCCCGTTTGCAACATTTTCACACACAATTTGTCCTTGAAGATTCTTTTCCACCAGGGTACGGGCAACGTACAAACCGAGTCCCAGCCCCTGCCCCTGAGGCTTTGTTGTGAAATAAGGATCGAATAACCGGGAGATATTCTCGTGAGGTATTTGTTCTCCACTGTTAAATATTTCAATCCGGCAAAATCCGTTTTCTTCCATCCGCGCTTTTATGAATATTTCCTTTTCGGTATTTAGGAATGTTTGCTGAGCATCGAGCGCATTTTTTAACAGATTAATCACAACCTGCTCCAATTGCGACATATAACCATATACCATAATGTTTAGTGGAACGTCCTTCCCTGATTTAACCCCTTCATTTAAAAAGTAGGGAGCCATAAAGGTAAGTGCACTATTTACCACCGAAGAAACTTTAAAACTTGACTTTTCTGTTTCAGGCTTAAAAAAATTCCTGAAATCATCGATAGTTTTTGACATTTGTTGAATCACATTTGTCATTTCATCCACAGTATTGTCAAGGTATTTTTTGTCGAGCTCATCAAAATCAAAGGCTTCGGCAAGGTCGTATATTGCAAGTGATAGCACATTGAGAGGTTGCCGCCATTGATGGGCAATGTTTGCAATCATTTCGCCAAGGGCAGCCTGTCTTGCCTGGAATGCCATAATCTGATCGAGCCCTCTGTTTTTTTCAACTTCAAGTTGAATGCGTTTTTCCAGTGATTCGTTGAGTGCCTCAAGGGCCTCTTTTTTTTCTGTAAGTTCAATATTGAGGTGTTTCAACCTTCCTTCAAATTCCTTTTGGCTGGTTATGTCCCTTGCAATACCCTCAACGGCTTCAAGTTGGCCTGCCTGGTTGTAGAATGGTACATTGCTCAGTTCCACCCATTTTACATCTCCGCTCTTAGTCCTTAAAGGGGTTACAAGGGGTTGTTTAAATAATGCGTCAATTTCGGCAATATTGTGAATATTGCCCCAGGGAGAGCTGAAAAACAGACTGGACTCTATATTGGCCTCTTTATAGAATTCTTCTGGATGATAGCCTGTTAATGAAACAATCGAAGGACTTATATACTCAAATTTCTTTTTGGGCAATATGGCCACCCGGTATATTACATCTCGTGCATTTTCGGCCAGGAGACGGTAACGTTTTTCACTTATTCTGAGCAGGTTTTCAGCCCTGAGTTTAAATAATGCTCCGGAAAGTATCTCTCCAATCAGAGTGAGGTAATTAATCTGATTTTCATCCCATTGCACTTTATACCTTACCATATCAAGGCCAATAAATCCAACCAGGGTTCCCTCATTGATTAATGGGATGCACAAAAGAGAGAGAATATTCTGGCTCATCAATACCTCCCGTTCGTTGGGTTGAAGCCTTTGGTCAGTCACTAAATCATCAATTACAATCAAACTGCGGCTTTCAATCTGTTGCCACCACCAACTGAAATTTTGTGTTTCAAAATTCTGAAGGTTATTAATTTGGGGTTCAATTCCTGCTGAACACCACTCATGGGTATTGGTCATATAGCGGTAATCGTCAGAAAACAAGAACACATAGCTTCGGTCGGCGTTGAAAAATTGGCCTGTCTTTTCAAGGGTTTTATTGATAGACTTATCAATTGTTTCAACGGTGGTATAGACAAATTCTCTTGAAATATCAGCAATCAACCGTTGATATAATAATTGATTGCGCAAAAACTTGTCCTGCTTTTTGCGGGCAGTTATATCATAGCAAATTGCAATGGCAAAGTGTTCATCTACCCTGCTGGTTAAAAGCCGAACCCAAAAGGCTTCACCACTTTTCTTTTTCAAAAGTACTTCCTCGTCGAGAGAGCCGGTTGAGAAGGTTCGGGAAAGGGTTTTTCGTTCATCTTCATTAAAATCAGGGTGAACCAATTGCTTTACATGCATAGTCAAAAGTTCGTCGAGAGGGTATCCGGTCATGCGGCAGGCGGCAGGGTTGGCTTCAATATAATACCCTTGCTGGTTTACCACAAAAAATCCGTCGGGGGCTGCTTCAAAATAGCCCTGAAATTTTTTTCGTATCTGGTAATTGAGTTGTTCCGAAAGTTTTCTGTCAGTAATATCAAGAATGTATCCGTTCCAAAGGGAACTTTCGTCGGGCTGTTTTTCGGGTCTGGCAAGACCACGGAGCCATTTTACTTCACCATTATCCCTGATTATCCTGAATTCATACTCCCAATCTTCAAGAGTTTTGGCTGAGTTGATTATAGATTGGTTAAGACCGGGATAGTCTTCGGGATGGACCTTATCAAATATTGGCTGAGCGCTGTTGAAAACATCCGAAGGACGGAGGCCGAGAACATCAAATAACCGGTCATTTGCATAGGGTATACTTGAATTGCCGTCGGCTGATAACCTGAATTGGTAAATAACACCCGGAACGGCGGAAGTAATACTTTTGAGCACCCGTCCCCTATCGTCTTCAACCATAATTGCTAAATGTTTACTGGTTTTGGACTATCATTTGGCGTTTTATTGGCTTTGTTTAAATTCCTTTTCCCGGCAAAAAACATATCCAGTTTTTCTTCTATACCAGATCGGTCAATTTCCCTGCCGATTATTACAATTTTTGATATTTTATCTTCATCAGCCTTCCATGGGCTTCCTTTCTCAAAAACCACAGACCCTTTCACAGCCTGAAAAATATAGCGACAATCCTTACCTTCGACATACAATATCCCTTTTACCCGCAATAGATTATTCTGATTAAAATAGATAAAACTGGTAATCCAAATATTGAATAATTCGGGATCGGTACATTCGCGATAAATAAACCCATCCGAATAGATATCATGTCGCAATTTTGCGGGATGAAACACAAGATCATTTTGTGTTCGTTTTATATTGTTAAGAGATATCTTGAGTGCTTTATAAGAGAGTGTGGTTTCTTCGATATGACTTGATGAATATGCTTTGGTGGCAAGCACAGGGGTTCCATTGGTATGTGCATAGCGGGTTTCGAGAACCTGTGCCATGGGATTAATATCTGAAATTATTTTTTTCAAATGACAGGTTGTTTTCTCCCGCAGCAAATCGGTTTTGTTGAGCATTACAATATCCGAAAGGGCAATTTGTTTAACTGATTCTTTTTCTGATTGTAACAGGCCTTCAATAAGAGAACAGTCGACAAGACAAATTACACTGTTTACTATAAAATTGCGCTGTATCTGCTCATTGGAAATAAAAAGATCGATAACCTGACTGGGATCCGCTATCCCGGTGGTCTCAACCAAAAGATGGTCTATCGATGTTTTGTTTTCGATAATAAGTTGCAGGGAATTATAGAAATCTGTATTGAGAGTGCAACATATACAGCCATTTAGCAATTCATATACAGGCATTTGTTCTTCCCGATTAAGGATGTCCGGATCAACTCCCAATTCACCAAATTCATTTTCTATGATTGCAAACCGGGTAGTTGGGTATTTATGAATCAGGTGGTTCAAAAAGGTTGTTTTACCTGAACCGAGAAATCCTGTAATAATAGTTACCGGTATGCGTTCCTGATTATAATGTTTAAAACCGTCTTCCATTGGGTAATATGATGCGAATCTGTTTTGTCAATGTTGTAAAATGGGCAAAAATATTGTCCATCTTTTGTACCAACATCTACAAAACGTTAGCTCCAAAATTCAATTTATAAATCATTTTATTAACGTTTGCAATAGGCCAATATTGCAAATTTAACCTTTTAAACCATAACATTTACAAACGAAATGGCAATTTATTATTTTAAATTATACTATTTTACAACTAAACATAGATAACTACCATTAAAAACATAAAACAACCCGACAAAGTCGGTAAAAAAAATTGGACTGATAACTAAAAATTTCATAAATACACCGAATCTGTTCCATATTATCAAGTCTTGAAAGGAAAAGAATATCACTTTAATTTGTAATTTCAGAAAAAGTTGCACACATATCCCAAACCCGTAAATCAAATTCCAGATCGACCAGAAAACATGCCCCTTTCGGAAAATTTTCAGTAGGTTTGTCTTCCAAAGTTATTACTTACCGTAAAAAATTAAATATGATTAAAAAAATCTTATCAACAGGTTTATTTACAATTCTTTTTAGTTTAGTGGTATTCCCATGTACCAGCTATCTTGTCACTCCGGGGGCTTCGGCCGATGGTTCGTCGATGATAAGCTATGCTGCCGACTCGCACATACGTTATGGCGAGCTATACTTTTTTGAAGGTGGCCCCAAATTACCTGGGACATTCTTTCAGGCATATTATCGTGGAAGCCATAAGCCTCTGGCACGCATTCCTCTGCCAGCCAGTACATTTCAAGTGGTGGGCTTCATTAACGAAATGCAGGTAGCCATTGGAGAAAGTACTTTTGGAGGCCACAAGGAACTTTTCGATACCCTTGGCGGGATTGATTATACGGGGCTTATGCAACTTGCCCTGATGATGGCCCCTACTGCTCGCGATGCAATTAAAATTATTGCTGACCTGGCCAATGATTACGGGTACTACAGCTCAGGTGAATCTTTTTCAATTGCTGATCCCAATGAGGTTTGGATTATGGAGATTATTAGCAAGGGAACAAACCTTCAGTACAACCGAAGAAACAGAACCAGTTTCAACACCGATAAAGGTGCCGTATGGGTAGCCAAGAAAATTCCTGATGGATACATATCAGCCCATGCCAATCATGCCAGGATAATGACATTCCCCAAGGCTGACGGCACCGAATCTATTACCAATAAACAATGGAATAAGTTGCATGGTCCATCGGTCAGGGTCATTTATGCCCACGATGTAATTGAGTTTGCCCGTCGCAAAAATTATTTTTCCGGCAGTGATGAAGAGTTTAGTTTCTCAGATGTTTACGCACCTGTTGATTTTGGTTCAGCCCGTTTTTGTGAAGCCCGGGTTTGGAGCATATTCAACAAAGTGGCTCCCGGAATGGAAAAATACATGGATTATGCCCTGGGCTATGATCTCCAAAACCGGATGCCTTTATGGGTAAAACCTGAAAGGAAATTGTCTCTTGAAGACCTTATAGCTTTTAAACGCGATTACCTTCAGGGCACCGATTTCGACCTTTCGCAGGACATTGGCGCCGGCCCATGGGGTAAACCCTACCGATGGAGACCCATGACCTGGAAGGTGGATGGTAAAACCTATTTTCATGAAAGGACCACAGCAACCCAGCAAACAGCTTTCTCATTCATTACCCAGTCGCGAAAGGAGTACCCGGGACACATTGGTGGCATTATCTGGTTTGGGTTAGACGACACCAATACTACGGTGTATGTGCCTATGTATGCAGGTATTACCAGAGTTCCTGATACTTTCAGTGAAGGGTATGGCAGCATTATCGAATATAAACATGATGCTGCGTTTTGGGTATTTAACAAGGTTGCCCATTTCGCGTACCTGCGTTACAGCCTTACCCTGTCCGATATCCAGAAAGTTCAGAATGAACTGGAAACCAGTTTCATGGCTTTTGTTCCGGCTATCGACAAAGCCGCCATGGATATTTATCAGAATAGCCCTGATTTGGCCAGAGAATTCCTGACCACTTTTTCGGTAAATATGGGAAATTATACGGTGAAAAGATGGGAGGAGCTGTTCCAATTTCTGATGGTGAAATTTATTGACGGCAACATCAAGAAAGAAGAAAACGGAGTATTTTTGACCAATCAATGGGGAAAATATCCCATAGTAGAGCATCCGCAGTATCCGGAATGGTGGCTCAGGCTAATAGTGCAGCTAACCGGCGACCGGTATTTATACAACCCCAATTCAACCCGCGAATAAATAATTATTAATTGAATTATTAACCATCCAACACCAACACAATGTTTACAGGAATAGTAGAAGCCACCGGTACGGTAGCAAAAATTGAAAAAGAGGGAGATAACATCCATTTTACCATAGAAACACCCCTGGCTAGAGAACTTAAGATAGACCAGAGCATGTCGCACGATGGTGTTTGTCTTACAGCGGTAAATGTCGATAAAGAAAAGAATCAATACACTGTTACTGCCATTCAGGAAACCCTGGATAAAACCAATCTTCGGAGCTGGAAACCCGGATACAGGGTTAATCTTGAAAGGAGTATGAAAATGGACGGACGTCTCGACGGTCATATCGTTCAGGGTCATGTTGACCAAACGGCCACCTGCACCAAGGTTGAGACCTTTGATGGCAGCTGGAAATTCTTCTTTGAGTACGACCCGGGCCCAAAAAATATCACTGTTGAGAAAGGCTCAATTTCGGTTAATGGTGTGAGTCTTACAGTAGTTGATTCGGAACCTGGATTGTTTTCGGTTGCAATTATTCCCTATACATTTGAACATACCAATTTTGGGGATTTCAGGCCAGGATCGGTTGTAAATCTTGAATTTGATGTAATCGGAAAATATGTAGCCAGGCTCTTGGAAATGCATTTCAATGCCCGGAAATAATTGGTTCGTTGACTAATTCAATAAAGAAGTCATCTTTAGTAAAGATGGCTTTTTTTATGTTGCCCTGGTAAAAACAATTGCACAACAACGTTGTTAAAAGTAAAACAACTTGAATATTTATCACCAATAAACTATACTCATTTATGGCAAAAATTGCATTTTTTTCTACTCAACAATATGATCGTCAATTCTTTGATCAATTAAATACAGAACATCATTTCGAATATTTTGAAAGCAGATTAAGGCCACAAACCGCCAATCTTACCAAAGGTTTTGATGGTGTATGTGCGTTTGTAAATGACCGTATCAATGCAGAGACTCTTGGGTTGCTTTCCTCACATGGAGTAAATCTTGTAGCTCTTCGTTGTGCGGGGTTTAACAATGTTGACCTTAAGGCCGCACGACAACACAATGTAAGAATAATGCGTGTACCGGCTTATTCGCCCGAAGCAGTTGCCGAGCATGCCCTTGCATTAATCATGACCCTTGCCCGAAAAACCCACAAAGCCTTTAACCGGGTTAGGGAAGGAAATTTTTCTCTTGTCAAACTAACCGGGTTTAATATTTATCGAAAAACTGTAGGGGTAATTGGAACCGGACAGATAGGAAAAGCGTTTTGCCGAATAATGACAGGCATGGGTGCACGAGTACTGGCTTACGACAAATATCCCTCGGATGACATGGCCCGTTTGGGGGTTGAGTACTTATCGCTTGAAGATGTACTTGCCAACAGCGACATTGTGAGTCTTCATTGCCCGCTTACACCCGAAACTCATCATCTAATAAATAAAGATACCCTATTGATGATGAAAACAGGCGCTATGCTTGTAAATACAAGCCGCGGCAAACTGGTGGATACTTCAGCAGTTATTGGTTCTCTTAAGGATGAGAAGCTTGGAAGTTTGGCGATTGATGTATATGAAGAGGAAGAGAAACTGTTCTTTCGCGACCTTTCGGAGCAGATTATTCGTGACGACCTGATTTCGCGCTTAATGTTGTTTCCCAATGTTCTTATAACAGCACACCAGGGATTTTTTACGCGGGAAAGTTTAGAGCAAATAGCTCAAACAACACTTGCCAACATAAACGATTTTATTGCCGGACGACCATCGCCCAATGAGGTAAGCTGCGAACTGATAAAGGATTGTTAAAATTCTTCGGGGTGCAAGATTAAATCTTGTAAAGATTGTTTTTGATGGCAAATGTTACCAGCTTTACACTGCTATCGACACCTGTTTTCCTGAACAGATTGGCCTTGTGTCCATCTACTGTACGCTGACTGATAAAAAGTTGGTCAGCTATTTCTTTAATGGTAAAACCTTTACAAATCAGATTGAGCACTTCAATTTCTCTTTTGGTTAGCTCTTCCTTGAGTTCGAGGTCGGGACTTTCAGACTTAGATTTCCTGTTTACCAAAGAATTGGTAAGTACCGGAAGTAACTCGTCGGAGAAATAATTCTTATTATCGGAAACCAGATCAATGGCTTTTTGTAATTCGTATTCTTCCACGGTTTTTAGTAAAAAACCTTTGACACCTGCTTCTATCATACTCACCAGGTATTCTTCGTCGCCAAACATACTAATGGCTACTATCTTAAGCGTAGGATAGAGGTCAAGGGCAAGTTTTGTAGCTTCAATACCATTCATAACAGGCATTTGAATATCCATAAAGACAATGTCCGGTTTGTCTTTTTCAATCATTTTAAGAAATTCTTCACCATTTGATGCTTCGCCGAAGATACTTACCCCAGGAATCTCCTTGAGTAACATGATGAGCCCTTTTCTGAAGATGTGCTGATCTTCAACAATCATAACCTGCGATTTCTTACTCTTATCCATCCTGCTTTAGACCCTGATTTGATTTATTATTAACTCAAGAATAATGATTCTGATTAAAATAATTTGTGATAGTATCTACAAATGTAAAAATTAATATTATGGAGAATAAAAATTATTGCATTTTTTAAAGAGGGACTTCAAGTTCAAAGCGGGTACCGTTGCCAGGAGATGTGATAAATTCGCCTGTACCATTTATAAAGTTTACCCGGCTAAGTATGTTTTTTAACCCCTGCCCAACTGTTTTGGATTTGTAAACTATTTCAAAATCAAATCCTTTGCCATTATCAACATACCGAAGAAAGAGCAAACGAGGTTTTAATTCCGTCCTTATTTCAATGGCAGTGGCATCAGCATATTTTAGTGTGTTATTAATTAGTTCGAGTACAATTCGATAAAGATGTGTTTCTGTAATTGGATTCAAGGGCAGTTGTTCGTGGGAAAAAGAAAACTCTACTCTGATGGCTCCTGTTTTGTTGAGAGCATCGGTAAACGATCGCAGGGCTTTCATTAATCCATGATCCATTAAAACGCTGGGCATAATATTGTTGGCAATGGTTCGGGCCGAATCAATGGCGCGTCCGATGGTCTCCTTCATTTCCAGAAACAATTGTTCTTTTTCGGCTGGCTCTCTGTTTTCTTTCTGAAGCAGGCCGACATAAATCTTTAAAGTAGACAGCAAAGCTCCTAGTCCATCGTGCATATCGCGCGAAAATCTTTTTCGTTCATTTTCTTCTGCTTCAATAATGGCATTAACTATTTCCTTATCTATCTCCTTTTGACGGGTAATATCGCGAACCGCAATCACATTTACATTGCGTCCCTTGTAAATAAATGATTTATACTGTACCATACCATAAAATGGCTGGTGCTGCTGCTTAAAAAAGGTAATCTCCCAGGGGCCCTGGTGGTCTTTGGCTTTAAAAACTTTTTTTAGAAGATTGGCCCCTTTTTCATCAGTGAGAGAATAAACTGAAAGATTTTTCAGATGCCCACCCTCAGGGGCAAACAGCTGAATTGCAGCTTTGTTAAACTCAATAATACGAGAATTTTGCAGCAAAATGATGGCTTC
Organism: Bacteroidota bacterium; assembly: GCA_037441525.1. Lineage (GTDB taxonomy): Bacteria > Bacteroidota > Bacteroidia > Bacteroidales > UBA7960 > SKVR01. Next base: position 46,230 of record JBBISA010000021.1, read on the forward strand.
GAAGGTGGTATCGGAAAGTGCTTTAAATTTCTCCTCAGCTTGTTTCCTGTGCTTTACTTCACTTCTTAAATCTTCATTTTTACGGGCAATCAGGTCACGTGTCTGTTTAAGTTCAATATGAGTATTAATTCTGGCAAGCAATTCGGATTTGTTGAAGGGCTTTGAAATAAAATCAACTGCGCCGACATCAAATCCCTTTACAAGTTCTCCGGGGTCATTGGATGCGGTAATGAAAATAACAGGAATATCGGCAATTTCGGAAGTCCCTTTTATCAATGAGCAAACTTCATAACCATCCATTTCGGGCATCATAACATCAAGCAGGATCAAATCGGGCTTAAAATGAACAATTTCATTTATGGCAGTGATGGCTGATGTGGTGCACAAAAGTTCATACCCACGGATTTTAAGAATAAACTCCAGCATTTGGGTCATCGCTGGGTCATCATCAACAATAAATACCCGACGTGATTGGGTTTTACTCATCGTATAAAATGTATAAGACTGATTGATTGAATTTTAACCTGCCACCCAACTAAACAATATTGCATCAGGAAACACCTTTGCATTGCTTGCAAGGGTTCGAAAACTCAGGGTAGCAATTACAGGTAAAACCACCGCTGAACTCAAAAAAAATTATAACTGAAGGTAAAGTTATAAAAAATAAACAAAAATATATTTTACCTATTTGAAATAAAAAAAACACTACCTTTATTACGATTTTTTAAAGTTAATCGACATAAAACAATCATAAAATTGCAGATAATGACCATAAGTTTTAAAAATGGCACAATCTACTATGAAGAATCCGGCAGTGGTAACCCGTTGATTTTATTGCATGGTTATACCGAATCGATTAAGATTTGGCAGGATTACAAGGAGTCGCTTTTAAAAAAGTTCCGCATCATTTTAATTGACCTGCCTGGTCATGGCAACAGCAGTATTCTGGATGAGGTGCATACCATGGACCTTATGGCCGATGCAGTGAAGGCGGTTCTTGATCACCTGAATATTTCCACCTCAGTAATAATAGGACATTCAATGGGCGGTTATGTTTCGCTTGCCTTTGCCAGAAAACACGCCCGCATGTTGAAAGGTTTGGGGCTTTTTCACAGTACTTCGCTTGCCGATGGTGATGAAACCAAACAGCTCCGCGAAAGAGCCATTGAAGCCATAAGCCGCAATCACTCGGCCTTTCTTATGAATTTTATTCCTGAATTATTTGCTGCCGAAACCAGAGAGTTTTATCAGAGTGATATTCAAAATTTGATTGATGAGGCGTCGACCATGGACCCCAGAGCCCTCATTGCCGCTCAAAAGGGGATGAAAGACCGCAGTAGCACCCTTGATGTACTTATAAATGCTTCTTTCCCGGTTATGTTTATCGCCGGGCAGAAAGATACCCGTGTTCCTTTTGAGAATATCTGGGTTCAGATGGCGCTCACTGAAACCGCTCATTCACTCATCCTCAGAAATGTTGGACACATGGGATTTATCGAAGCCAAAATTCAATGCCTCAATTTCCTGGAGTCTTTTGTACAGTCGTGTTTTAACATTCGCTAAGTAGGGCCCATAAAGAGAATTCTCACAAAGGTAGTTTGTAAAAACACTCTTTTTTTCGCCTATCTTGAAACATACACCTTGTATGCCCAGCCATCAAGTTCCAATTTGTGAATGTTTCTAATGCGGAGATTTTCACTGCTAAACAAATCCCGATATTTACCTGCAAAGAGGGTTTCACTGGCAAGTTGAATTTTGGCAGGGTCAGGCGAAAGGTTTAAAACAACAAGCACCCGGTTTTTATCTTTTTTCCGCATGAAGGCCAATACATTTTTGTCATTGCCAGTGTTAATGCGTAGCATGTTTCCACCCTCAACCCCATTCCATAAAGCTTTATTTTCTTTCTTAAGTTGTAAAAGAGTTTTAAAAAAATCTTCGTACTTCAAATCAGTCCAATCAATTTCATCCTTTTCAAAAAACTCCAGTCTTTTACTTAAACCAGCTTCCTGACCGCTGTAAATAAGGGGCATACCGGGAGCGGTGGCTGTGAGCACAGCAAAGGCGGGCATGGCCTTGCCCAGGCGCTCAAAAACAGTCCCTGCCCAAGAGTTCTCATCGTGGTTATCGATAAAGTTTATTTTGAATGTACCAGCGGGATAATTGCCCATGTTTTCATCGAAATAATACTTATCGAGGGCCGAAACATCGTCTTCGCCCTTTGCAATGCGATTCATGGCATGGTGCGATGTCCATGAATAGCCGGCATTAAAAGCGAACTCCTTCAGTTCAGGATGGTCGGCTTCGGCAAGCATAAAGATGGGTTTTACTTTTTCGAGCTCAGTGCGGGCTTTGTTCCAGAATTCAACCGGCACCATATAGGCAACATCGCACCTGAAACCATCAATATTCGCCTCAGTAAGCCAAAAGCGCATTTCGCCAATCATAGCATCCCAAAGGTTCTTATTGGCATATTCGAGTTGCACCACATCCAACCAGTCAGTGTTATGAGGTGGGGTAAAATTCCCTTTCTGGTCGCGGTAATAGAATTCGGGATTGGTTTTTAGCCATTGATGATCCCAGGCAGTATGATTGGCCACCCAGTCAATGATCACCTTCATACCAAGGTCGTGAGCCTTGTTTACAAGAGATTTGAAATCATCAAGAGTGCCATATTCGGGATTTATTGCCGAGTAATTGCTTACTGAATAGTAGCTTCCCAGGGTACCTTTGCGATTGATTGTGCCAATTGGTGTAACGGGCATAAACCACAAAATATCAACTCCCATTGCCCTGAGCCTTGGCAAATGGGTAGCAAAGGCGTTAAAGGTCCCTTCGGGGGTGTATTGCCTTACATTCACTTCGTAAAGGTTGGCGGCTTTGAGCCAATCAGGTTTTGGTGTTTGAGACACATATCCAGAATCAATCTGATTATCAGTTGGTTTCCCTTGCTGGCAGGATGTTGAAATTGCTATTACCAAAATCAGTAATGGCAAATAGAATTTATTCGTCCTTATCGATACCATATCTATACATTTTAATAACATATCAGTAACCAAAGCAATAAAAATCACAGGTCAATCTTCCTGTTCAGATACTCATGCACATCCATGGGTTTGGGTTGGTACTCTTTGGCAAATAAACCTGAAGAGATAAGAAAGTCGGCAGTTGCACGGTTGCAAGCAGTAGGAATATTGTAAAGAACCGTGATACGCAACAATGCTTTAACATCTACATCGTGGGGTTGTTGTTGCATGGGGTCCCAAAAAAACACCATCATGTCAATTTTGCCTTCCACAATAAGAGCGCCCAACTGCTGATCGCCGCCCAGAGGGCCCGATTGCAAACGGGTTAAATTAAATGCCGAAAGTAGCTCAGGCTTAAGTTCTTTTCTTAGGGTTTCTTCAATCAGTTTTCCGGTGGTGCCTGTGCAAATAATATTGAGTTTTGCAAGTGAATCATGGTTCCATTCAACCCACTCTACCAGTTCTTTTTTGCGGTTATCATGGGCAACCAGTGCAATGGTTTTTCTTTTATCAGGCGTGTTTGGAGTATTACTTTGATTATGCATATTTGATACTTTTTTAATTATATATTTTGATTAGAAAATAGTTTTTCTTGCCTCTTTGGGCCAACAGGTATCGGTTATTGAGCAACCAGGAAGCATCGGCAACAAAGTCTTCGGCTACCTTCTGCTTATTAATGCTTATGCTACCTTCGGCAAGGGCACGGCGCGCTTCTCCCTTCGATTTGAGAATCTGCAAATCTCCACCGAGCAAATCAACAACGTTAATTCCCGCTTCTATGAGCGAGCGATCAATGGTAAACATAGGGACACCTTCAAACACATCGAGCAAAACATTTTCGGGGAGTTTCTTAAGGGTTTCAGTAGTGCCTTTTCCGAACAGAATCTCCGATGCTTCCACAGCCATTTCATAATCCTTTTGGCTGTGCACCCTTATTGTTATGTCGCGGGCAAGGGTTTTTTGCAGAATACGTAAGTGGGGCTCCTGCTGATGTTGAGTTATTAATTGGTCAACTTCAGCCTTCGAAAGCAGCGTAAATATCTTAATATATTTTTCGGTATCTGCATCAGAGCAATTCAGCCAGAACTGATAAAACTGATAGGGTGATGTGTAGCGTGCATCGAGCCAGATATTCCCTTTTTCGGTTTTACCAAACTTGCCCCCATCGGCCTTGGTAATCAGGGGGCATGTAAGGGCAAATGCTTCGCCGCCGGTTTTGCGTCTTATGAGTTCGGTTCCGGTGGTAATATTTCCCCACTGATCGGAACCCCCCATTTGCAATTTGCAGTTTTTGGTTTGGTAGAGATGCAGAAAATCGTAGCCTTGCACCAGTTGATAAGTAAATTCGGTAAATGATAGTCCTTCGCGGGCATCGCCGCTTATTCTTTTCTTTACCGAATCTTTGGCCATCATATAGTTAACAGTGATGTGCTTGCCAATTTCGCGAAGGAAACTCAAAAAGGAAAACTCCTTCATCCAATCGTAATTGTTCACAATTTCAGCCTTATTGGGTCCATTTTCGAAATCGAGAAACCGGGTAAGCTGGTTCTGAATACACACCACATTATGATTTAGTTCGTCTTCCGAAAGCATATTTCGTTCCTGGCTTTTTCCGCTGGGGTCGCCAATCATTCCGGTTGCCCCACCCACCAGTGCCAGGGGTTTATGACCGGCAATCTGCAAATGTTTAAGCATCATTATTGATACGAGATGGCCAATATGCAAAGAGTCAGCAGTGGGGTCGATACCCACATAGGCAGTTACCATTTCTTTGGCCATTAACTCTTCGGTGCCGGGCATCATATCGTGGATCATGCCTCGCCATTTCAGTTCTTCTACAAAATTCATAAAGGAGGATGTTGTAACTTATTATTGTAACCTTTTGATATAAATATTAAATATCGATCATTGCAAACCAGATTATCTTTCAATTTCCGTTTACGTATTCCATTAATAATGAGATACGTAATTAAGATTTTGGTTTTGATTTGACCAAGAATCAAAATCAGATGAAAGTCAGAATTTAATTCTTCAAAACAGCGCCAAAATTACACACTCTTATGGAACTGTATGCTAATTTTGGGTTTAAATTTGGATGATACACACATTAAAAAATGATTAGGTTTGCACAATGATACTACTTACCGGAGGAACCGGCCTTGTGGGTTCGCATTTGCTGCACGAACTCACCGTCAATGGCCAGAAAGTGCGCGCACTAAGACGAAAAGGCAGCAAACGCGAAATTACTGAAAAGCTATTTCAATGGTACAATCCTGAAAATTATCAGCAATTACTCAACAAAATAGATTGGGTTGATGGTGATATTTCGGATATTTTCAGCCTTAGGGATGCACTTAACGGTGTTGAAAAGGTTTTCCATTGTGCAGCGGTTGTGTCGTTTGTGCCATCGGAAAGGCCCAAAATGCTTAAGATCAACATCGATGGAACAGCTAACCTTGTAAATGCTGCCCTGCTCGAAAATGTGAAAAGATTCTGTCATTGCAGCAGTATTGCAGCGGTGGGCAGACCCGATAAGGGCATTTGGGTGGATGAGTCGTTGATATGGAAAACATCGCGAAAAAATTCTTATTATTCTATAAGTAAGTTTGGCGCTGAAAGGGAGGTGTGGCGAGGTTCGGAGGAAGGGCTGGATGTAGTGATTGTTAATCCATCGGTTATTATAGGACCTGGCGATCCCCACCGGTCGAGTGCACGGTTGTTCACAACCGTTAAAAGCGGGCTGCGATTTTACAGTGGCGGGGCTACCGGTTTTGTTGATGTGCGCGATGTAGCGCTGGCCATGCGACTGCTTATGGATATGGATGTGGTAAATGAACGTTACATTGTTAACAGCGAAAACATTAGCTACAAAGAGCTCTTCCAGATCATTGCACACCATGCCGGAGTTCGTCCGCCATTTTTTAAAGCCGGAAAAACCCTCAGCGAAATTGCCTGGAGATTGGAAAAGGTAAGAAGCAGTGTTTCAGGCAGCAATCCACTCATTACCAAAGAAACTGCCCGCAGCGCCAACAGCAAATTCCAGTTTTCCAACGAAAAATTGATACGAGAAACCGGTATGCAACTCCGTTCCATAGATGAGGCTGCTGCCAATACTGCCGGGTTTTTCAGAAAATTTGAGTTGTAATTATCGGAAGAATTAAATTTTTTTTTCAGTAAAGTGGAGTCTATTCTTCTTCAAAATAATCCTTTTTGATTCTTCCTTAACTTACCTTTAATTATCTTTTTTGCTCTTACTTTTCTTATATGGGGCTAAAGCCCCGGGATTTGCTGCCAATCATTTACGTCAGCGGCAATAGATAAGATATGCTAAAGCATATAATTATTGATCAGATCAGGTAAAGCAAACGGTAATAGGTCAGAAAAGCTAAAGCATAGAGCAATAAATTGCAGTTGCTCTATTTATTACCGTTAGGATTCCGGAAAAATATCAAATCGCTTATCCAGCAAGATATTTATATGGTAAGGTTGAAATCTCTATTCACTTCTGCGCACTCGCGAAGGATTCTTCCACCTTAGAAATCCCTGGGTTATCATATAGGCAAGAAATAGAATAAGTAGAAAAAAGGCAAGCCGGCCAATGTAATCGCCATTTTTTACATAAAAAGTAATCCGGTCATCTTTATGAAGTTGGCGCGAAATGGCGGTTTTTTCCCACCAATGAGTACGTTCAAGTATTTCGCCTTTTGGCCCTATGAAGGATGAAATACCGGTTTTGGCAGCTCTGGCAATGGATCGGCGGGTTTCAACAGCCCTGAGCCGGGCATACTGTTGGTGTTGCCTGTAACCAGGGGTTTTTCGCCACCAGCCGTCGTTGGTAATAACAAAAATAAGCTGGGCGCCATTTTGTATGTAATCGGCAAGATATTCCCCATAGATTGACTCATAGCAGATAACCGGTGCCACCTTTGTGCTATCGGGCCCGGTAAAGACTGAACGGGTTTCCTGATAGCCCATGCTACCTGATGTGCCTCCTAAAGCTTCGGCAATTTTTCCAACAGGGCCAAGCCATCGCCCAAAGGGAAACTGCTCAACACCAGGCACCAGTTTCGATTTGAAGTAAGTATCTGTATTGCCTTCCGTATCCATATAGAGCGCGGCATTATACACATCGTACCACGAATCGGAGCCCTTAAATCTGCGGGCTGTTGCCGAAGGGGTTTCGTCGAAATTATACCTTTTATACATCATAACCCCTGCAATCCAGGCCAGGGTATCTTGTTTTGCCAGTTCGTCCTTTAACCTGCGGTATCCATAATGATTTACAGATTCATTGAGCCATAATGAGCCAGGCAGAGAAGCTTCGGGAACCAAAACAAATCTTGTTTGGGGAGTAATTTTCTGGCCGGCCAGTAGAATGAGCGAATCGGTCCATTCTCTCAGCTGTCTTTCAGTTTCAGGCCTGAGGTAGGGATCGCGTGCAGGTTGCACAACAACCACTTCCACCGGGTTGTTGGGCATTTTAAAATTATGGCTTATGGTAAGTGAAATGATCAAAGGTGCAACCAGCAAAACAGCTACAATCAATCCCGAAAAAATCCTTCTTTTAATAAGCCTGTATTGTTCAATATTGTAAATGTATCGTCCGGATTGGCTGGCAGTGCCTTCAACCGTTTCGAGATTCCGGGAAACCACCACTGAGCCCAGAGGGGTAATATAGGAACTGATAAGATGATACATGGCCAGATTTACAACGATAATCCAGGCTGTTCCGCCAAGGGTTCCGGTATATTCGTACCATTGAATCCATGAGGGGATGGTGGCAAACACATTACCCAGATTGAGCCAGCTCCAGCTTAGGTCCCAGTCGAGATGCAGGTATTCGAACGAAAGCCAGAAAATAAGCAGTGATGCGGCACCCTGTTTTCCGGGTAATATGCGGCGGGCCATGTGCATAAGGTAAAATGCCAGTGCCATAAAAAACGAATTGAGAATCATGGCAAGAAGGAAACCTACAAACGATGCGTAAATTATCCACCAGGTAGTGAGCAGATTGAGCAATGCAAAACTCAACCACGCAAAAAGCAGCACATAATATCTGTTGTAATGCTGACGGTGAGTAAACACTTCATTTTCGAGAAACAACAAGGGGACAAATGCTACAAAAATCAGAACGGGTATTCCGTTGGCCGGCCAGCTTAAGGCCATCAGTAGTCCGGCAAGAATACTCATCGATAAATGGCGGCGCTGGGAAATAAAACCGCCCGCTTTTTGAATAACTAACCGAAAACTTTTTTTTGTCATTTGATAAATACATTGTTGAATACTCTAACTGCTCTGAGGCTTATTGTTGTCAGTCGGGCGGTTTCGTTCATTCCGTCTTTTGCCCTTTCCTTTATTTTGCCGGTTATCTCTTTTATTTTCTGAAGGCGAGTCAGTATGTCCCGATTGTTTTCTTCGCCCATGAAACCGGTTACCTCTGCGATTTGGGTCAAAGGCTGGTTTTTTGGTTGGGTCATAAAGTGGCCCCTGCCCCAAAAAATCGGGCAAAGGCATTTTGGGTACTGCCCCACCAATGAGTTTTTCCACTCCGGCAAAACGGCGCATTTCATCTTCACCGATAAAGGTAACTGCTACCCCGGTGCGGGCAGCCCTTGCCGTGCGACCTACCCTGTGCACATAATCTTCGGGGTCGCCGGGGGCGTCGTAATTTATCACCAGGCTTATATTATCAACATCAATTCCCCTTGCCAGCACATCGGTTGCAACAATTATTCGCAACTGCCTGTTCTTGAAATCGCGAAGAATATCGGCCCGCACATTCTGTTCAAGATCTGAATGGAAAGCTTTCGATTGAAGTTTGGCTGCCCTAAGTATCTCATCTAGTTGCCTGACCTTAATTTTGGTGGAAACAAAAACCAGCACCGAATCAAAATCAGGATTTTCAAGAATATGTAACAGGAGTTCTTCTTTCTGTTTGTTATACACCACATAGGCTTGCTGTGATATACCTTCGGCAGGCTTGGAAAGGGAAAGATTTATTTTAACCGGTTCTTTGAGTATTCTGTTTGCCAGCACTTCAATTTTGGGCGGCATGGTTGCGCTGAAAAGAAGTGTTTGTCTGCTTTGGGGCAAATGACTGATAATCTGCATTATATCATCAAAAAAACCCATATCGAGCATTCGGTCGGCTTCGTCGAGAACCAGGTGGCGGATAGATGAAAAGTCGACCTTGCCGGTTTGAAGCATTGCAATGAGTCTTCCGGGTGTGGCTACCACAATATCGGTACCCTGCACCAGGCTCTTTTTCTGGGCTTCCCAGCTTATACCGTCGCCCCCGCCATAAACAGCCATTGAAGCTACCGAAACAAAGTAACTGAAGCCTTCAATCTGCTGATCTATCTGCATGGCCAGCTCCCGTGTGGGTACTATCACCAGCGTATTGACCCCTGAAGTTGGCTGTGTTACAATTTTATGAAGAATGGGAAGTATGAATGCGGCGGTTTTTCCAGTGCCGGTTTGCGCGCATGCAAGCAGGTCGCGCTCCTGCAAAATCAGAGGGATGGTTTGTTGCTGAACTGGAGTAGCCTTGGTAAAGCCCATTGCCTGGAGCCCTTCCATAAGGCTGGAATTCAGATTAAGTTCTGTAAATAGCAAGTTTTCTTTGTGTTAAAATTCTTAGTTGAGTAAGTTGCAAAGGTATACAATTCGATTTCATTCTCGTTGAGTAATAATAAGAACCACCATAGCGAATATTTTCAAGGCCAAAAATTCCGATAATGATTGTTCCAAATGCCTGGAAGTTCTTTCCAATCAGATTAAAAGGTAATAGCAGGTATTCAGACAATCTTGTGGCATTGAAGATCAGGCCATTTCCCAACTAAATCATATAACCCGGGTTTCGTATATCTTACTACCTTTGCCGGGTTACAATTGAATTCATTATGATTTTCATATCTACATTTTTCGAAATAATTCTTCAAAACATCCTGGAAACCACATGGCTTGAAATTGTGGCGGTGATTTTTGGACTGCTCAGTGTGTGGTACGCCAAAAAAGCCAATTTGCTGGTGTACCCTACCGGTATTGTTTCTGTATTGATTTATGTTTACATCTGTTTCCAGTTTCAGTTGTATGCCGATATGGGGATAAATTTCTTCTACTTTGTAATGAGTGTTTACGGATGGTACAAATGGACCCGCCGCAACGACCGGCAAGAGGTAATTCCCATTCGCTGGAATACCAAAAAGGAGCAATGGCTGGGGGTAGGTGTTGTGGTTGTTTTTTTCTGGATAATTCTGGGGCTTATCTATCTGTTTAAACACGATGATATCGGTTATATCCAATCTTACATACCCTGGGTAGATTCTTTTACCACTGCCATTTTTCTAGTTGGGATGTTGTTTATGGCCCTGAAAAGGATTGAAAACTGGATATACTGGATTATTGGCGATATAGTTTCCGTTCCTTTGTATTTTGTAAAAGGATTGGTTTTTACGAGTTTTCAGTACCTCGTCTTCCTGGGATTGGCCATTGCAGGATTAATTGCCTGGAAGAGGATGTTTGATGAGGCCAGATCAGGGGGGGAATCGTAATTGACTGAAATAAATTACATTACATCCACCCTAATTGATTTACTGCAAAAATAAGATTATGATGAATCAAAAGTGAATTAACATCGCCATTTTATAAACCTTGCTGTGCGAAAGTAACCGTTTATTTCTGCAGGAACTATATAACCAGCTTTGTTTATGCCCCCAGTATCCAGTTTATTCTCAGCAACAGGGTAATGTGACCTCATCAGAAAAAGCTTCAAAACAGTCAAACCTGCCCAACTATAATTAGCCCCAAAATTTAGACAACAAGTATAATTTGAAAATTCATTAAACTTGTTGTTATGAAAAAGAGAAAAAATCACACATCGGGTTTTAAAACAAAAATTGTATTAGAAGCCCTTCAGGAAAGAGAAACGATTCAGGAAATTGGTAAAAAGTATGAAATCCATCCGAACCAAATTTCGACATGGAAGAGTCAATTTTTGGCCAATGCCAGTAGTGTTTTTGAAAAAGGATTAGCAAAATCTGAGGATGAGAAGGAGAAAGACGCACTTTTCAAAAAAGTTGGCCAGCTCCAAATAAAAAACGATTTCCTAAAAAAAGTATTGGGGAAATAGCAAATACCCGGCGCATTTCAAAAGTCGATTCGAAGCACCAGTTAAGTGTAAAACGTCAATGCGATCTTTTGGATGTTTGCCGGAGCAGCTTCTACTATATTCCCCAGGAAGATAGTTCATACAATGAAGAACTAATGGAGCTAATAGATAAACAGTATACGAAGACCCCTTTTTATGGCGTTCCCCGTATGGTTCAGCACCTGCGTGAGAACGGGCATAAGGTGAACCCGAAACGGATTAGGCGGCTCTATCAAAAAATGGATTTGCACGCCATAGGGCCCCGCCCCAACACGAACAAGCCGCATAAAGGGGACAGGCATACCGTTTACCCGTACCTGTTGCGAGGGGTAAACATAGAGCGTCCCAATCAAGTCTGGGGAATGGATATTACGTATGTTCCTGTTGGGGGTGGCCATATGTATTTAGTGGCCATAATCGACCTTTTTAGCCGATTTATAGTCGGCTGGTC
>JBBISA010000022.1:0-56917 GCA_037441525.1 Bacteroidota bacterium
ACATCAGGGGGGTCAATATGACCGGATTAGGGGGTCAGTATCACCGGAATAACCACATTCCCGGTTCTTTGTTATTTATAAATATCCTTTCTATGCCCCAAATCAACCACATCCACCAATAGTATGTCGTCCTGGATTTCGTAAATAATACGATAATTGGCTACCCGAATGCGAAAAGCATCTCTGCCTTTCAGCTTCCTGTAACCGGCAGGGCGTGGATTATCGGCAAGGTTGTATATTGCTTCCTTGATATTGGAATAATAAGGCTCATTAATATTTTCAAGAGCTTTAATTACTCGTTTCTTTAAGGTTACATTATATGTCATTACTTTGCATTGCGCTTAGCTTCAATCATTTTAAAAGCATCATCAATAGGAATAGAAGGCTCGTTGGATTTTTTGGCCTCGTCAAAAAGCTTTATATCTTCCAACTCTTCTAACTCTTCCAGCATTTTATTGTATTCTTTGATTGGAAGAATAACAGCCAGTTTTTTACCGTGATCATCGGTTACAAATTGTGTTCTCATTACCCATTCATTTACTTCTACCTGAAGTGATTAGAAACTATTTAGAATTTTAATTTAAATTGTATAACAAAAATACAAAACTAAAGGATTTATAAAAAATGGAATAACCCCCGCTGAGCAGAAATTGCATTTCCGCTCTCTGAATATTACTGAATTTAGCTTCGCTGAGCTCCCTCCGGTCAGTTGTAATTCTGCAAATTTTAATAGCTTTTTAAAACCATGCCATTGAAACAACAAGTAATGCATAAATAGAATCAAAAGCTAAGTATATTCATAAAAACCCGCTAAGAGCGGGAATAGTCAAAAACGCAGATGACTTTAGTTATTTCAGCGCACCGGTTTTGCCGGTAATGAAAAATTGATTGATATTATTCTGATAACGTTTGGGATTAAAACCGTTAAAAAATGATTATGGTTTTGCAACAGGTTTGGATAATTACAAATTATCCTGTGTTGCGAGCGGCATTTCAAATGCCGCCCAGCCGGGTTTTTTTCCTTAGCTAAGTCAATAGTTCATTAGATTCCTAATGACTAATGCCGGATAAAAAAATGCCACATTTTTAGCGCGACATTCTTTTGCACTTCTGCTGGTAATTATTTCTATAAATAGCAATAATACGGGAAATTATTTGCTGAAACGGGCCAGAAAAACCTCAACAGCCTGTTTTTCTTTTTCGCTTGCATGTTTTTCAAGATATTCCTTAACCAGGGGCGGGTTCTCTTCGTTTACCCCAACGAATATCATCGATGCACTGTTCATGCAATAGCGAAGCCCGGTAGGGGGTGGTCCATCATCAAAAACATGGCCCAGGTGCGAGCCGCTCGATGAGTCGATTATTTCGGTGCGTATCATTCCATAAGCAGGATCGCGGCGGTATAATATTGCGCCTTTTGTAATGGGTTCGAAAAAGCTGGGCCAGCCGCAACTTGAGTCGTACTTGGCATCGGAAGCAAACAAAGGTTGTCCGGTGGCAGCCGAGTAATAGATGCCGGCATCGGAGGTTTTATAATACTTACCGGTAAAAGGACGTTCTGTTGCTGCCTGTCTTAATACCTGATATTGCATGGGGTCGAGCATGTCTTGCCATTCGTGCTGGCTGCGCACAATCGGGTATTGGCCTGTATCGTTTGATCGGGCTGATGTATTTCGTGATTCCATATTAGGTGAGTTTTGGGTATAACTGCATCCCACTGTTGCAAAAAGGGAGAGTAAAAAGGCGACTATTTTCATGTTCAATGCAATTTAGCGGTAAAATTTCACATCGGAATATTACCATATTCGCCTTTCAAAACGCACTAAAGGATTGTTTTGTTTACCTGATGGTATGCCAGAATTCTATTTTGTTGTTAGTGCATCGATTCCGCCGGTAAGGTATACAAGGGGTGCATTCCAGTTAATTGCAATTTCGTTGGTAGAATAGCTGCACCAATGGTCAACAAATGATTTTGCCGCGAATCGGTTTCTTTCAATCTCGGGGGGGCAATCGGCAAAGGTAGCAGTGTTGGGTCCTCCCACAAGGAAACCAGGCACGGGCTCATCGATACCGTCGGCTTCGGAGGGCCTGTGGTGAATGTTCATCACTTTTTTATGTCCAAACCCGGTAACAAAGCAATACCCGGTTGCATTTCGGCCCAGTATGTAGTCCATGTCGGCAATGGCTGAGTTGAGGAAATCTTTGTTTTGAGTTAGCCGGTAAGCATATAGTTTAAGCATTCCTTCATTGGCTACCGATGAGTTGCTACCCCATTCAAAATGGTTGATACTGACTCCATAGGGTGCTGTTTTTGATGCAGATGTCAGTTCGTTGATAAGGGCAAGAAAATCATCTTTTAACCCTTTTTGTTTTAAAACCGCAGGCAATTCATCAAAATAATCAAATAACGACATGAAACCCAGAGCATAAACCTGGTTCCAGGTGGGTACCTGTGGTTTATTGTATTTCTGCAGGATAACATCAAGGTACTTTGTGTTGCCGGTTGCAAGAAAAAGTTCAGCTGATGCCCAGAAGAATTCATCGTCAAGATTGAAATCACCATAAGCGCCTGTAAAGACATCCTGTGGCTGGCGATAGATTACGGTTGGATTTTTCATGGCCCATTCCCATGCAAGTTCGGCTTTTTGAAGGCTTTCTTCCGTAATGTTGCCAATGATTGGGTCATATTCTTTTAGGATGCGGGAAGCCTGGGCAGCAACAGCAGCAAAATTTAATGCAGCCGCAGTGCTTTTGGCAACTACATAGCGGGTGTCGGTTGCTTCGTGGGGCATTAATACGCCATCAAAATTCTTGTTGGTCAGTTTATGGTATACTCCGCCATCGTTGGGGTCCTGCATGGTTAGCATCCACCGGTAATTAAACAAGGTTTCGGAAAGCAGGTCGGGCACTCCGGTGCCGGTTTCGGGAATGTTTACTTCCAGATTGTTGAAATGATTGTGATAATCGGCCAGTGCCCGAAAAAGGGTGTATGTGGTTATTCCGCTATTCACAATGTATTTGTTGTAATCACCGGCATCGTACCAGCCCAGTGGCGATGATAATTTGAAACCCTCGGGTCGATTTTTGCCTGCTGCCGAAGCATGTACATATACAAGCGTATCAGGATGTCCTGCCTGCCGGGCCCACTTTCCGCCAAACCGGGGTTCAATTGCCAGGGCAGTCCGATTGTAGTAGAATGCCTTGAGTGCTGCTTTGCCCACTTCGCGATATGGATTGTCGGAAATGGTAATTTCATACTTCTCCTTTTCGTTGGGTAATAGAATATGGTATGTTCCCGGGATTTTTAACTGCGAAAAATCAACCTTCCTTACACTGTCGCCCGACTGCTCCCAGAAAAGGGCTTCCTGTGGCTCAAGGGTTAGCATAGTTCTGCCCCGGTGATTGATTACCTTAACCAGTTCTACATTTTGAGATACAAGTACCATCTTAGGGCCATGTGTTAAATAGCCCACCTGGTTGTAGAGCAGGTTTGAGCCATTGTAGGTATAATCGTCTGATTTTTCTGTACAACCGCTGATCATAGAAATTAGGGTGATTAGGGTGAAGATGGAAAATAATTGTTTTTGCATAGCTCTGAAGATTTATAAGGTTTAACATCCGAATTATATTCGATTTACCACTTATTTACAGTCTATTTGCCCATTATAATCTCCACAAAAACATCTTTACCGGGATCGAATGGGATTAGATTAGCAGTATGTTTAATTCCATTAACCAGGGTTGTGTCAACTCCTTTGGATACCCTGTTGGGGTTTTTAACTTTTATGTGGAAAGTAGTGTCGCGCAATTTTCGGGTAACTTCGAAGCCATTCCAGTCTGGTGGAATACATGGGTCGATAAGCAGACCATTATAATCGGGTTGGATACCCAGTATAAAGCGGGTAATAGCATAATAATTCCAGGCTGCTGTTCCGGTAAGCCATGAGTTTTTGGCTTCGCCGGGCTTAAAGGCATCCTTGCCTGCAATCATCTGAGAATAAACGTAAGGTTCTGTTTTATGCAGTTCGCTTATATCTTCAAGATATGAAGGGCAAATTTTTCTGTAATATTCCCATGCACGTTCACCCCGGCCAATCATTGTTTCGCCAATCATTATCCATGGATTGTTGTGACAGAAAATCCCTGCATTTTCCTTGTAGCCGGCAGGATAGGTTGATATTTCGCCATATTCGATTACGTAACTGGTAAAGGCCGGATTATTGAGCACGATGCCATATTTGGTATCGAGTCGTTCTTTAACGGCGTCGAGTGCCTTTTCTACCATCCCTTCCTCTTTTCCGATTTCGGCCATCGAACACCATCCCTGTGATTCAATAAAGATTTTTCCTTCTTCATTTTCCTTGCTTCCAACCTTGCGGCCATAAAAATCATAAGCCCTCAGGTACCATTCACCATCCCATCCATGTTTCTTAATGCTTTCTTCCATCCGTTTCACATGCACTTCGGCTTCGGCGGCATCGCTGTTTTTGCCGGTAAGGCGACAGATTTTTGCAAATTCTCTTCCGTACATTACAAATAAACCGGCGATCATGACCGATTCAGCTGTTCCACCTTTCATATTTTCGGTAGTCTGAAACGATTCGTTGGGGTTTTTGGAAAAACAGTTCAAATTGAGGCAGTCGTTCCAGTCGGCCCGGCCAATAAGCGGCAAACCATGAGGTCCAAGGTTATTTACCACATGATAAAAAGATGCCTTCAGATGCTCAAAGTGAGGTTTGGCGGTGGTTTCATCATTGTCGAAGGGAACCATTTCATCGAGAATTCCAAAGTCGCCGGTTTCTTTTATATAGTCGGCAGTAGAAAGGATAAGCCAGATAGGGTCGTCGTTGAAATTGCCCCCAATAGCATTGTTGCCCCTTTTGGTAAGGGGCTGGTACTGGTGATATGCTCCACCATCTTCGAACTGGGTAGAAGCAATGTCAATAATTCTTTCGCGGGCACGAGCCGGAATCTGGTGGACGAAGCCGATTAAATCCTGGTTTGAATCGCGGAAACCCATGCCACGGCCTATGCCCACCTCGAAATATGATGCTGAGCGCGACATGTTAAAGGTAACCATGCACTGATACTGATTCCAGATGTTTACCATCCGGTCAAGTTTTTTATCCCCGCTTTTCAAGGTAAATTTACTGAGCAGATCATCCCAGTATAACCGCAATGCTGCGAAGGCAGTGTTTACTTTTTCGACCGTATTAAAACTATCAATAGTTGATTTTGATTTGGTTTTGTTAATTATGTTTTTCGATTCCCATTTTTCGTGGTCTTCATTTTCCACATACCCTAAAATAAAGATAAGTTCTCTGGTTTCGCCAGCCCCCAGCTCCATTTCAAGGTAATGTGATGCCACCGGTGACCAGCCATGGGCGTGGGAGTTTCGGGCACGGCCCTCTGCCACAACCTGGGGCGACGAATACTCATTGTACAACCCCATAAAACTTTCCCTGTCAGTATCATGCCCTTGTATGGGTGTATTTACATGGTAAAAAGCGTAATGATTCCGACGTTCTTTATACTCAGTTTTGTGGTATATTGTTGAACCATCAATCTCAACCTCACCGGTACTGAGATTGCGCTGAAGGTTGTTCTGGTCGTCTTCGGCATTCCACAGGCACCATTCAAGAAAAGAAAAAAGTTTGAACGATTTGGGTGCTGATGTTTTATTTGTCAGCCTTACTTTCTGAACTTCACACCACGATTTTAGCGGAATAAAAAATAATACTTCGGCTTCAAGACCATTTTTTTCTCCCTTAATAAGTGTGTAGCTCAGACCGTGCCGACATTCGTAGTGGTCCAATGATGCTTTGACTGGTTTCCAGCCGGGCGACCAGATGGTATCGCCTTCCTTTATATAAAAGTACCTGCCTCCGTTGTCGATGGGAACATTGTTGTACCTGTAGCGGGTCAATCTGCGAAACTTTGCATCCTTGTAAAAAGAATATCCGCCGGCAGTATTGGAGATCAGTGAAAAAAAGTCTTCATTGCCAAGGTAATTTATCCAGGGCCAGGGGGTTTGAGGGTTGGTAATTACATACTCCCGGAGGGTATCGTCAAAGTATCCGAATTTCATGGTCTTTTAGTGTTTGAGTGGATTGAAAATTATACTTTCCAGAGGCTTAAAACCCAATGAGATGATATTTTCTTATTCGGTTTTAATGTGGATTAATTCAAGTTTTAATTAGTGTAATTATAACACTATGCAAAATTGGTTAAATTTAACTGATTTTACAAACAAGTTTTAAAATAAAATGCAGTTACGGTTGTAGCAGCCTGTATGATGCTTTAATTAAAGGAATATCACTTACCCCTTTTCTTAAAAAAACATTAGTTAAGGATTTCCCTCTACGATAAATCTGAATGAATTTATAAGTGTATAAATTACACTATATCTAATTTTTTAGTGCAATTCAGATTGGGTTTCAGTATGAAAGTATAGTGATGAGATAAGACTGGAATATTTCTAAAAAAAATCATTTTCCATCAATTCTATCAAAACTTATTTTACATTTGCCTAAGCTTAACCAAATGGTTAAACTAATTGGTTAAAATCCTTTGTTGTGCCCGACAATATTTTAAATACCGAGGAGAAAATACTGGAAGCTGCTGCCCAGGAGTTTATTATGAAAGGGAAAGCAGGTGCCCGTATGCAGGAAATTGCCGACAACGCCGGGATTAATAAGGCACTTTTGCACTATTATTACCGCTCCAAAGACCTTTTGTTTGAAGCAGTTTTTTCCACAGCTATCAGGAGATTGCTGTTGCCACGGATTCTTCAGGTTATAGAAAGCGAAACCGATGTGTTTGAACTGATAAGAAAATTTACAGCTATTTATTTGGATGTTCTGAATAACAATCCCAATATTCCGTTTTTCATCATAGAGGAAATCAACAAGAATCCTCATAGGATGGCCAACATTTTTTTAAAATCGGGCTTACCTGTACAAAAGGTTATTTCACTGATTGAGGAAGCCATTGAGCAAGGGAAAATCAGACCCATTGAGCCCCGGCAAATAATGGTAAATCTTGTATCTCTAAGTGTTTTCCCTTTTTTGGGTCGCAATTTAATGCAATCGGTACTTTTTTCAGGCGAAAGAAAAGCTTACGATGCCTTTCTTGATTCCCGGAAAACAGAGGTGGCCGAGTTTATAATCCGTTCCATTAAACCCCATTAGAAAATGGACTTGCGCAAAACCTTATTGATTCTTTCATTGTGTTTAGCTGCCCGGCTTGTGGAGGCGCAGCAACCCATTTCACTCAATGATTGTTACCAGAGGGCTCTATCCAACCATCCAATTGGAATTCAGGCCTCTGACCTGCAAAAAATTAATCAGTTGAACCAGCAGATATTGAATCCTGGCTGGCTGCCTCAACTTACCCTTAATGCCCAGGCAACTTATCAGAGTGAAGTAATTGATATTGGTATCAGTCTTCCAGGCATTTCCCTTCCATCTCCAGCACGCGACCAATACAGAATTACCCTTGATGTGCAACAAACCATATATGAAGGAGGCATGACCCGCCGGCAGATAGAACTTGCTGAAACCCGCAATAAGATTGAACAACAGGAACTCGAAGTGCAGAAATACCCTGTGTTGGAACAGGTGAATCGCCATTTCTTTCAGCATTTTACCCTTTTGGAAAATCTGAACATTCTCCAGCTTACTATTGGTGAGATAGAACAGCGGTTGGCTGTTGTAGAGGCGGCTATTGCACACGGGGCTCAGTCGCCGGCCGCTGCATGGGCGCTAAAGGCAGAGTTGTTGAAACTGGACCAGACAAAAAAAGAACTACTTTGGGGTGTAGAATCAAATATTAAGATTCTTGAAATACTAACAGGTGAGGAGATCGGCTCTGAACAACTTAAATTACCAGGTGATAGAATTTTGGTATTTAAAAGTTTGAAAAGGCCTGAACTTTCGTTTTTTGATCTGCAAAAGCAGAGTCTTCAGTCAGCGGCGCGCCTTGCATCAATTGCCAGGTTTCCGAGGGTAAGTGCCTTTGCTCAGGGAGGGTATGGCCGGCCTGGATTTAACCTTCTCAGCGATGAATTCGATTTCTTTTACATTGCGGGAATCCGTTTGAACTGGAACATCTGGGACTGGCAAAAGACCCGCAATGAAAGGCAGATGCAATTGATACGAAGTGATATGGTGGACTCCCGCCGCTTATTTTTCGAGCAGAATATAAATACTGCCATTACTGCCGTACAATCGCAAATAGGGCAACTGGAACAAGCCCTTGATGCCGATGCTGAAATAATCAGTATCCAGGAAAAAATAGTGGCTTCGGCAGGTTCGCAATTGCAAAACGGGGTAATAAACCCCGCCGAGTACCTTCATTATGTTAACGCGCTGGCTCAGGCACGCATAAGTCACGAACAAAAGAGAATAAAACTCCTGCAGGCAATTGCAGAATACAATATTATAACCGGAAATTATTAACTGAAAAAATATTGATTCATGAAACAGTATTTTGTTCTCTCCATATTATTATTATCGGCTTTATCGGCTTGTAAAAACGGCGAAAGCCAGGCAGATGCCTGGGGTAATTTTGAAGTTCGCGAAACCATTATCTCAGCCCAGGTGGCAGGCAAACTGTTGTATCATATTGCAGAAAGGGGGCAGCTGGTTGATGCAGGAACCCTGGTGGGCCTGGTTGATACCACTAACCTTGCATTGAACCACAAACTTATAGAAGTACGCAAACTGACCATACAAGCCCGTTTTGCTGATATTGACGCCAATATAGCCGTGCTGGGAATACAGAGGAATAATACTCAGCGGGAACTTGAACGGGCCCGCAGAATGTTGGCCGATCAGGCATCTACCCGGCAGATAGTTGACGAGCTGGAAGGGAAAGTAGCCCTTATTGATACACAAATTGAGGCGGCGAAAGTATCGCGCAATGCAGTCAGGGCCGAACTTCAGGCCTTGGATGCCCAGCTGGCAATTTCAAAAGAGCAATTGAATAACTGCTATATTATAAATCCATTGCAGGGCACAGTGCTCGAAACCTACGCCAATTCTTACGAAATTGTGGGTGCCGGTAAACCGCTATACAAAATAGCCGACCTTTCAGTAATGGACCTTAAAGTGTTTGTGAGCGGAAATCAGTTGTCGGGCATTTCCATTGGACAAAAAGTAACCGTTTTTTACGATGGTGAACAAGGAGAATTACAACAACTGGAAGGGGTAGTAAACTGGATATCTTCAAGGGCAGAATTTACGCCCAAAACAATACAAACAAAGGAAGAACGTGTAAGTCAGGTATATGCTGTAAAAATTAGTGTATCCAACGATGGAAGGCTGAAAATTGGAATGCCTGGTGAGGCAAAATTTTAATTTGCCCGCTGCAGGCAGGATTGGTTTTGCACCGGCAGAGTCAATAATAGCCCCATAATCTTTGATTTATTATTAGCCCAGATAATGCACTTATAAAATGCCAGAACAGACAAACAGAACTTGTAATCCATCCAGTATAAACCATGGAGCCTGGTAACAACCACATAATCATCAGCAACATATCGCGGACATTTGGGAGTGTAAAAGCTTTGAACGACGTTAGTTTCGAAGTAAAACCTGGCGAATTATTCGGGTTGATAGGCCCTGATGGAGCAGGCAAAACCACCCTTCTTCGTATCATAACAACCTTGCTGCTACCCGATCGTGGCTCTGTAAAAATCGGGAAATTCGATTCAGTTAATGACTACAAGGCACTGCGGCGAATTCTGGGTTACATGCCTGGCAGGTTTTCACTGTATCATGATTTGAGTATTGAAGAAAACCTGAATTTTTATGCAACAATCTTTAACCGGAAATTCGACCCGGATTTTGAACTGATCCGCGAAATATATGCACAACTAGCCCCCTTCAAGAATCGCCTTGCCGGAAAATTATCGGGCGGTATGAAACAAAAACTGGCTCTCTGTTGCGCCTTGATTCATAAGCCTGAAATATTGATTCTTGACGAACCCACCACAGGAGTAGATGCCCTTTCGCGCAGTGAGTTCTGGAAAATGCTAAATGGTTTGAAAAGGGAAGGCATCACCACCATGGTTTCCACGCCCTACATGGACGAGGCAACACAATGCGACCGGGTGGTTTTAATGCAGAATGGTTCGGTACTTAGGATTGACTCACCCGGGAATATTGTTGATTCTTTTTTCAGAAAAATCATCACCATCCGGACTCTGGATAATTACAAAATCATCAGGTTTTTAAGGGGTCATCAGGGCACGCATGCAGTATATCCTTTCGGGCAAAACATCCATTACATTCCTGAAAAATCATTTACAACTCCTGATACCCTGAAAGAAATTCTGGCAAAGGCCGGTTTTGAAAATTGCCTGATAAAGGAAGGCAATGCCAATATTGAAGATTGTTTTATGGAATTGATGTATCATGATACAGCCAGCTAAGCCCCCTATAATAAGCGCCCGGAATATGGTGAAGAAATTTGGCAGTTTTACTGCCAACGACCATCTTGATTTTGATGTGTATGAAGGTGAGATTTTTGGTTTTTTGGGGGCTAACGGCGCAGGAAAAACCACAGCCATGCGGATTTTGTGTGGATTGATAACACCCACTTCGGGTCAGATATCGGTGGCGGGGTTCGATGTTTACCACAAGGCCGAAATGATTAAGAAGAATATTGGTTATATGAGCCAGAAATTCTCTCTTTATGAAGACCTTACGGTATGGGAGAATATTCGGTTCTTTGCCGGAATATATGGCATGCCATACCCTGAGATAAAGGCGAAAGCTCAGCAATTGCTTCAGCGGCTTGGTTTAGAACATGCCCGTAATAAGCGTATTGTTGCGCTTCCGTTGGGATGGCGGCAAAAACTGGCCTTTTCAATTGCAATTTTTCATCAACCCAAAATTGTGTTTCTCGACGAGCCCACCGGTGGAGTAGACCCGGTTACCCGCCGTCAATTCTGGGAAATGATTTACGAAACGGCCTACACCGGAACCACTATATTTGTAACAACTCATTATATGGACGAAGCCGAATACTGCGACCGCGTTTCCATCATGACCGATGGCCGCATTGTTGCCCTTGGTTCTCCGGAGCAGCTAAAAATAAGTTACCAGGCAAAATCTATCGATGAAGTATTCAGAAAAATTGCCCGGAATGTGGAAGCGTAAATCCTGAATTGTAGATTAACTAAAAACGCAAACAACCATTTTCAAAATTCTGTCAGCATCATTATGTCTCCTTTCCTTGGTTTTGTTAAAAAAGAATTCATTCATATTGTCCGCGATTTGCGGAGCATGATGATTCTGTTTGGAATTCCTGTTGTGCAGATATTGCTTTTTGGCTTTGTGCTTACCAACGAGATTAAGGATGCTAAAATTGCCATTCTTGACCATTCAAAGGATGAAATAACCAGCCAGATTAGCCAGAAACTTACGGCATCGGGCTATTTTAAACTGGTGGCAAATATCGGTTCAGAAACAGAGATTGAACCCCTGTTCAGGAGTGGGGAAGCGCGTCAGGTAATTGTTTTTGAACACGGTTTTGGCGAAAAGCTGGTGCGCGATAAAACGGCCAGGGTACAAATTATTGCCGACGCTTCAGACCCAAATATGGCCAATATGGTAGCCAGTTATGCCCGTGCAATTATTTCTGATTATGCCACAGGTCTCAACCTTACCACAAAACCACCCATCGTCATCGACCAGCAGGTACGGATGCTCTACAATGCAGAGTTGAAAGGGGTTTACATGTTTGTGCCCGGCACCATGGCATTGATACTGATGCTTCTTTCGGCCATGATGACCTCTATTTCCATTGCCCGCGAAAAGGAACAGGGTACTATGGAAGTACTGCTGGTATCGCCACTGAAACCCTTTCAGATTGTATTGGGAAAGGTTACTCCATATATTGGTATGGCCTTTATAAATGCTTTGGTGATTATTTTGCTGGGTGTACTTGTGTTTGGCATGCCGGTATTGGGTAGCCCTGCATTACTGCTGGCCGTAAGCCTGCTTTTTATATGCATGGCACTTTCGCTGGGTATTTTTATTTCTACCATGGCACATTCACAGCAGGTGGCCATGTTTATATCAATGCTCGCCCTGTTGCTTCCTACCATGTTGTTGTCGGGATTTATTTTTCCCATAGAGAATATGCACTGGATATTGCAGGGTATATCGCACGTAATCCCTGCCAGGTACTTTATCATAATCATTAAAAACATTATGATTAAAGGAGCCGGATTTGCTTTTGTATGGAAAGAGATTCTGGTGCTGGCACTGATGACGATTGTTTTGCTGACGCTGAGTGTGAAAAAGTTCAAAATCCGTTTGGAGTAAATTATGAGAACCATTGTATTTATATTGCAAAAGGAGTTTATCCAGATATTTCGCAACAAAACAATGCTGCCGCTGATTTTTGTTTTGCCGGTGGTTCAGTTGCTGATACTGGTAAATGCAGCTACCCTCGAAATGAAGAACATCAATCTGGTAGTAGTAAACCACGATATGAGTGCTACATCGCAACAATTGGTTTCAGGGTTTGAAGGCTCCCGGTTTTTCAAAGTCCGGTACGAGCAAACTGAAAATGTAGCTCTCAATGCTTTGGTTGATAACAGCGCCAGGGCCGTTTTGGTGATTCCTGCGGGGTTTGAAAAGGAACTCATCCGCGAAAACAAAGGTTCTGTTCAGCTGCTGGTCAATGCCATCGATGGTATGGTGGCAGGATTGATAAATGTTTATGCAGGAAATATTATCAGCACTTTTCATCAGAATCTTATTGTTGAATGGTTGAACCCTGCGGCCCAGACCACTACGTTGCCGATTGATATATCGCATCGGTTCTGGTATAACCCTAATCTTACCTATTCCATATATATGGTACCTGGCATTTTGGTTATACTGGTAACGGTTATAGGGATGTTTCTTACAGCCATCAATATTGTACGTGAAAAGGAGCTGGGAACCATTGAGCAAATAAACGTAACCCCAATAAAAAAGTATCAGTTTATTATTGGTAAACTTATTCCGTTTCTTATAATTGCCCTGTTCGAACTGGCATTTGGCCTTACATTAGGACGACTGGTTTTCGGCTTGCCCATGCTTGGCAGCCTTTGGTTGTTGTTTCTGGTTGCATTTGTCTATCTGTTGGTTGCACTTGGGCTTGGGTTGCTGCTTTCGGCAATTTCATCCACACAACAACAGGTCATGTTCACCATTTTCTTTTTTCTGCTCATGTTTATCCTTATGAGTGGAATTTTTACCCCAACCGAAAGCATGCCCCAGTGGGCTCACACAATCAACATCATCAATCCTTTTAAATATTTCATGCAGGCCAACCGGATGATTTTGCTAAAGGGTTCAGGCTTGCAGGATGTGGCAGGCGAGCTCAGGGCGCTGAGTATTTATGCTGCCATTGCCCTTGGTTTTGCGGTGTGGCGCTACAGGAAAACAGTGTAGGTATAAATTGAACTGCTGTAAGTATTGATTGCTTATCAATAAAGACAACCCCTGACATTCAGATTGTCCTATTCTGAACAATAATTGTTCGAAGTTGAACCATTCATTATCTGCCGGATAATGTGTAAAATATTCATGATTAAAAGATTGGAACAATCGGCACAATATTTCGTTAAATAAGGGAAAACACAGAATTTAACGGCCATGCTGCTATACTACATCCGGTTAGCAATCAGGAATCTGAATATTAAAGCGGGTTTTTATGTTATCAACATTTCGGGGCTTGCCATTGGTTTGGCGGCCATGCTTCTCATTAATCATTATGTGAGGTTTCACAGAAGTTTTGATACATTCAGACCCGACAGCGACCGGATTTACCGTGTTATTTATTCCCGGTGGTCTGATGAAGGTGGCGATATGGTTGAATTTGCATCGGCAACACCTATTATTGGGCGGGCCATGCTCGAAAACTTTCCCGAAGTGGAACAGCAGGGACAGGCTTTTCGCCAGGAAGGGATTTTTTCATACCAAAATCTGCATTTCGAAGAAACCCGGTCGTTTTATGCCGAGAATGAACTGATTCATCTGCTGGGCATCCATATTATTGAAGGAGAAAAAGACTTTATTCTCGACCTGCCAGGGAAAATGGCAATTTCGCGAAGTACTGCATTGAAATATTTTGGCAGTGAACCCCCTATTGGCCGTATAATGTATTTCAATAACACTACCCCGTTCGAAGTGGTGGCTGTTTTCGAAGACTGCCCGCCCAACACACACTTCAGGGCCGATATATTGCTTTCGATGCAGGAGTGGAAACAACAGAATCCGGAAATATTTCTTTACGGATATATTTACAGCGGGTTCTACAACTACGTGAAACTAAAGCCAGGCAGTTACCCGAAGGAAGTTGACCGGAAACTTGCGGATTATGTGGATGAGGTGTATGGCGAAGCCCTGGCTCAGGGTCGCATAAAAATGGGGTTTAAACTTCAGCCAATTGAAGATATCCATTTATACTCCAACCTTATGCACGAGCTGGAGCCCAATGGCGATGTAACATCTATACGTTTGCTGAAGATTGTAGCCTGGTTTATTCTGGTAATTGCCTGGGTCAACTTTTTCAACCTTTCTACCATCACATCCATGAAGCGAACCCGCGAAATAACCATCAGGAAGGTTACAGGAGCAACACGATGGCAACTAATGGCACAATTGCTTGTTGAATCGGTGCTGGTAAATATGATTGCTATATTGTTCGCCCTGTTTATTTTCGAGAGTGCAGCACCCTGGTTTCTCCGTTTTGCCGGATTACCAGACCTTGCAATGGTATGGAACCAAACATGGGTGTACTGGATGCTTTTTCTGGCTTTGGTTGCCGGCACTGCATCATCGGGTATTTATACAGCAGCGGGCATTCCGGTTTCAAGGCTCGCCGATCAGCTGAAAGGAATAACACTTGGGGTTAAGGGGCGTAAAACCATCCGCCAGTTGCTGGTAACCCTTCAATTTATTATCGCTATCGGACTGATTGCTGCCACAACGGCAATCTATAATCAGTACAGGCTGATTTCGTCCACTCCGCTGGGCTTCAACCCCGAACACAAACTCGTTATTTCATCACCGTTGGTTACTGATACTGCATCGCTCAGTAAGCTCATTTCTCTGAAAAATGAATTATCAGCCATACAAGGATTTGGTGGGGCTGCATTTTCTTCGGTAATACCAGGCAAACCCAATATATACAACCGCGGGGGGGTATATATAAAAGGGCAAGACCCCACATCAGGAAAAAATTACCGCATAACCGAGGCCGATGAAGATTTTTTCAGATTGCTGGAAATTGAAATGATAGCAGGGGAAGGATTTGCCGGAAATCGTGCCATTGATCGCAACAGAGTCATGTTAAACAGAAGTGGCGCAAGGTGGATGGGATTTAGCAATCCGGACGAAGCCATAGGCAGGCAAATAGTGCTTGAACGAGAGGAGTATACCATTGCAGGGGTAACCGACGATTTCCACCAGCTTTCGCCCAGTCAGTCCATCGAACCGCAGATTTTCAGGTCGCCCCGCCGGTACAGAGGGTATATAACCGTTGATACAGGCAATACACAGCCAGCTTTTGCAATAGCAGTTACCCAAAGGGTCTTTGAAGATATATTTCCCACAAGCCCTTTCAGCTATTTCTTTCTCGAAGAGTTTTACAACAGCCAGAATCTGGGCGAAAAGCGTTTTGGAATGGTATTTTTGCTGTTTTCGGTTCTGGTAATAATCATTACCATACTGGGGCTTATGGGATTGTCGGCCTACACTGCAGCACAAAAGCGCAAGGAGATTGCCATAAGGAAAGTTCTGGGGGCATCGCCGGTGCAGGTCTTCACCCTTATGTTCAGAGAGTATATAGTGTTGTGGGCAGTTAGCGCAGCAATTGCGCTGCCGGTAGCCTGGTATTTTATCGATAACTGGCTTTCAGCCTTTGCCATCCGCATAGAACCAGGCTATGGGTTTTATTTCCTGCCTCTTTTCACCGTGTTGCTGGTGGCAATAACCACAGTATTCATGCTTTCATTAAGGGTAATAAGGCTCAATCCATCCGAAACCATACGGGCAGATTAAGAGAAAACAATCAATAGAATTGCTGAATCAGGGCAGCTTGCTCTTAAATTGTTGATACCTTTCGGTAAACAGATTGCCTGTTTTGCCACCCAGTTTGGTATGCCATTCATTTATAGCAGTTATGCGGTCTTTATCAGGGGGGTGGGTTTTGAAGTATACCATCCAGCCTGGTGTGGGTTCGGAATTTATTTTCTGGAAGAAATAAGACACACCACGTGAGTCGATTTCAGTAGGGTACAAATATTTTACGGCAAACTCGTCGGCTTCGAACTCATCCTGACGGCTAAAGGCAAGGGCAGAGCCGGCAACGGCCAGGTCGGCAAGTATCTGTTTCGTAAGTGTAGGGTTGCTTCCCAGCAATAGTGAAGCTACAATCTGGAAACCATAGATTTTGGTAAGACGGTTTGTTGAATGGCGCCGGTCGGCATGGGCAATTTCGTGGGCCATAACACCGGCAAGTGAAGCCTCATCATCGAGAAACTTTATGAGACCTGTGTAATAGAAAGTGTTGCCTCCGGGGATGGCAAAAGCATTGAAAACGTCTTTATCGATAATATAGATGTCCCAGTTGAAACGGTCTTTAAACCGAATATTGCCCGAAGCAAGTATTTCATTACGTATGCGGTTTACATAGGCATAAGCTTCGGGATGCTGGGTTTTGCTCAGGATGGGATATTCGGTGGGATTGCCCAGGATTTCCTGTGTAAGTTGTTCGCCCATGGCAATGTCATCTTCCACCGAAAAAACATTTACTTTCCCATCGTCGCAGGAGGTGAAGGAGATAGCCAGCAGAGCAAGCAGTGCCACCAGAGGGAGTCTTATTAATTTCTTCATATCATTGGGCTTTAATGGGTCAGACAATAATCGTATTGATTTTAGCGGCAAATTTACAAAATAATCGGGTTGAAAAGGATTGCACAAAACAACGGTTTTGGCTCATCTTTGTTTTATACAGGCTGTGTAGCATAAAATATCATGCCATTTTCGACCTTATTTCGTCCACATCCTTTCTTAGTTCCATAACCATGCGGGCCAGGCTTTGCTGCGGCAACCCATCGCCGGGCAGCTCCTCGGAAATAAAGTGACGAAAACGCCACACTTCGCGCACATCGGCTACACCCACATCGTAGGGCTGATAAATGGGGTTGAGGGAGTACAAACGCAATACTCCGCGCTCCTGCATCTGGTTTTCAACAATCTTGAACACCACTCCGTCGTTTAGTGTCAGGACGATGTAAGGCTGTCCGCTCGCTATGCTATTCCAGTCCTGTACAAACTCGCAGGTTATCCATGCTTTGTCGGGGATGGGCAGCATACTGTCGCCGCTGATCTGAAAACAGCGATATTTCTTATTGCCCGACAGGAAGGGGAGCTGAAAGCGCGGCAATTCCCTGATATACTCGGGGTCGGCAAACCCGGTGGTGTAGCCGGCTTTAGCCTTTTCGGGCACCATTTCTATGTTTTCGCGGTTGTTTTTATCAACAGTGGTGGCCAGTACCCGTATGTTGCTACCCCGCACATACACATCGCTGCCCCGCTCCAGCTGCGAAAGTTGAAACTCCGATAATATCGACAGGTCGACCCGCAGCAGTGTGTCGGCAGCTACCCCGAAATAATCAGACAGGGTAAGAAGGTTTTCCACGCTGGGCAGTACGCCACTGTTTTCGTAGCCGCTGAGGGTGGGGCGCTTTATCTGGGTGGTAAAGGCCACATCGTCCTGGGTGCGCTTGCGGCGTTTGCGCAACAGTTTCAGGTTAGATGCAAAATAGATTTCCATGGGGCTCTGTATTTTAAGATATTGCAGAATTTAACAAAACTATTGTACAAAGGTACTGATTTTTGATTAGATTGGTGACGTAATTATTGATTGTATGACAATCTGAATTCATTCCCCCAATCAATCCATGGAAACCAATAATCGTCAGATAGTACACTTCGACCTCGACACCTTTTTCGTGTCGGTAGAGCGGCTTCTCAACAGCAGTTTGCAGGGGAGGCCGGTGATTATCGGGGGCACGTCGGGGCGGGGGGTGGTGGCCAGTTGCAGCTACGAAACGCGCCACTACGGAGTGCGCTCGGCCATGTCCATGAAAATGGCCCTTCAGCTATGTCCCGATGCCGTGGTGATACGGGGCGACATGGAATCGTACAGCAAATACTCCAATATGGTAACGGATATTATTGCCGAAAAAGCGCCAATGTATGAAAAAGCATCTATCGACGAACATTATATTGATATTACGGGGATTGACCGCTTTTTTGGCAGTCTGAAATGGACCCACGAACTTCGCGAAACCATTATCAAAGAAACAGGCCTTCCCATCAGTTTTGGCCTGTCGGCCAATAAAACGGTGGCCAAGGTAGCCACCGGCGAGGCCAAGCCCAATGGCGAGCTTTACGTTGAGCAGCCTGCCATCATCCCTTTTCTGGCTCCCCTATCTATACGCAAAATACCCATGATCGGAGAGAAAACCTATGTAAACCTGCGCAACCTGGGTATCGATAAGGTGGGGCTGCTACAGCAAATGCCCATGGAAATGCTCGAACGGCTGCTGGGAAAAAACGGTATTGAAATATGGAGACGGGCCCGGGGTATAGACAATACGCCTGTATATCCGCAGTGGGAACGCAAATCAATAAGCACCGAGCACACCTTTGAACAGGATACCATTGATATTGCAGGTATCAACAACCTGCTTACCAGCATGGTTGAAGGGCTTTGCTACGACCTGCGCCGTAAAAACAAACTTACTGCCTGCATCACCCTGAAAATTCGGTATGCCAACTTCGACACCCACACGCTGCAAAAACGTATTCCCTACACAGCCTTCGATCATATAATTATACAGGAGGCAAAGGACTTGTTCAGACGGCTCTATACCCGGCGCATGCTCATACGCCTGGTAGGGGTTCGCCTGAGCCATCTGGTGGGAGGCTCGCAGCAACTGCACATGTTTGAAGATACACCCGAGATGGTAAGCCTTTATCAGGCAATAGACAAAATAAGAAACCGTTTTGGAAGGTATGCAGTAATGAGGGCTGTGGCCGGCAGAAGGGAACTTCCTTAAAGTACGATTGGTCATTGTAAGAATCATCTGTTTTGCAACTAAGGCGAAAAACTGTCATCTTTTTCGGGCAGGTATTTCCAGTAGCGGCGGGGCATCATGCGGAGCATTTGCCTGGGGTTGGCCCGCTCGCTTATACTTATGGAGCCATAATAGGTTTGCCAGAGTTTGCGAAAACGGTCTTCATCCATATCGCGGGCAGGAGCATCAATACGGCCACTCTGCATATCAATAGCAGGGTTCTCAATATATACTTCCTGCACCTGCTTTAAATCGTAGTATATTCCGTACGATCGTTTGGTGTCGTAAATAATCCAGGGTTGCGATGCATAGCGGCTGCGGAAGTGATTGCCAAGCAACTGCAGGATGTTATGATCGGGGTCGATAATGGCGAAGAACATACCATCGGCAGTTTTCTGAAAGCGCACCAGGCCCAGGAAACGGTGCATTTCGCGTTGCACCTTGCGGACGGTTTGTGCCATCTGCATCACATCGTCGTCGAGCATATTCTGGTAAAAGAAGTTGTGGGACGATGTGAATATCTTTTTCAGGTAGCGCCACAAGAGCATTTCAATGCCCGGCAACTCAGAAAGGTAGGCCATGTATACCAGTCGTGCATTCCGGGCCGATGAGTGCTTTATAAGCCCCTGCCACACGCGCTCTGCACGGGCATCGTCTGTTTTAATCTGCAGGTTTTCGACAAAGAGATCGGGCATTGATGTAACGCTTGTGGCAATTGAAACAGGTTCCCGCTTATGCGCAAAGGCATCGAATACCACACACAAAAGCCCCTCGAAGGTGCCATTGTAACTGTATGATACATTGTAGTGCTGTTGCATAAGATTTCACCGGGTCAGTTGTCAACATTATTAGCTGTAAGGCAAAACTAAGGCTTAGTTTTCCATTCTGCAATTTCTGTCATCATTAAATTTTTTAAATCAACAACAAATGGACTTTAGTATAAGCAATTATCAGATTAGAGTGTAATTGTGGCAGAAAAACTGTACTTACCGGCTATTTAATACAAAACCCGTTATTACACTGAAAATATTGCCGGTTTATTTATCTATTTTTACACCCGTTTAAATTAAATACAAAACTAATATGTTTAAAGAGTTAAATATAGGTGGTTTGCTGGTGCCGGTGCCCATAGTACAAGGCGGAATGGGGGTAGGAATATCAATGTCGGGGCTTGCTTCGGCAGTTGCCAACCAGGGTGGAGTAGGTGTAATATCGGCAGCGGGGCTTGGCCTTGTGCATCGCAATCCGGCGCTCGATTACATTGAAGCCAATATTGAAGGACTTAAAACAGAGATAAGAAAAGCAAAGGAAAAAACCAAAGGGGTAATTGGGGTAAATGTAATGATGGCGATGACCAACTTTGCCGATTTGGTAAAAACATCAATCGCCGAAAAGGTAGATATAATATTTTCAGGAGCCGGGCTTCCCCTCGACCTGCCAAAGTTTCTCGATTCGCAAAGCGTTACGAAATTGGTTCCTATTGTTTCGTCGGGCAGGGCAGCAAAAATTATTTGCGACAAATGGAAATCGATGTTTGATTACCTGCCGGATGCCATTGTATTGGAAGGCCCGAAAGCCGGTGGTCATCTTGGTTTTAAGAAGGAGCAACTTGCCGATAGCAAACACAGCCTTGAAGAGCTCATCCCGGAGGTGGTTGAAGTAGCCCGTGATTACGAAGAAAAATATGGCAAACCAATACCTGTAATTGCAGCAGGCGGTATTTATACAGGTGCAGATATTTACAATATTCTTCAGAAAGGGGCCAGTGGCGTACAGATGGGTACCCGGTTCGTAACCACCCAGGAATGTGATGCATCTGATGCCTTTAAGCAATCATATATTGATGCCCGCGAAGAAGATATTGAGATTATCCAAAGCCCTGTGGGTATGCCTGGCCGTGCTGTAAAAAACGGATTTATTGAAAAGGTAAGGGAAGGACTAAAAACCCCCATCAAATGTCCGTTTCATTGTATTAAAACCTGCGATGTTTCCAGCAGCCCCTATTGTATTATTACTGCCCTCTATAATGCCTACAAAGGAAACATGAAAAATGGATACGCCTTTGCCGGTTCTAATGCTTACCTGGCTACCAAAATCAGTTCAGTGAAGGATACTTTCAATGAATTGAAGGAAGAGTTTCATTCAGCACTTGCTAAAGCCAAGGAGGGGTTTTATCCCAATTCATCTGTTTAACATTATATGGGTTAATATTTTTCAGAGATTTTTCTGCATTTACAACAAATGTGGAAAACTTTTCCATTTGTTTTAACTCCTAAAATATCTGCTACATTTGCAGTTACAGAATCCTCACCAATTCTGATGAGCCATGAGCAGGGAAATAAGTATTCGTAATATTGATTATCTCCGGTCAAGGGTTATAGATTTTGCCCTCCTTTCTTTCAGTTTTTTTGGGGTTGCAAACATTATATTGATTATTATAAACTCCGCGCAGGGAGAATTCAACAAGCCCATAGATTTATGGGCACGGGTCATGGCAACAGCCCTTTTTTTGGGTCTTACTTTTTTCAGGAAACGGTTTTCGGTGTTACAGAAAGCAGCCACTATGTTTATCATAATTACTTTTGTTGCCGCAGCCACCTTTTATGGCCTGGGTCTGCTAAGCAATGCAAAGGTTTATATTACCGTGTTTCCTCTTTTAATCTTAATGCTGGTTGATTTAAAACGGGCCCTTTATGTATTGATGGTGTTCGTGATTATTTACGCTGTCAGCGGTTATTTATATTATACCGGAGTCATAAAACTGTCAATTGATGTAACGGGGTATAACAAAAGTGGGCTCAGCTGGGTTATAGGCATTATGGTGCTGATTTATTCTGCCCTGGGCATGTTGTTGGCTGGCAGCTATATAAGCAGTCAGATCATTAGCAATACTGCCATTATTGAGCAACAGAATAAAAAACTTGCTGAAAAGGAAGATAAGTTCCGGGCTATCTTCGAAAACTCCATCGATGGTATTTTTCTTATAAGAAACAATCAGATTTTCGATTGCAACGAAGCAACCATCAAAATCTTTGGATACCCCAGGCATCTGTTTATCGGAAATTCTCCATGGCAAATTAGCCCGCCTTTTCAGCCAGATGGAACAAGTTCTTTCCAGATAGTGCGGTTTTTTCTTTCGAAAGCATTAATTGGAGAGCCGCAATTATTTGAATTGAAACTGGTAAAGTATAATGGTGACATATTTGATGCATGGATAAGTTTGAGTCTGATTGATTTGGGCGATGATTCATATCTTCAGGCCATTGTGAGAGATATTTCAGAGCGCAAAAGAACTGAAACAGAGCTTCTGGATTACCAGCATAACCTCGAAGATCTTGTCGACAGGCATACCCGCGAACTTCACTATGCCAATGAAGAGATGGAGGCCATGAATGAGGAGATGATGGTTGCCAACGAACAGCTTATTGCCCAGAGTGAAAATCTGAAAGAGGTACTTGAAAAACTTACCACAGCTCAAAAACAGCTGGTACAAACAGAGAAAATGGCCTCTATAGGTGTACTTACTTCGGGGATTGCACACGAAATCAACAACCCGGTTAATTTTATAAGCAGTGGCATCATAGGCCTGGAAATGGAACTGGCAGAATTGCTCCAGAGTATTAATAAGTTGCGGCAGGAGTGCTATCCAAAGTTAAGTCCTGAACAGCAGGCCCTGGTGGAAACAGTTTTTACCGACAGAAATCTTGATGAGGCCCTATACAATATTCCTGCATTGCTCAATGCCATAAGGGCCGGAATTGAGCAAACCACAGGAGTTATTAAGAGTATCAGGATGTTTTCGCGAATGGAAGATACAGAGATGTATCCGGCCAGTATCAGCGAGATAATCGATTCAGTGCTGGTGCTTCTAAGAAATAAATATACTAACCATATTACAATCAGGAAAGAATACTGTTCAAACGATATGCTCATGTGTTTTCCCGGGAAACTGGGGCAATTGTTTATGAATTTGGTGCTCAATGCCATTGATGCCATAGAAAACGAGGGGGAAATAACCATTACAACCCAATTCCATGAGCCTGAGCAGAGGTTTATCGTTTCGGTTGCTGATACAGGTCGGGGCATACCAGCCGAACTTCACCAGCAGATATTTTTGCCTTTTTTCACCACAAGAAAAAATTCACATGGCCCCGGGTTAGGGCTGCCAATTTCTCTCAGTATTGCTCAGGAGCATCACGGCGATATACAAGTTGTATCCGAAGAAGGCAAGGGGGCCAATTTTATCGTATTTTTATCAAAACTATAACCTGATGCGTAAGTTGCTTTATATTGACGACGAAGAACATAATCTGCTCACTTTTGAAGTTGCTCTCCGAAAACGCTTCAAAGTATTTACTCTTTCTGACCCTATGCTTGCACTTGGGCTTATTGAACAGGAAAATATCAATTTGGTGATTTCCGACCAGCGCATGCCAAAAATGACCGGGCTCGAATTGTCGAAAAGCATTAATATACACTTCCCCTCCGTTATTATTATTATCCTTACAGCCTACGACGATAATGATGCTATGATGCAGGCCATCAATCAAGGGGGGATTTTCCGTTATCTGCTCAAGCCCTGGGATTTGCGCGACATTAATCAAACAATCGATAGTGCGTATGAAACATACGATTTAAGGCAAAAAAATATTAACCTTATCAATAACCTTCTGGAGCAAAACCAGGAACTGATAAAACAGGAAGAGAAGTTCAGACTCATTTTTGAAAATTCTCCGCATGGCATTGCCCACATTGACCCCAAAGGCATCATTACACAATGCAATTCGTGTTTTGCCGGTATAGCAGGCATTAGCCGGGATCAAATCATTGGCAGTAAATATAGCCACGTTTCGGATAATAAGCTTGCCCAATCCATCGAATCACTCTTTGAATCAAAGAAATCATCCTTTTACACTGATAATTTTCAATCACCAAATCATTCTGCCGAAATACCAGTAAGAGTTCAGCTCACTCCCATCATGTCAAGGGGTGCACTGGATGGCTGCATTTTGATTATTGAAGATCTCACTTACAATATAAAGCAGGAAGAATTGCGCAAGCAGATAGCCTTGGTGAAGGAATCGGCCCGTTTCAAACAAAACTTTCTGGCCAACATGAGCCATGAAATCAGAACTCCCTTAACCGGTGTAATGGGAATGACGGAAATACTCAGAAACACTCACCTTGACCCACAGCAGCAGGAATACCTCGAGATTTTGCGACAATCGGGTGAAGACCTTCGGGAAATTATTAATCAGGTACTCGATTTTTCGAAAATTGAAGCTGGCAGGGTTACCCTTAAGAGTAGTATTTTCCCATTCAAAAATCTGGTAGACAAGGCACAGAAGCTATTCAACAGTATTTGCAGGAAGGATATAATTTTAAAGACAGAGATCGACAACAACATTCCTTCCATATTAGTTGCAGATGAGGTACGATTGATGCAAATTATCAATAACCTGATTTCCAATGCTGTAAAATTTACTGAGACAGGAAGCATTACCCTTTCGGCTCATTTGATGCCCGTCCCTGAAAATTCAGATTACCTGATGATTAAAATGGTAGTGACAGATACAGGCAGAGGCGTATCACCAGAACAACAAAGTATGCTATTTTCTCCATTTACCCAAATTGATGATCAGGATACGCGAATGTTTGAAGGTACCGGACTTGGGTTGTCAATATGTCGCGAACTTGCAAAGTTGCATGGTGGAGAAACCGGGGTAGAAAGCGTATTAGGTAAAGGAAGTAGTTTCTGGTTTACCTTCAGAGCCCAAATTGCCACTCAGACTTTGCACGATAAGACTCCACCTGATGCGCTCAATAAGGCTCCTGAAAATCTTCGCATTTTATTGGCCGAAGACAAAGCCACCAATCAAAAGGTGTTTTCACTCCTTTTGGGCTCACTGGGCTATAAAATTACCATTGCATCCAATGGGCAGGAAGTAATTGATATATATGAACCCGGACAGTTCGATCTTATACTCATGGATATTCAGATGCCGGTGGTAAATGGCATTGATGCTACCCACCGGTTGAGGAAAAAGTTTAAGACCCTTCCGCCTATTATTGGCTTAAGCGCCAATGCCTTCGAAGGTGACCACGAAAAATATATGAATCTGGGGATGGATGAATACCTTACAAAACCACTTAAAAAGGAAGATTTTTTCAGAGTGCTAAATAAATTTCCTTTCAATAATGATTGAAACAACAACAGTTTGCAGGGGCAAAACTAAGTAGAGAAAAATGGTGATTAATACAGCAAAATACCAGAATGTTAAAGGGTCGCAAGATATTTATGCTTTGCGAAACACAGTATTAAATTATACATTGGTTATCTTTTCACTGGTTGCGTTTTTTGTCATAACCTTTCTGTTTTTTGTTTCTTTCCAATATGGGTCAATAAGCGTAAGAAACCTTATTATTTACTCCGCTTCGGGCATAGTATTAATTCTTATCGCCTTATTCAGAAAATATCTTTCATCTGCAATTAAATCACTTACCGTTATAGCGGTTTTTTTTGTTGTTATCATTGCCAACTTCTATACATTAGGGTTATTTGCAAACGTTAAGATATTGGCAGCAGCATTACCGGTTTTTCTTTCCTTTATCCTTCCCCTGCGAAAAACTTTAGTAGTATTGGTTATACTTGTGGTAATATATGGATTGTTTGGCTATCTGCACGCCCATGATTTAATAACTTTTGGTTACGATATTGAAGCATATGCCCTTCGATTTTCGAGCTGGGTTGCGGGTATTGCCATAATGTTTTTTTCTTCCCTTTCCTTGCTGATTGTGGGCAATTATTTCAGCACTGCATTGTTTAAAAACTATATATCCAGTGAAAATCAAAACAAAACCTTACAGGAAAAAGAGAAAAAGAACCGTCTGCTATTTGAAAATTCTCACGATGCATTGGTTTTGCTCAAAGACTATAAGTATTTCGACTGTAATAAGCACACCTTTGCCTTGTTCGACTGTCCTTCGAGCTTCCTCATAGGCAAATACCCCTGGGAAGTGAGCCCCCTGATGCAGCCCGATGGAATTCCATCAAAAGAAAAGGCCGAAAGGATTATCTGCGGGGCCATTGAAGGCCAATCAAAAACCTTCGACTGGCAGCATAAACGTACCGACGGAAGTTTGTTTGATGTTTCTATAAGCCTCAATTCCCTAAAAATAAATGGAGAGGAACTTATATTGGCTATTTTGCGTGATATTACCCAAAAAAAGAAATCCGAACTTGAACTATTAAATTATCAAAATCATCTTGAATCCCTGGTAGCCGAAAAAACTTTGGAATTACAAGCCATGAATGAAGAGCTTACTGCAATTAATGAAGATTTTAGGGAGAAAAATGAGCTTATTGTGGAACAAAAAAATGAATTGGAAAAAAACCTGAACAACCTTCGCGAAACCCAGAAATTTATTGTGCAATCGGAAAAAATGGCATCAATAGGAGTGCTCACATCGGGTATTGCTTACGAGATAAATAATCCTATCAATTTTATCAGTAGCGGGGTTACAGGGTTGGAAATGGAGATAGATGAAATAATTGATGCCCTCAGGGAACTGGGAGAAAGAACGGATCATGAAGCGATTGGTCAATTGCTTGAAAATTGTGGAAGTAGCAAGGATATTGGCCAATCTGTCCAAAATATTCCTTTGCTAATGAGTTCCATTCGTACTGGTGTTGACAGAACCATTAATATATTGAAGGGGTTACGCACTTTTTCGCGGATGGATGATGAATTGAAGCATCTGGCAAGTCTCAGCGAAATTATTAAGTCAACCCTTACCATTCTTTTTAACAGGTATAAGGAACGCATTAGAATTACCACAAATTTTTGCCCCGACGACCAGCTGCGCTGTTACCCAGGGAAGCTTGGCCAACTTTTCCTCAATATTATTCTTAATGCTATTCAGGCCATAAAAGGTGCGGGCCAGATTGATATTTCCACGGAATTTGTTCCTGATAAAGATTCATTCAAAATAACCATCACCGACTCCGGGCCGGGCATTCCACCCGAGTTGCATCATAAGATTTTCGATCCATTTTTCACTACCAAACCTGTAGGGCAAGGTACAGGGCTCGGGCTATCCATTAGCCTTGGAATCGTGAATGACCATAAGGGTGAGATCGAATTTACATCGAACACAGACAGAGGTACTACCTTTACCATTTTTCTGCCAAAAAACTCGTAATTATGGAAAAGGTCTTGTATGTAGATGATGAAGCAGAAAATCTGGTAACCCTTCAGGTTGCCCTTCGCAAATGGTATGATATTATAACCATTGAAGACCCTACCCAGGCAATTTCAGCTATTAAAAATGAAGGGATAAAAGTGGTGATTACCGACCAGCGGATGCCACGAATCACCGGTCTTGAGCTTGCCAAACTAATTCAGAATGAGCATCCCGGCGTTATTATTATTATTCTTACAGCTTATGGCGATAATGCAACCATGCTCGATGCCATTAACCAGGGCGGAATATTCAGGTACCTTCTAAAACCCTGGGATATAAAAGACATGAAACAAACACTGGATAATGCTTTTGAAACCTGCGAACTGCGAAAAAAAAATATTACCCTGATAAACGATCTTCTCAGCCAGAATAAAAAATTGCAACAAGCCTACAACGAAATTGCTGACCTAAAACAACAACTCGAGGAGGAAAATATACAATTAAAAGGTGAACTTATAAAACCCAGTTTTTCTTCCCGAATTATTGGACAGAGCAAGCTTATACGCCAGGTTTTGTGGCAACTGGAGCAGGTTGCCCGCACCAGCACATCTATATTACTCACTGGCGAAACCGGAACGGGGAAGGAAAAGTTTGCCCGCACTGCTCACGCGCTGAGCCACCGGGCCGATAAAATTATGGTAACCATTAATTGCGCAGCCATTCCCGAGAGTCTTATCGAAAGTGAACTTTTCGGGCACGAGAAAGGCGCCTTTACAGGAGCAGCAAAGCTAAAATATGGCAAGTTTGAATTGGCCCACCAGGGAACGCTTTTTCTCGATGAAATCGGGGAACTCCCCCTTGCCATGCAACCTAAAATGCTCAGGGTTTTGCAGGAAAATGAGTTTGAACGTCTGGGTGGAAACCGGATTATTAACACCGATTTTCGCCTTATTGCGGCAACTAACAGAGACCTGGCTATGGAAGTGGAAAAAGGTAGTTTCAGAAGCGATCTTTTTTACAGGCTCAATATTTTGCCAATACATATTCCACCTTTGCGCGACCATAAGGATGACATTCCTTTTCTGGTTGAACACTTTCTGGGCATCCTGAACCGAAGGTCGGGCAAGGCAATTACCATGATTCCAAAAAAAACCATGGAGAAACTGATGGATTACCACTGGCCCGGAAATATAAGGGAACTCGAAAACCTTGTGGAACGTGCCCATGTTCTCAGCCCAGGCAATAAACTGGAAATAGGCCAATGGTTCGAAGCCGGGTCATCTCCCAAACCTGTTCAGGGTAGGATTCTACCGCTCGAAGAGAATGAAAAATCCCACATAGTTGCCGCATTAAAAGCCACCCGCTGGAAAGTAAGAGGAAGTGGTGGCGCTGCCGAATTATTACAGATCAACCCATCGACCCTCGAATCGAGAATGAAAAAACTGGGGATTGAACGACCAGTATAATCCACGATATTTCGTGTCTTTCTGAAATTTCAGACCTTTACAGTAGGTGTCCCCGGAAATGATATGGACATAAGATTTTGTATAATAAATACTTACAAACATTGGCACGTTTGCTGAAATCATTGTGTGCAAATAATTCGCACAATGAATACATCGTCATTTTCAGAAAACCAGTCCAATACCACCTACCTTACCTTTTTGCTCGAAGGAAATGAATTTGCCGTTGATGTGGCAATCGTGCAGGAGATTTTAAAAATGAAGCCCATTATTCAAAAACCAGATTTTCCTGATACCATAAAAGGCGTTGTAAACCTTCGCGGTCTGGAAATTCCTGTGTATGATACAAGGTTAAAATTTGGGTTTGAAAGCCGCGAGATGGATGAGAATACCTGTGTAATTGTCCTGAATCTGGACAAAAACGATAAACCTTCTAAATATGGTCTTATGGTTGATACTGTGAAGGCGGTTTTAAAAATTTCAGAAAGTGAGATTATTTCTGGCGATGATTCAAAATTTTTCGAAGGAAGCCCAATGATTTATGGTATTGCAAAATCAGATTCAGGAACTATTTATATTCTGAATGTGCTAAGTCTGTTTGATGAAAACGTTTGTTTTTCAATACAATATAAATAACCCACGATATTTCGTGTTTTTATAAAAAAACCTTTAACACCAAAAGAGAGCATTATGAGAAAAATTATAGTAATACTGTTTGCCGGCGCCATACTGGCCTTTGGCCCGGTACTGAATGTGAAAAGCCAGAATGGGATCAACATCGATACCGAGGTAGTTTCATCTTATTTATGGCGGGGACAGTTATTCAGTCCTACTTTAAATCTGCAGCCATCGGTTACATTCACCGGTTTAGGTGAAAAATTATCGGCCGGTGCCTGGGGAAGTTTTGCTGTTGGCAATTTTTTTAACGAGATAGATCTTTTCGTTTCTTTAAGTCTTAACAACTTTACCTTCACCGTAACGGATTATTATACCATAACCAGCGAAACTGATTACCGTTTTTTCGATCTTAAACCCAAAACCACCGGTCATGCTTTTGAGGCGATCGCTGAGTGGCAGATTTCAGAAACTTTCCCGCTGCAACTAACCTGGGGAACATTTGTTTATGGCGCCGACCTTAATGAAGATCAAAAAAGTCTTTTTTCATCCTATTTCGAAGCAGCCTATTCTTTCGCTGTAAATGAAATTCCACTTGCCCTTTTTGCCGGTGTTACACCCTGGAAAAGCTTCTATGCAAAAAAGTTTGCAGTTGTAAATATTGGCTTTAGTGCCGAGAAAACCATTAAGGTAACCGAGAATTTTGCCCTGCCGGTAAAAGGAACCTTTGCCATTAATCCATACGACCAAAGGACTTTCCTTGTGCTCTCCGTACTTTTTTAATGCAGAGTATAGAAACAGCCCTTGTTCACAAAAAACCAAAAAAAATCATCTTCACAATAATAACGATTTCATTATCCAACACTAAATATAAAATCACATGAAGAAAGAAAACTCAGCCTTTGGATATGCCTCCGGCAATAAACAAAGCATAACCCGTAAACTTATTGTTAGTATTCTAAGTGCAGTTGTTATTACAAATGTTGCTGTACTGGTGTTCATTGGCATTCAAACTTCGCAAAAAGCCAATAAAATTGCTGATGATGTGGCAATCCATCAGTCAGAAAAGATTGCCCTAAAGGTTAAAAACTATATCGATCGTGCCTTTTACTCCGTAGAAACACTTGGGGAAGCATTGGTGGAAATGAAAACCTGGGACAACTTTAACAGGGAAGATTTTCAAACCATTATGAAAAGAACCCTTGCCAGCAACGAAGAATATTTGGCGGTATGGACATTGTGGGATGAAAACGCACTTGATGGTAAGGACAAACTTTTTATAAACCACCCCGATTATAGTAAAACCGAGGGCCGGTTTAATCTTACATTCTACAAATCAGGAAATTCAATTGAACGCGAGGTTTGCGAAATAGACGACTATGAAGAAGATTATTTTTTAATTCCAAAGCAAAATAAAAAGAAAACCATCCTGGCTCCTTATATTTATTCTTTTACCGGGAATAAGGATGATGAACTTCTAATTACCAGCGTTACGATGCCTATTATGGAAAACAACAAAGTAATTGGTATAATTGGTATTGACATTGACCTGACCAGGCTCAGCAATCTGGTTAAAGATGTTAAGTTGTTCAAAACCGGTGTAGCCTCCATTGTTTCGCACGACCTTAACTTTACCGGCCATATCAATGAAGAATTTATTGGCAGGCCTCTGGGTGAAACGATTTCTGAAGGTTCGGGAGAAGCCATAAATGCAGTAGCAAACGGCCGAAATTATATTGCCCGCGATACCCGAACCGACCAAAAACTTCGCACCCTTATCCCGATAACATTTGATGAGGCAGACCAAACCTGGTCAATTCTTGCCGAAATTCCCCTGAAACAGGTAAATGCAGAACTCAGAACCCTGCTGGTTTTTATAGCATTTATTGGCTTGCTGAGCATAGGCATTGTTTCTATCATCATCCTTTACATCTCACGAAAAATAACCAGGCCTATACTTCGCACCATTCAGTCAGTTGAAGAAGTAGCTGAGGGTAATCTCAATGCCACTATCGACCATACCGAAAGCACAGATGAAATAGGTCAGCTGGCCCGCTCCCTCGAAACTCTTACCCAAAAACTGAGAGAAATTCTTGGTGGTGTATTATCGGGGGCTGATAACGTTGCAACCGCCAGTCAGCAAATGCTTTCAACCGCCGAAATTCTTAGCGAAGGAAGCACCGAGCAGGCGTCATCGGCTGAGGAAGTGAGCTCATCAATGGAAGAGATGACTGCCAACGTGCGTCAAACTACCGACAATGCTATGGAGACCGAGAAAATTGCCCAGAAAGTGCTCACAGGGATTGAAGAGGTTAGCAAAGGGGCCATGGAGAGTCTTTTGTCGGTAAAAGGAATTGCAGGGAAAATTAACCTGATTACCGAAATAGCCCGTCAGACCAACATTCTGGCTCTTAATGCCGCAGTTGAAGCTGCCCGGGCCGGTGAGCACGGAAGAGGTTTTGCAGTGGTGGCAGCTGAAGTAAGGAAACTGGCCGAAACTACAAAAAATGCAGCCGACGAAATTACCGGTCTTGCCTCAAATAGCGTAACTGTTACTGAAAAAGCGGGGGCCCTTATGCAAGGCCTCATGCCCGAAATAAGAAAAACAACCCAACTGATTCAGGAAGTTACTGCTGCAAGCATAGAACAAAACTCAGGTGCTGAGCAGGTAAATGCAGCAATTCACCAGCTTAACTCAGTAACTCAGCAGAATGCATCAGCGGCCGAAGAACTTACCGCATCAAGCGAAGAGCTCTCCAAACAAGCCGACCAGCTCCTCGATATGATCTCTTATTTTAAAATTGATTTGGAAGCAAGTTCAGCGGGTAACGTTAAAAGGCAGCAGGGTGTTAAGAAAACCAAAGTTCATACCAATGGCTGGCACAAAAATGATAGAGGAATAAAACCAGTAAAGACATCCAATGGCGTAAACATTGAAATGGGAGACAAGCTGGATAAGGGTTACGAAAAATTTTGATTTGACAAAACACATTATTGAAAAAAAACAACAAAGTAAGTAATGATGACCTTCTGAATAGCGGGAAGATTGGGTGAAGAACCTAATCTTCCTTATCAGATTAATCGGCACTTGTTTTAATACCATACAATGGCATTCACCAAAAAAAAACACTACAAGATTCTTGAACTGCAGGATAGGATCATAAACTATACTTATGGCATTGTTGCATCCTTAGGCACAATAATTTTCTTTTTTCTGTTAATCAGGGGCATCAATTCCGGGTTTAATGTTTCAACAATCACTGCACTTTCATGCATCATTGCCTTCAATTTGGTTTTTCCTTTCCGTAAAGGGCTGTCAGCAGGATTTAAAGTGAATTTTCTGATATTCGTTACTGTATTGATTCTCATAACGTCCTTCCTGTCCTACGGATATCTGGCCGCGGCGAAGTTTTTTGTCCTTGGATTGCCAATTCTTATTTCATTTCAAACCGGGCAAAGGCGAGCCATACAAACAATGGGGGTTATGCTC
This sequence comes from Bacteroidota bacterium, assembly GCA_037441525.1. Taxonomy (GTDB): domain Bacteria; phylum Bacteroidota; class Bacteroidia; order Bacteroidales; family UBA7960; genus SKVR01. Next base: position 32,906 of record JBBISA010000022.1, read on the forward strand.
GGAATTTATGCGGTTTTTGGGGTTTTATACACATCAGGGTTTTTAAGTTACAGGTTCGATCTTGAGCAATACACCAATAATCCGTTCACCTGGTTCATCGAAGCACTGGTTATCCTGATTGCAGGGATGGGTAATATTTTTCTGGTAAATATTTTTGTGCAGCGAATAACCAGCAATTACGAGAAAATTGAAAAACAGAACCAGGAATACCAGCATATTAACAGTGAACTCAATTGCCTGCTCGATGAACTGTATGCAAGCCATAATAAAAATCAGGCGCTTATGGTGGCTCTGGCAGAAAATGAAAACAAATACAGGCTTATCGTGGAAAATACTCCGGTTGGCATTATTCAGATCAATCGAAACGGGATCATTTCGGGTGCCAATAATTTCTTTTCAAATCTGATTGGATTAACGCAAAACCTTATTACTGGAAATAAGGTATCTGATCTTTTTAAGCCTGAGGTATTAGACATTATCAATTCTGTAATATTGAGTTGTAAGCCGGTTACCCTTGAAGGTTATATGCTTACCCTTAATCAGCACCATGAAAAATTTCTGCGCCTGATTATAACCCCGGTAATGGAAGAAGACAGAGTAGATAATGCCATATTGCTGATTGAAGACCTTAGCGAAAATCTGAAAAAGACCGAACTGGAAAGAAAGATCATTCTGGCTGAGGAATCGGCAAAATTCAAGCAAACCTTCCTTGCGAAAATGAGCCACGAGATTCGCACACCTCTGACAGGAATTTTGGGAATGACTGATATGCTCTCCCTGGGTGACCTCGATGCAAAACACCTTGAATATGTTGATATTTTGAAAAAATCGGGAGAAAATCTCAGGGAAATTATTAATCAGGTGCTCGAATTCTCCAAATTGGAAGCAGGAAAGGTTACTCTGAATCGGGCACCCTTGCATTTTAATGATCTTCTGGTAAATGCTGAAACACTTTTTGGTGGTATTAACAAAAAGAAAATCCGTTTTTCTGTTTGGTGCGATCCGCAAATCCCTGAGATTATTGTTGCCGATGGAATTAAACTTACCCAAATCATCAACAATTTAATTTCCAATGCCTACAAGTTTACTAGTCATGGCGAGGTAAAGGTAAAGGCTGACATGGTTTGTCATTATCTGAACCATAGAAAAATGGAAATAAAAATTTCAGTTAGCGATACCGGAATGGGGATAAATACGGATAAACAGACACAACTTTTTCAACCATTTTCTCAGCTTGGCACTCTTAGCGGCAAATATCAGGAAGGCACCGGGCTTGGGTTGTTAATTTGTAAAGAACTTGCCTGTTTGCATGGTGGCGCCATTGGGTTGGAAAGTACTGAAGGAATTGGGAGTACATTCTGGTTTACCTTCGAAGCCGACGAATTATTGGGGCAAAGAGAAATAGAAATCAAATTTGATAAGCAAATTTCTGGAAGCCTTCCTGCCTCCATGAAAATTTTGCTTGCTGAAGATCAAAAGGTAAATCAGAAGGTTTTTAAAATCCTTTTCGAGTCGCAGGGGCATGAACTGATAATCGCTGAAAACGGCAACCAGGTAATTGACATTTTTCAAACACAGTCCTTCGACCTTATTCTTATGGATATACAAATGCCCGCAATGGATGGATTAACAGCCTGCATGAAATTAAGGAAACTTTACCAGCATCTGCCCCCCATAATTGGCCTCAGCGCCCATGCTTTCGAAGGCGAAAGGGAGAAATACATGAAGCTTGGGTTTGATGAATACCTCACAAAGCCATTGAGAATGGACGAACTGGTAAAAGCCTGGCACAATGTAACCACCCGCAGGCAATCAAAGGTTTCCTGAAAAGGGTGAGCTCAAATCTCAATTTTAAGCTGTACAACTAATTGTAGTACTTTTACATCCCTTTTCCGGGCACCATCTGCAATAACCCAAAGTTGCCCGGTTGGTTCTTAATTAAAAGTATTACAATGCAGCAACCTTTACCCATTACCAGTCGCATCCTGTTCGAAGACAACCACCTGATTGTGGTCAACAAGCTTCCATCTGAAATTGTGCAGGGCGATAAAACCGGCGATTTGCCCATGAGCGACCTTCTGAAGGCTTATATTGCCCGAAAATACAAGAAACCAGGCAATGTTTTTCTGGGGGTTGTACATCGTATCGACAGGCCGGTGAGTGGTGCGGTTATTTTCGCACGCACTTCCAAAGGACTGGCCCGCCTCAACGCCATGCTTCAGAGCCGCGAGTTACATAAACGATACTGGGCTATTGTTAAGAACGACCCACCTAAAACCGAAGGAACTCTTGTTCACCATCTGCAAAAAAACGAAAAACAAAACAAATCGTATGCTGTAAATGAAGACATTCCCGGCAGCAAAAGGGCAGAGCTGACTTACAAGGTGCTGGCTGTAAGTAACAACTATAAGCTTCTGGAAGTTGAACTCATTACGGGGCGGCATCATCAGGTAAGGGCTCAGCTCGCGGCTATGGGTTGCCCTATTCGCGGCGACCTCAAATACGGTTTCGATCGTTCCAATCCCGATGGCAGTATAAGTCTCCATGCGCGTAGCCTGAGTTTTATTCATCCGGTGAGCAAACTACCCATTGAAATTATCGCCCCCGTACCCGACGAAACCCTGTGGAAAGTCTTCGAATCACAAGCTGGCAGTTAAACAATTGTTGATTCCTTTAGTTATCAGGAATAATTGATAAGTATGAAAAATCGCAACCAATTTTTTTTTCTGGTTTTGATGACCTTAATGCTGAGCCATGCTTTTAAGGTAGCAGGGCAGTTTTATATAGAGGGTCAGGATCCAGCATCTGTGAAATGGAAACAAATAAACACACAAAATTTTCAGGTTATTTTTCCAGATAATTATCAGGAACATGGCAGCTATATTGCCGATCTGCTCGAGTGGGCCTATAAATATGCAGGTGCAACTCTGCAACATTCACCACGCAAAGTTTCAGTGATTGTTCACACCCACACTGTTATTCCCAATGGTTTTGTTTCATGGGCCCCGGCACGCATGGAACTTTACGCCACACCCCCTGCCGATAATGATTACCATGACTGGATAGAACGACTGGTTGTGCACGAATTAAGGCATGTAGTGCATGTTGATAAGCTTAATCAGGGCTTAACCCGGCTCATGAGCATCCTGTTTGGCGAAATGGGTACCGGGATCGTTTTTGCACACATGCCCCTTTGGTTTATTGAAGGGGATGCGGTAGTTACCGAAACCACCCTCACAAGGGCCGGACGTGGAAGACTTCCTATGTTTGAGCAGGGGCTCAAGGCACAGATACAAACCTTTGGCCTTTACAGTTTCGATAAGGCAAACTTCGGATCATACAAGGACCACACCCCCAACTATTACGAACTGGGTTATTTTATGGTGGCTGCAGCCAGGCTCGAACATGGCCCGCATATCTGGAGTCCTGTAATGGATAATGTGGGCCGTCGCCCTTGGAGCCCCAGCCCGTTTTCAAGAGAACTGAAACGACAAACAGGATTAACAACATCAGACCTATACAAACATACTTATACCCTTCTCGACTCCCTGTGGACCCAACAGGCAGCAGGGCAGCAATTTACCAACTCAAAAACTCTTTCTCCATCCAATAAGCTATTTACCTGCTATTTATATCCGCAATGGCTCAACGATTCGCTTATTGTAGCGCTGAAACGTGGTTTAAGAGACATACCAGCTTTTGTCTCCATCGATATGCACGGAAATGAGCGAATCATCCACCGGCCCGGATTTGTTGTTGAAAATTCATTTCACGCCACCAACGAGATTGTGGTCTGGAGCGAGTACCGCCCCGATCCGCGATGGCAGCACCAGAGTTTTTCTGAAATAATGATTCTTTATCCCGGGCTAAAGCAACCCCGGCAGATTACCAGGAAAGGGAAATTCTTCTCCCCGTCATTATCGCCCGATGGCCTCATGATTGCAGTCACTGAGGTATCAACAGATGGAAAACATTCCCTGGTAATACTTGATACCTATTCGGGCTCAGAGCTGTCCAGGTTCAGCTATTCTGGCAACGACTTCATCATGCAACCTGCATGGCACCCTTTTGAAAACCGTATTGTGCTTATTGCCCTTAACAGCAAGGGCAAACGAATTGACGAAATCGACCTCGACCGTTACGAAACCACGGTCAGATTTTCAGCAGGATATGAAGCCGATATCTCATCGCCCCGCTACCGCGACAACGACATTTTGTTTAACGGTACCTGGAATGGAACGGACAACATTTATGTGCTCAGAATCAGAGAAAATCAGCCCCATAAGCTTACCAATGCACAATTTGGTGCCATCAATCCCGCCATTAATCCACACACCGGAGCCATGGCTTATTCATCATACACGGCAATGGGCTACACCCTTCAGCTGGCCAAAAACAAAGATTTGTTGAACATCCCGCTTTTGCAGATCACAGATGAGTCGCCAGGATGGCATCGTATGCTGGCCAACCAGGAAGGAGCCGTCATTGGCCCCGAAACCGTTACCCGTAATCAATATGCAATAAAACCATACAAAAAATGGAATAATCTGTTAAACTTACATTCCTGGTTCCCTGCCTACCTCGATATCGATAATTTTTATGCCTATCCCGGAGCATCTCTTTTCTTCCAGAATAAGTTAAGCACCTCCGTTGGTCAGTTGGGCTATTCGTGGGATGATAACGATAAAACCGGCAAATGGGTGGCAGGATATTCCTGGCGGGGATGGTATCCGGTGATTGATCTGACGGCTGAGTCGGGTGCCCGAAGGTATTATTATAAGTTGAACAACAGAACCCAGAATTTTATTTATACTGAAAGTGCCTATCGTTTGTCGGTTGCCATTCCTCAAAAAACACAAATCGCCGATTATTTTTACGGGTTTATCCCTTCCCTCAGGATGGGGTTGATGCAACGACAGGCCCATCGCAACACCCCCGATTCCATCCCTTTCCCCAACAACCGGTACCTGCAATTCAGAGAAACTTCGTTTTACACCCAGGAATACAGGGTATATGCTTACCGGCAAAGGAGAAGCGTGCCCCGCGATATATGGCCTCGATCGGGCCAGATCATCGACCTAAATTACCGTCATACTCCTTTTTCTGCTACCGACGACATGGGGAGAATCTTTTCTATTCGGGGTATCATTTATTTCCCGGGTGTAGCAAGGCATCATGGTTTGCGCATAACAGGGGGTAGTCAGACCATTACACAGGGTGAAAACCAGAGGCAAAGAAACGAATTTGCCTTTTTCTACAATTTTGGCAGCATTTTGCCCTATCCACGCGGGCTTTCAGGATTAAATCACCGTAAATTGGAATATTTCTCAGCCGATTATGCCTTACCAATTTGGTATCCCGAAATCAGTATTCCCGACATTGTTTATTTAAAAAGGCTAAGAGGAAGTCTGTTTTACGATTTTGCCAACGCCGAAAAGCATCCTGCAAACAATAGTGGGGTAAGGGGCACAAAGGAACAACTATTCTCTTACGGGTTTGGAATCGCCGGCGATATGCACCTGCTTGGTTTTCTTGCACCGGTATCTCTGGGGCTGCAGGTTGCATTTCCTATGGGCACCACTAGGCCGGCTTTCAGGTTCAATTACAGTGTAAGTATTTGATTGTGTTGTTATTGCTGTGTATAGCAAGTGATGCAATCTGCAGCATTACACGTTAAAGGTTAAGCATTACTCTGGTTTTTTAACCCGGATAAGTCATTAGAAATGCAATGAACTAATGACTTAGCCGGGTTTAACCCCGCTTTAGAAAAACATAAATTGTAAGCATTTCTGATTACAATTTATAGTTTTTCTTATGCGATTTGTCGTTTTAATAATATAATTATCAATAACTTATACTAATGTATTTCTAATGACGGTCATCAGAAAAATCGGCTAAAGACAAATCTGGGTTTAAATCTTTAAAAGCCAGGCAATTTATTTGTTCGAACTCCTGTATTTGTTCATGTTCGCTACCGTGAAAAGAAATACAAACAGAATAACAAACCAACCCCCGAACAGGATATAATGCAGCAAACGCCACTCTTTGGTAAGATAAGTCATTGATGTGGCTACAAAAAGAGAAACAAGCGAGATAAAAGCAAAAAGGTGGGCCACATCGCGATCGGAAAGGCCCAGGTATGACAGGTGGTGGGTGGTGTGATCCTTACCACCTACAAAGGGCGAACTTCCACGGGCAAGTCGTTTATACGAAACGGTGGTGGTATCAATGATGGGCAGTGCAAAAACAACAGCCACTGCCATAAGACGCATCAGAGGAGTGCTTTCGCCAATAAATCCATCACCATTCCAGAAGTAATCTATTCCGAGGGTTGCGAGTAATACCCCCAGAAACTGACTTCCAGTATCGCCCATATACATTTTTGACGGGTTCCAGTTATAATGCAAAAAACCCAGCAATACTGCCATAAGTCCGATCACTATCACCACATTGGGGTCGAAAATTTCAGTCCTGAGAAAAATTCCGGTCAGAATAACTGCCGATATGGCTATGGAAACAATAGATGTAATGCCATCCATATTGTCGAGCATATTAATACTATTCATCATGCCTACAACCCAGAAAATGGTAAGGGCATAATTGAGCCACTGATTTTCGAAAATGGTTATAGATGTTCCGGTAACAATAAGAATCAGCCCGCAAAATACCTGCGAAAAAAACTTAATCCAGGGGCGTGTATTATATGCATCGTCGAACAGGCCTGTAAGAAACCCCACCGTAACTACAACAAAAACACCCAGTTGTTTAAGGTTGAAATAATCCGATGACCCTGCAAACAGGAAAGCTATAAGTATGACAGAGAAAAGAAATACCAGATAAAAGGATATACCACCAAGGGCAGGTTTGGAAGTCGAACTCCATCGGATAATGGTTTCTTTGGTGTTGCGGATACCCAGGTTGTGCGAAAACTGTAATAAAAACCGGTTTATTACCAGCGAGAAAGCCAGTGATGCAACAAAAAAAATACTGTAAACCAAAACTACATTGTCTGTCATCTCTCTCAGATTGTTAATCGAAAAAAAGTGTGTAAGTTCCTTCTAAAACGGGCTGCTAAAATCTTTGAATAACTGTGCATTACGGTCTTTGTCAGATACAATGGGATTTTCAACTCCCCAGTCAATGCCCAGTTGGGGATCATTCCATGCCAGGGCCCTTTCGGCAGATTTGTTATATGATTGGGTACATTTATAAAAAAACAATGTATGTGGTTCAAGGGTAAGAAAACCATGGGCAAATCCGGCGGGAATCCATAGCATATTCATCCGCTCTGAAGATAAAACATATTTGAAATGCCTTCCAAAAGTAGGTTCTGATTTTCTAAGATCAACAACCACATCGAGAGCCGAACCATTGATAACCCGCACCAGTTTTCCCTGCACTACGGGTGGTACCTGAAAATGCAGGCCCCTTAAAACCCCGGCTCCGGAGAGCGACTGGTTATCCTGCACGAAATCGGTATCTATACCAAGTTGTCTGAAATGCTCTCTGTTCCACGATTCAAGGAAATATCCCCTTTCGTCTCTGTATACTTGTGGCTCGATGGCGAGCAACCCTTTAAAACCAGTTTCAGTAACCTGCATTGTATTTGGTTAAGAAGATTTAGATCAAATTCAACGACGGCTTAACCAGGGAATTCTTCTCCTGAAAGGTTTCTTTTTTATTTCAGCCTGTTCGTCGTAGTAACCATATCCCGAGTCAATACTCTTGCCATAGTAGTATCCGTATGAATATCCCTTATCATAACCGTAGCTGGAGTATTCGCGGTCAACTGCATTAAGAACAACCGAGAGCTTGCTGAGCTGGGTTTCTGCTATCAACCGGTTTACATTCTGTATAAACATCCGCTTGGAATAATTAGCCTTGAATATATAAATGGGATAATCGGCCATAATAATGCTTTTCATTCCGTCGGTAACAATACCCACCGGTGGGTTGTCAACAATTACATAATCGTACCGGCTCATAAGGTATTGTATCATTTCGTCCATGCGAGGGGTAAGAATAAGTTCTGATGGGTTGGGCGGAACAGGCCCGGCAGTGATAAAATCGAGATTATTTACCTTCGATGGCTGAATGCAATCGTCAATATTGTTGATGTTTGAAAGAATTGTACTTACTCCCCTGACGTTTTCAACATTAAACCCAAGATGGATTTTTGGTTTGCGCATGTCAAGGTCAATAACGATTACCTTTTTGTTGCTGAAAGCCAAAATCCCCGCCAGATTCATGGCGAAGAAGGTTTTACCCTCACCCGAAATGGTCGATGTAACCGCCACGAGTTTCGGTCCTTCTGTGTTGTCGATAAATTGAAGGTTCGTTCGGATGGAGCGCAATGCTTCAGAAATTAACGATTTAGGTTTGTTAAGAACCAGCAACTGATTTGGTGGTATTTCACTTTTGTATTTAGGGATTACCCCAATCACCGAAGCGGATGTGTATTTCAGAATATCGTGCAATGATGGTATTTCGTTGTAGAATAGATATTTAACTAAAAAAACCCCGATGCCCAGAAATAATGCCGCCAGCAAACTGCTGATGTAAATGCCTCGTGGCTTGGGTGAAATGGGCAACCCTGGAACCCTTGATTTTTCGAGTATTACACTCTGGGAAACAAAACCAGCCTTTGAGATAGAATATTCTGCCTTTTTTTCAATCAGTTGGTTGTAAAAACGTTCGTTGATTGAATAAACACGTTGCAACATGCTGTATTCAATAAGGCTGTAACGACCGCCTTGCTGCATAAGAAATGTTTCATAATTCTCTATCTTCCGGTTCAGGTCGGTGAGCCTTGTTGTAAGGTTGCTTTTAAGTGTACCAATGCTTTCAATAACCATTTTCTTCTGTATATTGATTTGATGGTTGATTGAACTTATCTGGTTGCTCTCCGGGGTTACTTCATACAACAACCTTTCCCGTTCTATAAGCAGGTCCTGAAGGGTTTGCATCATTCTTGAAATAACCCCGCTAAACTCGCTGCCGGCAAGCACGGCAATCAGTCTGAAGATGTCAACATGGGGTTCATCAAGACTTTTTTCTATTTCAGAAAAAATATTGAACTCCAGCTGCAACGAAACAATCTGAGATTCAATATCTGCCATTCTCCCTTGCAGCGTAGGCAAAGGAGTCAGGGTTACTTCATCTATCCCGTGTTGTTTTTTGAACTTTTCCAGTTCAATTTCTGAATCCGAAAGTTTGTCGAACAACAAATCGAGCTGCTGGTCAATAAAAAAAAGAATATTGTTGGCACTTTCTGCCTTTTTTTCAAGATCATAAATGCCAAATTCACCTGTAATGGTATTGACAATATCGGCTGCCTTGTAGGCATTGGTACCCGTATAGCTTACCTGTATGGTTTTGGCAGCAGCATTAAGCACATTTATTCGTATATCGCGGTTGTAAACCGATGCCAGGGTTTCAGGATTATTAATAACAAAGAAATAGGTATTGCGGTTTAAAATGCTTTGCTGGTCGCGAATCAGGTTAATGTTTCGTACATCAATCCTGAGATCCATTTCAGGTAGGCTGCCAGACTCATTTATTTGTAATTCGTGTTTTTGTAATTGCCCATTGTGATTATAGGTTATTGCCAGAGTGCTATTGTTGATAAGGTCCACATATACCTGAACTCCATAGATGCCTGGGTTTTTTACCCGTGCAGTTACGGTAAATGGAGGATTGCGATACATTTCGGTGTTGCGTATATTCCCCTTTGAAAAATAACTTACCTCGAGGGGTAGTTTTGAAAGTGCTCTTTGAAGGAAAACAGTGGAACGCATCAATTCAATTTGTTTCGCCATATCATCGTCGTAGATATTGGCGGTGGGCAATATGCGTGTGGCTTCAGACTGCGAGCCCAGCTGAATGATGGCCGAGGTCTGATAAATTGGTGGGGTATAACGCAGATAAAGCCAGCTGCCTGAGAGGGCAAGGATAATGAAAATTACCGGAAAGAGAATATTCCTTTTGGCGATATAAAGGAACAGTTTTATATCAAGTTCATCGTTGATTGCTGATATTTTTTTTATCGCCGTGTCGGTCATAATTACTTAAACAGTGAATAAACAAGGAGAGCAGTTGTCACGAGGGTAAGGTATGGAGTAACGTTTTCGAGAATACGTTGAGAAACTCTTTCGCGGGGTTCAACATAGATGATATCGTTGGCCTGAACAATCATGTTGGCATTTTTAACCCCTTCAATGGTGGAAAGGTCGATATGAAAGATTTGCGGATTTTTAAGGTCTCCGCGAATGAGCTTCACTTTATTGGCTCTTCCATCGGCAATCCCACCGGCCATTGCAAGGGCTTCGAACAGGCTGGTATTGGTGTTTTCGAGATAAACCACCATGGATGTTCCTCCACGCCCCCCCGGGAATATGGTGACCCTGTGGTTGGTAACCATAAGTTTTACAAAGGGTCGGTTGTAAAACTGGGCATATTCGATTTCAAGAAACTGTTCAGCTTCGCGAAGTGTCATTCCACTGAGTTTTACTCTTCCCAAAACTGGCAGTTTTACCATTCCGTCAAACTCCATAAGGTAATTGTTTTCGCCCCGCATTTGTTGTTGTTGCTGCATTTGGTTAATTGGGTCTACGAGGCGTTCACCAAGATTGGTAAACAACCTGAAATACAACTGATCATTGGGTGCAAGGCGGTATTCCTGAGGAATAGTTTCGGCTGAGAAATCAGCAAATTCAAAACCTTTGGGTGTGCGCAGCATGCGCTCTGGGTTCAATAACTGGCAGGAAGACAACAGAAATAGTGCTAAGACTAATACCCAGTTTTTTTTCACGTATAAGTTACCTTAAATTGCTGTTTTAAATCATTTTCAGGCTGCAAATTTAACAAAAGCAATGGCTTATGAACCTGATTTTTTTGTTTTTAACAATGGAAAAATAAGGTTTTTCACGATTATCTTAAAAAACGGGTTTTAATAATTGGTTTGCCTAAGGTTTCAGGTGTTTAATATTATTTTAGGCAATGTTTTTTTACCAACTTCAAAATCAAATCGATGGGTTATCCTGATGTAAGATATACCCAATCAGACCGGCTGTGGAACCAAAATACCCGGACGGGTTGGATTTCTTTCTTCCAGTAGTTTGGTATAAAGATTTTCCATGTCGGTAACAAGCCGCGAGTAATGAAAGCGTGATCCAACCTGCACCCAGCCGTTTTCTGAAAAATTTTGCCTGAGGTTTTCGTCTTCAATGAGTTTTAACAGGTTGTCGGCAAATCCATTTACATCATCTCTGTCTGCCAGAAGGGCTGTTTTGCCGGGCGATACAACATTTTCAATTCCGCCAACACGGGTTGAAACAACCGGTGTGCCTGCTGCCTGGGCTTCAATAAGACTTACGGGTGTGCCCTCATTTAGCGAAGTCAGGGCAACTATATCAAGTCCTGCATTTACATAATCCATACGGGTTATCCAGCTGGTAAAGGTAAGTGGAGCCGGACGGGGTTTGTCAAGTCCGTTTATATATTCAATTCCAAGTTGTGCAGCTTTATGCTTTACATCAAGAATCGACTCGCCATCGCCAATAATAAATGCGCGGATTTTTTTATGGGTTTTTTTCAAAACAATGTTCAAAGCTTCCAAAAACATTGAATGATTTTTTATAGGAACTACTCTGCCAATAATACCCACTGCAATTTCATCGTCGGCAATGCTGTATTGCTCCCTGAATGACCGACGTTTTTCTTCTTTGTTTTCCCTGAAACGTGAGAGGTCGAAGCCAAGCGGTATTACTGTTACTTTATTCTCGGGACATATCCGATAGCGCTGGGTCAGGTCATATTTCTGATTTTCGCTGATTGCTATAATGCTATTGGTGCGCGCGGCAAGGTATCGTTCAATTACTTTGTAGAAGGATGTTTTCCAGTGGCTGAAGTAGGCATCAAATACATGTCCGTGGAAAGTGTGCACAATTACAGGTACATTCTCAACAAGTGCTGCATGCCTGCCAAGTGCTCCGGCCTTCGATGCATGGGTATGAACTATATCAGGGCGAAAATTGCGAATGATCTCCCGTATTCTGTAAAAGGCTTTAAAATCGCTAAATGGTGATATTTCCCGCTGCATTTCGGGAATAATCAAGGGCTTTACCCCTAAGTCGTTCACTATAAATTCCGAATTTTTCTCGCTCGGATCGTTTGGACCTCCCATCAGCAATGTTTCAAAGTCATTGCTCAGGTAACGTGTAAGATAGGCAGCATTATGGGTAGGGCCTCCGAGATTAAAACGATTTAGAATTCGTAAAATTCTTGGCATTTTTTCGACGAAATTATATTTTTATTCTACAATTTTGCAAAATTACTGAAAATGGCTTTTATTAAGGGCATAATTTACGTTTCATTGTTGTGATATTTTGTATACCAATGCTGAAAAACCAGTAAACTCCATATTTTGGCGTGTATTTCGCTGGGGCTGGGAGAGAATAGCTTTTTCTTCAAATTGTTAATAACTCCAGGATTAAACAAATTTTGTTCTCGTATAAAATCTTCATTGAGCCATTGATTTAGAATCTTTCCCTTTAACTCTTTCCTGAACCACCCCAGCAAAGGCACTTCAAAACCCTGCTTGGGCCTGTTATACAACTCTGGTGGCAGTAAATCCCTGAAAGTATCTTTTAATATTTTTTTCCTTTGGTGGTGGTCTATTTTGAAACCAGAGGGTAAAGAGAAGACAAAATTGACCAGATCATGGTCGAGAAATGGCACCCTGACTTCGAGAGAGTTTGCCATCGACATCAAATCAACCTTTGTTAGCATATCATTTGTAAGCACCAGATGCATGTCGTTGCGCAGGATATTGTTTAAATCGCCACCCCGCATTACATCGCTCACAAGAAATGCTTTACGTTTGTAATAATCAGCCTCCGTCACATTAAGCCTGAGCAATTTTTGGGAATAATATTCATCATCAAAGGCAGCCCAACGCCAGTATCTGTCGGAGTCATTCATAACCATTCCGCTTCCGAAGCGGTGCAATTGCCTTATTTTATTGGCTAATGGAGTGTTTCTCCCCTTGGGCAGTAAACTGATGACTGGATATATATATTTCAGTCCCTGGGCCAATAATCCGCCTTCAAGGGCTTTGTAATGGGCCATGTGTTTGTTGTAGCCGGCAAACATTTCGTCTGCCCCATCGCCCGAAAGGGCAACAGTAACACGATTTCTGGTTTCACGACTAAGGATGTAAACCGCCAGGGCTGAAGAATCGGCAAAAGGCTCGTCGATGTAATCCAACACATCATAAAGGCAGCCCAACAGATGGGTTGTGGTAAGCGAAAACTCGGTGTGCTCGGTATTATGCATCCGGGCAACACTGCGCGCATAGTGTGTTTCGTCGAACATGGGCTCGTCTTTAAAGCCAATGGAAAAAGTCTTTAGTTTTTCAATATGACGGGCAGCCAATGCCACTACAACACTACTGTCGATACCGCCGCTCAGAAAAGCCCCAAGCGGAACATCGGCCACCAACCGTTTTTGCACTGCATTTTCCATTTTGGTAAAAAGCAGTTGTTGTGCTTTTTCATAGCTCAATCGGTTGTATTCTTCCATTGGGGAAAGGGGCAGTTGATAATAGCGGTGAATTTCGGTCTTGCCGCCATCAACCACCATATAATGCCCCGGCTGGAGTTTAAAAACATCCTGATAAATACTCCAGGGCCCTGGAATATAGTTTAGCTGAAAATATATATTCAGTGAAACCGGGTCAATTTTTTTGGGTATGCCCAGTTTGAGCATAGCTTTCATTTCGGAAGCAAAAAGAAAAGCTTCGGGTGTTTGGCAATATAACAGAGGTTTTTTCCCAAAACGATCGCGGGCGAGTATAAGTTTTCCTGAATCCTTGTGATACAAGGCAAAAGCAAAGAAACCCTGAAGGTCTTTAATTCCTTGGGGGCCTTTCAGTATGAGCCATTTCAGCAAAACTTCGGTATCACTTTGTGTTCTGAAGCTTAAGCCGGAAACAATCAGTTGCTGACGCAATTGTTTGAAATTGTAAATCTCACCATTAAAAACAATGGTGTATTTACCGGTTTCGTCGCTAAAGGGTTGGTTGGCAGCATCACTGATGTCGATAATTGATAACCGGGAATGTCCCAGGATTGTATTTCCTTCTGTAAATGACGCCTGCACTTCGGGCCCCCTGTTTTTAAGGGTACCCAGGGCAGAGTTTATGCGTTCCTGCGCATTGTATACTGTTCCGGCAAATGAATAAATTCCACAAATACCACACATTACTTCAAAATAATCTTTCCCGGTTCAACCTCTGTTTATTCTTTAGTTGTAAAAATAACGATCATCTGGCGTTTTCCTTCCATGCTAAAACACACCAGATGACCGTGTAATCTGGCGGATTATTAAAAAATTACAGATGGATAACTTCATCGTAGGCGGCAGCCGTTGCTTCCATCATAGCCTCGCTCATGGTGGGGTGGGGGTGAACAGACTTAATGATCTCATGGCCGGTAGTTTCCAGTTTACGCGCAACCACCGCTTCGGCAATCATTTCGGTTACATTGGCCCCAATCATGTGTACCCCTAATAGTTCACCATATTTTGCATCAAAAATTACTTTCACAAAACCATCTTTGGCGCCCGCTGCACTGGCTTTTCCGGAAGCGGAGAAAGGAAATTTGCCAACCTTGATTTCATAACCGGCATCTTTGGCTGCTTTTTCGGTATAACCCACTGAAGCAATTTCGGGGCTGCAATAGGTACAGCCCGGAATATTATTGTAATCAATGGGTTCGGGGTGGTGCCCGGCAATTTTTTCAACACATACAATTCCTTCGGCCGATGCTACATGTGCCAGAGCCTGCCCGGCAACCACATCGCCAATGGCATAATAACCTTCCACATTGGTGCGATAGTATTGGTCAACCACAATTTTGCCTTTATCAACAGCAATACCGGTTTCTATAATTCCCATGCCCTCAATGTTGGCAGTAATGCCTACTGCCGAAAGAACTATGTCTGCTTCAACCACTTCTTCGCCCTTGGCGGTTTTAATGGTTACTTTGCATTTTTCGCCTGATGTATCGACCGACTCTACCGATGACCCGGTCATTATTTTCATTCCAGCCTTTTTGAAGGAGCGCTCCAACTGTTTGGAAACCTCTTCATCTTCGACAGGAACGATGGTGGGCATATATTCAACCAGGGTAACCTTGGTGCCAATGGCATTATAGAAATAGGCAAATTCGGACCCAATAGCCCCTGAACCAACCACCACCATGCTTTCGGGTTGTTTATCGAGTACCATTGCCTTGCGATATCCGATTATCTTTACTCCATCCTGCGGCAGATTGGGCAATTCGCGTGAGCGTGCTCCTGTGGCAATGATGATATGATTGGCTGAATATTCTTTCGTTGTGCCATCCTGAGCTTTAACTTCTACTTTACGGCCAGGTTTTACAGTGCCAAACCCTTCCAGATGGTCTATTTTGTTCTTTTTGAAGAGGAACTGAATACCCTTGCTCATTCCGGCGGCAACTTCACGGCTACGTTTTACCATGGCTGTGAAGTCGGGTTTTACCGAACCTTCAAAGGAAATACCGTAATCCTGCGCATGGTTCAGATATTCGAAAACATTGGCGCTTTTGAGCAGGGCTTTGGTAGGTATGCAGCCCCAGTTGAGGCAAACGCCTCCAAGCTCAGCCTTTTCAACCACCCCTACCTTCATTCCAAGTTGCGATGCACGTATGGCCGCTACATAACCTCCCGGCCCACTTCCTATTACTATCAGATCGTAGTTCATATCCAGTTTATTTGCTTTTGATTTGTTAATATGCTAATTTAAAAAATTTCGGCGGTTTTACAGATTGTTAAAAACACTCCTGTTAACAACCGCTCAAAGGTAATGTTTAACATCAAAGTGCTTTCAGTTGAGTTTTTACCGGGTGTTCAGTTTATTATTTCTGGCCGACCAGATCATGTAACTCACACTCAGAGCCAGAAAAACCATTGAAATAACAAATGAAGTGTTGAAGCCCCATGCTTCGAATATGGCAATTCCCATCAATGGTGCAAATAGGCTCCTTACAGCCGTAAGAACAAGATGTACCGACTGATAGCTGCCTGCTTCTTCGGGGGTGCAAAACCAGGCCGAACCTATATACCATGTAAGCACCATAGAAGCAGTGAATACCCCATTGAAAAAAATGAATGGAATAAGCATAAAATAAAGTTTGTATTCCCAAAAACTTACAGAAGCAGAAAAATAGGGGGTTATTATCAGAAAGATAAGGTAAAGAAGCATTGCTGCGAAGGGAATGGAAGCAAAAATCCGGGGGTCGGTCCTGCTCATCAGCCTCCCGAAAAAGGGGAGCATAAAAATGGCTATAAGGTTAAAACTGTTTTTATACAGGGCAATGGTAGAGTAATTAAGGTTTAGCTCGTGCTCAAAGAATAATACTATGAGTGGGTATGAAATCATGAACCCTATACCATAAAGCATAAAACCGGCTTGAAAATCGAAAAAAGGGCGGTTTTCTTTCAGGATTTTTACCATACCGGCAATCGATACTTTAACCGAACTGAAGAATCCTCCCGATTTAATGCTTTGGTAAGTATTTTCATAGGGAATCAACGACAAAAGAAAAACCGAAACTACTCCTAAAATGGCTGCTACAGGAAAGATGTAAACAAAGGCAAAATGATTCATATCGAGCAGCCACCCATAAAAAAAGGCAGTTAGCATAATAACTATCTTGTAGAAGATGGTGGCATGGCTGAAAAGCCTGCTGAATTCTTCGTTTCGGTAAGAGGTTTTTAATAGCAGGTTAACCGTGGGCCATATCACGGTATTGCCAAGGTAATATACCAGGAAAATAGCAAGAAAAATGTAATGATAAACGGGCGTTGAACCTATTTCGTGTACCGACCTGGGATAGAAAATGAGCAACACCAATGGCAATCTTGAAATAATGGCTGCCCACCGGAGCATTTTCCGTTTGTTTTTGATACGCCTGAGCCATTCATTAATAAAAACGAGCAGAATAAAAACTGCTGTACTAACCTGAAAAAGAATGGCAAGTTGATAATTAGAGCCCTGAAGACTCTTAACAAAAACAAATTCGTTGAGAAGCAGAAGGCCTGCAATTATCCCCTCAAGCAATGAGTATGCAAAATGCAGGATGAAAGCCTTGCGCTCGCGTTGATTCAGTCCGGCCACCATGCCTGATGCAGTAAAAATTGTAAAGATGATTGCCTTCATTTTTTAAGCTGAATTAAACCACAATCCCATTATTAATTTTCACTACGTTAATCTTCATATTTTGAAATAGTTCGATGGTATTTGGGTGGCAGGTAAACAGTAATACCTGGCGATTAGCTGCAAAACTGTGAAGTACCTTGGCAGCTTTCCGTGCCCTGGCGGGGTCGAAGTTTACCATTACTTCATCAACAATTACAGGCAAGGGTTCAGAACGGGTTTCGTATTCCTGAATATAGCCCAGGCGAAGGCATACCATCAATTGCTCGCGGGTTCCGCGGCTTAGCTGGTTAATGGTTCTTGATACGCCCGCTTTATCAACAACAGCAACATCCCGGCCTTCAATAGATGCCCTTAGTCCCGTATAGACACCACCGGTAATTTGATTGAAAAACCCCGATGCATTGCGAATTACCGATGGTTGCTTTTCTCTTTCATAAACACCCTTTACGGTGCCCAGAATTTTTAGCGCAACCTGTCCGGCAAGCCAATCTTTATATAGGTTGTGCAGGTTTTGTTTCCGGATTTCCAGTTCGGTCATTGCCATTGAAAGTTCTGATTGACCTGAAATGCGCTCCTTTTCTTTGGTGGCTGCGCCCATAAGGTTGTGCAATCGGGCAAGGTTTTGTTCGCTCGCCAACACTGTCTGCTTTAGTTCTTCTGTTTTTATTTCAAGTGATGGCTTGTCGGTAGCCATTAAAAGAGAAATTATTTCTGATGACTTACCGAAACCTGCCACCGTTTCAATCTTTTCAATGGCACTTTGTCTTACACCGGTTTGATTCTCAATCTGATTATTTATTCTGTAAAGCCCAAAGAACTCTTCGGCATTGGATACCTGTGCTGCAGAAAAAAGGTTTTCAATGGTTTCGCCGGTTTGTTGCAGTTTCGATAGTGCCAGTTGCTGATCGTTTTTAAGCCGTTCAAGCTCCCCGGCCATTTTTTTAATCCTTTCCAGTTGCATTTTGGTTTTATCCCATTCAGAAATTATCGAAAGTGCAACTAATTCAATCTGTTCGGAGCCAGGGTCCTTGGCCAGGTGCTCTTTCAATCCGTTAACCTTTCCTTCATAGTCATAAATATAGGGCAGACGTTCCTGCTGGATTTTTTGCCTTAGCCTGTCGCGTTGAATGACCTGATCTTTTAAAAAACCAATAGTTTGAAAAGCCGTTTTTGTTGCATCGAAAGAAAGCTGTGGAGATAGCTTCAATTCTCTGTGAAGCCAGAGCCGGTATTTTTCAATAAGTGCCGCTTCTTCTTCGGCCAATTGTTTTATTTTTTGCCGGATAGGCTTAAGGGGATTACTTTTTACAAAAGCCCGCTGCCCAACAAGAAAAACAAGCGCAATTACAAGCAGGACGGTTGCTGGGAAAAAAAGCCGGTAATAGAACAACGGAGCCGAACCAAGGGCAAAAACCAGGGATAAAAGCCGGGCAATGGCTTGGGTATTGAAGGTTCCCTGCTGGCTCATCAGGGCCTTTTCCTGGCTTTCCCAGTCGCGTTTTTCGTCGGTAATCTTTTGCAAAGCGGTTGTAAACTGCTCAAGACGGCTTTCGTGGGCAGGAATATTCCCGAAAGCTGCTACATCCTGTTCATTCCATCCATCATTTATTTTTGAGGTGATTGTTTGAGAAATTGATGCATCCAGTTGCTTGAGCCTGTCAGATTCTTCCATTCGCTCCTTAACAGCCTGCTGGTATCTGGCAAGGTTCAGGCGTATGTACTCAATTTTCTCACTGTTTTCGAGCCATCCGGCGTTTACTTCTGTTTCATTAAGCTGCCGGTTAATGGTTGATAAGCCTGGTTGGCCGATTGTTCCATCTTCAATCTGGCGCAACTTTTCAGTAATTTCTGTTTTTTGTTCCAATGCCCTTTCCATTAATTGAACTCCGTTTTCAGGCAATTTTGCAAGGGGTGGTAATTGTGTTAATGCCTCATCAGCCCGGCGGAAAGCCAGGTAAGCATCATAACAACGTAAGAGCACCTCATATTTTGCCAGTTCTTTCCTGTGGGCAACCAGGCCGGCACTTTCAACATTCACTTCCTTCTCAAGGGTTTTAATGTTGCTTTCCAGTTCCTTGTATTGGTTGATGTGGTTTTGAATTTGCTGGATTTGCCCGCGCGACTCCTTAATTTCCTCTACCATTAATGAAATGGCTGATTTTCCACGCGATTTATAGATTTCATCCGTTTGCCGGGAAATGTTTTTTTCTATCTCAAACAGTGAAACATTTCCCAGACCCAACCCAAGACTAAACAGTTTGTCTTCCATTCCTGATGCCTGCAACGACGACAGGTCAATCAACTCGTCCAGGGTAAAGGCATAGACTTTATTGAACAAGTCGGCAGAAGCATTTCCCATCAATTGATTCCATGATGTTGGGTCGGTCGTTTCAGAATTATTACACACCAGTTTTATTTTGTCCTTACCATCTCTTTCAAAAGTGGCTTCGTCGCCATTGGCCATCAGGGCTTTCACCCTTCCAGCATGGTTGCCTCCACGCAGCGGAGGCATTCTTTGTTCAAGCTGACGCGGGTAACCAAACAGAGTGTAGCGGAGGAATTTCAATAAGGTTGATTTTCCTGCTTCGTTTTCGCCTAGAAATATGTGTATTCCTTTTCCAGGCAATGCAAGGCTGAATTGATTGTAAATCCCAAAGCCATCTATATTTATTTCCTTAATCTCCATTGCTATTCATTCGTAAACTGATTTACCAGCATCCATTTAGCTTTGTTTAGTATCTCTGATTTTTCGGCGGGTTGCAGCTCTTCAAGTTCGCGCCGGGCAAAGGCCTGTGTAAACAGGGGTTCGGTTTCGTTCAATATGGCATCTATATTTTTATCGTCGGCCATTATGGTATCATAATATTTGAGCAGTTCGGCTATGAAGGTGTTCCCCAGTTTGAGTTCATGTTCATTAACATCAGGGGTGGTTTGGATTTGTATGGAATCAATCCAGAAAAACTGCCTTTGTCCGGTCTGCATGTTGTTGAGCAAATCGGTGAGTTGCCCTGTTTCGCCGGGTTTATTTAAAATTCCATGAAGCGATGTGCGTCCGGTAAGGATAATCCTGGCCATCAGGCTTTCATCAGAAACAGCATTTTCTCCATCCATTAGGGTTGCTTGAATCTTTTCCGATAGTATGTTGATGGTTTCAATTCCTGTCATGTCAATCACATATACTTCGAAGCGTAGCTGTTGCACAGGAACAAATGTTAAAACAGGAGCATTGCCCCCCTCTATTTCGACCAGATAACAACCCCTGACGCCGGTTTCGCCAAAATCGCGACCTTGGGGGTTGCCCGGATAAACTACTGTCGGGAAGGCAGGATGGGCAACCTGTCTTTTATGAACATGCCCCAGTGCCCAGTAGTCGAATCCTTTGTTTCTGATATCGTCGAGGGTGAATGGAGCATAGTTATTACCTGCCCTGGCGGTACTTATGGTTCCATGCATAAGGGCAAAGGCAAAGGGTGCGCCCGATGGTTGCCGGGTAAATTTTTCTGCAAGGTTCCATTCAACCGATGCATTTTCGTAGCTGATTCCATAAATATCTGCTACCAGGTTTGAGTTTCTGAAATGCTGAATACACTCCACCTCTTTGCTCCCAAATCGCGTAACCTTTTCAGGCATTTCCAGCTCTCTTATCCACGAAACCAGGGGGTCGTGGTTGCCAGTGATTATATATGTATGAATGTTGGCAAGGCTGAGTCTTTTCAACTCGTTGATAAAAAAAAGCTGAGCTGCCAGGCTTTTTAGTGAACTGTCGAAAATATCGCCCGCAATCAAAAGAAAATCAACATTTTCGGTTATGCACAGGTCAATAATCCTGCGGAAACTCTTCAGTGTAGCATCTTTAAGGCGTTGTGCCAGGTCATGGTTGGTTTGGGTAAGTCCTTTAAAGGGTGTATCGAGGTGCAAATCAGCGCAATGCACAAATTTTATCCTTTCCATCTATTTCGTTATTTTTTGTGTAGTCCTGCTTTTTGCTTCCTGGGTAAGTGCCATGCTTTGGCTTCGGGAAATGGTTTTTATGAACTTAACTTTTCTAAAGCGAAGGGCACTCCAGTCATCGTCAACAGATACCTGTCGCACCCCTTCTAGCCCGTATTCACCCATTATATCCCAGCCCTTATCGCGGTTAAAGTCGCACTTATATTTTTTCGACGAGCCTTTTGGATATGAAAACCATACAATGGCATCGCCCTTAAGTTTGGGGGTTATGGCGGTTACAAGCCGGTTGATTTCATCCTGCCGGGTAACAAACACCAATGCAAATTCAATATCTGCAACCTTTAATGGGTCGGACTCAATTGTTGCAAACTCTTCCATTTCTTTCACCTGGCTGTGAAGGTTTTCCGGAACATTCACAATCAATAGAGAAGGTTGATTCTTGAAATTCAGCTTTTTGAACAGGACATTCATATTTCACTGTTTTAGACTTCTAAAAGTAATACGATTTCACCAAGCTTAGATTGGGCAAATTGCAGATTTTTATGTAATGTAAATCCTGAATCCGGGTGAATCAATGATTCATTTTACCCATTAGCATCGTGCAAAAAAATCTTCCCGGATAAATTTAGTTTTAATGAATATGCTGATAATTCGTTAATGATTTTGTATGCGTAGCATGTTGATGTAAAGGCCGGTTGAATTTCGGAATGTGATTTCTGCTATCGTTCCCGCCATTTCAATAACAAGGGGTAAATAATTATAAACAGAGTCACAAAAACGCTCACCACGGCCGATGGCAGGGCAATCATGGGTTCACCGCTAAAAAAGGTGAAAGCCGCCACAGCCGAAAAGGCACTGCTCTTGGTGGTCATCATCAGGGTGCTGCTGATGGTGGTGGCACGATCAAAACCCATTCGGTCCATAATAATGTGATTGGCAAACCCCATCAGGTACATAGCAATGAGCAGTATCACCGACATGATGAGCACCATTTGTGGTTGGGCAAAAAATACCTTGCTGCTCATACCCATTATGGGGGTAACAACAAGAAAAAATCCCCACTTTATGGCCGTTTCGCGGTGTTTTTCCACCGTTGGTAAAATCTTCGGATGGCGCAGAAACCGGCTTATGACCAATGGAATAATAATCAGCCTTACCATGATTGTAAAAATAGCTGCCGGATTTATGAGGGCATCGCCCAGAAATATCAACAGAATTAGCGGAGTTACTATCATGGCCAGGAAGTGAAGCCCAAATACCCCCGTTACACTAAAATTATTGTCGCCTCCAAGTATCGATGCGAAGGGAATTACCGAGGGCCCCGGTGGCGCAGCTGCCACCAGCACAAATCCGATGAAATATGGAAACCAGGGATGCCCCGGATTGTTGGTAAAGGTTGCCCACGAAAGGAATATTAACACCAATGCGAAAACTACAAAACTCAAAACGGTAGAAATGGCCAATGGTTTTACAATATTATGCAAAGGAACCCAGTTTCTGAAACTGAAGCCGGTAGTGGCAAATACCATTACAACAGCAAGGGTTAAAACCGAAACTTCGGCCAGCGGACGGGTGCGCTCACCCAGCATAAGCCCCATTACCAGAGCAAGGGTAAGCACAAAATCGCGATGATTGATTATTGCCGGAATCTTTTTCATGTGTCAGGCAGGGATAATGCCTGCCGAAGGTAACAAATAAAAGGTTTTTGTTTTTATAGCCTTTTCTTCCTTTATTTTTGATGACTAAAAACCCGACGAATTTTTTTGTGCTAACAGACTGAAAATTATTGTATTTAAATTGAGATTGTATGCATTTGTTTTTTGTCCCTGATGTGAATGAAGGTATTGTAACACTGCCACCCGATGAGTCGCTTCACTGCGCCAGGGTGTTGCGTTTACGGCCAGGGCAGCAGATTGGCCTTGTAAACGGAAAGGGAGTAATGGCGGTTGCCAGTCTTTTGGATGTAAATACAAGGGGAGCACAGGCGCAGGTAGTTAGTTTTGAAATTAACCCGGCACGCAACTTCTCTCTGCACCTGGCCGTGGCGCCCACCAAAAATATCGATCGGTATGAGTGGTTCATCGAAAAAGCCACCGAATGTGGCATTGAAGCGATAACACCCATCATCTGCGAAAATTCTGAACGCACTACCGTAAAAACCGACAGGCTTCAGAAAATAGCCCTGGCCGCCATGAAACAGTCGCAACGAACCTGGCTGCCCACTATTAACGAACCTGTTAAATTCAGGGATTTTTTGAAGCCGATTGAACAATTCACAAACATTCTCATTGCCCATTGCAGCCCCGGCCATAAAGATCCTTTAGAAAAACTGTATACACCAGGCAGCGATGTTTTAATACTAATTGGCCCGGAGGGTGATTTCACCCATCGCGAAGTTACTGACGCCATGAGCACTGGTGCACGCTCCATTACCCTTGGACATAGCCGTTTGCGCACCGAGACCGCTTCATTGGTGGCCTGTTTCGGGGTGAATTTTATGAATGGAGAATTTTTGGGGTAACCTTCCGAATTTTATTCCACCTAACTTATATGATTACCCGCAATCTTGTCAGTTATAAACTGAATAACTCATTGTCACAATTTTTCTGCGAAATACGCTGTCATTAGATTTTATGTCTTGGGCCAGGTTTATTTCGCAGCGCAAAACAACATATAATTCACATACCTACAAAGGTTACCAGGCCGCTGACCCTTATGATATTTTCCAGATAAGAAACAGGGCTGTAGGCCCGAAATCTTGGTATGGATATTCCGGCCTATGCTGACCCCCTAATCAAGCCTAAAACATTTTCTTTTAG
>JBBISA010000023.1:0-56589 GCA_037441525.1 Bacteroidota bacterium
AAACGTCCTAAACCTTTTTGAAAAATCTGTCCAAAGAATAGGGGGTTAAACCATTTTTTATGAAGAGTCTTTAAAAGCAAATAACTAATAACATACATGGGTATGCTGTATTCGTTGTTGTGAGTATTAAACTCAATTGCCGAAATGCATCAAATTAATTCTAAGCAAAGGGGGTGATCGAATTTTTGGAAAACAATTACTTAATAATCACCCCTTCCTGTTATTATTTGTAAATTTGTTTCAGGTTATTTTTGGGTAAATTGATAATAAATTGAGATGGAAATTTCTGATAAAAAAATAGAAAAGCAAAGAACAGTTGATCAACCACTTGATATTGTCTGGTGGAAGTTTACAACTCACGAAGGGTTATTGACATTCTTCGGATATGATAATATAATTGAACTTAAGCCAGGAGGTAAGTTTGAGACTTATTTTATAAAAGAAAATCCGAAAGGGTATAAGGGCAGTGAGGGCTGCACCATTGTTTCCTTCGTACCGAAAAGTTCATTAGCTTTTACATGGAACTCACCCCCTCATTTTATAGAGGCCAGAAAATCATCACATAAAACCATTGTTGAAATTAAACTTTCACCGGTTTCGGAAGACAAAACAGAAATTTCCCTGACACATTCAAATTGGCCCGACGACTTTAGCTGGGAAGAAGTTTATGATTATTTCGAATTTGCCTGGGAAATAGTCCTGAATAATCTTGAAAAGCAGGTTCAATTAGCCTAATGTAAGTGCCAGCGAATAGCCAGATAATAGAGATAAGTTCTAATTGTCAGGACACCTTATTCGATTCCGTTTTTACATTCCATATACCATACGCTGCAATAATGACAAAACAGATCATAGGTACAATGAATGCCAGCTTTATGCTGTCTGTTAAATCAGACACCTGTCCCTGAATGGCAGTTAGCACTGCTCCCCCCAGAATTGCCATGATGAGGCCCGATGCACCAATTTTGGTGTCTTCGCCTAACCCTTGCAACGAAATTCCATAAATAGTGGGGAACATAAGCGACATACAGGCTGAAATTGCTACCAGAGCATAAACAGCCATCGAACCACTTCCAACAATGGTAATCAGTGTAAGAATAATTGCCACAATGGCTGAAAAGGTTAGCAGTTTACCCGGGCTGAAAAACTTCATCAATCCTGTAAAAACGAACCTAAGTATTGTAAAAAGAATTAATGCAGCAATGTAATAAGTTGATGATTGTTCTTCGTTGGTTCCCATTTCCTGCATAACATAGCGAATGGTAAACGACCATACTCCAATTTGAGCCCCCACATAAAAAAACTGTGCAATTACCCCGGTGAAATAGCGTGGATTTTTAAGCAGTCTCTTCAGGGCCGCTTTCAAATCGATTTTCGATGATTCTTCAGATGCACGGGGCATTTTTATAAAAGCAATAACCAACCACAAAACAAGAAGGAAAATTGCCACCCCCACATAGGGCCCCATGGTTGCTTCCAGCTCCTGGCCCTGAATGAGCGATAGTTCATCCTGGCTCATTCCTGCCCTTTGCGCAGCATCGGCATGGTTGAGATGGGCAAGGATAAAAAATTTAGACAGGATAACCCCGGTAATGGAGCCAATAGGATTGAAGGACTGTGCAAAATTTAGACGGCGGGTACCGCTTTCTTCGGGGCCCATGGCAATTATGTATGGATTAGCCGTGGTTTCGAGAACCGATAACCCCCCTGCCAGAATAAACAATGCTCCCAGAAAATGGCCATACACCATGGTATGACTGGCAGGGTAAAACAAAAGGCCGCCGGCAATAAACATCCCCAGGCCAAGCAAGATGCCTGTTTTATAAGTGAATTTTTTGATCAGGATTGCCGCTGGTAGCGCCAGAACAAAATACGACCCGTAAAAAGCAATCTGTATCCATGATGTTTGGAAATCGCTCATGCTCATGATGCGCTTGAAGGCTGCCAATAACGTATCGGTCATATTATTGGCCAGTCCCCACATAAAAAACAGAGATGTTACCAGGATAAAGGGGATGATGGAAGTTTTTTTCATTTTATCGCCTTTTTAGATTCACAAATATTTTTGATCAAAAAATAATACATGGTTTATTTTTACCGGTACAGAGGGCCAAAATTGCTGCATGCCCTGTAATCAGCTCCCTCTTTGTCCATTCCGAATGAGCTCCAAACAGATGGTCTGAATATGGTTTCTTCAGGAACGTTATGCATATTAAAAGGTATACGAAGCATAGCTGCGAGAGAAATAAGGTCGGCTCCAATATGGCCATAGGAGAAGGCGCCATGATTTGCACCCCAGTTTGCCATTACGTTGTAAACATCAGTGAAGGCACCTTGGCCGGTAAGGTTGGGAACAAACCATGTGGTGGGCCAGCTCGGATTTGTGCGTACATCAGAAAATACCTGTGCAGAACCTGTAAGCAGATGACCAAACAGCATGGAAACTCCGTTGAGGCTGTCGTTTTCGGTAGCCACCATAAATGGCTGACGGATGCCAATCCAGTCGAACGAAGAGCAAAGTATGGCCTCCATAAAATCGCCATTGGGGAAATGATCCGTCCATTGGCGTTGGCCCTGGAAGCCACCCGCAATAGCATTATGGCCCAAAGCTTCTTCTGCGTAACCAAGCTCCTTTACTCGTGGGTTGCTCACCATCAGGTCGCCGGCAATCAGGGTCATTTTTATCACAAATCCCATTCAGCATCTTTTTGTTGCCTGGTTTTCTGTTTCCCGGGAGGGTTGTAATCCACCCCCTCTTTACAATTTTCCTTTGCCCATTTGCGTGCACGGGCAAATTCGTCGCCATCAAAAACATTTTCGTTGATACGCCTTATCAGCTCTGTCATATCAACATATTCGCAACGCATCCCCAGGCAATTTTCGAAAAATGCGGCATCAACTATTGAATCTGCAATCACACATTCCACCCGGCTGCCATCGGCATGGCGCAGGTTCTCTTCAATCGGCCGTGCAGCATTTAGAGCCATATTCATGGTTTGCTGTTCAAGTGATTCGCAGATACCCATACGGCGTCCGTCTATTGTGGGCCTGATACCAACTTTAGGCAGGCGGCTTGTAAGGCCTCTTGTTGATAAAGAATTCATGGTTTACAAATGGTATGGTTTAACAGTAAAAATTTTTAATCTTCTATTAATTTAGTATTGATGGCAAAAGGGGGGTTTGCTTAATCCCTAATAAAGTGTATAAAAGAAGGCGCTAAAATAGTGCTTTTTACATTCCATACAATACTCAGATGTTGAAAAAAGCCATATCAAGTGTTTCAAAATGAAGAAACCGTTGTTCATAATGCCACTAATTTCAGATGGTTGAATTAAGAGTCTATGAAAAACGGTTTCGAATCTAAGCTTTCAGAAGATATTTTCTGTAAAAAAAACTTGAAGTAGCTTCAAGTTTTTTTGTGTTAATTTTTTATCAGTAATAGTCTTAAGAAATGCCCTACTGGTGCTGATCGAAAAAAAAACAGCCCCATGTCATCCATGAAGCTGCCTTATAAATTTATGAATTGCTAATATCCTACTGCTTTATAAATTCCATGTAGTCTTCTACTGTTCCACCGTTTAGGCATGTTTCGATGATCTGCCTGCCAAGTGGCGATAATCCGGGAACAAGGTATTGCTTTAATTCATTCTTGAAGAATTCAGACAATATTTGTGCCCCTTTATCGTAGCCTTCAAAACCTACTTCGGGTTGCTTGTATACCTTCAGGAATCGCGATGGGATTTTAGAACCCTCAATGGTAAGATAATTCAATTCATATCCTAGTAAGGAACAACGTGCAGGCTGCATCTGTTCATCCCTGAACTTGGAATTGCCTCGACGGGTAAGATACTCGCGCATGAGCATCTGAGGCATGAAACCAACCTTCCAATTGCCTATATGCTGGTTGGGCGAAATAACGTAGCGGGTTATTGTATTTTCAACTATTTGATCAAGTAACAGGTTGGCATGTGTAACCTTTTCGCCGGTGGCAAAGGGCCAGTATGAGCCAACTCCTTCGCTTTGCATTCCGACACGGTCTACAATACTGGGGTTGGCATGCCCGCGTGGCGAAACCAATCTCCACAACCAGGCAAGTGCCGGGGGTAGTACATGGAATAAGCCGAATATTCCATAAGATGGATTTTCTGCGGTGCACGGCGGAGTTCTCACACCAAAACTTCTTACATCAATAGAAACTGGTTCTGTTACTACATTTGGAAACAAACCGCGGGGAACAATCACCCTTGGGTTGGGACAAGGCTTACCGGGAGCATCCATAATGTGGTTCCAGATCAATGCAGTACCACCCGGGTTGGTTTCAATATTCAGGAAAAGCAGGGGCTTTTTAGTATTAATGGAAAGTTTCTCCAATACAGGGTCTTTTCCGTATTCAGTAATACTGTCGGTTCTGATAAACCACGCATTTTCTGCATCAATTATTCTGATCTTTTTACTTCCAGTCTGGAAAGATGGGTGAACCATACCCATATCATCGCAAATAGGTCTGATTTCACAAAAACGAGGAATGGTAAGTGTGCGCTTTTCACCCGAAGTAAGGTTGTATCCTATCTGTACCTCTCCGGTGGGTTCGCGAAGGATGTGCTGAAGCATTTCGCTTTTTCCACCACCGCTGGCCCCTTCGTGCATAAAACGGGTAATATTGTCGTAGGGACTAATCGATTCTACAGCCGAGCAGTGTGCTGTTGACCAACCTTCATCTTCACCAATAGAAAGAATTACACCATAAATACCCTTTTTGGCGCTGGGGCCCGGGTAAAGATTGTATGAGAATACTTCGTAAGCTTCATCGGTACGGTTATGCACCACCACCTGCTTACCATTAAAATGTGTATGCCTGAATGGGGGGGCAACATAAATTACCGCTTTAATGCGGGTATCATCCGGAATACTTTCTAAGGAAATGATTGTTTGCAAGGTAGCCAACCCCATGGCAAAAAAACCTGCATTGGCGGGCACAATTGCCAGACCGTATGCACATTTTTCCATGTTGCCGATTTTAAAATAAAAGGCAGCCAGGTCCTGTTTTACCATCCATTCAAAGGTTTTCTCACGCAGATTGCTGAAGGGATATCCGAACCTGTCGGCAAATCGTGGCTGGTCGGAAGGCCGATTATCGCCTATGGCCATAGTATCAGGGTCGCGGCGGCGCATATAGGTTTCAACATAATTTGCCGAAATACCATTGGTTACCCTGTGTATAATTGCCTCAGCTACCTCTCCTTTGCCTTCAACCTGGTATTTTACATCAAAATAATTACTTCCACTACCGTTTACTGCTGCATCTGCCAGTTCTTCAACCGTATTAAATACTGTAAAACTGGGAGCATTGCTGATTAATTTTTCTGCTTCAGCAGGCAGAATGATCCTTTTTTTCTCCATAAAAATTGAAATCCTTTTTTAAACATTAGCTTAACGACCTTGCATCCGCCGCCAGCAATCAATATTTCCCGACAAATGTAAAACTCCGGGAAGCGATCTGCCGCAAAAAAACATGCTTATGCCAGGCTTTTATTTCAGCCGGCCAAGTTAGTAATTATTTTATCACCTAATTGATGGGTAAACCCCCATCTTTTTACAAGTATTTTTGCTTTTAACATCTTAATCTTTGGGTGTGAAATATTATTGTTTAAAAGAATTTGGAAGGAATGAAAATTGGGTCAATGATTTATCATCACCCGTTATATTTTTTGAAACATTTTTTCAGTCTTTCATTAAACTTTTCTTATTTGAATCAGTCAAATTGTAAAATTTCAACTCATTCCCATTCTATTATTATCCAATACTAAATTTTAAGACCATGAAGAACCTGAATTATTATTTGCTCGTGATTTTAGCTGGCGTTTTATTTGCCTTTTCTTCCTGCAACAAGGAAAATGAAAATGAGGTATTAAAAGATAATCTTATAACCGATGATGAGGTTGCCGCCTGGTTTGAAGAGATTCTTGCCGAAGTCGACGAGTTAACACTTGTGAATGAAACAAAGGAAAATGAGTTTTTGATGGAAGCATTGACGGGAACGCGCACCATAACTTCTTCTTTTAGTGGTGATACTCTCATTCGTTCAATTTCTTATACTGGGTTTGTAAATCCAAATTCGCCGGGTGAAAGGAACCGGGATGGAATAATTGTTATAAAGGTGGTAGGGAGACCTCAATTGCCAAAATTCTGGAGAGAAGCAAAATTTGTTGATTTTAAAGTTGATGGGAATAGGATTGAAGGGATAAAAACTATTGAAAAAACTGCCGAAAATCAATTTTCTATATCATTGAAAAATGGGAAAGTAATTTTTGAAGATGGAAGAACCTATACCAAGCAGTTTAGCAGGGTAAGAAAACAAGTAGCCGGCACTTCAACTCCGTTTTTCATCTGGGATGATGAGTTTACCACTGAGGGTGTTGCAACCGGAGTAAATCGCGCAGGAAAGAATTATGTGCATACGATTAGAGAACCTTTGCTTTATCGCCGCAATTGCCGTTGGATTGTTAAAGGAGTAATTGAATTTGCAGTAGAAGATAACCTGGCTACCCTCAACTATGGCGACGGCACCTGCGACCGGTTTGCCACCCTTACTATAAATGGAGAATCAACTGTTATTACCCTTGGCCGCCGCCGGTAATAAAATCCCGATTGTATTTAACCCGAATTAGTCATTAGAAATTTAATGTACTAATGACTTATCCGGGTTTAACCCCGCTTTTGAAAAAATAGCTAAAGACAAATTTGGGTTTAACGAAAAAGCCACCAGATTTGTGGTGGCTTTTTCGTTTTTTTATTTCCGGTTTTTCGTTTCAGAAAGTTGCTTTTTGAGTTCTTCAATTTCGATGGCCATCAACCTTATCTTTTCAATATTATCTCTTTCCTTTTCAGCCATAGCCTCCTGTGTAGCATGCAGCTCTTCCATATTCTGGCGCATCTCCTCCTCCTGAGCGCGCATTTCTTCGGTTTGTTGCTGTGATTTTTCAAGCAAAAGGGATGTACGGTTGTTAATTCTGAGGCCTGATATGGATGAAGCAATTATCTCACCTATTTTTTCCGCAAACTCAATTTTATGCTTTTCAAATTCATAAAAGGAAGCAAGTTCCATTACCCCAAAAATTTCATCATTAAGCTTTAAGGGTACTATAAGTAATTCTGCAGGATTTTCGTCTCCCAATCCTGATGTAATTTTTATATAGTCCTGTGGAACATCTTTCAGATAAATTGTTTCTCCTTCAATAAAGCAGGTGCCAACAAGACCTTCGCTTAGGGCAATTCGCTTGGTTATGAATTTGCGTCTGTCAAATGCATAGCAACCTGCAAGTTCCAGGAATTTGTCGTTTGCATCATCATCGTTAAGGATAAATAGGCCGCCCTGATTTACTCCCATATAGGTTACCATATTGCTGATGATATTGTAGGATAGTTCTGAAACTTCAGCAACATTTTGCCTGAGAATTTCTGCGAAACGTGCCTGTCCTTCGGTAGTCCAGTTTCGGCGGGCGTCTTCGGCTTTTCTGATATTGTCCTGCTCTTTGGCAAATTTCAGACTGGCCTGCATCTGCAATAATGCTTCGCCCAGTTCGTCGTCGTCACTTAGCTTCTTAAATGAGTCGTCAAAGTTTCCATCCCCAATTTTTCTGGCAAAAAGGGCTTTTTCTTTGAGTCCAGTTTTTAGGGTCTCCATGGCTATTGACAATTTCCCAATCTCATCATCCTGTTTAATCGCTTCACTGGAAATCTCAATGTTAAGATTTCCATTACTGATAGTTTTTGTGTTGATGATGATATTTTCGAGCGGCCTCTTAATGGTTCGGGAAATATACACATAGGCGCTAACGGCAAGTGCAACCTGCAACGGGAAAGCCCATACATTATGAATAGTTCCCATTTTCGACTGCACACCAGTTATAAAAGTAGCAACGATAATAACGCTGGCGGTTGAAACCCCTATTTTGTACAAAACAGATTTGTTAAACAGGTATCGCATTATTATGAGCATTATCACCAGGGCTACCAGCGCCAGGATAATTGACATGGGTGTAATGGCTTGCTGTAAGGTCATGGAATAGTTTTTTAGTATTAATTACCGGAAAATAAACCTATTGCTTATACCCTCAAATTTACATAAAATCATGACCAGATTTTTGAAATGCCCGATTAAAACAACAAATCCCACCATAATTGATAAGAACAATTGGGGGGTCTGGTTTTATTTGTTGGGATGGATTAGTTGTCAGGGCTCTACGATTATCTGGAAGCCTTCAGCTTCAACAGTATCGCCGGGTTTAATTTTGGCTCGCTTGCGGTCTTCAGGCACCCCATTAACAAATACAAGGCCTTCATCAACCATTGCTTTGGCCTCGCCGCCACTTTCGGCCAGACCAGCGATTTTTAGAAGTTTGCACAATTCAATAAAATCGCCATTGAGTGGAAATCGTATTACCTGCATAATTATTGGTTTTTATCTTCTTCAATTACAATCTTTTCAATTTTGTCGCCTTGTCGTATAAGGTCTATAACTTCGAGTCCTTCATATACTTTCCCAAAACAGGTATGTTTGCGATCGAGGTGCTGGGTATTTTGCCTGTTATGACAAATAAAAAACTGGGAACCTCCCGTGTTGCGCCCGGCGTGTGCCATAGACAGCACTCCACGGTCGTGGTATTGGTTGCCCCCATCGAGCTCGCAAGGGATGGTATATCCCGGGCCGCCGCTCCCTGTTCCGTTGGGGCACCCTCCCTGGATAACAAAATCGGGAATAACACGGTGGAAATTTAAACCGTTGTAATAGCCCTTGCGGGCAAGGGTTACAAAGTTTTTTACAGTGTTGGGGGCGTCTTTTTCAAAGAACATTACCTTCATTACCCCTTTTTCGGTATGGATTGAAGATTTCAACATAATGTGAACGGATTTGAGTTATTTGCGCTAAAATTTATACTTTCGCCGTTGATTCAGGGTGTAAAAGTAATGATTATTTTTCAGCAAGATTCGCATGATTATGTCTCTGAATAATGTTCTTCTTGCCCATCACTAAATGCTTACAATAATCGAATGACAATAATTTTTTAAACATAGATACGAATGAAAAGGTTCCTGAAGAATTATTCATTTATTTTAATGATTTATGGCGTTATCGCTCTGCTGGCCACCCTTCTTGTTTTTTGGAAGGGCAAAGCAGATATTCATTTATTGGTTAACCGTAATAACCATTTTTTGGCTGACATTTTTTTTAAGTACATTACACACCTGGGCGATGGTCTTTTTGCGGCAATTCTTGTTGTTGTATTGCTCTTTATAAAATTCAGACACAGCTTAACACAAGCTATTGCCGCTGTGCTTGCAGGGTTATCTGCCCAATTGATGAAACGGTTATTATTTCCGGGTGTTTCGCGTCCGGCAGGTTTTTTCGAAAACGAATATGAGCTATATTTTGTTGAAGGGGTTAAGATTCTCAAAAGTTTTTCTTTCCCTTCTGGTCATGCTGCAACTGCATTTGCCCTGTTTTTTTGTCTTATTTTTTTAACCAAAAAACGCTGGTTGCAAATAATTTACCTTACCCTGGCCATCATAGTGGGTTATTCGCGCATGTATTTATCGTTACATTTTCTGCCCGATATAATTGCTGGTTCATTACTTGGTTTGTTGTCGGCTCTTATAGCCACCTTGATTATTAATACATGGGATAAAAGCTGGATGGAACGCAGGCTCAGAATCTAAAAACGTTGTAAATTTCATGAAAAGTCAATTTTCATTTATAGACCCGAATTACGTTTATATTTTCGTCTTTTCGCTGATTTTCTTTTTCCCGTTTTTAGGGGGAGTACATCTTTTCGACTGGGACGAGATCAATTTTGCCGAGTCGGCTCGCGAAATGATTCTTACCGGCGATTATCTTACAGTTCAGGTAAATTTTATTCCTTTTTGGGAGAAGCCCCCCTTGTTTATATGGATGCAGGTGCTTAGCATGAAGGTATTCGGCATCAATGAGTTTGCCGCCCGTTTTCCAAATGCGGTATGCGGAATTGTTACGCTTGTGTTTTTGTACTGGGCAGGTAAAAGGTTGTTTAGCAACCGGTTCGGACTATTATGGGCAGGAGCCTATGCAGGCTCGGTATTAACATTTTTCTACTTCAAGAGTGGGATTATAGATCCCTGGTTCAATCTGTTTATTTTTGCAGGCATTTATTCTTACTATGAATATACAATAGCTGAAAATCCCCAAAAACGGGCATTTATCGCTATCATTACAGGTTCGATGATAGGTCTGGCAATTCTGACCAAAGGGCCGGTGGCTTTGTTGGTTTTTGCTTTAACCCAGGCAATTCATTTTTCGCTGAATAAATTCAGGTTCAATATACGCCTGGTTGATTTAGGCCTTTTTGTTGTTTTCATGGGTCTTACCGGTGGATTGTGGTTTATTTTGCAGATAATGATTGGCAATTATGGTATTATTGCCGATTTTATTCAATACCAGATTCGTTTGTTTAAAACCCGCGATGCCGGTCATGGGGGCTTTTTGCTGTATCACTTTGTGGTTGTATTTTTTGGGGTATTCCCGGCGTCTGTTCTCGCTTTTTCGGCCTTTCGTAAAAAAAGCACACTGTTTTTAAAGGAGAAGCATTTGCCATTTCAACATCTGATGGCGATTCTGCTTTCGGTGGTATTAGTATTATTTACCATTGTAAAAACCAAAATTCTGCATTACTCATCGCTCACCTATTTTCCGCTGACATTTTTTGCAGCATTGGCTGTATATAAACTTCATCTGAGCGGACAATCCTTCAACCGTTTTTCTCGAATAACAATATCGATACTTGGGGTGATGTATGGCTTTGTGGTGATGGTATTGCCTTTTATCATTATAACTCTGAAAGAATGGATTGTGGGAAACAATCTCATAAAGGACCCCTTCGCAATCGGAAATCTTCAGGCCCAGGTTACCTGGTATGGTTGGGAAGGCATTGGTGGAT
This sequence comes from Bacteroidota bacterium, assembly GCA_037441525.1. Lineage (GTDB taxonomy): Bacteria > Bacteroidota > Bacteroidia > Bacteroidales > UBA7960 > SKVR01. The sequence continues at coordinate 10,971 of JBBISA010000023.1, forward strand.
TAATGCTCATTGTTGGGGTTGTGCTGTTTAATCGTTATCGGAAAGATGTATTAAAAGCAACAACAACGATTTTTGCGGGAACTATTCTGTTTATTAGTATTACTCTGGTTTTAATTATTCCTCGTGTAGAAGGGTATTCTCAGCGTGCAGCCCTTGAGTTTTATAAAATCAAAGCCGGCCAGGATGTATATGTAAATACTTTGGGGTTTAAAAGCTATGCTCAATTATTTTACTTCGAAAAGCCTGTACCTGACAATCCGGAATCTTACAACTCGGAATGGCTTCTAAAAGGAAATATTGATAAGGATGCCTATTTTGTGAGCAAAATACAACGAAAACAGCAGTTTCTTGACGAATTTCCATTGCTTACAGTAGTGGAAGAAAAAAATGGATTTGTATTTTTTAAAAGATTTAAGCCAACAGAAAATAATGATAACCAATAAGACAGTAACAGTAGTGCTTCCTGCCTACAATGCAGGAAAAACCATTGAAAGAACCTATAATGAAATACCTTTCGATATTGTTGACCATGTAATTTTGGTTGATGACCACAGTCGTGATGATACCATTGAAGTTGCCCGGCGTTTGGGAATAAAACACATTGTTCATCATGAGAAAAACCTTGGCTACGGAGGAAACCAAAAAAGCTGCTATAAGAAAGCCCTTGAACTTAACTCAGATATTATATTGATGCTTCATCCTGATTATCAGTATACTCCTAAGTTAATCCACTCGATGTGCTATATCATAGCCAATGGGGTTTATGATGTTGTTTTTGCTTCGCGTATTTTAGGACGGGGGGCACTGAAGGGTGGTATGCCTATGTATAAATACATAGCCAACCGGTTTCTTACCCTCTTCCAGAATATTTTAATGAATCAGAAACTTTCGGAATATCACACTGGGTATAGGGCTTTTTCGGCCGAGGTACTTCGCCATGTACCCTGGCAAAAAAACTCTGATGATTTTATTTTCGACAACCAGATAATTGGACAAATTTTCTATGCCGGCTATGAAATTGCCGAAGTTACCTGCCCTACCAGATATTTTGATGAGGCATCATCCATCAATTTTAAAAGAAGCACAATTTATGGACTTGGAGTACTTAAAGTCTCCCTGAGCTATTTTCTTCAGAAAAATAAACTGGCAACCTTCGATTTTCTGAAAGGGATTACCCCTCGGGCAGAAGATTCAAACCGGTAACATTATCTTATTTTAGATGTAAAAGCATTTCGAAGCCCCTTTGCCTGGGTCAGTTCCATCTTTACACTACCCACTATGATGCCCGATTGAGCAAGGATTGGGATTTTGTTTTTGTCGTCAGAAATCCAGATAGTCATAGGGTAGGGTTGACTGAATACGTTTCCGGTAAGTACTTCGGGTTTAAATCGTAGGGTTTTGAAGGTTCCCATGCGGGTACTTATCTCTTCCCGTCCTTCAAAAATTACCTGGGTGGTATAAACTTCGTCATCCAGAAAAAACTGAACCTGGAAGGCATCTCCAGCCTTTAGGTTTTCGAAGCTGTAAGTACGCAAAAAATAGAATGCAGAAATGATATCCTGCACGTAGGGTACCGTTTTTACGGTAGCTGTGTTGCTTATTGCTATGTTTTCATAGTGATTAAAAAGCACATTCTGGTTGAGTTTGAAACTCCCTTCACTCACACGGCGCATAAACATGTGGGGCGCAATGGCATCCTCATCGATATAGGTTTCGTAACGGTTTACAACCCTGAAAAAATAATTGAATGCCCCGCGCGAACGACCCAAACCAACAACGGCCATTGTTTTACGTCCACCTATGACTTCCAATCCTGATTTTATTTCGAGCGAAGCTTCGCCAGCTACCACATTTCCGGTTAGGTAGCTATCGTAAAAAACACGGTAGGTAATCTTTTCGCCAGGATTAAAAGCAGTATTTTCAATTTTTCGGAGGTGCTGGCTAAACAAAGGAGCCGAAACAAGCAGAGATATGCCGGAGAATAGTGTTATCAGTTGTGAGATGATCCTTTTTTTCATGGGATTAGTAGTTTGGTTAATGTTGACGGATAAAATTAACGAATCATTCTCAAAATTCGTATGGCGTTAATAAACGCGGTATCCGTTTTTTCTTTTATAACCAAATAATATTCCAAAGGGCCGGGAAATAAGATTCCCGGCTGTCATAAAAAATGACAATACGACATTATTCTATTGAATTTTGAACCAGTTTATAGCATCTACAAGGCTTTCGGCGAGGCTGGCCACTTCTTCTGCACTTGTTGCCAACTCTTCCGAAGCAGCTGCATTTTGCTGGGTAACCTGGTTGAGTTGAAGTATTGCATTTTGAATTTGCTCAATACCTGATGCTTGTTCGTGGCTTACAGCCGAAATTTCTTTAACAAGTAGTGTGGTATTGTTAATGTCTGGGGATGATTTCCATCATTATTATACCCGGCGCCTTCAGCAAATTCATGGCTTGTTTGTGCAAGACCAATAATTTCATCAGCTGCCAGCTTACTGCGATCAGCTAATTTTCTCACTTCTGCTGCCACTACAGCAAAACCCCTTCCGTTTTCGCCGGCCCGGGCAGCTTCAACAGCGGCATTGAGGGCAAGAATGTTGGTCTGGGAAGCAATTTCATTAATAACTTTTATTTTTTCAGCAATTACCTTATTGGCTTCTACTGCCTTGCGGGCTTTTTGAGCAACCATATCAATTCCTTTTTGTACCTGGGTTGATTTCTTTTCTGTCTGATTGGCATTGTCGGCAATCTGCTGCACATTGCTGCTCATTTGTTCCATAGATGATGATATTTCTTCAACCGACGATGCCTGCTCTGTTGCACCCTTTGAAATATTCTGGGCGGCATAGCTCATTTGCCCGGTGGCTGAGGCAATATTGGATGCTCCGGTAGTAACGTTCTCTATTATTTCCTTAAGTTTGGAAGCCATATTATTGAGCGAACGGGCGAGCACTCCTGTTTCGTCTTTCTGTTTGAGCATTTGGGGATTAATTTTAATGGTAAGGTCCCCTGCGGCAATTGTTCCTGCAATTTCAAATCCTTTAATAATACCCCTTCTTACGCGTGAAGCGATATACAGAGCGATTAAATATTATTGCGCCTATTACAATAGTAAAAAAGGTAATATGCGAAATGAGAATTCCGTTCTGAACCCTTTGAATATCATCAATATAAACCCCACTACCCACAATCCAGTTCCATTCTCTGAAACCTTTTACAAAACTTACTTTGGGCTGGGGTTGTTTCTCTCCGATTTTTTCCTATTGATAATAAACGAAACCTTGCTGGTATTTATTTACCACCTCAACCATCTCCAAGAAAAGCCTTTTGCCATCGGGGTCAGTAAAATTTCTCAGGTCCCGGCCCTCAAGGTCCCGATTGGGGTGCATTACCATTGCCGGTTGGTAATCGTTGATCCAGTAGTAATCATTATTGCCATATTTTATCGCTCTTAAAGCATCAATGGCAGGTTCTTTGGCATCATCTTCAGAGTAGGCTCCTTTTTTGAACTCTCTGTAGTATTGATCAACTATTCCATAACCCACTTCAACCACCTGCATGGTACGCGACTCTATAAGTCTTTGGCTGGTTTTTGTGATTACAGGATAGAGGTAGAAGGCTCCGAAAACAAACAACAGGATAATTACCAGACCAAAGCCGGTGATTATCTTGTACCTGATTTTTAAATCGTTGAAATTCAAAGCATTGCCTCCTTATCGTTAAGGGTTAATTATTCATTTAAGGTGCTCATAATGAATGAAATAAATAAGAAAATACTAGTTTTTTTTTAAATTGGTGTTTGATGATAACAGATGGGAGATGCACCTATAGATTTATAAATATCTATTTAGCCTGGGTGCAATCCCCCAGTATTAGTCAGCCCAAGGTTTGTCCTTTTGTAATTGAGTAGTTGGAGTTTCCCCTTTTGAAGATCATAATTTACTTCTCTACAACCAACGGACAGTTTATTGAAGGCGTGGAAAGGGAAATTGGGGTTGATGGATTCTTTTGATGCCGTAATAAACCCGAATCTTTCCTGTGGGATATTTATTGAATCAATTTTCTGTGGTACCTTTTACAGTATGACTTACTTATAGCCTTTTACATTCATCATGATTGTGATGTAAGCTTTACAGATGCCTTTTGGAGAGCTATAAAACAGGATGTCGGGTATGCCATTTCAAGCTCAATTCACCCAAAAGTTAAGTTGAGATTGTTTATTGGGTCAAAACTGATTGCTTAAGGAAAGAACTGTTTTATAATGCGGTTAAAATCATCTGATTTAACCGGTTTTGTAAGATAATCATCGAGGCCCAGCTCCATGTATTTTTCGCGATCGCCTTCGAAAGCGTTGGCACTTAAACCGATAATGGGAGGAAGTGTGGTAAAACTATTCTTAAGTTCCTGCGTGGCTGTAAGGCCGTCCATTTTAGGCATTTGTATATCCATAAGAATCAGGTCGAAAGAGTCTTGATTAAATTTTTCCAGCACTTCAAAGCCATCCTTTGCAACAGTTACCTTATGTCCAAGGGTAGTAAGCATAAGAGATACCACTTTTTGGTTAACCACCTTGTCTTCGGCAAAGAGTATGTTCAATGATTTTGTTTTTTCTGTCAGGGAATTATTGGCGCTGCTCAGAGATTCTTTTACTTCTTCTTCTGCATGTGAAAAACCAAAGGTAAACCAGAAAATACTTCCCACAGGATTATTAGGTTTGTAACCGGTATCACCACCCATCAGGTTCGATAATTGTCTGCAAATGGTCAATCCCAGGCCAGTGCCTTCGAATTGCCTGACATCATGGTGATCGATTTGAGCAAAAGGTTGGAAAATATACTCTTCCTGTGCTGGATTAATTCCGTTTCCAGTATCGGAAATTTCTATCTTAATGTGGCTGTATTTGTTCCTTTCGGGATTAACGACCATGTTTGCAGATAGTTTTATTTCGCCTGATGGAGTAAATTTTACTGCGTTATTGATCAAATTATTCAGAATCTGTATAATTTTTCCCTGATCGGCATGCATCTTTTCGGGGATAGCTTTATCGACATGGGTTGAGAAGACTACTGGATTTTTACATACCGATTGAAAATAATATATCGAGGATTCAATTAGTTCATTGAAATAAAATGTACGGTTCATCAAGGTGATTTTCCCCGCTTCAATTTTTGAAAAATCAAGCACCTGATTTATGATTTCACGCAGATTTTCGCCCGACTTACGAAGTATTTCCATCAATTCGGCCTGCTGGGCTGTGAGATGAGTTCTCGTAATAAGGTCAGCTGCTCCAAGGATTCCCGTGAGGGGTGTACGTATTTCGTGACTCATATTGGCCAGAAAATTTTGCTTAAACTTAACGGATTCCTGTGCTACGGCAATTTTCTTTTCAAGTTGTTGTTTTTCAATCCACAATGAGCGGTCTTCCATAATTGCAATGGCATTGATTACCTCACCTTTGTTGTTAAAAACCGGAACAACCTGTATCTTGATGTTAATTTCTTTTCCAGATGAAACTGTTTTATAAACCCCTTCATAAGTGATTGGTTTTCCATCAATAATGGTTTGAAACATGGTTGTAAAGCCCGGGAAGGTTGCTTTTTTAATGTCAGTGCCTATCATTTTTTCAATCGGTGCGCCCACAATGGCTGCAAATTGTTCATTGCAGCTGGTCAGGAAACCTTGCCTGTCGAAATGGGCAATGCCAAAGGGCGATTTTTCGAATATTAACCTATATTTTGCTTCACTTTCTCTCAGGTTACTTTCGGCAAGTTTCCGGGCCGAAATATCTCGTACTATGCAGAAAAAATACTTTTCACCTTTCCAGTCCATCCCCTTTACAGAAACTTCCACATCAAGCAAAACTCCATTTATCCGTCTGTGTTTCGATTCAAAGGTGGTATTTACATCTTCCAGCCCGGTGAAGTCATTTATAATTTCTTGTTTGGTAGTTAATGCAACAAAATCCCAGGTGTAAAGGTGGGTAATTTCGTTTTCGGAATAACCCAGCATATTACAAAAGGCATTATTGGCCTGGAGTATTTTGTGGTTTGGGCTTATAATTACAATTCCGTCGCTGGCCTGGTCTAATAAGAATTTTTGAAATTGGAGCTCTTCGAATTGAGCAGATCTTAATTTGGCTAACTCCTGCCTGAGTATGGCGATTTCGGCTTCAACCGCACCAGAGCTTTTCGCTCCCTTATCTGGATTGTTTTGCATTATACCTGAAAATTTGTTGGATGATGTTTTGTTAATTCAATTCCTTGATTATCCCATTTTGTAAATTTACGTTAATTTGTCAATGTGCCGGTAGTTTCATAAAATCTTTTATGTAATTTTTGGGTAAGTTTTGGCAGCCCCGAAATAAAAGACAAAAACTTAAATAATAAACGATTTTATGTCGTACGATATTATTAAGGCCCGAATAGAACAGGCATCCAGAAGGCTTGAAAGCCAGGCCCCTAAGGAGCTGAAGCAATCGCTCATCAGGTTGCAGGGCGATGTAGCAAAGGCAGACCTTTCGGTGCAGCAACGCAATGAGCTTCGCAATGTTATACAAGCGCTTTTTGACAAAATAAAAGTAATTCAGGCCCAAAAACAGAAGGAATTTGAAAAAGAGTCGCAGGAGAACTTTGCACTGCTTAAAGAAAAAGTTGTAGAGGCCATCAATTTTACTGAACAGAATATTGAAAAACACGATATGGTATGGCACAAACTGGTTGATGTACAACACCTGTTTAAGGGCAGAAAACTTGAGCAGGGAAAACGCGACCAGTTATATAATACACTGCAGAAACTATTTGAAATAGTAAAAAACAGACGCGACCAATCGCGAAGTGAGCATGAAAAGCTTAATTCGGAAGGTTTTAAAAGCCCCGATGAAGAAGTAGAGTATTATTTTAAACTCTGTTCAACAGGAGACATTGACCAACTGTGGTCGCAGATGTTGCAACTCAAAGATAAGGTTTCGCGCATCGATTCAACCTTGCCACAACGAAAGAGACTTTCAGATAAAATCCAGGATGGATTTGCTATTTTAAAGGCAAGGAGGGAAGATCGACAATCAGAATTATCGAAAGAGGGGAAGCAGAATGCTGAATATTTGAAAGATCAACTCACACAGGCAACATTGCAACTCGATTCAGATAATGACTTCAAAGAAAAGTGGGAATTTTTGCTGGGCATCCAGCAGGAGTTTCGCAGCCGGAAGCTTGAAAAAGAAACCCGTAATACACTTTACGATGAACTGCAGGCCCTTTTCCTTAAGGTAAAAACAATGCATTTTGCCGACCATGCCGAGTTTGAAAAACAGGCCGACCAAAACTACCAGCTCTTGTCGGCCCAGGTTGACCAGGGCTTTGAACTTGCCCGCACAAGTTCTGACCTAAAAAAAACCAAGGCGTTGCTTATCAGGATTCAGGCCGATTTTAAAGGGCGTAAAATGAGAACTCAGGAGCGTGAAAGAATTTACGCCAAATTGCAGCTGGCCTTTGATATTCTTAATAAAAGAATCGATGAATCTGCCGATGCCCCCGCTCAAAGCGTAATAGACGATTAACAGCGCGAAAATCCACATCCGAATTGCATCTTTTAAGGTTCCATTCTTCTCCCTGTTACCTGCTTTTCCATATTTTTGCAATTGCGATATCATCAAAAAAACATTGGGTATGAGTACAAAGGTTAAAAGTAAGGGAGACAGGCATATTCTGCCCCGCTACGAATTTCATTTAGAAAGAAACCTGCGTATGAAATACCAGGTTGAAGAATCATTTTTTTCACAACATGGGGCGGTTGTTTTTACCGATTTTGCTGCTGTCAGACGGTTTGTTCATCTTATTAATTCAAAAAGAGACCCAAGACTTCACGTGTATCCCGGCCAGGTTTATGCAGCCGGGCTTCTCGAGGAGATATTCCATTTTGTTTTTCGGCGATATGAAGAGGATGTCAATCAGAAGGTATTCGAGAAAGCATTCAAAAGAATCTCTAAAGCCATGGGACGTGAAATGCTCGACTATCTTCTTTACGATTTCTGCGAAAAATTTCCCAACAACGATATTTTTATGGGCAGAATATCAATAAAAAAATACCTTCAGGGAAATACCGGGGCAAAGCCCAACATACAAATTCTGCTGGAAGAAGCAATAATGTTGTTCTTTGCCAATTTCAACCCCGCCAATGGCAAAATCAAAGACCTTTTCAACGATAAGCACCTTGCAGATCCTGAGCTTTTCAGGCTTATGATTGACCATCTTGAAGATTTCTTCGAAGATCAGCCCCCCTTTGGACCAGATAATCAGGACATCTTCAGTCTTTTTAAAACATCAATTCTTGCATCGCCCAATGATATTAGCAAACAACTCGATTACATTCTTGAAAAATGGCAATGGTTGCTGCCCGAAAGCATTATTAATCAATTATTGAGAGGGAAAGACCTATTAAAGGAAGATGTGCGGTTTGATACCCAGGCAGGGGTTATTTCCCCAACTGCAGCCCCTGTTTATAAAGGAAAAGCTGGCGATGGGAATGAATTTCTGATGGGCAAATCGGGGTATAATTTTTTTGATGATTCAACAAAAGATTACGAAGAAGCAGAAGCATTTACCCCCGATGTGCACTGGATGCCAAGTGTTGTTATGATAGCAAAGAACACTTATGTATGGCTCGACCAGCTTTCCAAAAAATATCAGCGCAATATTCGTCGGCTCGACCAGATTCCCGATGAGGAACTCGACCTGCTGCGACAATGGAACTTTACGGCACTTTGGCTTATTGGTATTTGGGAGCGAAGTGAAGCTTCACGCCGGATAAAGCATATTATGGGAAATATCGATGCCGTTTCTTCGGCTTATTCCTTGTTTGATTATCACATCGCCGGCGACCTGGGCGGCGAGGAAGCTTACCAGAATCTTAATGAACGTGCCCGCTCCAAAGGTATACGTCTTGCAAGCGATATGGTGCCAAATCATACCGGAATATATTCTAAATGGGTAATTGAACATCCCGATTTTTTTATCCAGGCTCCGGTGCCTCCTTTCCCTGGCTACACGTTTAACGGCGAAAACCTATCGCAACACCCCGGCTTTGAAATAAAACTCGAAGACGGGTATTACAACAGAACTGATGCCGCAGTAGTTTTTCAGTGGTTAAACAAGCAAACTGGTCAGGTGCGGTATATTTACCATGGAAATGATGGTACCAATATGCCCTGGAACGATACGGCACAACTCGATATGATTAAGCACGAAGTAAGGCAGGCGGTAATCGAAAAAATATTTGAAGTGGCGCGTAAGTTCTCCATCATACGGTTTGATGCCGCCATGACCCTGGCCAAAAAGCACTTCTCGCGGTTGTGGTACCCACGACCAGGTATGGGGGGAGACATCCCTTCACGCTCTGATTATGCAATGACACAAGCCGAATTCGATACACTCTTCCCCGTTGAATTCTGGCGCGAGGTAGTAGACCGCATGAATGCAGAAATGCCGGATACCCTGCTGCTTGCCGAAGCTTTCTGGTTTATGGAGGGATACTTTGTACGAACCCTCGGCATGCACAGGGTTTACAATTCAGCCTTTATGCACATGCTCAAGAATGAGGAGAATGAAAAATACCGCGACCTCATCACCAATACCCTTGAGTTCGAACCCGAAATATTAAAACGATACGTGAATTTCATGAGTAATCCCGATGAAGAAACTGCCATCAGGCAGTTTGGAACCGGTGATAAATATTTTGGAGTTTGCGTTCTTATGAATACTCTTCCAGGGTTGCCCATGTTTGCTCATGGCCAGATTGAAGGGTATAGCGAAAAATATGGAATGGAATACCAGCGGGCTTATTACAATGAAGAACCCAGTAATTGGCTCGTACAAAAGCACATAAAAGAAATATTTCCACTTACCCGTAAGCGTTACCTTTTTAGTGAAGTGGATAATTTTAATTGCTTCGATTTTGTTGACCATTTCGGAAATGTGAATGAAAATGTTTTTGCCTTTACCAACCGTTTCAGAGATGAAAAAGTGCTGGTTCTATACAACAATAAATATGAAGAGGCACTGGGACGGATTCAATTTTCAGCACCCAAACTTTCCCGCTCTGGCAGCAGCAGAGAACCGGTAAGTGTTTCGTTGGCACAGGCCCTTGGTTGTAAAGGCAACCATGACATCTTTTACGTTTTCAGGGAGCATTTCTCTGGTCTTGAATACATTAAGCCTGCTCGCGATCTGCATAACAATGGTTTTCAATGGAGTCTCAAGGGCTTCGAATATCGTTTATTCTGGGAGTTCAGGGAAGTTCATGATACCTCAGGTGAATATGAGAAACTTGTATGGAAGACCTCTGCAGGGGTTCAGTCCATAGAACAGGCACTGCAGGAATTGAAATTAAAACCGGTTCACGAGGCCTTTGAAGCAATGTTTGACCAAGACATTGTAAATTTTTTGGTAAACCGCCTTAAAACAGGCAGTGGGGGAAATGGGGAGAAACTGGGCTATGCGCTTTTAAAAAGCCGTTTCATAGATTTCCTTAACAAGACCGCCAACCATTTTCAACTTCCCATGGATGACCCAGCTGCTGCGGGAGAAATGTTTATTTCACGATTAAAATCCATTGAGAAAGGGCTCAGTTATTTGCGTAATTGCGGTGAAGACCTGCGAATTCAATTGGCCAGGCTTGGCGCACCATTGCCCGAAGACATCATTACCCTGAACAGCAAATCTGGTTATCGCGAAAAAATTGCCATTCTGATAGCTGCAATATCCATTGAAATTTTTCTAAATCAGTGGGATGAGGACTTAGCTGCCGAAACAGAAAGAAAAATAAACCTTCACTGGCCTTTGTACAGAATATTTCTCAGGGCGGGTAAGGGCGAGTATGCCACACGACGCGATGTTGACCTTGTATTGATCCTTAAAAACAAAGTGAACAAACTTTTTGATTTTTCACAAGAATTGCCTGCCAAAGCTCCTAAGCCATCTGGCAAAGGAATTAATAATGGGTTAAAGGCCGAAAGGGCTGCGCTTGCTCTTGAAATGCTCAGCAAGGCTCCTGTATTAAGATTTTTAATGGTTAATGAATACAATGGTGTTACCTATTATTCAAAGGAGAGTTATGAGGAGCTGGTGCAGTGGCTCTTTACGGTTTCTTTGCTCAGATATCTTGAAACAAACCCTGATTGCGAATCGCTTAAGGGGAAAAAAGATGCAGGTGAATGGATGACAAGGGCAGTGGAGTTTCTTGTTCTGGCTCACAATATAAGTTTAAGGGCTTCTTATCAATTTATAAAGTTTAAAGTCCTTCTTAAAGTTGCAGTAAAAACCTAAGCTGAGATTTTCACCAATATTACCACCAAATAGCCATCGGCAACCCATTATGCCCGGCCTTAGGTTGTAGCGGAAGTGATTCCAGATTGTCTTTTCGTACATAGTTTAAAATGGCAAGGACAAGGGCATCAACCAGGTCATCGTCTGATGTTGTTTTTCTGAAAATGTCCGATTGCTTCATTTCAAAAAAGATAATCTCAGATAAGGGATACCACTTTTTAAGTATTTCAACCCTTTCTACAATACCTTGAGGTGTTTTTTTAGAGTGTTTAAGCGGAGTCATATTATTTAATCGCAGCAGTGAAAGCTCGGGGTGTGCCTCAAGCAAAAAATGACTGATTATTCTGTTTGATGCAACGAAACGATCCACGTCCCTGATACCGGGCATAATATTCCAGGTTTGTTTGCTCAGTTTTTTACCGGTGTGTAAATAGTTTGTCCTGCTGGCAGCTTCGTAGTTGTTTTCATAAAGTGCTTCGAAACATGGGGAATTAAAGATTGATGCTCCTTTTTTCCCCAGGATTCTGCGTGCCAGAAAATCGCTGTCTCTTGAAATTAGGGTACCATTAATTGCATAGGGAAGACTAACAGGCATATCAATAAGTATTCTGCTATTCACCACAAATTCGCGGTTAATAGCAGACAGAGCCGGCATGAATTTATAATAAAAGGATTCAACAGACAGGACGACCATTACCCATCCTCCTTTACAGCCGTCAATACCTATAAAATTTTTCAAGGAATTATTATTTTATAGCGAATAAAAATTTGGTTTTGCCGGATATAATTTTACCTTTGTAGAAATCAATCGTTTGTTTAACCCAAAAGAATTCTTTTCTGATTCCTGCTCTCGTCATATTAATGAAACGATGTATATTTTAGGTAATTTCTCCATTCTAATCATTTAAATCTTTTATCATGAAAAAGTTTTTGCTGATTTCTGCGTTTGCCTTAAGTGGCATAGTTTTCTTTCACTCCTGCGAAGATGATTTGTTTGATATAACCAAGAACGTTGTATTCGAAAACGAATTTGTTGTTTCTACATCCAACATCAATTTTGCAGAAGTTCAGGTAGTAGACCTGGCAAGTCAGAATGATATAATTGCCGAGTATGGCTCAAAAATCAAAAATTTTGAAGTCCAGAAGGTAAGGTACTGGCTAAAATCTCACAATGGCTCCACAACTCAGAAAGTTAACCGGATTCTTATTCAGGTTTCCAATCCTGACCAAACCGACCCTCAAACAATGGTTCAACTCGACAATATCAATCTTAGCCAGTTGGTTGCCAATCCACAGGTATTCGATTACAACAAAAAGGGGGCTGATAAGTTGGGTAAACTTATTAGTAAAAAACCCCACCAGTTTGCTTACCTTATTGCCACCAGCGGCAACGAAACTCCCTACGATTTTGTATTGGTGGTTGAAGTTACTGCAAAATTGACTGCCAATGTTCTGAAGAAGAATTGACAGAAAACCTGATACCCCAGCCAGGATTTGACTATCTGTTAGTTGCTTGCGAGATTAAGAAAAACTGAAACATTGTTTAAAGTAAGGATTTGTGCACCTGCATGGGTGCACGATCTTTTTATGGAGTACTCAACTCCCGGGCTTCTGAGAGAACTTGGGTGCGACGGGTTTCAGGGATTCCCAGTTCATCAAGCAAAGATGCATTGACAAGAAGTTGTTTGCAAAGTACCACATGCCTTACCATGAGGTATTCTTTCTGCTTGTGGTTTAAACCTGTAAGAGCTGTTATGGGAAACAAACCTGCCGACTCAACCATTTCTTTCAGGCTTTTTTCTTTAGGCAAGTCCCAGCTAAGCATGTGCAGACCGGCACAACGACCATACTGCAGAGCATCGTCGGTAAACCTTGTGTTGGTTACTACCCAGCCAAAAAATCGGGTCTGGCTGTATTCGGGGAGTTTTTCCCTAAACTCTATTATGTCATTTACTCTCGATCTTACATACAAAGGCACCTGCACACTTGCATATTTACCCGGGCTGTTGTAAAACTTACACTCAACGAGGTATTGGGTGTGGTTTTGAGTTGCTACCACATCTATTTCGTGGGTAACGCAACGACCTTGCACCACCTGTCCTACCTTTACATCGAACCCATGATGGGCAAGCACCTGACCCACAAACTGCTCAAAGGGGAATCCGGTTGGCCCCAACTCCATTATAGACTTTTTCAGACTATAACGAGCAGCATTGGAACGTTTACGACGCCGAAGCAAATCAAAAGCGCGTCGGTATATTTCGCGGGTGGTAGTGCCCGGTTGCAGCTGTTTTAAAATCTCCGAAACGATTTCCTCAGACAGTTCATCGTCGGTGCCCGATTTTTTGAGCGAAGAACGAAGTTTTTCGGGATCAAATTCCTGCTTTTCGCCCGAGGCCTTTTCAATCAGTAGTGTATTGCTCATAAGTTTGAAGAATCCTTTGATTTGGACACCAAAGGTAAAAAATGTTTAAGCTCTATTTATGGCTGATTTAAAAGAGACTTTTATACCAAATAAAAAAGGAAAAGATTGTTACGAACCGTTTCTATAAAATTTTTGGGGCAATCAGTTTTAACTTAAATCGGTTAAGAGCAATTCATATCCATAGGGCAATAGCCTAACTTTCATTGAAAGGTGCTACCTTTGCCCCCTGAAACTGAACTAAATTTACTTGGTATGATTTATAGGGAAGATATCCGCTCGTTGGAAAAAAGGCTTGAAGCCTTGAGGAGGTCACTTTGACATTGACCAGAAACTCAATCACATAAAGCAGCAGGAAGAGAAAACTGAAGATCCTCGTTTTTGGGATGATCCAAAAGAGGCAGAAAAAATTCTGAAAGACATCAGGGATTATAAAAAATGGACTGATGGATTTAGCCAGGCAGATGCGGGGCTGGAAGATTTGCGGGTGCTATGGGAGTTTTATGAGGCCGGCGATGCAAAAGAAAATGATATAATGCAACAATACGACACCATTGTTGCCAGCCTCGAAGACCTGGAGTTTAAAAAAATGCTGGGAAAGGAAGAAGACCGTTTGTCTGCAATTGTAAACATAAACTCCGGAGCCGGTGGCACTGAGAGCCAGGATTGGGCCGAAATGCTTATGCGGATGTATCTCCGCTATGGCGAAAAAAAGGGATTCAAGGCCAATGTTCTGGATGTTCAGGATGGTGATGGTGCGGGCATCAAATCGGCATCTATTGAGTTTGAAGGAGAGTTTGCCTATGGCTATATGAAGGGTGAAAACGGGGTACATCGTCTGGTGCGTCTTTCTCCGTTTGATGCGGCCAACAAGCGCCATACATCTTTTGCATCGGTTTATGCCTACCCGGTGATTGACGAAAATATAAACATCGAAATCAACCCTGCCGATATTAGCTGGGATACATTCCGTTCGAGCGGTCCGGGTGGGCAAAATGTAAACAAAGTAGAAACAGCAGTTCGGCTAAAACATGCTCCTTCGGGTATCATTATTGAATGTCAGGAAACCCGCTCACAGGGTCAAAACCGGGAGAAAGCCCTCACGATGCTCAAATCACAGTTATACGAGATAGAGCTCCGGAAAAAAAGGGAAAAACTGCAGGCTATTGAAAGCACAAAAAAGAAGATAGAGTGGGGATCGCAGATACGGTCTTATGTAATGCATCCCTATAAAATGGTAAAAGACGTACGCACAGGTGTGGAAACATCAAATGTACAGGCAGTAATGGATGGTGAACTTGATGATTTCATCAAAGCCTTTCTTATCGAATATGGCGAAGTATAAGTTATCGGTTAAGGCTTGCCGTTTATATTGAAAGAAAAATACAGTTTAGTTTGCCTTTCTGACACACCGCACAGCATAGCCCGAAGCTTTAGAGAAAGAATTGGTATGGATACCCGGGTTAAAATAGTGGGTGTAAAACATGAGCGCCCTGTTTAAATCTCTTTCTGTAAACGACCAGAAACCCGCGTTTAATCCCAGGCCATCAAATGCTCCCGAAGGGTCACGCAATCCGGATGGAAGCATGCTCATGGATGTTTCGTTGGTTGCTCCGTTGTTGGGTGCCCTCCAAAGCCCGGTTGATGATTCAATAGTACCTTTGGTACGCAACATCCCACCAGCAACAGCACTTATCACTTGCACTCCCGAAACGTTTGGGTTGTATTTTCCTGCCAAAGCATCAAGGTGCCCAATTAGCGTTTCCCAATCGGCTACATCCGGTATTGACCATTGTACGGGGCAAATTCCGCGTGTATCGGTGGCTGCATACCAGGTGTATAAGTTACCATAGATTGCTTTGTTGGCCGTATTGTCGAGATAATGGAAAAAATATCTGGGGGTTGGGGTTGCAGAATAGTTTCCTTTACCATTGCCGCTTTCGATGGGTTCGCCATTACGGTAGGACTCAGTTTTCAGATTTTCGGCCATCCAAAACTGGTTGCCGATTTTAACAACCGGATAATTATTGCCGTCGATATCGGCTACAGGTATAGTAGTAGTAAACGTTATCAGCGGGCTATAAACAATCCGATCCAAATGGATGGCAAATGCCCTTAAATAATAGGTTTGACCACTTTGCAAACCATTAAGGGCTGCGGGGTGAAATCCTTCTTCAATCTCAAAGGTTATTTTGTTATGCGTTATGGTGGGTGGATTGGTAAGAGAATAACATATTCCCATTTCGGTAATTTTTTTAACATCTCCAATGATATCAGTGAGAGTCCATGCTCCGTTTGCCCCGATATAATCCACTACCACACTTTCTATGGTAACCGGAAACTCATTTGTATCATCCTCTTTTTCGCAGGCAGAAAAAAAGTAGGCCCCCGCTAACACCAAAGCCAATAGTATGAGCGGATAAATAAAAATTTTATTCATTTCTGTAATCTTTTGACAATGTTCAACTTAAACAAAAACCACAAGGAATCAAATTTACAAAATATAACCGTTGGGTTATACCGTAGATTTCCACGGGTTTAGAATTATTTTTGCATTGGAAACACCAATAACCAATATTTGACAAACAGGCCTTTTTTGTAGTTCAGAACGACATCAATTAATACCAATAAATGATTTTCTGATATAGTGGTGAATGGATCAATTTAAAGCAACTTGTTGGGGCCAAACGTTAAACAAAAGAATTGGAAGTTATCATCGTACAAAGGTAAAAACCTTGAATTCAAAGGCGTTAGCCGCTAAGTTAATAACTTTTGCCAATTGTTAATAATCTCTCAAGAAGGTTTAAAGTTTTGTTATTTATCTTCGCCAGGTGGTTGTTTATTCACATCCACATAAGCCTCCAGAACAAGCAAATTCAAGACATACAATTATTAATTACACCAAATCCAAAACAATGGACAATAGCGCAAGCTTTCAGGCGATCATAACAGAAAAGGACAAAAAGAATTCAGAAGGCAACATTTACCAGGATGTAATTGGTAAAAGAACTGCACAGCCGTTGCCAGTGGAAATAAAAGAAGAAACAGATGCTTCTCCCGTCGAAAGCCCAATTATTGAGCCTCCCCGAACGAAATACACCTACAATGAAGCCGTGGAAAAAACCACTGAGTATTTCAGGGGCGACAGCCTGGCCGCCGGCGTGTGGGTAAACAAGTATGCCCTTAAAGATTCGGATGGTAACATATATGAACTCACCCCCGATGATATGCACCGTCGCATTGCCCACGAAATCGGGCGGATTGAAAAGCAATACCCCAACCCAATGTCGGAAGACAAGATATTTGGTTTGCTGCAACATTTCAAATATATTGTACCCCAGGGAAGCCCCATGGCAGGAATTGGCAACCCATTTCAGATCGGTTCATTGTCCAACTGCTTCGTAATCGGCAATCGCAAAGCCGACTCTTATGGCGGAGTTATGAAAGTGGATGAAGAGCAGGTTCAGCTTATGAAACGCCGTGGGGGAGTGGGTCACGATCTTTCTCACATCAGACCCAAGGGCAGTCCGGTCAAAAACAGTGCTCTGACATCCACCGGGCTGGTTCCCTTTATGGAAAGGTACTCCAACTCAACCCGTGAAGTTGCGCAGGATGGCCGACGTGGCGCCCTTATGCTTAGTGTTTCCATTGCCCACCCCGATTCAGAAGGGTTTATCAATGCCAAACTCGAAGAGGGCAAAGTTACCGGCGCAAATGTATCCGTTAAAATAACAGATGACTTTATGCGTGCTGTAGTAGCCAATAAGCCCTTCATGCAAAAATACCCCATAGATTCTGACAACCCCACCTACATTAAACAAATTGATGCCCGCACCTTGTGGAACAAAATTGTACACAATGCATGGCGTTCAGCTGAACCCGGAATTCTTTTCTGGGATACCATAATCAGCGAATCGGTTCCCGACTGCTACACCGATTATGGATTCACCACTGTTTCAACCAATCCTTGCGGCGAAATACCTCTTTGCCCTTACGACAGTTGCCGTTTGCTTGCCATAAACCTGTTTGGTTATGTGAAAAACCCCTTCCGTAAAAACGCATCGTTCGATTTCCCCTTGTTTAAGGAGCATGTTCACTATGCACAGCGCATAATGGACGATATCATCGACCTTGAGCTGGAAAAGGTAGATGCAATTCTGGCCAAAATAAAATCAGACCCTGAAGATGAAGACATAAAGCACGTAGAACTTGAGTTATGGAAGAAGATCAGGGAAAAATGTATCCAGGGAAGGCGCACGGGTATTGGTATTACTGCCGAAGGCGATATGATTGCCGCCCTGGGGTATCGTTACGGCTCGCAGGAAGCTACCGGTTTTTCTGTTGAGATTCATAAAACACTCGCGGTGGAGGCCTATCGCTCATCTTGCATCATGGCTGCCGAAAGAGGCCCATTTGCTGTTTACGATTTTAAACGCGAGGTAAAAAATCCGTTCATTAACAGGCTGTTCGAAGCTGACCCGTCTCTTCGTGACCTTATGGTTAAGAACGGCCGCCGGAATATTGCACTCCTTACCATTGCTCCCACGGGCAGTGTATCTCTTATGACCCAGACTACATCAGGAATAGAACCGGTGTTTATGGTTTCCTATACCCGTCGTCGTAAAGTAAATCCCAACGATAAAAATATTAAGGTTGATTTTGTGGATGAAGTGGGCGATCATTGGGAAGAATACAATGTATTCCATCACAAATTTGAAGAATGGCTCGAGGTAAATGATTACAATGTGCAGCAGGTAAAACGGATGAAGAAGGAAGAACTCGACAAAATCATAGAAAAGTCGCCCTATTACAAGGCCACTGCCAATGATGTGGATTGGGTAGCAAAAGTATCCATGCAGGGTGCTGTGCAGAAATGGGTCGACCATTCGATAAGCGTTACTGTAAACATTCCCAACAATGTAACTGAAGAACTGGTGGGCCAAATCTATCAGACTGCCTGGGAAAGCGGTTGCAAAGGAGTTACCGTTTACCGTGATGGTTCTCGGTCGGGAGTTCTGGTATCAGATACCAAGAAACAGAACGAAAATGAATTCAGGGAAACCAATGCTCCCAAGCGCCCAAGAGTGCTTGATGCCGAAATAGTACGCTTCAACAATAACTCAGAAAAATGGGTAGCAGTGGTGGGAATATTGAATGATCGTCCCTATGAAATATTTACCGGAAAGGCCGAAGGTTTCTATCTTCCACCCTATGTAGAGCGGGGAAGGGTTATTAAAACCAGGCTCGAAACCGGCGACAAACGATATGACTTCCAATTTGATGACCTCGATGGGTATAAAGTTACCATCGAAGGGCTGTCGCGCAGTTTCAACAAAGAATACTGGAATTACGCGAAGCTTATTTCGGGTATCCTTCGCCATGGTATGCCCTTGCCATCGGTAGTAGATGTAATTGAAGACATGAGCCTTAGCGGCGATAGCCTGCATACCTGGAAAAACGGTGTGGTAAGAGGGCTGAAACGTTTCATCCCCGATGGTACAAAAGCCCAGGGACGCACCTGCAAATCCTGCAAGCAGGAGTCAGTTATCTATGAAGAAGCCTGCCTGAAGTGCACCAACTGTGGTGAAAATAAATGCGGATAAACCCCAGAACAAAAACCCTATTATAATTTCATTGGCCTGATTTTATGACCGGCGCGCAGAAACTCCCTGTTCTACGCGCCTTTTTTTTAAACCCGGCTTAGTCATTAGGAATATAATGAACTGATGACTTAGCCGGGTTTAACCCCGCTTTAGAAAAACGGCTAAAGATATATTTGAGTTTAAGTGATACTTCGGGTGGAATAGTATCTGCATAATTATTTTTTGAATTAAGGTTGGATAGCTTGGCCTGTTATCGGGAGAAAACTCGCATGACAAATTTTAGCTTCGCTGAGCTCCTAAACTCGGTTCATCCATGTTTGTACCTAACAAATGATACTCGTTTCAAAAAAAACCCCGGAATCTGATTCCAGGGTTTTTTGAACTTAGCGATGATAAGATTTTTATTCCTGTGAGTGAGAAATTTCTTCAAGGGTTTTACCTTTGGTTTCAGTAACATATTTTCTAACAGCCCACCATGCAACAATACCGAAGGCTGCGTAAATACCATAAGAAACTCCCAACCCAATGCCTGCCAAAAGGATGGGGAAGGTAATGGTAATGATGAAGTTAGAAACCCACTGCACCAATCCGGCCAAAGCAAGTGCCGCCCCCCTAAACCGGTTAGAGAACATTTCGCCGAGCATTACCCACATAATTGGGCCCCAGGTAAAGGCAAAAAATGCCACATATCCGTTAGCAAAAATAAGTGCCAATAGCCCGTTATTGCCTTCCAACATAAGATTTCCGGCAACATCTTTATCGCTGATTGAGAATACTATGGCCAGCAATCCCAGCATAAATGCCTGTCCCAATCCACCAATCATCAGCAGTGCCTTACGGCCAATTCGCTCAACAAGGTAAATGGCAACCAGAGTAAAACCGATATTGACAGTACCAGTAATTACATTCTGAAGCAATGCATCGGCCTCGGTAAAACCAGCGGCCTGCCATAGAACTGCACCATAATAAAATACAACGTTGATACCGGTAAACTGTTGCAAAGCTGCCAGCGCCATACCTACCCATACAATGGGGTGAATACGGCCGGTTTTGGCAACAATGATGTCTGATAATCTTGGTTTGCGCTCTGTGATAACCGTAGTTTTAATTTCGGCAACCTGCATTTTGGCCATTTCCATATTGGTAAGACTGGCAAGTACTTTCAGGGCCTTATCCGATTTGCCTGCAGCCACTAGGTAGCGGGGCGATTCAGGAATAAAGAGCAACAGAAAGAAAAACAAAGCTGCAGGGAGTATTTCAACCCAAAACATCCATTGCCAGGTTTCAAAGCCCCACCAGAAGCTTTCTGATACGCCACCGGCAGCTTTGGCTAAGCTGTAATTACTGAAAAATGCAAAGAACAAGCCCAGAACTATTGCCAGCTGCTGAAGGGAAATTAATCGTCCCCTGATGTTTGATGGAGCAATTTCGCTAATATATGCAGGGGAAAGAATACTGGCAGCACCAACCGCCAAACCACCCAATACCCTGTAAATAACAAACTCGGTTGAACTGGAGGCGATTCCTGAACCCCAGGCACTTACAGTAAATGCCACAGCTGCGATGATCAACACCCTTTTGCGACCGAATTTATCGGCAAGCTGGCCGGCAAAGAATGCACCAGCTGCACAGCCCAGAAGCATTGAAGCTACGTTGAATCCGGTGCCTATTGCATCGGAGTTAAAAGAAGTTCTGAGCCCATCAACTGTTCCGTTGATTACACCACTGTCGAAACCAAAAAGAAAACCACCCAGGGTGGCAACTACCGAAAGATAAAGAATGCGTGGCAGGTTCGATTTTACTGCCATTTCGCCGGTAAGATTGTTCATAATTTGTTTTGGTTAAATTTTGGATTAATACTATTAATTCTTTATTGAAGTATTCAAAAAAAAACGACTTCAATTTCAACCCTTTCGGGCAAGACTCTAAAAACGAGCGGTAAAATTATCATAATTTTTTAAAATCAGGGGCTTTTAAAATAATTCAAACCATAAAGCCCCTTTCAAATTAAAAAATGATCTTTTCTATCCAACCTGATAACGCTCCAATTTATTGTTAATCAAATTGATCAGAGCTATTCCAGTCGTTTTTTTAAAAAGTTTTTCATTAAAAAAATTTTTTATGTGCTGCAAGTGTCAAATAATGCATAAATTTGCACCTGAATTGCATAATAATACAAATATGAGTAAAACCGAAAGACTTCTTGAAATCAGAAAAATAATCAACAGCCACAAAATAGGCAGCCAGGAAGAGCTTTTGGAAATGCTGAATAACAAGGGGATAGGATATACCCAGGCCACATTGTCGCGCGACTTGCGGTTTCTGAAAGCGGCAAAAATGCCCGATGATGAAAAAGGGATGATTTATGTTTTGCCCGAAAGTTTCAGGGCCGACGCCACAAATTTTTCAGTGTCGGGTTCCGAAACACCTACCGGGTTTATTTCCATTGAATACAATTCGATTTTTGCTGTTATCAAAACACTTCCGGGTTTTGCCAGCAGCCTTGCCTATAGAATAGATGCCATGAATGCTTTTGAAATAATTGGTACCATTGCCGGCGACGACACCGTACTGGTGATAAGCAGGGAAGGAATTCCCCGATCGGCAGTAGTGCAAAGATTAAGGCCCCTTATTATGGGCTGAGTCGCTATTCTTCAGGCTTTTCACCCTCCTTTATGGCTTTTAACTGTCTTTGGACAGATGCTGATCTGTAAGGGAATACTATTTTCGGAAAAACTGTAATAAAACTTAGAATCACAATTCAGTAATTATTTAAACAATTAAAGAAATGACAGCAAAAAACGAAAAAATTGTACTGGCTTACAGTGGTGGTCTTGATACATCAGTAGTATTAAAATGGCTCATCAACAAGGGTCATGAGGTGGTTGCCTATGTTGGCGATGTGGGGCAGGAAGATGATTTTGAAGAAGTTAAGAAAAAGGCCCTTTCCGTAGGTGCCTCAAAAGTGTATATAGAAGACCTGAAAGAGGAGTTTGTTACCGATTATATATTTCCGGCCATAAAAGCAAATGCAATGTATGAAGGCAGATACCTGCTGGGCACTTCACTGGCACGACCGGTAATAGCCAAACGGCAAATAGAGATTGCAGCTGCCGAAGGGGCATCCATTGTATCGCATGGTGCTACTGGCAAAGGGAATGATCAGGTGCGTTTCGAACTTACCTATTATGCCCATAATCCACAAATTAAAGTTTTTGCCCCATGGAAAGACCCTGAGTTTCTGAGAGAATTTAAAGGACGCACCGACCTGCTTAATTATGCTGCAGCTTATAACATTCCGGTAAAATCTACTCTAAAGAAACCATATAGCGAAGACGATAACCTGTTGCATATCAGTCATGAGGCTGGAATTCTCGAAGATCCTGCATACAAGTGTGACCACGATATTATTTCTAAGATTAAAATGCCACAGCAAGCTCCCGATAAAGAAACCCATATTTCAATATCCTTTAAAGATGGTATTCCCACCAGGGTTACCAACCTCGACGATGGTACCACTAAAACCAAACCTCTTGAGCTTTTCCAATATCTTAATTTCCTGGGGTCGGAAAATGGCATTGGATTGCTGGATATGGTTGAGAACCGTTTTGTAGGTATCAAATCGCGCGGGGTATATGAAACACCCGGAGGTACAATCCTTTTGGCAGCGCACATGGATATTGAAGGCATTGCCATGGACCGTGAGGTTATGAAACTCCGGAATATGTTGTCGCCAGTTTTTGCCGAGCTGGCCTATAACGGGTTCTGGTTCAGTCCCGAAATGGAATTTCTGATGGCAGCAATCAATAAAAGCCAGGAATTAATCGATGGCATTGTTTATTTGACTCTATATAAGGGGAATGTGCTGATCGACGGACGCGAATCACCCAGCTCACTTTACAACCAGAACCTTTCAAGTATGGATATTGAAGGAGGCTTTAACCAGCAGGACAGTGAAGGATTCATTAAGATAAACGCCATTCGCCTTATGGCTCACCATGCTATTACAGAAGTAAGAAAGAAAAACGGACTGTCGAAATAATTCAAAAAATCAAAAAAAGCACAGAAATGAAAAAACTTTGGGAAAAAGGTATCAACACGGCCAAGTCGGTGGAAGAATTTACAACATCTTCCGACCGGATTCTTGACAAGAAACTGGCTCCTTATGATGTTTTGGGGAGTATTGCACACGCCAGGATGCTGGAAAAGATTGGAATTATTAGTGCTGAAGAGTTGCAAAAACTTGAGAAATCACTCCGCAAGATTATTAAACTTGTATTTGCCGGAAAGTTTGATATTGCTGAAGGAGTTGAAGATGTGCACAGCCAGGTGGAAATAATGTTGACCGAAGAGTTGGGCGAGATCGGGAAAAAACTTCATACTGGCCGGTCGCGCAATGACCAGGTTTTGGTTGATCTTAAGCTTTATACCCGCGAAGCACTTAAACAAACTGTTGAGATAACCCACCGGTTGTTTAAAACCCTTATTGCCCTGAGCAACAATCACAAAAACGATTTGATGCCCGGCTATACTCACATGCAGGTGGCCATGCCCTCATCATACGGCTTATGGTTTGGTGCTTTTGCAGAGAGCCTGGTCGACGATGTTCAACTGCTGCTCGCCGCTTACCGTATCAGCGACCAAAACCCACTGGGGTCAGCGGCAGGCTATGGGTCTTCCTTCCCCATCGACCGTACACTTACTACCCAATTGCTGGGGTTTAACACCATGCAGGTAAACGCGGCCTATGCCCAAATAAGCAGAGGCAAAAACGAACGGACCATCGCTTTTGCCCTGGCATCTCTCGCCAATACATTATCGCGTCTGTCAATGGATGTTTGCCTTTTCAGCGGGCAAAATTTCAGGTTTTTTTCCCTGCCCGATGAGTTTACAACAGGTTCGAGCATTATGCCCCACAAAAAGAACCCCGATGCATTCGAACTTATCAGAGCCCGATGCAACAGACTTATGGCTTTGCCCAACGAAATAAGCCTGGTTACTGCAAATCTTACCTCTGGTTATAACCGCGATTATCAGGTTACAAAGCAATCATACATGTCGGCATTCGACGAAATTAACGAATGTCTGCTCATGGCCGATATGCTTCTGGAACATATCCAGGTAAACCCATCGGTGATTGATGACCCCATGTACGACACTATCTTCAGTGTTGAAGAGGTAAACAAGCTGGTAATACAGGGTATTCCCTTCCGGAATGCTTACCAGATGGTGGCTGCCGACATTAAAAATAAAAACTATCACCCCGACAAAAAACTTAACCATACGCATGAAGGGAGCATCGGAAATCTTTGCAACGATATGATTGTCCATAAAATGGATGGTATCATGTATCAGTTCAATTTCATGAAGGCAGAGGTAGCCATTAAAAAACTGCTTGGAGACATCTAATTTTTTATCACCACCATGGACAAGCCCTACAAGATCATTTTCCGCATTGAGATTGATACCTTATTTGATACGAATGGCAAACTGAGTATCGAAAAAATGGAGCACCTGGCAATGGTGGTAACCAATATGCACAATGCCGGTTTCCAGGTTTTAGTAGTAACATCAGGAGCCATAATGTTGGGAACTGCCAAAATGGGACTTTCAGAACCACCTACCGAACTTATTGCCAAACAGGCCATTGCTGCCATTGGTCAGGCCGACCTGATGAAATATTACCAGCAATTTTTTGACGGATTTGATCAGATTGTGGCTCAGGTGCTCATTACCCGCGATGTTTTAAGCAATCCGGTCAGAAACAAAAATGCCCGTATGACCCTGGGGTGTTTGCTCGAAAAAGGAATCATTCCAATTATCAACGAAAATGATTCTGTTTCAACCGATGACATTATCCTGAACGACAATTATCCTTTAACTTTAATTGTGGCACAACTGGTTAAACCCCACGCCATTCTTATAAAACAACAACAGGACAATTGCTTCAGACTGCTGGTGCGCAACCGCCCGGGTTCGGTCTTTATTTCCGAAGAAGAAATGTTTAATCTGGCACACCTTATCAAGTCGGGGAAAGGGATTGCTCAGCAGATCAATTTCGACTGCAAAACCCGCAAGCCCATTGATCGTGATGCATTGCTGCATCAGTTGCCCCAGGCTGCAATACTGGTAAAAACGGTCACCGGTTTTCCTGAAGTACTCACACCTGCATAATTACCATCATGATCAATTACTACTGGAATCAAATAGCAAATTATAAAACCATTGTTGTTAAGGTAGGTACATCAACACTTAGTTATCCTAACGGAAAGCTCAATTTTCAGCGTATCGAAAAAATGGCGTCAGTAATGGCCCAATTGCAGAATGAGGGGAAAAAAATGATACTGGTCTCCTCGGGTGCCATTGCTGTTGGTTCGGGCAGGCTGGGGCTTAAAGAGAAGCCAGGCGAACTTCCTGAGAAGCAGGCCTTGGCTGCTGTAGGCCAGGCTGAGTTAATGAAAATTTACCAGAAACTGTTCGAAGCCCGCGACCAGAAGGTTGCTCAGGTATTGCTCACCAAAGATATAGTAACAGTACCCGAACGCCGGTTAAATGCCTCGAATACCCTGCAAGCATTGCTCAATATGAATGTTATTCCTATTATAAATGAAAACGACACGGTTGCAGTTGATGAAATCGTGTTTGGCGATAACGATACATTATCGGCTTATGTGGCCTGCCTGGTAAATGCCCACCTGCTCATTCTGATGTCCGATATTGATGGGTTGTACTCTGCCGATCCGCGAACAAATCCTGATGCAACCATAATCCCATTGATCACTCATATCAATGGCGAACTGGAAAAGGCTGCATCAGGAGCAGGAAGTGCCTTTGGCACGGGTGGGATGGTAACAAAAATTTCGGCAGCCCGAGTGTGCAGTGAAGCAGGGATTGCCGTCAATATTACCAATGGCGCCGATCCATCAATTCTAAAGGATATTCTTTCAGGCAAACCCACGGGTACTTTGTTCTTTTGGGAGCAATAACATCCCGGTAAACTTATCATCAACGAATAAACAAAAAACCAGCAATGAACGAACTTAACGAAAAAGGGATTAAAGCAAAGGCAGCAGCCAGGATACTTTCCAGGATATCAACCCATGTAAAAAATGGAGCCCTCGAAAAGGCTGCATCTATGCTGATTGAAAGGGCAGACTATATTCTCTCTGAAAATCAGAAGGATCTCGAGCAGGCAGCTGCCAATAATATAAAAGGGGCCTTGCTCGACCGACTGAGACTCACAATGCCGCGTATTGAAAGCATGGCCGAAGGATTACAGCAGGTAGCCACTCTTGATGACCCGGTAGGTGAGGTCCTGTCGATGAAAAAAAGGCCCAATGGCATTCAAATCGGACAGATAAGGGTACCTTTGGGGGTGATTGGCATTATTTACGAAGCCCGGCCAAACGTTACTGCTGATGCATTTGCCCTTTGCCTTAAAACAGGCAATGCCGTTATACTAAGGGGCGGAAAAGAAGCCATCAACTCCAACCTGGCCATAGTGAAGGTAATTCAGCAGGCTTTGCAGAGCCAGGGCGTTCCTGTTGATGCCATTCAGCTGGTGGAAAATACTTCGCGCGATAGTGCTGTGGCCATGATGAAACTAAACCAATACCTCGATGTACTCATCCCGCGGGGAGGGGCAGGTCTGATAAAAACTGTTGTAGAAAACAGCAGTGTTCCGGTGCTGGAAACAGGCGTGGGCAATTGCCATACATTTATTGATGAATCTGCCAATCTAAACATGGCAGAACAAATAGCCATCAACGCCAAAACACACCGCCCCGGGGTTTGCAATGCTATGGAAACCTTGTTGGTTCATGCTGCCATTGCACCCAAAATAATTCCATCGCTTTGCCAAAAACTCCATGAGTTGAAGGTGGAAATAAGGGGGGATGAAAATGTGCAGCGCCTGGTACCGTTTGCCATTGCTGCCACCGAAGATGACTGGGCCACAGAATTTCTTGACCTTATTCTCGCTGTAAGGGTTGTAAACTCACTGGATGAAGCAATAGAACATATCAGCGAGTATGGCTCAGGTCATTCAGAAGCCATCGTTACAGATAACTACTCCAATGCACAAAGATTTTTGCACGAGGTAGATGCTGCCGCAGTTTATGTAAACGCTTCAACACGGTTTACCGATGGTTTCGAATTTGGTTTTGGTGCCGAAATAGGCATATCTACCCAAAAACTGCATGCCCGTGGCCCCATGGGATTAAAGGAACTGACATCGACCAAATACATAATTTTTGGTCAGGGGCAGGTAAGGAAATGATCGTTTATGGATTGGGCGTTCGAACCCGGGTATTGTCATCAATAACTATAAGCAACTCATCTTCAACCCCCATAAGAAATTCTTCTTCTGTTTCAAGATAAATGGAGCGCTCACCTGCTCTCATAATAAAAGAAACCCGTTCCTTTCGGGGCAACTTGTCAGCATGTGAATCGAATTCTGCAACCCTGGAGGTTTGTCCGGGTAATAGCTGGCCTGTAATGTAAAAATCGCCCCATTTTACACTTGTTAATTCAACAGCAGTTACCTTGTTCTGAACAGACAATTTGCTGGGCTCACTGCATGATGTAAGGGTAATAAGTGCCAGTGCAAGGCAACCAATAATTAGTCGGGTCATATCAATATATTTTTATTTCAAATTCACCGGCAAATGCGCTGCGGCTGTTTTCTTCAATTTTAAAAATCTTATAAACATTTGGATAATAGGTCTTACGGGTCTGATCGTTTAAAACCACCTGAAAAGACTCAATAAAGCAGGCATATTCGCCAGGTTTGAGCGATAAAAGCGAATTAAGGTAAGCGGCATAAACACCGGCAGTTCCAAAGGTGGTTTGCAGATGACTGTTTTTGGCAAGCACAAGGTAATTGACCTTCTGCATAGATTAGAACTCTTGATTGGATTTGAATTTCTTGATATTTGCGGTATCAAGGGGAAGTGAAGATACTTTGGCCCAGTGTTGACGATTAATGTATATATTAACCGAATCAATTTGCTTAACCACCTGATAGTGTTCAGCGGAAGTTTTTATGTTGATGAGAATTAGGAGTTCTTCAAAATCAATTTTTGATGTTGATGAAACCACATTGGGCTCAGCAGGTGAGGAATAATCATCTGTTTCGCAAGCCGAAAGCAGAAAAAATATAATGGGGAATAGTAGAAATAACCGTTTCATGGCGATGATTTTGTGGTTAAACTTATGTAAGGCAAGCTATTGTATATTTGACTTCCATTGCATAAAAAAATATTCACTTTCCGGTTTTACCTTAACTTTTTTAACGAATTGTTGTATTTTTGGTTGTTTGTTCACATTTCGTTACAAATAAATTTTATTATTACCATTGCAGGATATTTAAAATTATTATTTTTAGCGACTTTTTCTTAATGCAAACAGGTAAAATCACTCATATTTTCATTATGCAAACTTCAAACAGCCTGGATTTGATAATCACCAACTTTTTAACTCAGAAAAGCAAATAAATACAAAAACAATGGAAGAAAAAATTTCGAGACGTAAGTTTATTGGCGGTGCTGCCGTTGCCGCAGCAGGGTTCACCATTTTGCCAAGTAATGTAATCAGCGGTTTGGGACATCGTGCTCCGAGCGACAAACTCAATGTTGCCGCAGTAGGAATTGGCGGCCGGGGTTCGGGCATTCTCAGAGCCATCGAGAGTGAAAATATAATAGCTCTCTGCGATGTCGATTGGCGCTACTCCAAGAGAGTTTTTGACCGTTATCCCAATGCCAAAAAATATTGGGATTGGCGCCGGATGTACGATGAAATGATCAAAGACATTGATGCAGTAGTTGTGGCAACTGCCGACCATGCCCACGCTGGTATTGCAGCCCACGCTATGGTGATGGGCAAGCATGTTTATGTTGAAAAGCCACTTACGCATACTGTTTACGAATCAAGACTTCTTACCAGATTAGCTGATAAATATAAAGTTGCAACCCAGATGGGCAACCAGGGTTCATCAGGCGAAGGGGTTAATCTTGTTTGCGAATGGCTGTGGAATGGCGAAATTGGTGAAGTAACCAAAGTTGAAGCTTTTACCGACCGACCAATATGGCCCCAAGGCCTCAACCGCCCCACCCAGGTAATGGCTGTGCCCGAAACACTTAACTGGGATCTCTTTATCGGGCCTGCCCCCATGCGTCCTTATCACGAGATTTATACTCCATGGAATTTCCGTGGCTGGTGGGATTTTGGAACTGGTGCACTGGGCGATATGGCATGTCATATTCTCCATCCTGTATTTAAAGGACTTAAACTGGGTTACCCGACCAAAGTACAGGGAAGTTCAACCCTGTTGTTGCAGGATTGTGCTCCTCAGGCCGAAAAAGTTCGCTTTACTTTCCCCGCCCGCCCCAACGATCGCAGCATAAAAATGAAACTGCCCCAGGTTGAAGTTACCTGGTACGATGGCGGTTTGCGCCCCGACATGCCCAAAGGTTGGCCTGCCGGCAGAGATATGAACGATTCAGGCGGTGGCGTTATATTCCACGGTAAAAAGGATACCCTTATCTGCGGTTGTTATGGCGTAAGGCCTTGGTTACTTTCAGGAAGAGTGCCTAATGCACCCAAAAAAGTGAGAAGAGTGCCCACAAGTCATGAAATGGACTGGGTAAGAGCTTGCAAGGAATCTCCGGAAGCCCGGATACCAACTGCATCGCCCTTTAATGAAGCAGGGCCGTTCAACGAAATGGTGGTAATGGGCGTTCTGGCAGTCCGTTTGCAGGATTTAAACAAAGAGCTGGAATGGGATGGCGCACGCATTCAGTTTACCAATATTGGAGCTAATGACTCATTCAAAATCGTTGTGGAAGACGGGTTTAAGATTACCGATGGGCACCCCACTTTTGATAAGAAAATGACTGATTCCATCAATGCACGTGCCTTTGCCGGCGAGCTCATTAAGCACACCTATCGCGAAGGTTGGGATTTGCCCGCTATGCCCTAATTAAAAAACCCCATAACTAATTCATTATTAACTTTAACAAACAAAAAGATGAAAAAAATGAGAGTAATTTTTATAGCAATGAGCCTGCTGGTTGCCGGAAGTTTACTAATAACATCATGCGGGCAGGCACCCAAATCTGCTGAACAGGCGCCCAATACCTTGTCTGCCCAGGAAATTGAAGAAGGTTTCACCCTCTTGTTCGACGGAGAAACAACAAACGGTTGGAGAGGTTATGGCAAAGACCATTTCCCGGCAGCATGGGAAATTGTTGACGGAACCCTCCACATCCAGGGATCAGGCAGAGGTGAAGCCGGTGCCAAAGATGGTGGCGATATTATTTTTGACAAAGAATACCAGAATTTCCACCTTAAACTCGAGTGGAAAGTTTCAGAAGGGGGTAACTCCGGCATTTTCTACCTGGGGCAGGAAACACCTGAATTTGAATTTATTTGGAAAACTGCTCCCGAAATGCAGATTCTTGATAACGAAAGACATCCCGATGCTACTGCAGGGGTTGATGGTAACCGTCAGGCAGGTTCTCTGTACGACCTTTATCCTGCCAAACCACAAAATGCAAGGCCAGCCGGCGAATGGAACCAGGTTGAGATAAAAGTTTTCAAAGGTTCTGTATGGCACATTCAGAATGGCGAAACTGTTGTTGAGTATCACCTCTGGACTCCAAAATGGAATGAGGATGTTGCTAACAGTAAATTCCCAAGCCTTAACCCAAATTGGGCCGATGTAGCAAGCAAAGGTTTCTTCGGCCTGCAAGATCATGGCGATGATGTATGGTTCCGCAATATTCGTATTAAGGAATTGTAGATATTATACTGCGATTGTAGAAAAACCCGCTCCGGTTAAGCCAGGGCGGGTTTTTTATTACCTGATTATTTGGTTCTCTCTTCAGATAACCGGGGTAACCCCTTTTTTAAGAAGGATATTGCCGTATTTGGCAGTTTCTCCTGTCATTACTATGGCAAATGCATTTTTTGCCCTTTCATAAAACTCGAACCGGTCAATTCTTTTTGCACCTGCAATTTGTGGATTTGTTTTTCTGATGCTTTCCAGGTATTGTTTTTCCACATCAGGATCACGCGTGTCTCCCTTTACCACCTGCATCATTATAAGCGGGTGCTTTACATAGCTGTCCAGTTCAAAAAGTGGCAGAATTGCCTCGAGTAGCGGAGCAATCTTCAGCCCATCAGCCCTAATTACTCTGTTGTTGACGGTATGCCCCGGGAAATGGGCATCGGCCAGTATTATTTCATCTCCATGACCCATGCTGGCCAATACTTCGAGCAACTGCGGGCTTAACAATGGCGAAATTCCTTTTAACATAACTTCTGGGTGTTTAATTCAACGTTGCTTTTTTGTTGGGCTGAGGTTTGTGTAAATTGACCTACTCATCAATTTAACCATCAAGAGTGGTCTGATAAACCCTGGCTTCAAAGGTAAGAGATTTGTGAAAAGCAGAAGCAAATTCATTAAAATTCTAACAATTAGCGGTTAAAAATAAAACCTGATTATATAAAAAACTTCCTATTTTTGGCACAACAAAAACATATACCTATGGCAACTCCTATACTTATACTGTTTTATGTTTTCTCTCCCATGCTCATTTTGTATTTGTGCCACCGGTACAGATTTATCAATAAAATTGGAGCAATCGTAATTGCATATGGAGTAGGCTTTCTTTTGGGGAATTCAGGCATTCTTTCTCTTATTGAAAATGTTGGTAAAACCCAGGATATGATTACAACCCTCACTATTCCTATTGCGATTCCTCTGCTTCTTTTTTCAATGAATGTGCGCAAATGGGTGAATATAGCAGGGAAAACAGCAATTTCGATGTTATTTGCTCTTATTGCTGCCGTTTCCACAGTGTTTACCGGGTATTTCATTTTTAAGGGATATGGTGTGCATGAATTGTGGGATGTTTCAGCCATGCTCATAGGGCTATACACTGGCGGCACTCCCAACCTTGCTTCCATTCAGCTTGCCCTGGGAGCCGACCAGACCAACTATATGGTTGTTGCCACCTATGATGTGGTAGTAGGTGCATTCCATCTTTTGTTTGTTATGACGGTGGCACAAAAGTTCTTCTTACTTTTTCTTCCCAAATACAAATTCATTGATGCGGTGGCAGGTCAATTTGCCGACTATGACGGCGAAGACCCCTACGAAGGGATGCTAAGAAGGAAAATGATTTTACCTCTTCTTAAAGCCCTTGGAATAGCAGTTCTGATTTTTGCCATTGGGGGCGCAGCAAGTCTGGTAGTGCCCCAATCGCTACAAATGGCCGTTGTAATTCTCCTTATAACTACACTGGGTATTGTAGCATCAATGGTCCCATCCGTCAATAAAATTGAAAAATCTTTCGAACTGGGAATGTATCTGATCCTGATCTTTTGTATGGTCATTGCATCGATGGCTGACCTGAGCAAGATTGATTTCAACTCGCTTGTAATTGGGGGTTACGTAGCCTGGGTTATTTTCGGTTCGCTGTTTATACAGGCTATTTTATCCAGGATATTTAAAGTAGATGCCGACACCATGATCATTACATCCACTGCCTTTATCTGTTCTCCTCCCTTTGTGCCGGTTGTGGCCGGAGCACTCCGCAACAGGGAGATTATTTTCTCAGGCCTTTCGGTGGGGATCATCGGTTATGCCATTGGCAATTATCTTGGTGTTCTGGTGTCATGGATGTTGAACGGAATGTAAGCCCCATCAGGTTTTAAAATAAGGGATATTGGTGTTTTTGGAAAATGCCAACACCGACCCCTATTCCTTGGTCCAGATGCGGGTATTCAGGTTCAAATCATTCACGATGCTTACAGCCAGTTCAATATCCCTGAAATAATCCTTCACGATATTGAAATCAGTCATTCTTTTAAAGTAGGAAGGCTCGAACAGGTTTTTATTGTAAGCTATGGCAACATACAAAAACGAGTTTACAAACGACAGATAAACCGGTGCCGGATGTTTTTCCTTAAACCGCGTAATACGTTCCATTAATGAAGTGCTTAACACATAGCGGGCCTCAATCTGATCTTCGCCATACACCACAAAATGTTTGTTGAAATCGGGGTCTTCGAGCCGTACGTGTTTTTCTTTGCGGGCCAGGTTCATCTTATTGAAAAAATTTGCCATAAACCCTTTACCCAGGCGGTTGGGCAATACCACGGTTGATGTGGAAAAATGCTTGTTGAAATCTGCAATAAAAAACAAACCTTTAAATATAGTATGCCAGGTGGTTTTGCGGTTGCCTTTGCTGTCGGTCGATTCGGATTTATACTCTGCTTTCACTTCCGAAAACCATATCTGTGTTTTATCAATTTTACCCCGAACCATATCATCGCCTGTGTAGCGATCAATCCCATTCAGGAAAATGCATGACCGCTCAAAACTATCGGAGCCGACATAGTTTTTTGGCTCATAAACCAAATCGGCGCTTATATACTTCACTATCCGTTCAATTACTTTAGCTTTAAAATCGGAATAGAAAGTTTTGTCGCGTGCCCAGCTAAATCCTGCTACAAATGCTCCAATCAACACAATAATTCCGGCAATAATAAAATAAGTTGATTCATTTGATGTTTGCGGCCCCGAGAAAAAATAGAGGTAAACAAATACCAATACCAGCAAGACCACAGCTGCCGCTACCGCCACCTTTGCAATCCTTCTCAGCATTGCCTTTCGGCGATTATCGAGCATTTCAAGGTCGAGCATCATATCCTGGTCGAAATAGGCCTTAAATTCATCAAGTGTTTTCATCTGACAAGGTATTTTATTTGTTGAAAAATTGGGATGGTGTTTTGGGCTGAATTCAAACAGAACCAGTCTGAATACAAACCGGAAAACAAATTGATTATCCAAATAATTTCTTTACATCCACATTTTGACGCTCCTGTTCACTTATCTCAAACAATTGCTTGGTTTTAAAATTGAAAACCATGGCAAACACGTTCGAGGGGAACATCTGGCAGGCATTATTATAATCGGTAACAGCTGAGTTATAGGCCCGGCGGGCAGCACTTAGCTGTTCTTCTATTTCGTTGAGGCTGCCTTGCAATTGCAGGAAGTTTTGATTGGCTTTAAGGTCGGGGTAATTTTCAACGGCAACCATAATCCCGCCCATTGCCCGTGAAATTTTATTGTCGAGTTCCACTTTTTCGTTGTCGCTCAGATTTCCCGACATGGCTTTGGCTCTCATCTCGGTAATCCCGGTTAAGGTTTCCCTTTCGTGCTCCATGTACTTTGAAACGGTGGCCACCAGGTTGGGTATAAGATCATAGCGTTTCTTGGCCATGGCATCTATAGAGGCAAATGCTTTATCGGCCGCGTTGCGAAGTCCTACCAGACGGTTGTAACCAATTATTGCAAACAAAACGATAACCCCAAGCAAAATAAGAATCATACCACTTCCTTCCATTTTTTTAGCTTTTAATTGTTGAAATAATTTAATTAAGAGTAAAAATAGCAATTTGCTGCATAATATATAATGCAATTGCAATAAAAAGAACCGGCAATTGGCCGGTTTAGATTATAATTCCTCGTCGAAAAACAATTTGTAGAAGAATTTGCCGCGTTGATCATCGAATCCCTTTTCAATCATATTGGGGTTTCCGTGCACATAAACATGAAAGTTTTTATCGAGTTTAATTACACTTTTAAAAAACTTTTTCTCTTTTTTTACGGCAGGTTCGGCAATCTCGAAACTGTCTTTGGTAAGCAGGTTGTTTTGCTCAGCAAATTTTTGCCTGTAATCGCGGTAAGCATCAATTACCTGGGGCTCTTCAAGCACTTGCTGTTCAAAGGTTTCGGCGGCAAATTCGTTGTTATCGGTAAAATACTGCACTATTTTGTCTTTAACCTGAAGTTGCCTGTTACGCGAAATGTCGTTGTCTTCGGTAAGCACCGAATTCACAAAACCCCGGCACATATTCATTACAGTGCGGGTTTGATAGTAATCGTCATCGCGGGGAGCCACTTTCAGGAACTGGTCTTTCCAAAACTGGCTCTCTTCAGGGTTGGTTTTATCAAGGATGCAAAGCTTGTAGCCCTCATCCTTTTCGGTATCGAATATGATACACCCCTTGTCAAGTTTATTTATATTGATACCGTCCTGGTGCTCCAGTCCAATATTGCCGGCCTTTGTAAATACTTTCAGAAAGGTCTCTTTGCTTTCCGATTTGAAAATCCCTAAGGCATTTGTCAACTCGTCATCAACAAGGCAATTGTTGAGCAGCACAATATACAGTTCGCCCGGTTTAACTCTGTGGTGCGATGATTTTTCATAAAGATGTTTGGCAATGTTAACCGACTGTAGCTCAAAACTCTCGCCAGGGGTGAACACTCGGCCGGTATAATGATACATTTCGTTGAGGTCGAGATCGCTATCGTGCCGGAAGTTAAAAAACCCAGGTTCTTTTTTATGAAAGGGTGAAAGAAAATATCGCGAAAGTACCTCTTCGAGTCCTGTGTCTGAAAGGTCAAGGGCCGCCCGCGAACAATTCAGTGGTTCGTCGTGGGAAGGGTTTCCGATATGGTGTACAATGATCTTATCTATGGTAGCGTCAGAAAGGTCGAGCATAAGGTTGTTGTATTATCAAATCTCCTGGTAATTAATGGTGAGTGGCTTGTTCTCCCTGAAATCGAACAAGGTAAGTCGTCTCATTTCATAGTATCCGCGCCAGTAACTGCGCAACGCTGCCAGGTATCCTTGTTTGGCGCGATCCTTCTCTGCCAGGGCAATATTCAGCTCGATTATATCGATACGACCAATAAGGTATCGCTGGCGCGAAACTTCATAGCGTTTTTCGGCGATGGTGTCAGTTTTGGCGGCAATCAACATTTGTCTTTCCAGCATATTGAATTCCATTACGCGCAAAAATATTTCCTGCTCAAAATCTTCCATGGCTTGTTGCAAATTGGTATTTACCAGTTCCCGATTCGATTCGGCCATCTTCACCTTCCCACGACCAACACCCCAGTCAAGAATGGGCACCTGAATCCCAACTCTCAATTGTTGCTGATCCAGTGGGTCAAGGTAAACTTTGGCAATGTCATCGGCAGTTTGGGTCAGACCATAAACAGCATAAAGACTGGCGTTGAAACGGCTTTCCGACCGGGCACGGCTCACTTCACTTTCGGCTTCAATCTGCTGCCGCTGAAATGCCAGAATGTCGGAACGGTTTTGCCGGGCTTGTGTCAGGGCAGCTTCAAACCCCACCAAAAGATTGTGTCTGTCTTCGGGGATTATCAGTTCAATATTTTCAATATTATCAAGCCTCAGATATGAACGGAAACGAAACAAGGCCGATTCGTAATCGATGCGCGATTGGTCGAGCAGGGCTTCAGAATTTAGCACATTTAGCTCCATCTGTAATAGTTCGTTCTCTGCAATTCGACCCAACGAATAGCGTCCCTTGGCTATCTGATACAAGGTGTCGTTGTTTCTCAGGTTTAGTGAGTTTATCTGTATATTAATCTGGGCCAGCAACAGATCGAAAAAAAGGTTGTTGGCTCTCAGTGAAATCATTTCAAGGTCCTGTACATATCTTTTTTTGGCTTCTTCATACTTTAGTGGTTCAATTTTTCGCTCCCATCTGAAGGGGTTATAGGCAAAAATTGGCTGGTTAAAGCCTATGTTGATGGGGGTGGAAAGGTAGGATGTGCGATTTCCGTCTTCGCGTATCAGGTCTATCCGCTCCAGAGAGGTATTCATAAAAATCTGTCCTCCTGTTGGCCCGATGCGTTGGTTTAATGCTAAGTTTACCGATGAAGATGCCTGGCTGCGCCGAACAAACACATCGGTACCATCCTGAAGCGTTATGGCAGAAATATTTCTGAACAGGTTTGGGGTGGTAGCATTAAACCGAAGTTCGGGGAGATAACCTGCCTGGTATGATTTATATTGCCAGAAACTACCTCGGTAACGATGACGCGCTGCCATGGCATCGGGCGATTTTTCGCGGGCTATGGCAACAACCGTTTCAAGGGTAAGATGCCGTAGGGCGGGTTCCTGCGAAATTGCTGTTGCAGGTATTAGGAGAAGAACTATTAATATTGGAACAACTGATACTTTCTTATACATTATGAAAAGTGTTTGCAATTGGTGGGTTAATCGATTTAGGCTTGTAAAATTAAACTTTTTGACAGACTATGTAATATGCTAACCTTTGCCATCTGTTAATTATTGTCCCTCTAAGGTTAAAAAAATCGAAGGGTCAACAAAACCTCAATTATTCTGTTTAAGATGTCAAAACTAATTATTAAACAAAAATATTATTATTATTATGACAGTACAAAAATGGGCGATTGACCCAACCCACTCCGAAATTCAATTCAAAGTAAAACACCTGATGATAACCACGATTACCGGATATTTTAAGGAGTTTAGTGCTAACGCGGTATCTAACGGTGGCGATTTTTCCAATGCAACGGTATCATTCGAGGCCAAAACAGCATCTGTAGATACTAACAATCAACAACGCGATGAGCATTTAAAAAGTGCTGACTTTTTCGATGCTGAAAAATTTCCTGTCCTCAGGTTTGTTTCAACATTGATGGAAAAAAAAGATGAAAATTCCTATAAACTAAAAGGAAATCTAACAATTAAAGATGTAACAAAACCAGTAGTGCTTGATGCGGAGTTTGCTGGTTTGATGAAAGATCCCTGGGGCAACCAGAAAGCTGGTTTCAGCCTTTCGGGAAAAATTAACCGCAAAGACTGGGGCCTCAACTGGAATGCTGCCCTCGAAACAGGCGGGGTACTTGTAAGCGATGAAGTCAGACTTTATTGCGAAATTCAGCTCAACAGGCATAATAACACCATGATACTTCCCCTTCCAAAGTGAACCAGTTCTCAATGGTTCACTTTTTTTGCTTTAAACAAATCTTATTCCGCCTGCCTGCTCATGAATTTTCCAATTTTCCACTAATTTTGCGCCCCAAACCCTAATTATCAAACATTTTAATCAAAATAATTTTTCCTATGAGAAAACTAACAATCCTTATTTTACTGGCTATGGTTATAGCATCGTGCACCACCCGGCAGGAAACCAACCCCTTTTTGAAGCCTTACGATACTCCATTTGGTGTTCCTCCCTTTCACCTTATCAAAAATGAACATTTCCTGCCTGCTTTTAAAGAAGGAATAAAACAACAGGAAGAGCGCATCAATGCAATTATTAATAACCCCGAACCTGCTAATTTTGAAAACACCATTGCAGCGCTCGATTACAGCGGAATGCTTTTGAATAATGTAAATGCTGTTTTCTCTAATTACAATTCGGCCCTGATTTCTGATGAACTGCAGGTTATTGCTAAGGAAGTGGCACCCATGCTCGCTGCCCATGCCGATAATATTACCCTCAATGCCGATCTGTTTCGCAGAGTCAAAACCGTTTACGACTTGAAAGACCAGTTGGTTCTGAATGAGGAGCAAAGGATGCTTTTACAGAGAACCTGGGAAGGTTTTGTTCGCAACGGTGCAGCGTTGCCTGATGATAAAAAGGAACGTTTCCGCCAGATCAACGAAGAGCTATCGTTGCTTACCCTTAAGTTTGGTCAGAATGTTTTAGGTGATGTGAACTCATGGAAGATGTTCGTTGAAAATGAAGCCGATCTGGCCGGCTTACCGCAAGCTGTGAAGGATGCCGCAGCCGAAGCATCAGCCCGCGAAGGGAAACAAGGCCAGTGGCTGTTTACCCTGCACAATCCCAGCGTTATGCCTTTCCTTACTTATGCCGATAATCGTGAGTTGAGGGAAAAAATGGGCCGCGCCTATATAAACCGTGGAAATAACCGAAATGAATTCGACAACAAACAGGTGATAAACCGTATCATCGAACTGCGCATCGAACGCTCTCAAATGCTTGGGTATGATGATTTTGCAGCTTACAATATTGAGCCTCGCATGGCCCGGAACGCTGCCACGGTGAAGAGTTTTCTCGACAGAATTTGGCAAGCCGCTTTGCCCATTGCCCGCAATGAAGCTGCCATGCTTCAGCAGCGGTTAAAGGCCGAAGGCAAGAATTTTAAACTTGCCTTCTGGGATTGGAGATATTACGCCGAAAAAGTGCGCAAGGAAAAGTACGACCTCGATGAGTCTGAGATTCGTCAGTATTTCGAAATAAACAAAGTGCGCGATGGCATTTTCATGATTGCTGAAAAACTATGGGGATTGCGTTTTGTGCAACGCACCGATGTGCCGGTTTACCACCCCGATGTTACCGCCTGGGAAGTGCTTGAAGCAAATGGCAACCATATCGGCATCTTCTATATGGATATGCACCCGCGCTCAAGCAAGCGCAGCGGCGCATGGATGAGCAACTACCGCAGCCAGCATATCGACGAAGCCGGCAAATTCATTCATCCGGTGGTTGTGAATGTTTGCAATTTTACTGCACCCACCAGCAACCAGCCATCTCTTCTTACTTTCGACGAGATGGAGACCTTTTTCCATGAGTTTGGTCACGCATTGCATGGTTTGCTTGCCAACACTCGCTATTACAGTCTTTCGGGCACCAACACCCCTACCGATTTTGTTGAACTCCCTTCACAAATTATGGAAAATTGGGCTTCCCATCCTGAAGTGCTGAAAATGTTTGCCAAACATTACCAAACCGGCGAAGTTATTCCCGAGGCGCTCATTGAAAAGATTATGGCAAGCTCAAACTTCAACCAGGGATTTGCCACCGTTGAGTTTCTTGCTTCTGCCCATCTCGATATGGAATATCATATAATGAATAGTTTCGAACCCTTCGATGTGGCAGCTTTCGAAAAAGGGGTAATGGCGCGTTACAATATGCTCGATGAGATTTATTTCCGCCATGGCAGCACCCACTTCCAGCATATTTTTACCAGCGATTTTTATGCTGCAGGTTACTACAGCTACATCTGGGCCGGAGTTCTTGATGCTGATGCCTTTGAGGCTTTTGTTGAAACCGGCGATCTTTTCCACCAGGAAACTGCCCGCAAATTCCGTGAAGAGATCCTTTCGAAAGGGGGTACACGCGATGCAATGCAGATGTATGTTAATTTCAGGGGTAAACAACCCGGAATTGAACCATTGCTCAAGCAAAGAGGCCTGCTGAGGTAATTCTCAGGTCATAATTTTTTACCAGAAGGAGATGGTGTATCTGCATCATCTCCTTCTTTTTTTTGCCAGCTGGAATTTATGGATGAAAATTGCATTTTAATTTGTTAAATTTACTCTTGTTAAGCCAACGGTGCCGAATAATCTGATTAATCTAAAAACCTGATACCTTGAAACTGGAAACTTTGCTCGCCAACATTGTGCATTACAACGGATTAACCGACGATAAAGGTTCATCGCACTTTCCCATTTACAATACCGCAACATTCGACCTGAAAAGGCAAAATCTGAAAGGGAAACATTACGAATACTCCCGCTCCGATAATCCTACCCGCAACGCGGTAGAGAACATTTTTGCCTTTGCCGAGAACGGTGCAGGATGTGTTTGTACCAACGCCGGGGTGAGCGCCCTGGGGCTTCTTTTCGATGTAACACTGCGTTCTGGCGATTCCATTCTTGTTGAAAAAGATTGTTATGGCGGCACCTACCGCATACTGACCATTCTGAAACAAAAAAACAACATCACCACAAAGTACATCGATTTTACTGACATTACCACAGTGGAAGCCGAACTGGCCAGCGGCAAATACCGCCTTGTGCTATGCGAGTCGCCTACCAACCCCGGCATGAAGATTCTTGACCTTTCAGCTATTGCTGCCATTACGCAAAAATACAAAGTGCCTTTTGCCCTCGACAACAGCCTGGCCACTTTTGCATCGCAACGCCCCCTTGATTTTGGTGCTGATTTTTCGGTTTTTTCCACCACCAAGTTCGTTTCAGGAC
Organism: Bacteroidota bacterium; assembly: GCA_037441525.1. Lineage (GTDB taxonomy): Bacteria > Bacteroidota > Bacteroidia > Bacteroidales > UBA7960 > SKVR01. Next base: position 52,183 of record JBBISA010000023.1, read on the forward strand.
ATGGAAGTGTAACCGCTGGTGCCGTGGTTGCCAAAGATCCTGGTTGGGTTAAGAAACTCCGTTACCTTGCCAATGCCGAAGGCCGCTCGCAATCGCCCATGGATGCTTACCTGGTTTCGTTGGGGCTTCCAACACTGGTGTACCGGATGAAAGCCCAGGAGCAAAGTGCCCTGCAACTTGCCGGTTTTCTTAAAACCCATCCCGATGTTGTGGAAGTGAAATTTCCAGGACTACCCGAACATCCACGGCATGAGCTTGCCCGCAAGCAAATGGAAATTATGCCAGGGGTTATCACCATCAATATGACTTCACCCGAAAAAGCCGAACAACTCATCCGCAATACCCATCTTTTTGGAGAGAAAGCATCATTTGGGGCCCCCGATTCGCGCATGGAGATACCTTCAAAAATGAGTCACGGTAGCTTTTCGGAAGAAGACCTTGCCGCCATTGGGCTCACCAAAGCAACTGTAAGAATAGCAGTAGGTCTCGAAAATACACAGGACCTGATCGATGATATTACTCAGGCACTTCACTAAGCCTCGTTTATGAATCTTTATCTTAAAAATATTGAAACCGGAGCATCTCTTCCGTTCAATAATCCACATGCAGTTTCTGTGAGTCTTCCAACGCTCAATGATATTATTGGTTATGAAGAGAAAGATAAGGCTGTAACCGGTAAAATGCAAACCGGCTACCCCAGGTTTTTTATGAACAAACTGGTTGCAAAGCTTGTGGATTGGGTAAGGGAACAGAATGGTATCCCTGCATCGGCAGAAGTATTGCCCGTGATGAATGAGAAGGCGCTGGGGCTGGTAATAAAAAACCTGCAGGTTAATCCTATAACAATTATTGCCGAAGATTGCGGATTTGTGGTAATTGACAAGGCACATCCCCAATTAGCAGTGTTAAAAGATCATATCCGTCAGGCAGGGTTATTTCTTTCATCAAGAAAGGCAGAAGATATATTGTATAAAATTGGATTGGTTAGCAGTGTTTTCGAAGAAGAAACCATACCCGATGGTAAGCACAGTATAATTTCACATTTAAATGATGCATACAATGCACAGAGACTTAATAATGTGATGCTTGCAAGTTGTGGAATGAATGCCATTTATTCAGTATTCGAAGCTGTTCGTTCAGCAAATGTAAACACTACAAAAAAGGCGATCCTGCAGATTGGCTGTCTCTATGTTGATTCTGATCAACTCATAAAAAGGATTAGTGATGTGCCTTACCTCGTGCCGGTTTCATCAGATACAAACCAGATCGGTGAATTGATTGAAAGGGAACATGAGCGGATTGCAGCTGTGTTTACCGAAGTACCCAACAACCCTCTTATCGATTGTGTTGACCTGCCGGCATTACACGCGGTTTGCAAACGATATGATATTCCGCTGATTGTTGATGCCACCTTTGGCACTCCTCACAATGTGAATGTCCTTCCATGGTGCGATATAGCTGTTGAGAGTCTTACCAAGTTTGCCTGTGGCCATGGCGATTCAATTATGGGGGCAGTTATTTTAAATTCATCCAGTTACTGGTCACAAAATTTAAGCAACGAAATCAGAAAACATATCATTCAACCCTACGAGCGCGACACCAACCGTCTTGCGGTGGGCATAGCCGACTACGAGCAACGGATGAAAACCGTTTCTTTCAACACGCAGCAATTAATAAGTTATCTTGAAAATTCACCGGTAGTAAAAGAAGTTTACTCCATTTTTCGCAAGCCGGGTTACAAGCATTTCCTTCAAATTCAAAAACACCCCGATGCCCTGCCAGGATTGATTTCTGTTGAGTTTAACAGCGAATTGCGTTCTTATTACGATCGCCTTGCCATGCCAAAAGGGCCCAGCCTGGGCACCAATTTTACCCTGGCCATGCCCTATGTTTACCTTGCCCACTACGACTTGCTTAAATCAGCAAATGGCCGTAAACACCTTCAACTGATGGGGTTTCCTGCTGAACTTTTGCGTTTTTCGGTGGGCCTGGAACCTGTTGATGAAATTATTGAAGTTTTTAGGCAAGCCAGGATATAAAAAAAGCCCATCCACAATTGCGGACAGGCTAATTGTTATCTTTACGCATTAATCAATTTTTTACTACCTGCAATGCTTTTTCAACGGCAGTAAAAATGGGTTGGTTGCTTATCTGGGCTCCAACAGCCCGTTCCATCCAGTGTTGCGGGGTAAGCTGACCCAGAGAGAAGATTCTAAGCACTTCCTGGGCATAGTTTTTCCCGGCCCAGAAATCTTCCATCTGGAACATGATCAACCGGCCGTAAGGGTAGTTCATAAGGTACAGCGGCGATTGTATCATGTGCGAATAAATAGCCAGGATTGGAGTGTCGCGTTCACCAAAAATATCGGCATAATACTGGTTCCATATCTCTTTGGCTATTCTGATAACGGCTTCTTTCAGTTGCTGGGCGGTTGCGTCAGGATTGTCGTACATCCACTTCCACACTTCCATATCTACCAGCGAAACGCCCATCATCTCGTAGTTGGTCCAGAAAATATTGAGCACATCGAGGTGCTCCATAAGCGGGTCAGTTTGTTTCTTGCCAAGCAGTTGCATATCGCGTTTCTGGAAACTGAATGCCAGGGCTTCGGTAAAGGCGGTATTAGGAATGCCATTGAGGAAATAGTTATCGACAAAGTGGGTGCTTATGGTCTGTTCCACATTATGACCAAACTCATGCACAGCAATGTTGTAACCTTTGTAGTCCATCCCATCGGCGGCGATGCGGGTGCGCAGGTGCGACTGTGCCGAGCGCATGGAAGCGCGCATGGCATGGCCCGAACCGCGGGCAGCATCAACATCGATTCGATAGGCCAGGAAGGTAGCCATTTGTGGTTCGAAACCCAGGTCGCGCAGCTGACGTGGAAGGTCTTTATTCAGCGCTTCGGCATTGGGGTACAGTGCCCTGGTAATACGGTCGAGCTCAGCACCCGAAATTCCACCTTTGCTTACAAATTCGTTGTACCACAGATCATAAGGTCTCAAATCGCGTCCCAGGCGGCGACTGACCAGTTTTCCCACTTCACGCATCAGTGGCGATGCAGCATACTCTTTAAAAAGCGAAGAAACTTCTTCATAAGGGATCTCCATGCTGTTTTCAAAGCGTCTTTTTATGTAGGTGTTCTGATTGGCAGGGTAGTATGCATCGAGGTTTTTCATGGCCCGGAAGTTATCAAGCAATATCTGGTAACGGCGGATATCTTCGGGTTGTGCCGTTATAGGTTGCCCATCTCTGAAAACCTGATTGCTGTATGGATTCCATTGTAGTTCAGGATTATCGATAACATCAAGAGGGATGTCCTGGTTAATGATGCGAAGCATCACCTGGTAAAGCATCTCCTGTTTTGGGAGTGCATCGGGTTGGCCATAGTTGGCTTTAATTTCGTCGCGAATGTTCCAGTGAGCCAGTAGCCGCATATTTTCGGGGAAAATAGTTGTGCCTTCGTTGGTGAGAAGCTTCCCGGCAAAAATGTTATACTCTGAAATGTACAGGCGACCCTTGCTGTAAATAGTACTGTTTTCCTGTAAAAGTGCGGCAGGGATACGGGTGGTGAAATAATCGCCAAGCCTTGCAAAGCCCCACTGGCGACCGTCCCAGTCATCGCCCAGCTGGTTTTTTTCGGCCAGACTGTAGTTGGGAAAATTCAGCACAATAATAAAGGCGATCTTATTGCCGAAAAGGTCATCCTGAAGGTGCGATCCCGGGCTGTAAGCACCAAAAAGCTGATCGATGGGTAGGATTGGCCCTCGGTCTTCGTGTATCTGGCGGTTCAGTTCAACCCCAATACGGCCCATATAGCCATAAAGGTGTTCGAAGTAATGTGTAAGGCGATCGAAAAGGATATTTACCTGAGCAGGGTCTGCCACGAAGTTGTCTGCGCAGAATGTTTCGAAATCGGCATCGCTGCCATCGGTGGTCCGCCAAAGCTCAGCGGCACGACTTACTCCCCGCTCTATGCGGAACGCAGATTCATTGCCATACTTTTCTATAAGTGCGGTAATGGTTTTGACGATAGTGGCCTGTGCAAGCGGACTTTTGTTTGGATCGGGCTGGTTGGTTCGCTGGCAACTCAATAATATGCTGGCCATCAACCCAATAATCAAAATTTTTTTCATTGTTTTTTGTTTTTGAGTGATAATTTCATTGACAGGCAAACCTACCAAAATTTTTGCAAAAAGTGATTTTATTCAATATCTCAACGCCATACGAATAAATACTGAAATTTAAATAAGTAATAATACATAACCAAAAGTAATTATTAATATTTTACTAACTTTCTAATAACATTAGGTATTTAAGTCATAGGCATCTTTGAATACCGAATAAAATAACTAGGGTATTTACTTCTTGCCACTTATTTGTATCTTTGTGTTCATGAAGTATCC
>JBBISA010000024.1:0-54136 GCA_037441525.1 Bacteroidota bacterium
TGATATTTAGTAATTGAAAAAAGAGTTATTTTAATTTAATCGGTCAATACTGATTATTATTTATCGATTTTTTTCTAGTTTAGGTTATATCAAAGGTTTCCAACCCCCAAGCCAGGTAAGAAAGTCAAGGCGATTTTTAGATGTTGATGCAGTCTTTGAAATGGATTTATAACTTATTCTTAAAGTTTATAGCCCTATTTTTGACGCAAAAAATAAGGAGGTAAAAACAACATGACACTTGTTAAAAAGACATTAGAGCATACAATGTATTACAATGCACCTGAATTTATAATTCGTCTTGCGAAGGATTTAAGAGCTAATCAGACAAAAGCCGAAATAGAACTCTGGAAGGTGGTTGTTGCGAAAAAAATTATGGGTTTACATTTTAGAAGACAACATGCTGTAAACATGTAAATTGCAGATTTTTATTGTCATGCAATCAGGTTGGTCATTGAAATTGATGGTAAAATCCATAATAAAAAAGCGACCCATGAAAACGATTTAAACCGCACTGCAGAATTAGAAAGATTAGGATTAACAGTAATAAGATTTTCCAATAATGATGTTTTGCAAAACTTAGCCATGGTAAAAATGAAAATAGAAAGTGTTTGCCGCGATTTATGCATTCAAAATTCTTCAGCCCCTTTGTAAGCGGGAGCCGGACATTGCGAATAACAGATTATAAACGTTTTATCAGGCAAAGCAGGCGGCATTTAAATCAGCACAGAACTATGGAGAGAGCGCAGTTCCTCCTTTCAGGGGGCAGAGGGGGTTGGTTTGCCAGTTGCCGAATGCTTGTTTCCCCTACAGGGGACGGAGGGGTTGGTGGGGTTGCTGCCGAAAGTTTGTTCCCCTACTTCAGGAAGCGGAGGGGTTGTGTAGTTGTCAGGTATCGGGTGAAGGGTGTCAGGTTTCGGGTTTTTTTAAGGTTTTGGATTATTGGCTTTTAGGTCAAACCTGTAAAGTTTTGCTGCAAAAGTTGCAATACTCAATTACAGTTCTTTTACCCCACCCTAAACTCCGTAGCCAGACGGGCCTGGTGGTTGGTGATGGCTGAAGTTATTTTTTTGAGCATGATGCGGTCCATATCGGTTAGTGAGCCCGGAGCTACAAGGTTATCGGGGCTGGTGCCCATGGCAATTTCCTGAAGCTGGTTTTTAATTCGCAGCTGGGTAAGGAAACGATGTGCCTGGCCAAACTCATCGGTAAAGGTTTGGGGAAGCAGGTTCATGGTTTGCAATGCCAGCAAGCGCTCGAGGGTATTCTTTTCGCCCACTCCAAATTTTAGTGCCCACAGTCGCACAATGGAAGTAATGGCCATAAGCGGCTCTTTAATATCGAGATAGTCTTCTCTCCTGTCGGCAGCTGTTCGTGCGGGTACGGTGCTTCTGATACGGATATTGATGGTGTTCTGTGCCAGATTATAAAGAAATATCCCCTTGTCGCGGGCCTGATCGAGACAAAACTTCTGTAATTCGGTGGCGAGATTAAAATCTCCTTCCACAGGTCTGAAGTCGAAGAAAATTCCTGTGTTGAGGAGCTCTTCGGGGTTAGGGGTATTTATCCAGCGGGTAACCTGCTGCTGAATTTCAGCGAGATTTAGGCACCATTTGGGGTTCATGGCCATAACACCACCCTGGCAAAATGGATAACCTACCTCATCGAGCTGTGCGCATACGCGGTTGCCTAGTTCAAGGAAATACTCCTTTTCGGCCTGAGAGTTCTCAGTATTAGGGGGCAGAAAAACAATGGCATTGTCCTGATCAGTAGCCAGGGTTTGTTCGCGGCGGCCTTCGCTTCCCAGGGCAATGAAAACCCAGGGGCAGGGGGGATGTCCCAGCTGCTGTATGGCATCGGTGATGAAGCGGATGGTTACAGAATCGGATATGCGGCTGATGAGCTTTCCGGCGGTGCTGGCACCGGTTCCGGTTTCCATGAGCGACTCAATTAGCCTGGGGAGCTGGCGCATAAGTTCGGTAACTTCGGCGGTGGACTGGGCTTTCTGAATAGCGTGGATAAGGTATTCGGGGGTATTGCGGCGCAGTTCGGACATAGCCAGAAGGCTTATATAACCGTAATAGCGGCGGTCGCCCTTATGAACCGCCACATACGACACTCTATGTTCGAGCATCAGGCTGAAAGCATCGGCCACCATTTCCTGATCGGAAACGGCAACCACCGGCGAGCTCATCACCTGGCCAACCGGTGTGGCAGCATCGAGCCCTTTGGCCACTACCCGGCGGCTTATATCGCTGTGGGTTATCAAGCCGATGATTTCGTTTTGCGGTGTGCCTACCAAAGCAAGGTCGGCATCTTTCATCCCCATCAATCGCGACGCAGTATTGCAGGGAGTGTCGAGATCGCACATAGGTGGGATCAATAGAAAATCCTTTACCGGTCTTAACAATACGCTTGCCGAAAACTGTACTGGGGGGTCGCCAAACCCCGTTCCGCGGCTCAAATGCTCGTAGGCATCGAGCAGAATACCATCGCAGAAAACCGACCGATCGTGCAGGTCTTTTACCGGAAAAAGTGAAACCAACACCGGGATGATAGTGCCATCGGATTTAAGGATATGAAGCAAACGGTCTTTTATGGACAAGCTTTCGCTTACTGCCCTTAAAACTTCTTTGCGCTCATCGCGGTCGCTGAAAAGGTCCTGCACCTGCATGTCCTGTAATTCCTGAAGCGAATTGTAGCCAAGCAGCCTCAGAGCCTTCCGGTTCATTTCCACAAACCTGGCCTGCCGCCCCATGGTGCACCGGAAAATTCCCAGGTTCATCATATCGGCAATGGATTTGAACTTTTCCATGCTAAGGTCGAGCTCCCTCTCCACATCCTTGTGCCGCGAAACATCTTTTACTGTATAAATGTAGCCCTTCTTTTCCTCTATGTCGAATTTGGATCGGGTAATGATCACATCAACCGTTTCTCCATTCTTTTTTTTGTATTTCTGTTCTTTTACAATTTCGCTTCCTTCTTCGGCAGTGGCCGGTTCCTTACCCTGGCTCTTTATTTGGAAAAAGCAGTTGAGACTGTTAACAAGGGATTCGTTATTTTCATGGGTTTCATTTGGGCTATAACCCATCATGCTGATAAGAAATGGGTTGCAGTAAACAATTTCGCTATTCATGGTCATGAGCACTCCGTCGGAAGATGCTTCGACCAGCTTTTTGTACTTTTCCATGGCTTCGCGCTGCCTTTGGCGGGCCTGTTTCTCGTGCTGCTCGGCCAGATAGTTGCGTCGGGCCAGGTAGGCAATGATGAGCCCAATGATAATGGTGATAAACAGCGATATCCACACCAGTTTGCGGGTTACTGCCCCTATTTCGCGTTCCACATCTTCCACATAAATCCCGGTGCCTATGATCCATCCCCAGGGTTCATAAAGTTTTACGTAGGATAATTTGGGCACCACCATCAGGCTGTCGTCTTTCCACTGCCACTTATAATCAATATATCCATCGCCGGTTTCGCTCACCAATTGGGTAATCTCAACAAAGAACCGTTTCCCCTCAGCATCAGCATACTGCGAAAGGTCTTTTCCGTTAAGTTGCGGGCGGTAGGGGTGCATTACCATGCGCGGAAGGGTATCAGTTATCCAGAAATAGTCTTTCTGTTCGGGGCCGTAGCGCATATGTTCCACAATGGTAATTGCTTCCATTTGTAACATGGCCACCGATGCAGAGTCGGTACTTTTCTGATGAAGGTTTTCCAGCACACTCCAGGCAGTATTGGTGAGTTCGCGGATGGTTTCGCGCTTTTTATCCATTAGGTTTTCGCGGTAAACCGGTATCACAAAAAGGTACATCGATGCCAGGAACAAAACTATGGCCCCCATTGAAGGAAGCAATATGCGATAAAAAAATCTCGATTTTTCCATGGTGGGTGTGGTTTGCTGGTTTCGGGGGTGATGAAAGGTTATTTTCTTCCCATTTTTTATACATGTTTTTCGCTTCTCTTAAATCTTACACTGGTTCCGCCTTTAATGATTCATCAATACTTCTTGCCAGTCAGTTTATCCAACCATTAACTCTTAATGCTAGTCTTTACGAATAAATATTACATGGTTCATGCCTTTTTTTTTAATAAATCATCGGTGAACGAGTCCATTTTAGAAAAAGCAAACCATTTTTTACCCAGGTCTTTAAGGGAAGTTCCCAAATGGTAAAGCTCTTTATTGTCAATGATTAAAAATCGATCGTGACTGTCAGAAAACGTCATTATCTCAATCGGTGGGTATTGTTGGTTGTGTTTATCCAAATCCAATTGCAATTGTTTATTTACGCTTTTGGTGAATATTTTTGCCCTTACCCCTTGTGAGCGCTTTGCCAGTAAAGTTAATACAGCATCATCTACATAATTATCGATAAATATTATGTTGGTCTTAGCTTTTTTAATAATGTCGGCTACAAAAACATAGGCATCGTATATCTGACCATCGAAAAAGATCCCTTGAACAGGTAATTCTTTAGTCTTGATTAACAACTCAATATCATCAATCCTTTTAGAAAGTAATCCTACATTCTTTTCAAGGTTATCTTCAATTCGGTTTAATCTGCTGTTAAATGTGTATCCTTTTAATAAATGATTGGTCAAGACTTTGTTAGCCCAGATTCTAAACTGAACTCCCTGTTTAGACTTAACTCTTTACCCTACTGAAAGGATTACATCCAAATTATAGTGTTCTATTTGCCTCTTTACCTGCCGATCGCCTTCCTTTTGAACTGTCGCAAAATTTGCGACAGTTGATAATCCTTTTAATTCTTCCCTTAGCGCGTTATTTATATGTTTGCCTATGGTTTTTATATCTCTGTCAAATAGTTCTGCAATTTGATTCCTGTGCAACCAAACGGTTTCTTTATCAACACGAACTTCAATTTTAGTTGTGGTATTTCCGGGTTGATAAATTATTATCTCATTGCTATTCATTATCTTTTACTTTGTTAAAATGTGAAAACATGTTTATATCAACAAATGAGTTTCAATAACCTTTTTATGGGTATCAAATGTAATAAAACTGCCTGGAAACCGGCCCTCAGCAATGGCAGGACAAATAATAGCCCGGTGATGTTGTTTTATGCGAATGAGTTCATCATCGGGGTTGGCCCAGAACAGCCGGTTAACGCAGATAGGAGCAGGAGGGTGCTTGTGCCCAACAAAACTGAGCTTACAACCGAGGTTTTTCATAAACCGGAAATGTTCTTTTATTTCGATGCTGTGAAAAGGAAACCATCGGCCAATGCCAGCCATATCGGGTCTGAAAAAGTGGGTGAACAGAAATTTGTGGCGCCCGTCATCCAGCACATCCCATTCCTTGAGGTCTTTCAAAAATGAAATGTTTTCAGATGAAAGGTCTGGGACTTTCTCATCAGTATAAAGCCAGATTCGGTTGCGGGCAATTTTTATCCGTTCTGCCAGGGTAAGATCGTACCAGTTGGCAGGCATATTTTTTTCGTGATGATAGGAGGGAAGCCGCCCGCAGGTAAACAGGTCGTGGTTGCCAGCAATAACAACATCAGCCCTTTGCCTGAGCATGTCGATACATGCATTGGCATTGGGCTGATGGGGATAAAAATTGTGGCTGTGGCCGGTAATATCGCCTAAACAAACAATCTTATCACAAGCCATAACATCAATCTGTTTTATTGCCTTCTCGAGATTGGCAATGTCTTCGTGGATATCAGTCAGGATGGCCAGCAACATGTGGGAATATTTGGGGTATCGGGTATCAGGTGTCGGATTTCAGGTATTATGTTAAATAGTTGAGAGTTAATCTTGTTTTATTTTGCCGATTTGCTTTGTCTGGCTTGTATTAACCTTGTCAATTTGCTGCTTATATCATCAATTTCATGGGTAAAAAGACTTAGCTCATCATTTCCTATATAACCAATTTCATTTGCAATTATTAAGTGAGTTTGTAGTTCGGCGGCGGATCCTCTGGCAATATAAAAGTGCCTTATTGCTTGGTGATTTGTATCGAGTTGTTCACCCTCAGCTATATTTGCGGCGATGCTAACTGATGATCTGCAAATCTGGTACTTCAATCCAAAGTCCTTTGACAGTTTTCCCTGACCAGAAATTTGGTAAATATTTACAGCCAAATCTTTAGCTTTTTGCCAAACAATTAACTTCCTATAATCACCCATCGAATATTAAATTTTTTCTCACATATAAAAATACCTGATACCTGATACCCGACACCTGACACCCCAAACCCAACCCCAGTTGATCATGTGAACTACGGTTTACGCTGCGTCATCAAACTAACGGCTACAAGCATGATTACTGAAAGTGGAATAGATATGATGCCCGGGTTGTCGAGCGGGAAAATGGCAGCGCTCTTTTCAAGGCCATACCTTTCGAACATGCTGGGCGATAACAGGATAAGTATTACCGATGAAAGTATGCCCGTTACAATTGATGCCGCAATACCCTTTGATGTTGTCTTTTTCCAGAAGATAACCGCCAGGATGGATGGCAGGTTGGCCGAAGCCGCCACTGCAAAGGCAAGCCCAACAAGGAAAGAAACGTTCATCCCTTTAAAGATGATACCCAGCACAATGGCGAAGATACCTACTCCGAAAGCGGCCAGTTTGCCGGCGCGTACTTTCTGTTTGTCGGTCATTTCAACTTTCAGGTACATGTCTACAAAGTCGTGGGCAATGGCGCCTGATGATGCAACAATAAGTCCGGCCACAGTGCCCAGAACTGTTGAAAAGGCAATGGCTGAGATAATGGAGAATATTCCTACACCGAAGGATTTAGCTAACAGAGGGCTCGACATGTTACTGCTTTCCACATCGTTAACTCCGCCAATCATAGAGCCAAGTCCCATGTAGAGAGTAAGGATATAGAAAAAGCCAATGGCAGCAATGGCCACAATGGTCGACTTGCGGGCAGCACGCTGACTCGGCACAGTGTAATAGCGAATAAGGATGTGAGGCAGTGCAGAGGTGCCAAAAAATAACGCCAGCATCAGCGAAAGGAAGTTGAGTTTATCCCACATGGTACCATCACTTCCAACTTTGAGCATCATACCGGGTTTTAGCAGTCGCGAGCCTTCGGTGGGTTTCTGGTAAAAGATAGTAACCTTATCGCCCTGGTAGTCGAAGGCTGTTTTGGTAAACAATACCACCTCGCTTTCTTCGAGAGTGCTGAGAAATTCGAAGGGGCCTACAGGGCCGGTTTCGCTAACTTCCTGACCTTTGTGTACAATTTTGCTCAAATGGCCCACCTGGTAGAACCGTTGTTCTGCCTTTGGAGCGCCATTGTAGAGTTTTTCTCCGCCTGCAGTAAGGGTAATGCTCAGGGCCTCGGAAAGTATGGCCGTTTCTTCACCAATTGAAGCTACTTTAAACCATGTATCATAACCATCTTTCGAAACTACTACAAACGTGTTATCTCCGGCCTGGGCTTGTCCCTTGTAAACGTAATCTGGTTCAACAATGCCGGTAATGGCACCATCTTCAACTGTGGCAGTTATGCTGGGGAAGCTGTGGTAATTTTCGGTGGGTTTAAGACTTAGCCCGTTGTTAAGAATATAAATTGTAAGGATGGTGGAGAATACTATGAGCAAGGCACCCTTAATGAACTGCACAAAGGTGGTTGATGTCATACCTGCAGTTGCCACTATATAGATTACTATGGCACCCACCAAAACAACACCTGCCCAGTGAGGCAACCCTAAAAGCGGCACCACAAGGTCGCCGGCACCCACCATTTGTGGTATAAGGTAGAAAATTGAAACGATAAGGGTGCTTATGGAAGCGGTAAGCTTTATAGCCCTTGAGTTAAACTTTGCATCGAGGGCATCGGTGAAGGTGAATTTCCCCAGCCTTTTCAGGGGTTCTGCCACCAGGAACAGCGCTACCACCCACCCGGCCAGGTAGCCGATGGAATAAATAAAACCATCGAAACCATAAAAAGCGATCATCCCTGAAATACCCAGGAATGATGCGGCAGAAAGATAGTCGCCGGCAAAAGCGATACCGTTAACGCCCCAGTGGATATTTCCGCCAGCCGCGTAGTAACTGGCTGCAGATTTTGTTTTGGCTCCGAAATAAAAAGATAATCCAAGTACTGCGGCAACAAAGACCAGAAAGATCAGGATTGCCCAAATTGAAACGTCGTATATCATTTTTTAGCCTCCTTTTCCATTTTGTTTTCCATGTAGGTGCATACTTCACTATAAATCCATCCCATCAGGGCGGCCAGTATAATCAGGCCCATGCCATAAACCACGGCAAGGTTGAGCCCGCCAAATACCCTGGTACCCAGTAGATGTGAGTAATTAACTCCGATAATTACAAATATCCCGTAAATAGTGGCATACACCAGAAAAAGGATGATGCCCAGTCGTGATTTTTTTTTGGAAGCGTAATCAACGCCCAGTTTTGCGGCAGGTCCGTGTAACATTCTTTCATTAGATTTTAATGTAAATAATTGAATTGGTAGTCATTCCGCCTGGATTGAAGGTATCCAGATGGGGAGCGCTAAATTAATGTTTTTATGAATTATTTTTAGAAACCTTTAAAAATGAGAAGAGACCACCTGCCGGGCAGTTGCGGTCTCTTCTTATTAGACTCTTTATGTTTCGAAATGATTATAAATTAGTATTTTAAGAGTAAACAACATACTGTTTATGGTTCTCTCCTCTGCAATGTGTCGGGTGGGGTTCGTCTTAATTGCTCACCCATATTTTTTATTGCTTCATTGAGTGTGGGAGTCATGGTTTCCATGGTTTTGGCAAACTCCTGTAAAGCCATATTTAAATTGTTGCCCACTTCATTCCAGTTTACATCCTTTAGGGCTCTATGCACTTCGCGTGGCACTTCTCTCATCTGGGCTTTAAACTCTTCATCTGTAAAAATGTTTCCCACACTTTCCAGGGCTTTGCCAACTTCTTCACTTGCTCTGCGCATTTCAGCTTTGAATTCTTCGCTGTTGAGTTCCCTGTCAATTTCTTCCATTGCCCGGCGAATTTCATGGCGCGCCTGCTGCATTTCCTGTTTAAACTCTGTGCTGGTAAGTTCTTTTTTTACCTCATCCATAGCTCTTCCTATCTCTTCACCTACCTGTTGTATCTCAGCTTTGAATTCAGGGCTGTTCAATTCGCGGTTCACTTCGGCAATGGCTTCGCCTATGGCAACCTGCATTTCCTGCATCGCCCTGCGAATCTCTTCACGGTTTTGTTCCGAAAGTTCTGCCCAGGCAATGGTAGAGCCATCGTCAAGAACAATTTGCGTTGGGTCAGGCATTGGTTGTGTTTGCTGTGGTTGCCGGGGCCGGCCTGTAACAGGTTGCTGGTTAGTCTGAACAGTTTGATGCGATTGGGCGGTTTCAGTGTTACTGATTACATCCTGATCCTTTGCAAAAACCAGGAAAGCGGGTGGGTTGAGCCAGGCAATGGAAATTGCTGCCAAAGCAATCACTAAAAAAGAAACGATTTTTTGTCCGGGATTAAATTTTCTTGTTTTCATGTGCATAATATTTTTGATACGGAACAAAAGAGTTTTGGCTGAACTGGTAGCTGCCACCGCCTGTGGTAGCCCCGATACTCTTTTTTCTTCAAGGTTAAGCAGTGTGTTGGCATAGTTAAACGGATTCCGGGTTTGCGAAACCACCCATTCATCTACCCTGGCTTCGCGCTGGGTGCGCAGGGTTGCAGAAATATGCCATACAAGGGGGTGATAGAGAAATACTACTTCCAATATATGTTGAATGGCATTTATAAAATGATCGTTGCACCTGATGTGATAAAACTCATGCAAGAGTATTTCTTCTACTTCATTTATGGAAAGCGATGATGCAACAGCTATGGGGAATAGAACTACTGGTTTGAAAAACCCAACCACTGCCGGCACCGAAATATGATCGGAGAGCCATACCCTGGTGCGTGATGATAATCCTGTGTGAATGTAGGCCTTAAGCAACGTAGATATCCATCCTTCAGGAACCGGGGTAAGTCCTGTTCGCTTTACATACTGCAACCTGAACCACGAAACCAGAAACCAAAATGCCATAATAATAAGGCCACACCAGTAAATCCAGAAAATCCAGGGGGCAAGATTGTCAAGGGTTTGGATAAAGGCTGTGCTCTCGCGGGGAAGCATATAAAGTGAGCCATTTCCCGATGTAGGAATCAAAAGACCCTCCATATCTATTCGGGTAATTTGCTTTACACTGCTAAATAATGAATATTGCCGCCATAATGTAGTCGCAAAAACCACCGGGATGGACAGAAGAGCTATGAAACTTATGTTTTGCCTTACCCTTGTTGGGGTTTGATGGAGCATGAGCATCAATGATTTCCATATTATGCCAATGATCAGTATTTGCCAGAGGGAGTGAATAAGGCTCCAGGCCAGTGCGCTTACCAGGGGGTCGGGAAAGTAGTGAATAATACTCATGGTTGCTTGTTTTCGAATTGTTTCAGGTATTCCTTTATTTGCTGCAATTCAGCGGGGGCGAGTTGTTTATTGTCGAGTGCGCCCATTATAAGGCGGCTTTCGGCCCCTTTAAAGAGGCCGTTGAGCATTTTGTTGAGAAAGCTTTCCTGGGTTTTTTCGCGGGTAAGCAGGGGTTTGTAAACATGGGTGCGGTTACCGGTTTCTCTTTCCAGTAAGCCTTTGTCGGTCATTATCTGCATCAGTTTAAGGGTAGTGGTGTACCCGGTGTCTTTCACACTTTCAATTAAATCATGAACATCACGAACAGTTGCACTGCCCTTATCCCAGAGTATTTGCAGTATTTCGAGTTCGCTTTCGGTGGGTTGGTATTTCTTCAGTTCATTCATAGTACGAAAAATTTCGTAGCAAATATAATACGAAAAGTTTCGTAATTAAAAATTGAATTCATAAATTTTATTAATGCCAGGTATATTTTTTAGCCCCCAATGCTAAGATAATTTATGAAAACTGCATGGTTTACAGGGGGGGCATGAGCCGGAATATGCCACCACAACCCCTCTGGCCAGCCACAAAACACCATTGTCGAAAACGGACTACTTTTCCATCTAACAAAACGCAGCTAAATTACCGGGCGGGTTCGCCGAACACCTTATAGACCAAAAAAACCTTCCACGGTTATTGTTGGCGGAAGGTTTTTTTCTCGTTTTTTTAGGCTATTAGGCTAAATGTTATGTTGTACAGCGTAGTTATTCACCTTCGATGGATAAGACTTTCGCAAGTCCAATCCTGATTTCTTCCATAATTGTTTCAGAAACTGTCCCTATTTGCCTTATAAATCTCTCCAGCGAAAATGACCGGACTTGAAAACTGTCCGCCGTAGAAACCTTTGTTAATCTATTCACTTTGTCTGGTTCCAATTTTGTCATCCAGGGAGCTGTTCCGTATATATCTTTCCAGTCTGTAATCGGCACAATAATTTTCAGCGGTAATTTCCCAATTGCGTTGTCGTTCACTATAATCGCTGGTCTTGTCTTTTTAATCTCGACTCCCACGGTCGGGTCAAGATTTATAGACCAGATTTCACCTTGTTTCATAGAAGTTTTCAAAGTCAAGGTTCGTAAATGCAGTCAGTTCTTTGTCCGTGAGATAGTCATCATACAATTCGTCTGCTGCTTTTTTCATTTTGTTTTCTTCTTCCTGTTTGCGTATCAGGTGCATTGAACGCTCAATAACATAAATTCGCTTTCTGACAGGTAGTTTCTGTATTTCTTTTATTAGTTCCTTAGTTTTCATGGTAAATGAATTAATGTCGAAAGATACGAATTTATGGTCAAAATATTTCCCCTTTTCCTGAATATAAATGGCTGAAGGGGCAGAAACTATGCTGCTTAACATTTTCGGGCGAATTTCGGAACATCTCGACAATAATAACGAGCAACCAGCACTGAATCCCACAGGTGCGGGACACAAAGTTCCAAGCCTGAACGTTAGCCCGTCTGCCACAAAACCCGTGTTCAAGCGAACCCGGCCAAAAAAGGACGGGAATACTATTTGCCAAATATATTGCTTTGTTGTGAGTAATTAACATTAAACATTGATTATCATATTAAAAAAAGACCTTCACCCCAACAATGTTGCTGCAGCCCTTGATGTGGAGCAGGTTTTAAAAGCGGGGAGCTATTCCGGTGGTGGTGGTTACCCCTTCCCCTGGAAAGATTACCGCGATGGTGGCCGGTACAGGCTGCTTTGGAGAAACGTAATTTGTAAGCATTTCTGCTTACAAATTACGTTTTTCTAAAGCGATTTGTCAAAATAGAAGTTACATGATCAATAACTTAAAACTTTAAATTTTTAATGACGGTCATTAGAAAAAACGGTTCAAGACAAATTTGGGTTTAACAAAAGCTTTTGAGAAATTCCGGCTAAAAAACCAATGCCGGAAGGGTTTACCATTTATCTGTCCTGAACGGATTGGCTGGCAGTCCTTCAGCATTGTAAAGATTGGCATCATCGGGGTTGTTTCCCCAGGCATAGCGCACCGCCATCGGGTTTCTAACATCGGCATTGTACACAATAACCTGGTTTCCGTCCAAACGGGCTTTTGCCCAACGGAAAACCCTGTCTTCGCCTGCAATGGCAAATCCTTTCAGGTAGCCATATTTGTCATGGGCTTTAAGGCCGCCGCCAATATTGTCGAAATCAATGCGGATGGTACTTCCGTCGACCCTCATGGATTTATACACCGGCCCTGAGTAAACGAGATCTTTTCCATAGGATACTTTCAGTGCTGCCAAAGCTAACCGTTTGCCTACATCCTGCTTGTTGCGGGGGTGAATATCGTCGGCTTCTCCAATATCAATAATCACTGCCTGCCCGGTTTTAGGAAGGCTTAATGTCATGGTTTGAGCTTCGCGCAAACGGGCCCAGTCGCTATCGGTTGGGTTACCTGAGGGCTGCATATAATTAGCTAGTTGTACCCACAGAAATGGCATTTCAGGGTTGTTCCATAGTTTGCGCCAATCGTTGATAAGCAGCGGGAAAAGGGTTTGGTATTGCTTGTGCCTGCCAGTGTTGCTCTCGCCCTGGTACCATATAACACCTCGGATATTAAAAGGCAACAAACCTTTTATCATTCCATTGTAAAGGAGTGATGGGAAAATATTTGGACCTGTTGCTGCCTGCGGGGGTGCCACACTTCTCACCCCAACTTTGTATTTCCAATCACCTGCAAGGGATATTTTCCCGGTTCCGGTAGTGAAAAACATCTGGCCTGCTTCACCCCAGAGCCCCCCACCGCCGCCGGTATCAATTACCCTGATTGCAATTACGTTTCTACCCTCTTTCAGAACATTGGCAGGGACTTCATAAGCACGCAAATCACTGTATCGGTCAATGGTTTTTCCTACCAGTTGTCCATTGATGTAAGTAAAATCGGTGTCGTCAATTGGGCCAAGATTCATAACCATATTTTGCTGGGTTTGCTGACGGGTAAGAATAATTTCTTTTCTGAACCATACAATTCCATCAAGGTCGGGCAGCTTAGTGGCTTCCCACAAACCAGGAAGGTTCATTTTGTCCCATGCGGAGTCATCGAAGGCCACATCCTGCCATTTATTTTGATTGCCCAGGTCGTCTCTTTCCATATTTTGCGCCCACTCATCCCTTTTGCGTATAGCTTCTTCCTGCACTTTTTCCACATCAATGGCTAATCCCCTGGTCATGGTTTCTCTGAAATCGTCATGGGTTGCGATTGCTTCCTTGCTTATCCAGGTTTCGGCAACAGTGCCTCCCCACGATGAATTGATAAGGCCAATGGGAACATTGAGTTCATAGTGAAGGTGCCTGCCAAAATAATAGGCCACAGCCGAGAAATTGGGGATGTTCTCAGGGGTACAAACTAACCATTCACCACCTGCCAGATCATCCAGGGGGCGGGTGCTCATGCGGCGCGGAACCGTGAATATGCGTATGTTGGGATGATTGGCCATTTTAATTTCCTCTACCGGGTTGGCCGATCTGACAACAGGCCATTCCATATTCGATTGGCCGCTTCCAAGCCATACATCTCCCACAAGAATATTATTGTAGGTTATGGTGTTTTTTCCGGCAATAGTCATGGTAAAGGGTCCGCCATGTCTCAGCGGATCAAGGGTAACCATCCACTTGCCGCTACGATCGGCCCTTACATTCCTGGTCTGATTCTGAAAAGTAACCCTTACCCGCTCGCCTGCATCGGCAGTACCCCAAATTTTTACCGGCACTTCGCGCTGTAAAACCATATTATTGCTGAATATTTGCGGCATTTTAACATTTGCCCCTGCATTATCCGCTGCAAACACAAAATATAACACCATAAACATGGATACAATTGAACTAACATTATGCTTCTTCATGTTTTTGTTTTTAAGATTGATGTGAATGAAAATATCGGACGTAAAATTAACAATTTGCAAACATCATTTGCCATTCTTTAATCAATCATAAATTTTTACCCGGTATTTTTAATGTTTGGAACGGTTTTTAGTGGCATTGGCAGCAAATGATAAAAAACTAAAAATATCTTTGTGGGTAATAAGCTTGTAAGCGCTTATTTAGAATGAATCTATATTGCAGTTAGAAAATGTTAAGAACTTCACCTACAGTTTTCAAATGCCTATTTTTGTTGCTAAAGCACCTTGTTAATATGTAAATAAGTAGAACCTAATACTATTATATATGAGATCAATCATTTTTTCTGTTGCCGCAATTTTGATTTTTAACATCAACGTTTTCTCTCAAAATTTTAACAATTGGCGCGGCCCTAATCGCGATGGTCATTATCCCGACCGAAACCTTCTGAAAGAATGGCCGGCCAATGGTCCGAAAATGGTGTGGGCTTTCGAGAACCTTGGCAAAGGTTTTACATCACCAGTAATCTTAAACAATAAGGTATATGTTACTGGTCTGGAAGGGGAAACCGGGTATTTGTATATTATTTCAGATCGTGGGCAATTAATCAGAAAATTACCCTACGGAGCGGATTTCTCTGAAAGTTATCCGGGTAGTCGCAGTACCCCGACATTTGCCGGTGATTTAATGTATGTGGCCACCGGTCATGGTGAAATTATATGTATGGATATTAATACCGGCCAGAAAAAATGGTCGAAGGGGTTGTTTACTGATTTTGATGGTAACAATTTGCGCTGGGGCCTAACCGAAAATCTGGTGGTGGATGGCGATATTGTTTATGTGGCTCCCGGTGGTAAACGTTATAATATTGTTGCCTTGAACCGCCATACCGGAGCGATTGTATGGTCGAGCCCGGGCAAAGGTACATTGTCATCCTATGGTTCGCCCTTGCTTTTCAATCATGGCGGAAAGAAAATTCTTGCCCTCCACATGGAAGGATTTGTGTTGGGTCTTGATGCTGCAAATGGCAATTTGCTCTGGGAATACCCCTTTACCAACCGTTGGAGTGTGCATCCCAACACCCCGATTTATTACAATGGCGAATTGTATGTTTACAGCGGTTACGGAATGGGTGGCTACAAACTCAGGATCAGTCCCGATGGCTCATCCATAACCGAGGTTTGGAAGAACGAAATGCTCGATCCTAAAACCGGTGGTGCAGTAAAGGTCGGTGGGTTTGTTTATGGTTCGGGCGACCGCAATCGCCGATGGTTTGCAGTAAACTGGACAACCGGTGAAGTTGTAAGTGAGATGCGGACTATTGATGTAGGCACTGTTATAGCCGCCGATGGTATGATTTACGCCTATACCGAAAGGGGTGAACTTGCCCTGCTCGAACCTAAAGAAGGGAACCTGCATATTGTAAGTCAGGCAAAGGTTGAACTAGGCTCTGATCAACACTGGGCCTACCTTGTTATCCATAACGGAATACTTTATGTTCGTCATGGCAACGCTCTGATGGCTTACGATGTCCGCAAACTATAAACTTTCTTTTAATCATTCACCCAATTACACCAGCGGTGAAAATCCCGATTTCTGACCAGGTCATCAAACAATTACCCCCGGTTGCCGCCGCAGTCGGGGTAATTGCATTGTTATGGTGGATATTTTATCAGCCTACCCATAGTTTCAATGTTTCCGAACCGGGCCGTGATAAGGGAGAACTGGCAGAAACTGAACTTCAGATGGTAAATATTGGGGAACATTTCCAGCGATTTGCCGAACATAACAGCTCTTTGAAGGAGAAATGGCCTAAGTTTCGTGGAGGTGAATCAGATAACATTGTAAAATCATCCATTCCTTTAAAAAATACTTTTGGAAACCAGCCGCCCGCCATATTATGGGAGGTAGAACTGGGCGAAGGGCACGGCGGTGCCGCCATTTACGAAGGGTTGGTTTACATACTCGATTACGACGAAGACCTGCGCGCCGATATGCTACGGTGCTTTGTGCTGGAAACAGGGCAGGAACTCTGGCGCCGGTGGTACAATGTGCTGGTGAGACGAAACCATGGCATGTCGCGCACCATTCCTGCCGTTACAGAAGATTACATTGTTACCATTGGCCCACGCAATCATGTAATGTGCGTGCGGCGGCAAACAGGCGAGTTTCTGTGGGGGCTCAATATTGAACGGGATTATGAGAGTGAAGTTCCGCTATGGTACACAGGCCAGTGTCCTGTTATCGAAAATGGTGTTGCCATTATTGCCACTGGTGGCAAAGCACTTATGATTGGGGTGGATTGTGAAACAGGCAATATTTTGTGGGAAACACCCAATTCGGGCGACTGGAAAATGTCGCACTCATCCATAATGCCCTTTCAATTTGGCGGACGCCGTATGTATGTTTACAGTGCCTCTGGGGGCGTTGCGGGGGTGGCTGCCGATGGGCCTGATGTAGGAACCATTTTGTGGCAAACCAGTCAGTGGAATCACCCCGTAGTGGCAGCATCGCCGGTGTGCATGCCCGATGGTAAAATATTTGTAACAGCCGGATATGGCGCCGGAAGTATGTTGTTTCAACTTAGTGCCCAAAACGGAAGTTTCAACGTTGATGTCATTATGAGTTTTCGTCCGGGCGAAGGCTTGTCGAGCGAGCAGCAAACACCCGTGTTGATTGACGGATACCTGTTTGGAGTATTACCAAAGGATGCCCGCACAATGCGAAACCAAATGATTTGTGTAAAACCCAATAATCCCACTCAGGTGGTCTGGGCTAGCGGGCCTACTGCACGTTTCGGTCTGGGGCCTTATATTCTGGCCGACGGCAAGTTTTACCTGCTCGATGACGACGCAACCCTTGTAATTATTCGAAAAAGCGTCAGAGGCTACGAAGAACTTGACAGGATAAAGCTTTTTGATGGGCACGATGCCTGGGCACCCCTTGCCATTGCCGATGGATATATGGTTTTAAGAGATGCTGACAGGATGATCTGTATTGATATGAGAAGATGATTTTTTTACAGTTGAATTTACGCAAAGACGCTAAGGTGAAAGAGTATTGATGATAGGAAAAGAGGGTAAAGCGTATATAAATTTTAATACCGGGAAAGAATGAATAGAAAAATCCAGATAATAATAATTGCCGCTATCATAGTAGTGGCAGGTATTGTATTGTTTGACTCTCTTGCTACCCGCATCGACAAACGACCCGACAACCCTTATGAATATAATATTGATGAATTCAGGAAAGTGGGTGAAAGCCTCATTTCATACCGCGAAACCAGGCAAATTGCGCTGGAAACGCCCAATCCTAAAGCAATTGCCTGGCACAACGGAAATCTTTATCTGTTGTTTGACCAAAGTTTGCAGGTGATCAGTACCGATGGCCGGGAGATTATGAAAAGGGTTGTTGATAAGGCGTCAATTGCCTTAATGATAAAGTCCGATGGTTCAGTTCTTCTGGTATATCCTAATTATTTAGTGAAGTTAGGTTCGGATGGAAATGAGATAATTCGTACTGATATATTTGAAGATGGTTCTTATTTCCGCTCGGCTGCTGCAGGCGGCAACCTGATCTTTGTTGCCGATGCCGGAAAAAGGGAAGTTGTTGTCTTGGATGAGCAACTTAGAAGGATTAATTCTTTTAAGGGGGAATCAGGAGTATCATCCATGCATGGTTTCATTCTCCCGAGCCTGCATTTCGATATGGCAGTAAATCAGGATGGTGAGTTGTGGGTGGTCAATCCCGGTTTGCACCGCATCCAGAATTATACAGAAAATGGTCGCCTGCGGGGTCATTGGGGTATTTCATCCTTCGGCCACGAAGGTTTCAGCGGTTGCTGCAATCCTTATTTTATTGAATTTTTATCGGATGGAAGGGTTGTAACCAGCGAAAAGGGATTGGTGCGGGTTAAGATTTACAAGGAATCGGGCGAACTGGAATCAGTCGTTGCACCGCCCGACAAGTTTCCCAACAGTGAAAAGGCTCCGGCTATTGCTGTGGATGATGAGAACAATGTATGGCTGCTCGATTTCGATAAAAAAATGTTGCGGTTATTTAAACCGGTTTAATCAATTGAATTTGAAATTAAATCAGTATCAGATGAAACGTCGCGATTTCATTATCCTGTCAATGAGATACCTGCTCCTGGCTTTGTTGGGAGCAATTTCCATTTTTGCCATTACCAGGAAAAATGGGCAGACTGATGCATCATGCACTGCAGGAAACCTTTGCCAGTCGTGTAAAAAGTCATCAGGTTGTAACCTGCCACAAAAGATGTAATAATACCTGGCCTCTTCAACAAGCCGGAAACAAAATAGTATTGCCATGAGCAAACGAATTGACCGAAGAAATTTTATCCGTGGATGTGCCCGTTACACTCTCGGTTTTGGATTGGCGGGAGTGGTGGGTTTTTCTGTAAAGGATACAACCGCCGGTGAGTGGGTTTGGCAGATCGACCCATTTAAATGCACCAGTTGTGGCCGTTGCGCCACCCATTGCGTGCTTAGCCCATCGGCTGTAAAATGTGTTCATGCCTACGCCCTGTGCGGCTATTGCGATTTGTGTGGCGGCTACCTTAAGCCCGGCCACATTGCCCGCGATACTGCTGCCGAAAATATGCTTTGCCCCACCGATGCCATTGTTCGTAAGTTTGTAGAAGAGCCTTATTATGAATACAAAATCATAGAAGAGTTGTGTATTGGGTGCGCCAAATGTGTTAAAGGATGCACCGCATTCGGAAACGGTTCGTTGCACCTGCAAATCAATCACAATCTGTGCGACAACTGTAATGAATGTGCCATTGCCCGTGTTTGCCCCTCCGATGCCATTAAAAGGGTTCCTAAATCTGATCCATATCTTGTAAAGGGCGGGTTTGAACCAGGGTAAAGATTGTTGATTGTTGATTGAAGATTATTGATTGAGAGTTTAAAATTAAAGGACTTTCCATTCCCGTAAAACCGGGACAAACCGTCCGCAGGACATGGAAACGTCTTTGCTAAATTAAACGACTTTCCATTCCCGAAAAACCTAAACAAGTAGTCATCCAGGGAAAAAAAACGTCTATGTAAAATGAAAATAGGAACATGAATAAAAGTACCCGAATGTATCTTATCCTTTTTGCTGTTTTACTTGCAGCTGTTTCCCTTAGTGTAAGTGCTCAGCAGCAACGTTTCCCCAAGCCAGAGTTTGAAACTGAATATCAGATACCCGAAACAGTTGTTCCTGGTCCGCGGGCAGCCTGGATGGAATATGTTGATCTGGCCGTACTTCTGGTGGTTATGGGTGCAACTATCTGGTTTGTTTTTACAAAGCGATCAAGAAGGGGAATTTTCTGGCTTGCTGTATTTTCACTGATTTATTTCGGGTTTTATCGCAATGGGTGTATTTGTTCGGTAGGGGCAGTTCAGAATCTTGCACTTGCATTGTTCAATCCGGGGTATTCAATTCCGCTTACCGCCCTGGCTTTCTTTGTTGTTCCACTGGGAGTGAGCCTTTTTGCCGGACGAATTTTTTGTGCCTCGGCCTGTCCGCTGGGGGCTATTCAGGATATATTGATCGTAAAACCCATTAAAATTGCTCCCTGGATTCAAAAAACTCTGGGGTTGTTCCCCTTTGTTTACCTGGGGCTGGCAGTATTATTTGCTGCTACCGGTACCGATTTTATTATTTGTCGTTACGATCCCTTTGTAGGGATTTTTCGTATGAGTGCCGAATTTCACATGATTGTTCTGGGGATTAGTTTTCTGCTTATTGGTATGTTTGTGGCAAGGCCTTATTGCCGGTTTGTATGTCCTTATGGGGCTCTGCTAAGCATTGGTTCAAGGTTTTCAAAAAGCCATCTTTCCATTACTCCAAAGGATTGTATTAATTGTAAATTATGCAAGGATTCATGTCCTTTCGAAGCTATCGACTTCCCCACTGATGAAAAGGCTACACGCGTTCAAATAAGTGAAACCCGCCGGTTTATTATCTATGCAGCACTTATTCCTGTTTTGGTTGTTTTAGGCGGATGGGCGGTTTCGGCATCCTACAAAACGTTATCGAAAGCCCACCCCGATGTTTACCTGGCCAGCATCCTGATCTCGCAGCCCGAGATAATGCAGAACCCCGGAAACCTTGATGTTGAAACCTTTATGGCTTCGGGCCGAACACTTGAAATGTTGGTAGAAGATGCAGCACTGGTGCAGGGCAAGTTCCGCACAGGAGGCTGGTGGTTGGGTGGTTTTCTGGGTTTGGTCATCTCCCTTACTCTTCTTAACCAGGTAATCTATCGCCGAAGGGAGATTTATGAAGCAAATCGGGGCAATTGCTTTAGTTGTGGTCGTTGTATGGATTATTGCCCGGTCGGAAAGCCCGATCATCCTTATCATACGCAGCTCGAAAAAGGTTAAATCATGTTGAAAAGGCTTTAATTACTGGTATCAAAAAAAATGAATCAAAACGAAAAAATAACCCGCATCAAGCAAGTAATCCTGATTGCAGGGGTGTTTACTGCCCTGATTAGTGTGCTCATGTTGCTCAACTATATGCAGATACGTAGCACAAAACCCCTTGAAAGTAGTGCCCTTGAACTACTTGTTCAGCGACTTTCAACTGAACCGGACAACCAGCACCTTATCAACGAAATCCGCCAGCTCGATCTTCTGGCACGTAAAGCCTATTTCAGCAGTTTATGGCAGATACGCACCGGTGCCTGGTTACTTCTTATCGGGGGTATTGTTTTAGTAATTGCCCTTCGCAACTACTTCGACCTCAGCTTTGCTATTTCACCACCAGAAAAAGATATGGCTGGTGACCGGAAAAAAAGGTTGCTAGCCCAGCGATGGATTGGTGGTGCCGGGTTTCTCATTTTTATTCTGGCCCTTGTATCTGCATTTTTGTCTGCCGATCATATCAGGCAATTCGATGTTGCCCGCGTAGCTATTACATCAGAGCAACCGAATGATGGTATTGAAAGGGTCAGGATAACCTCGTCAACCAATGATCAACCTGGCGAAACTGCTATTAATGAAGGCTCTGAAGGGGAGATTGTTGCGGCAGCCGCAGAGTCACCACAGTCCGCTCTGGAGCTGGCAGCACCTTCAGCCCCGGTTGCCCTTACCGCATCGCTGGTAAACCAGAACTTTAACGCTTTTCGCGGACCCTGGGGAAATGCCGTAACCACCCTTCGCAATATACCCACCGATTGGGATGGCAGGAGTGGTAAGAACATCCTTTGGAAAACAGAAATACCGGTTCATGGATTTAATTCACCCGTAATATGGGGAGATCGACTCTTTTTTTCAGGTGCTACTCCTGCCAGAAGAGTGGTCTATTGTATGGATCGGCATACAGGCAAATTCCTTTGGGAAAGGGAAGTGAATAATATTCCCGGCTCACCCGCCACACCACCCCGCACTACCGACGATACAGGCCTTGCAGCCCCGTCACTGGCAACCGATGGCAACAGGGTATTTGCCCTTTTCGGAACCGGCGATATCATCGCCTTCGATATGGATGGAAACCGCTTATGGGCCCGTAACCTTGGGGTGCCACGCAATCATTACGGCCATTCTTCATCATTGCTTACATGGGATAACAAAGTTTTTGTTCAGTACGATACACAGGCAGGAAGCCGGGTTTTGGCCCTGAACACTGCCACAGGGCAAACGGTATGGGAAACCCCGCGCACCAGCGATGTTTCCTGGGCATCGCCCATCCTGGCCAATGTAAATGGTCAGTTTCAGCTTGTGTTACTGGGAAATCCTGATTTTGCTGCCTACGATGCAACCTCAGGTCGTGAGTTGTGGAATATTAAAGCCATGTCGGGTGAGGTAGGTGTATCGCCCGCCTTTGGTGGTGGATTGGTTTTCGCGGCAAACGAGCACGCTACAATGATAGCTGTGAATCCGGTAACTGGGCAAAAGGTCTGGGAAGATCGCTACTACCTCCCTGAGGTATCAAGCCCGGTATTTCATGATGGATTTCTATACATTGCTACCACCTTCGCGGTTATCGCTTCGTTTGAAGCAGCCACTGGTAAGTTTGTCTGGGAATTCGATGCCAACGATTCCTTCTATTCTTCGCCGGTAATTGCCGATGGCAGGCTATATATTTTTGACACCAATGGCCGGGCCTACATTTTTAAGCCTGGCAGGGCACCAGAGCTGATAGCATCGCC
Source organism: Bacteroidota bacterium (assembly GCA_037441525.1). Taxonomy (GTDB): domain Bacteria; phylum Bacteroidota; class Bacteroidia; order Bacteroidales; family UBA7960; genus SKVR01. The sequence goes on from JBBISA010000024.1 coordinate 22,465, forward strand.
CGAGCTTGGTGAGCAGGTGTATGCCACCCCGACGTTTGCCAACGGTAGGATTTATATCCGTGGAAACAAACACCTTTATTGCATCGGAACCAATTAATGTGCAATGGATTATCTGAATGACATTTTTAAAGCCAGTAACCACTGAATGCAACACACCATCCAAAAAATAATTAATGAGAAGGGCACCGGTAAGGATGCTGTTATACCCATTCTGCAGGCTATTCAGAAGTATTTCAACTACCTGCCCGAAGAAGCGCTCGAAATAGTATGCGAACATACCGATATTACTCCGGCCGAAATTGTCGGGGTTGCCAGCTTTTACTCTCAGTTCAGGTTTAAGCCTGCCGGAAAACATTTGGTGAAAGTTTGTGTAGGAACTGCCTGTCATGTTAAAGGGGCCGAACTGGTTTTTGATTCATTGCGCAGGGTTTTGAAGCTCAATGGGGATGATGATACGGATGCAGATGGGGTATTTACTGTTGAAAAAGTAAGTTGTTTAGGTTGCTGCTCTCTGGCCCCGGCAGTTCAGATCGACAGTATCACTTATGGGCATGTTACTCCGGCCACATCAAAGGATATTCTGGATGATTTTATACTAAGGCAAAGTGAAGGTGCAGAAAAGGAGATACGTGTTCTGAATAAGGAAACTGCTGAAGGAGAGATAAGGGTTGGTTTAGGTTCATGTTGCGTAGCCAGCGGAAGTGATGAAATTCTACAGGCAGTACAGGAAGCCATTGAAAAAGATAAACTTAACCTTAAAATCAAACATGTGGGTTGCGTGGGAATGTGCCATCAGGTTCCGCTTATCGAAGTGATTGAGCCTGGAAAATCGCCCCAGCTATACTCTAAAGTAAAACCCGGCGACGTCCGTTATATTGTAGAAAAGCATTTCCGCCCACAAGGTTTTTTCAGAAAATTGAAAAACGGTATCAGCACCCTCGCAGAAAACATTCAATACGATAACCGGTGGGAAGGCATTGAGAAATACTCTCTTAATGTAAGAGAAAAGCATGTTGTAGCTTTCCTTGGTGAGCAAATACCCATCGCAACTGAACACAGGGGTATCATTAACCCCGTCGATTTGGATGAATATATTTCGCGGGGTGGTTTTAATGGTCTGAAAAAAGCTCTGCAGCTTAATCCCGACGCAATTATAGAAGAGATTACCCAAAGTGGTATCCGGGGAAGGGGAGGTGCGGGTTTTCCAACAGGCAAAAAGTGGATTGCTGTGGCTGAACAAAAATCTGATATAAAATACCTGATTTGCAATGGCGATGAAGGCGATCCTGGCGCTTTTATGGACCGCATGCTGCTCGAATCCTATCCCTTCAGGGTAATAGAAGGGATGCTGATTGGGGCCAGGGCTGTTGGCGCTACTCATGGCTATTTTTACATCCGTGCCGAATACCCTCTTGCAGTTTTGAGGATAAGGGAAGCCCTGGAAAAATGTCGCAGTCAGGGATTTCTTGGCAAAAACATTCTTGATTCGGATTTCGATTTTGATATCCGCATTAAGGAAGGGGCCGGAGCATTTGTTTGTGGCGAAGAAACTGCTCTCATTGCGTCCATCGAAGGGAAACGGGGTTTTCCGGTCATCCGGCCACCATTTCCGGCCGAAAAAGGTCTGTGGGGAAAACCTACTCTCATTAACAATACTGAAACATTTGCTCAGATACCATGGATAATTGATCATGGGCACTCGCGATTTGCATCAATTGGCACCACAGGTAGCAAAGGAACCAAGGTGTTTGCCCTTGCAGGTAAGATAAACCGTGGGGGTCTTATCGAAGTGCCTATGGGCATCACCATGCGCCAGATTGTGGAAGATATTGGCGGTGGAGTGCAGAATGGCAGGAAGTTGAAAGCAGTGCAGATAGGTGGCCCTTCGGGTGGCTGCATCCCCCATTTTCTGGCCGATAAACCCATCGATTTTGAATCGCTCGATGAAGTGGGAGCTATGATGGGTTCTGGTGGGCTTGTAGTGCTGGATGAGACCGATTGTATGGTGGATATTGCCCGGTATTTTCTTTCTTTCACGCAAAAAGAATCGTGCGGGAAATGCACTTTCTGCCGTACAGGCACTCGCCGTATGCTCGATATAATGAACAGGCTGGTGGAAGGAAAAGCCTCCGAAGGAGACCTTGCAGAGCTCGAAACCCTTGCCGGTTGGACCAAAAAGGGAAGCCTCTGCGGGCTCGGAAAAACGGCACCCAATCCTATCCTTTCCACTTTAAGATTTTTCAGGGATGAGTATGTGGCCCACATCGACGGAAAATGCCCCACCGGGAAATGCAAACCCTTAATCACCTATTCGGTGAATGACAATTGTATCGGGTGCACCATTTGTGCGCAGGAGTGTCCGGTAAATGCCATCCCTTTTAATCCCCATAAAAAACACGAAATAAATACCACGCTTTGCACCAAATGCGACATTTGCCGCCAGGCCTGCCCGGTAGATGCAATACGGGTGGGTTAAATCTGTTAAACGATGGTATTTCAGTTTATGAAGAGTATTTAAAGTTGTCTTATCTTTGCTTTCTGTTCATCTTATTGAAAATGATTTTAATAGGATTTAGACTGTGAAGAAAATATAGAAAAATGAAAATAGAAAGTATTTACATCGAAAATTTCAAAGTTTTTAAAAGTGCTCAGGTTAAGAATTTACCTCAGATGGCTGTTTTGCTCGGAACCAATGGTTCAGGAAAGAGTACTTTTTTTGATATCTTTGGCTTTCTTAGCGATTCTCTTCAAAATAATGTCACCATTGCATTAAACCGGCGAGGTGGATTTCAGGAAGTGATTTCGCGGGGCTGCGATGTTAACAAAGACTTAATCCGATTCGAGATAAAATTTAGAAATCAATCTTCAGAAAAAGATAAAGCTCCGGTTATTACTTATTTGTTGGAGTTAGGTTCTGAAAAGGGCAAAGCATATATAAACAGAGAAATTTTAAAATACCGCAGAGGTCAAACAGGCGCACCATGGCATTTCCTTGATTTTGGCAACGGAGTAGGAAATGCTATTACCAATGAGGATGAATATGGAAATGAAGGGGTAGAAGCAATCAGGGTTAGTCAGAAAGTTACCAGTCCAGATATTCTGGCTATCAAAGGACTTGGTCAGTTTGAGCAATTTAAAGCGATAAGTGCCTTTAGATCATTGCTTGAGAAATGGTATGTCTCTAATTTTAAGATTGAAAATGGCAGAAGCATTTCCGATAATGGTATTTCCAGTCATCTTTCAGTAACTGGCGACAATCTTGCACAGGTTACAAAGTTCATGTACGAATACCATAAAGAACTATTTGATGATATTCTCAAAAAATTACCCCAGCGAATACCTGGAGTAAGTCAGGTAGAAGCCAGGGAAACAGAGGATGGTCGGATTATTTTAAGGTTTCAGGATGAAAATTTTAAGGATCCATTTGTTGCAAGATATGTTTCTGATGGTACTATTAAAATGTTTGCCTACATGATATTGCTTCATGATCCTGAACCTCATCCTCTTTTGTGTATAGAAGAACCCGAGAATTTCCTTCACCCTGATTTGTTATTGCAGTTATGTGAAGAAATACGTGAGTATTCAGAGCGGGGGGGGCAGGTTTTAGTTTCTAGTCACTCACCCGATTTTGTTAATGGTCTTAGGGTAGAAGAACTTTTTTTTCTAGTTAAAGAAAATGGATACAGCGTTATCAAAGCAGCAAAAGACGATAAAATGGTGAATGAACTCTCTAAAGCAAATAAGCTTGGCTGGCTTTGGAGAAACCATTATATGGAAGGAGCTAATTTATGACGGTTTAGCATATATTCACAGAAGAATCTTCATTGAAAAATGTTTTCGATAGAATCCTTCCCAAAATACTACCTGAAAATGTCAAATTTAGAATATATCCACATCAGGGAAAGCAGGATTTGGAAAGGGCCTTAACAAAAACAATTCCTTCGATTAGCAGAATTCCTGGCTCAAAGATATTAATTACAAGAGATCAGGATAGTGCAGATTGTAAAAGAGTTAAATCGGAGCTGAATGATATGGTCAAGGATAATTGCTTTTGTGAATATTCTGTAAGGATTATTTGTAAGGAACTGGAATCTTGGTTTATACGTGACCTAAAGGCAATTGAATGTGCATTTCCACGATTTAGTGCTGCTCAGTTCGAAAACAAATCCAGGTTCCGTAAAGTGGATAATATTACAAAACCATCTGCTGATCTTTTAAAATTGATACCTGAGTTCAGCAATAGAAAATTTCTTCCTAAACTGGAAGTATCAGAAAAAATAGCAGAATTTATGAACCCCGATATCAATAAATCAAAAAGCTTTATTCACACCATAGCAGCAATTAAAAAGTTGACTGGAGTTCATGGCAATTAATTATTTTCATTTTTAGGGGTTCAAGCTATTTCACAGTCTAACTATTTTGTAATCTTTCCTGAATTCTCTTTGTACATGATATCAATTACTTTAGATAATATACCAGTTAGTATTTCAGATGGTTCAACCCTTCTCAATGCTGCTGCACAACTCGGCCTTGAAATCCCCACTATGTGCCACAATGGTGAGCTCGATCATTTCACCTCCTGCATGTTATGTATGGTAAAAGATACACGGTCGGGGAAATTGATACCCTCCTGTTCGGCAAGGGCACAGGAAGGGATGGAGATTGTTACCGACGATAATGAGATTAAGGAAGCCCGTAAGATCGCGCTTGAACTGCTTCTTTCTGAACATGCCGGCGATTGTGAAGCCCCTTGCCGGGTTTCCTGCCCTGCCTTTATGAATATCCCCCTTATGAACAGGCTCATTGCCGCCGGGCAGCACCAGCAAGCCCTTGAAGTGGTAATGAGAGACATTGCACTGCCGGGTGTGCTGGGACGTATCTGTCCTGCCCCCTGCGAAGGTTCATGCAAGCGCAAACCCATTGATGATGCTGTTTCCATCTGTCTGTTGAAACGCTTTACATCCGATCAGTCTGAGACTTATCCTGTTATTATCCCTGAATCAGCCATAGGGAAAAAAGTTGCCATCATTGGTGCCGGCCCGGCAGGATTGTCGGCAGCCTACTACCTTCAGAAAAAGGGAGTGGCTGTAACAATCTTTGATGCCAATCCCCTGCCTGGTGGGGCATTGCAGTATGAGATTGGTGATGATGTGCTTGATAGGAAGGTTTTAGCCAGGGAAGCAGAACATATTTTCAGTACAGGTGTATCTTTCATCCCGGAAAGGAAGATCGATAAACAGCAATTTGAAAAGCTGCGATTGGAATTTGAAGCTGTAGTGGTTGCCATCGGAAATTACAATCCCGCAATGAATGACTGGGGCCTTGAAAACAATGGCAAACAATTAACTGTGGACAAGGGGTCTTATATGACCAATCTCGAAAAAGTTTTTGCCATTGGCAATGTGAACCGGCCGGTGAAACTTGCTATCCGCTCTGCTGCGCAAGGCAAGGAAGTGGCTGTGGCAATTCTGCAAATGTTCCAAGGGCAAAGGGTTATTGGCGAAATACGCACTTTCAACTCAACCCTGGGAAGGTTAATGGAAGTGGAGCATTCTGAATACATCAGGGAAGGAAGCAATGACAAAAGGCAAAAACCACAGCAGGGTGAATTTGGCGGATATGATATACTGCATGCCCAAAAGGAAGCTGCCCGTTGTCTTCATTGCGATTGCCGAAAGGCCGGTAACTGCAAACTCAGGGATTATGCTCATGAATATGGTTCTGACAAAAAGCGGTTTACCTACACCCAGCGAAAACCTTTGAAGAAGGTCATTCAGCAGGGAGTTATCATTTATGAACCTGGCAAATGCATCAAGTGCGGTATTTGCGTGCGGCTCACAGCAAAGCACCAGGAAGAGTTCGGCTTTACCTTTATCGGTCGTGGCTTCGATGTGGAGATCGGCATTCCATTTAACCATGAGCTGGGCAATGCATTGGCTAAAACCGCCCGATTAGTGGCCGATGAATGCCCAACAGGTGCCTTAAGCAGGTTGGATGAACAAATAGGTTGATATTTGTTTTTATTTCTGAAAATCTATAAATTTGTATAGAAATAGAAATAAAAAAAATAAAATGAGAGCGTCTAATTTTTTTTTAAAGGATGCCTTTCAGCTTAACCGATCTCGCCATGAATTATCTCAGTTTCAGACAACAATTATCATCCTTCCGAATATTTTCATCGAAAGATATTGAGATGCTCATACCTGGTTTTAATAAAATGAACTTGGTGAACTGGCAAAAAAAAAACTATATCACAAAACTTAGAAATGGGTTTTACATGTTTTCGGGCACTCCTGAAAATGAGCTTGAATTGTATTCCATTGCCTGTAAAATCTATCAACCATCTTATGTAAGTCTCGAAACAGCATTGAATTATTATGGACTCATCCCGGAAGGGGTTTTTTCTGTTCAGAGTATTACCACGTTAAAAACCAGTTCATTCTCTAATTCCACCGGTGTTTTTAATTATTACAATTTAAAGAAGAGTGCCTTTTCAGGGTATATACTTTTGCCAGGGTTGCAGGGAGCCATAAAAATTGCCAGTCCGGAAAAGGCTATTCTGGATTGGATGTATCTGAGGGCAGTTATTGGGGCAAAGGAAGATTTTGCCCACTATAGGCTGAATGTCAATGTGATGAAGGAACTGGTTGATATAGAAAAAATGGAATCTCTGGGTGGGCTGTTTGACTCAAAAAAAGTATTACGTTGTGCAGGATTACTAAAGGCATATATCTATGATTTCGTTTGATCAGATAATAAAATTCTATCCTGAGAATCTTCATTCTTTCAGAAATTTTATACTGAGGGAATACCTTCAGTGCAAAATCCTTGAAATTGTCTTTTCCGGCCCATTCAGTCATCAGCTGTCTTTTCTGGGAGGTACTTGTCTTCGCATAATTCATGAAAATAAACGTTTTTCAGAAGATATCGATTTCGGCAATTTTAATTTGACAGAAACCGATTTTACCCAAATTTCAGAAATTATAAAAACAGAATTGCAAAGGTTGGGGTATCTGGTGGAGATCAGGAACGTTTTTAGAGGTGCCTTTCATTGCTATATCAAATTTCCTGAACTGCTTTATAATTACAAAATGACGGGACATTCGGAACAGAAAATATTAATTCAACTCGACACTGAGCCGCATAATTATAACTACAACCCCCAGCAATTTATATTGAACAGATTTGATGTTTTTTCACCCATAAATGTAACTCCTGCTCCAATTTTGTTAGCCCAGAAGTTCTATGCTCTTCTTAACCGCAAACGTAAAATTGGACGCGATTTTTATGATATAGTTTTTATGTTGAAAACCACTCAGCCCGATTATGGGTATCTTGAAATAAAAACCGGAATTTCGGGCCCCGGAAAACTAAAACAAAGGGTGCTTGAACTATGCAAATCCATTGATATGAATGAAATGGCAAAAGACGTGGAACTCTTTTTGTTTGATAGTGCAGATGCACGCATTGTTAAATTGTTTCCCGATTATATAAGGCAGAAATTTTAAAAAATATTACCATGATAAACTTCCGATTATTAATTACCTTTTATCTTCTATTTTCATCCTCTATGGTTTTCGCATCCTGGCCCGAATATCGTGGGGGCCAGCACCTGCCTGGCACCACAACCCAAACTATTCCCACCCAGGTTAAACTCTCCTGGACCTTCAAAACCGGCGATGCCATCAAATCTACTCCTGTAATCTCAGGCAACCGCATTGTAATAGGAAGTACTGATAACAGAGTTTATTGCCTTGATCTTCAGGGAAATAAAATCTGGGAGTTCCTGACCACCAATTCTGTTGAAGCCCCTGCACTTATCAACAACAATAGGGTTTATGTGGGCGACCTTACAGGGAAGTTTTACTCCCTCGACCTGCAAACCGGGCGAAAAATATGGGAATATCAAGCCGATAACCAGATTTCTGCTGCCGCTAACTGGTGGAGCGATGGCCAGCGCGAACTTATACTGGTGGGTGCCTACGATTACTACCTTCATGCCATTGATGCGCGCACCGGACGTGGTGTCTGGAAATACGAAGCCATGAATTACCTGCATGCAGCTGTGGCTGTTGCCGGCAATTTCGCCATTTTCGGCGGGTGCGATGGGTTGCTCCATGTGGTTGATATCCGCACCGGAAAGGCCAATACTACCATGGAAGTCGCTTCTTATGTGGCCGGTGCCGCCGCAATTGATGGCAATATTGCCTTCCTTGGCGATTACGATGGCAAGTTCTCGGCCATCGATTTTCTTGCTAAAAGAACTAAATGGAGTTTTGAGCGCGAAACCCGCAAGCTGCCTTTTATTGGTTCTCCATCGCTTGCGGGTAGCAGAATCATTGTTGGCAACCGCGACAGATTTGTTTACTCCCTCGATAAAGCAACCGGAAATGTACAATGGCAACGCAATACAGGCAGCCAGGTTGAAGCCTCGCCTCTTGCCGATACCAGCAATGTGCTGGTGGCCAACATGCGTGGCGACCTGATGCTGCTCAACCTGCAAAATGGCAATGTTGTCTGGATATTTGAGCTGGGCACTCCCCTGCAGGGAAGCCCCGCAGTTGCCGGTAACCGCATTATTATTGGCGGGCAGGATGGGGTAGTTTATGGTTTGGAAGAAAGGTAACCCGATATTTCATGAGTCCTTGTCTATTACCCTTGTTTTGTTTCAATTTTTGCTTTAAATTGCTCTTGTTTTGATACATACCCAAAATCTTTAAAAAACCCAAAATGAATATCATCCACATTATCCCCGGTTCTGGTGGTAGTTTCTATTGCGGAAACTGCCTGCGCGACAGTAAGATATTTGATGCCCTGAGGGCTGAAGAGCACGATGCCATCAAGTTACCCATGTATCTGCCCCTGTTTTCGCACGACATGGATGGCAACGAAGTGCCGGTTTTTTATGGGGCCATCAGCATATACCTGAAACAAAAGTATGCTCTTTTTCGCCATGCTCCGACTTGGCTCGATAACCTACTCAATTCGAAGCCGATGCTCCGCTTTGCCGCCGGTATGGCCAATTCTACCCGCCCCACAGGCCTCGAAGATATGACCATATCTATGTTGCTTGGTGAGGATGGCCGCCAGAAAGATGAACTTGAAAAAATGGTTCTATGGCTCCAGACCCATGTAAAACCTGATGTGATTCATATTTCCAATGCGCTTTTGCTCGGTTTGGCCCATAAACTCAAGGAAAAGCTCAATGTACCCGTGGTTTGTTCGCTTCAGGATGAAGATGTTTGGGTAGATGATATGAATGTCGAAATGGCCCGAAAGGTATGGCAACTCATGCGCGAAAAGGCCAAAGACGTTGACTTGTTTATCCCCGTAAGTAAGTATTATGCCCGTTTTATGAAGGAGAAACTGGGTATCCCTGACGAAAAAATGCAGATACTTCATCTTGGCGTTGATGCTGAAGATTATGAGTTTACCGATGCTGCCACCAAGCCCCGCAACATCGGTTACTTGTCCAGAATATGTAAGGAAAATGGCCTTGAAGTCCTTGTGGATGCATTTATCATCCTGAAGAAAATGGATGGTCATGAGGATGTGAGGTTGCTGCTTACTGGTGGGTCTACCGCCGACGACACCTTGTTTATCAGGGAGCAGAAAGCAAAGATCAAAGCCGCAGGCCTGTCAGGTTTTGTTGAGTTTATTAATGATTTTGAAGCAGATGCCCGCAAAGAGTTTTTGAATCGCTTACAATTGCTGTCTGTTCCGGTTTTGAAAGGGGAAGCTTTTGGTATTTACCTGCTCGAGGCCATGGCATCTGGGATTCCGGTTGTGCAGCCTGCCCTGGGTGCTTTTCCCGAAATCATTGCCAAATCGGGTGGTGGCATTACCTATCCTCACAACTCACCCGATGAACTGGCTGTGGCTCTGAGTCGGCTTCTGGCCAATCAGGACAAGGTACGCGAGCTGAGCCATAAGGGGCGCAAAAGCATGGAAGATGTTTTTAATGTGCACTTCCTAGCTAAAAGGTTGATAGATGTTTATAAATCTATCCCTAAAGCAAAGAGCACCTGGCAGGATATTAACTGATTATTTCCCTTTGTCAGGAAACACCTTGATTTTCCATAAAGAGATTACAAATAGGGGTATTCAGACATTTGAAGATGCGGGTTAAGATTGGAAATATAATCCTACATTTGTAATTGTTTATTCAAATATCCGATGAAAAATAATAGTTTTTCACGAGTTGTAACCGTTTTTCATGGACGGGCTATGCCAGAACCAGGTTGTGTAGCTGGTTATGGAGCCATAATTTCGGATATGGAATTGCCCTTGCCAACCCCCTTGTGCCTGGCAATGATCAGCATGCGATTCAGAAAGTATCTTTCACCGGGTTGGAAAGTGTTCAGTCCAAGATATAAGCCTGATGACTCCATTTATGATCACCTCGTTTTTGCGATCAAGTATGAAGGAATTAACTTGCTGTTTTTTAAGAAATTCTTTGAAAGTATTTCATCTGATCTGGTTGAAGAATGGATAACACGAGAGCCTTACGGGATCTATAACCGTAAAATCTGGTTCTTGTACGAATGGCTGATGAAGAAGGATCTGAACCTGGCGTTTTTGGATAAAGGAAATTATGTATTGCTGGTGGATCCCACAATTCAATTTACATTATCTGAACCAGAGAATTCACCAAGACACCGGATCAAAAACAATCTGCCAGGTAACGTGAATTTCTGCCCCATGGTAACAAGAACTCCTGCAATTGATGATCATATCGCTGATAACCTGCCTGGAAAGCAGATAGAAATAATGGAGCAGTATGGGAAAGACCTATTATATCGGACATCTGCTTTTCTATTGTTGAAAGACTCAAAAGCATCGTTCTCTATTGAGGGGGAGTCACCAACACAAACCCGGGCTGTAAGATGGGGGAAAGCTATTGGTCAGGCCGGCATGAGACCCCTTGATCCGGCAGAGTTGCTCCTTCTTCAGCAGATAATAATCGATGACACAAGGTTTGTTGAACTGGGATTCAGAAAGGAAGGGGGATTTGTGGGTTCGCATGACAGACTGTCCGGCGAACCACTTCCAGACCATATTTCTTCGAGATGGCAGGATGTGGAATTACTGATAACTGGATTGACAGATGCAAGCCGTCGGATGATGGAAGGAAAAATTCACCCGGTTATTATTGCTGCTGCCATTTCTTTTGGATTTGTTTTCATACATCCTTTTGTAGATGGAAATGGCAGGATCCACAGATATCTTATGCATCATGTGCTTGCAACCAACAGCTTTACTCCGCAGGGGATGATATTCCCAGTTTCTGCAGCAATACTTGAAAAGATTGCGGATTACCGGAGAGTCCTGGAATTGTTCTCTATTCCTCTTCTGGAATGGATAAAGTGGAGGAAAACCGACAGAAACAATATAGAAGTTTTAAATGAAACAATTGATTATTACCGTTATTTTGACGCCACCCCACAGGTTGAATTTCTTTTTGACTGTATCCGTTATACCCTTGAAAATATAATTCCCCAGGAAATTGAATACCTGAAAAAATATGATTCCATGAGCAGCTGGTTAAATGAAAATTTTCAAATGCCCGAAAGAACCATTAACCTGCTCATCCGATTCCTGGATCAGAATAATGGAGAATTATCAAAAAGAGCCTTTGAAAAGGAATTTTCCGGGTTAACCATTGCCGAAAAGGAAGCCATTGAAAATAATTATAAATCCTTGTGATCATTTACCAATTCTCTTGATAATGCAAATACAAGCTACAAACCTTTTCAAAACCTACCATAAAAGCCTCGACTCTGCCAAGAGGGAAGTGCTCACCGGGCTGAATATGGAAATCAGTTCCGGTGAAAAGATTGCCATTATGGGCCCGTCGGGTTGTGGCAAAACCACCCTGCTAAACCTGCTCGGAACGCTGGATGCTCCCGATTCCGGCGAAATTATTCTGGGGGAGAGAAAACTTAATGGTCTGACGGAAAAAGATATCCTGGCCCTGCGCAACCAGCAGATCGGGTTTGTGTTTCAGTTTCACCACTTGCTGCCCCAGTGTACCCTTTGGGAAAATGTATTATTACCTACCTTACCGCAAAAGGGAAGCAAAAGGGATTCCCATGAAAGGGCGGAAGAATTGTTGAAATACATGGTTTTGTGGGACTACCGCAACAGTAAACCCGGCGAACTTTCGGGTGGCGAATGTCAGCGCACTGCCATGGTGCGTGCCCTCATCAACCAACCCCAGCTATTGCTTGCCGATGAACCCACCGGCTCATTGGATGAAAAAAATGCCGGCCTGCTCATGGATCACCTGGTAAACATCAACAGGGATATGAAGATCACCCTTGTCATTGCCACCCACTCCATGGAGATTGCAAAACGGATGGATAGAGTATATGGGATTAGGGATGGGAAATTAAAGCAATTTGATCAATGAACACTTCCAAACTTATACTCCGCACCCTCCGTCATTACCCCTGGTCGCATCTGGCCACATCGGCAGGTATTGCTGTTGCTACGGCTATAATTTGCGGGGCATTGATCATCGGGTATTCGCTGACGCGCAGCCTTGAGCAGATCGTTGAGTACAGGCTGGGCAACATTTCCCACACCATCACAGCCGGCGAAAGGCTTTTTACAGGGCAACTGGTTTATAATATTGCGCAAAAGGAGGATTTGGAAATTACACCCATACTGAAAACCGATGCCATTGTGAGTGTGCAGGGCAGTGATGCCCGTATTAACCGGGTGCAGATTTGGGGTGTGGATGCAGGATTTGCTGAAATAGCGGGAGGGGAGTGGCCTCAGAAGGAAATTAAACCTGGCGAAGTATTGGTGAGTGAAAATGTTGCATTAAGGCTGGGGGTTACCTCTGGCGATTTTTTACTTCTGCGGATGCGTTCCATCAATCCCATACCCGGAAATACCCCTTTTGTATCTGATGCCGGACAAACCGTTACCCGCAGGGTACAGGTGCGCGATGTGCTTTCACGCCATCAGCTGGGGCATTTCAATATGCAATCGTCACAAACAGCCCCGCTCAACATTTTTGTTAACCTGGCCTGGCTGCAGGAGGTAATGGAGCTGGATGATATGGTAAACATGGCCGTGATGGCATCATCCGGTGATGCCTCCTGGACTGAAATTGCCGATGGTTTGCAAAGGAACCTTTCACCCGATGACCTTGGCCTGAACCTTAACCTTTCACACGATGGCCATCAATGGAAACTAACCGCCAACCGGGTATTTATCGACGATTACCTGAGCGCCCATATCCTTGACGTATTTCCTGAAAGCCGCGCTTTCCTTACCTATTTTGCCAATTCCCTTTCGGAAGCTGAAAGTAATACACCTTACTCTTTTGTATCAGCAGTTTCCGGTCACTCTATGATAAATACTTCAGGCGATATGGCCATCAACCAATGGCTGGCCAATGATCTTGGGGCAGGGGTGGGTGATAGCCTGCTCATGCGTTATTTTGTGGTAGGCCCATTGCGCGAACTGGAAGAAAAGGAAGAAAAATTTCGTATCAGTGCCATCGTTCCTATGGCCGAAGCTGTGAAAGACAGTATTCTCATGCCCCATTTGCCGGGCCTGTCAGATGCAGGCAGCTGCCGCGACTGGGATACAGGTATTCCCATCGATCTCGATCTCATAAGACAAAAGGACGAAGATTACTGGGATACATACCGTGGAACCCCCAAAGCGTGGATATTGCTTGAAAAAGGACAGCAATTGTGGCAGAACCGGTTTGGCAACCTTACCACGATATTAATCTCTGCTAAGAACCTTGATCGATATAAAATTGATCATCTGATTGTAGAAAATGCCGATCCCTTTATCCTTGAGTTTCGCATTAACCCGGTAATAGAGCAGGGCCTTACAGCAGCCCGGGGTGGAGTCGATTTCGGACAGTTGTTTGCCGGATTGGGGATGTTTATCATCATTTCGGGTTTGTTACTTACGGTATTACTGGTGCAGTTCAACCTGAAGCGGCGCGAAGAACAAATTAAACTGTTTGCTTCGCTGGGGTTTTCCAAAGCATTGATCAGGAAGATTATACTGGCTGAAAATCTGTTGGTGGTGGGTGTGGGCTCCCTTATTGGTGTTGGACTTTCGGTAATTTATACCCGGCTGGTTTTCAATGGCCTGAACCGCATCTGGTTCGATATTGTGCGAACAGATGTATTGCAATTGCATTTCAATGGATTTAACCTTGCTATGGGTTGGCTCGCCGGAATTGTTCTGGGAATGGTGGCTGTTTACTGGGGGATCGGAAAGATCGTTAGGGAAAGCATTTCAGCAAAGGATGAAAATCAGAAAGCTCAGAACAGGCGATGGAAATGGTCAAACCGCCTTGCCATAGCAGTTACTTGTATAACCATAATTTTTGGATTATATGCAATGCTGTTTGCAGGGTCAACCAGCCTGTTTGCCTGGCTTACCACTGGTATCTTTCTGCTTTTAACCATTTTACTTTGGCTTTACAATGGATTGAAAGCGGAAACCCGCGCTATTGCTACGGATATTCAATCGAACCTGCTGGCCTGGAAAAATCTTACCCGCAATCCGTTGCGAAGCTTTACCATTCTTATACTGCTGGCACTGGGCAGTTTTGTGATTGTGGTTACAGCGGCAAACTATAAAGACATAGCAATTGATCCTTCTGACCGGTCGGGTGGCACCGGTGGGTTTCATTACATGGCCGAAACTACCGTTCCCTTCCTTCAAAACCTGAATGACCCCAACCTACGCTATGACCTGAATATACCCGATGATCTTGAAATTATCCAGTTTCTAAGCGTTTATGCCGACGATGCCAGCTGTCACAACCTCAACCGTGTGGCCAATCCCCGTATCCTGGCAACCGATCCCGGATCGCTCTCAGGCCGGTTTTCCTTTGCTGCAACCCATCGATTGCTCAATAGTGATGATCCATGGGGCTCTCTTAACCAGGAGCATCAGGGGTTTATTCCCGCCATTGCCGACCAGAGTGTTATACAGTGGGGGTTAGGCCTGGGTGTGGGCGATACCCTTTTTTACACCAACAGCAGGGGAGAGGAGATACGCTTGCTATTGATTGGAGGACTTGAAAATTCTGTTTTGCAAGGCAATGTGGTTATCTCGGCCACCCACTTTTTCAACCATTTCCCGGGTAGCGATGGCTCCGGGGTATTTCTGCTGGAAGCCCCAAATCATGACACCCTCGAACTTGAAAACGAACTTGCCTTTGTTTTCCGCGATTTTGGATGGGAAATGGTTTCTACGGTTGATAAGCTGGCTGGCTTCAATTCGGTAGAGAACACTTACCTGCAGATATTTTTTCTGATGGGGGCTTTGGGCATGTTGTTAGGAACCATAGGGCTGGCCATTGTAATTGCCCGCAGTATGCTTGAGCGGCGGGCCGAAATATCTCTGTTTAATGCACTGGGTTTTAGCGAGTTGTTGATCCGCAAAATCTTTTTCTCTGAATACAGCTTATTGTTTCTTGCAGGCATCCTTACAGGTACACTGTCGGCCGCCATCGCCACTATGCCCACCTGGCTTGCGGGTTCGCAAAATGTATCGCCGCAATTTCTTGTGGGGGTTCTGACGGTTATCCTGGTCAATGGACTGTTCTGGATTGGATTGATACCGGCGGTGATGCTTAAGAGATCAGAAGTTACAAACGAAACCTAATGAGCCATTTACTCCCGCTAAGGAATGGATAAAGTAGTAATACATAATCATTGACACGGGCAGGCAAAGATGATTGATTAATATTTTAATTATACCAGTCAATATAATGGCGTAAGCTTTTTTTCTTTAACACAGTTTGCAATTATAAAGGTTTGTAAAGATTATTAATTGATCAGGCAGAAAGTATGAAAAAATCTTATTCATAAGATGGAAGATGATATAAGGATATTTCTTAACAACATGAAATCAACCTGCCCCGGGTTGAGCAACCCGGAGCTTGATTGCTTTGCTAAAGGTCTTGAAACAAAAATCCTGAAGAAAAAGGACTTTTTTATCCCATCAGGACAAATCCAGAAAGAAGTGGGTTTTATAACTCGGGGGCTTATCCGGTCATTTTTTATCGATAATAACAGCAATGAAAAAACGGTTAGATTTTATGCTGAGAATGATTATGCAACCCATTAAACTGCCTTTATAACCCGAAGGCCCGGCAAGTATTCCTTTCAGTGCCTCGAAGATACTCGCCTTGTTTGTTTAAGTTATGAACACATGCAATGGGGTTACACCCATTTTCCAAAGTTTGAAAAATATGGAAGATTAATCGCTGAAGAAATATTAAAAATGCAGCAATACCGTATCGAAAGTTTCATTTTTCAAACTGCCGAAGAACGCTATATCGATTTTATTCACCATTATCCCGGTTTGTTCAACAGGGTGTCAATTTCCCATCTTTGCAGCTACCTGGGCATTGAAAGACAATCTCTAACCCGGATACGACAGAAATTAGCCCGGAAGTAGTTTTTTATATTTTTTGACTCATTTGTGTCAATATAAAGTCCCTTTTCATGACCAAATTTGCCTTATCAATTATTACAAAACGGCATACTATTGAACCATGAAAACAATCAGTCTAACGCTGGGGATGTCCCTGATTACGGTAAATTTGCCGGCACAACGAACCAACATTTGGGAAAAGACCTATATCAACACTTTAGTAGGAAAGATCGCTGTTTTTCACAAGCCATCTCTCTCAGATCAAATACCGGTAATTTTTCTGCATGGTGTGTATTTCGATCACAATTTATGGGATGGGCAGATAGCTGCAATTAATGACAGAAAAGTATTTGCTATTGATGTGCCCATGCACGGTAAAAGTAAAACAAATATAAAAAAGGACTGGGATTTGGATGATTGTGCCAAAATGCTTCTGGAAATCATTGATAGTTTAAAATTAGAAAAAGTTATTGCAATTGGCCATTCCTGGGGCAGTATGACCATTTTGCGGGCAGCTAATTAAAATCCGAAGGTATTTGCATCGTTCGGATTATGAAATATGCCCTTCAGAGAGCATTCAAAATTTGAAAAGTTTATGATACGACTTCAACATTCTGGTTTGTTGTTCAAAGGCTTTTGTATGAAACAGGCTGCGAAAGCCTTAATGACCAGAGAAAGTCATTATAACAACCCCGGTCTGATGGAGCAATTGATCAGCCCTATGGGTAAGCTATCACGAAAAGAGATCAGGTACACCAGCAAAGCCGTTAGGATTGATGCGATGGATGCCACTGAGCTAATGCAAAACCTAAAGATGCCCGTAATAGCTTTGGTTGGTGAGAAAGATTATGTGGGGGCACCGCCCGGAATAGAAACAATCGTTGTTAAAGGCGGGCATGTAAGCCCCTTGGAAACTCCCGATGAAGTGAATAATCTCATCTTGAAGATTATTGGATTGGCAAAATAACATTTCTATTGTCTCAGAAGACTCGCCAAGGAAGTATAAAAACCTTTTAAAATTATAGAGCATTTTCAATCATATTGTATGCTTTAGCTATCTGATAAAAGATATACTTAGGGTAATTATCGTTTATTGTTGGGGATGTGAATAGCATCGTTGTTTGGTGTTTTATGGTTCGTTTTTCTTCTGTAAAAATCATTACTGATATTCGTTCCGGGTTAGTCCGTTCGATTATTATCCCGTATTGTGCCAATTAGTTTATTATGGTCAAACCGGGCATCTTTTCAATTGTAATCAGTATAACTTACGTATCTAATGTGGCCTAAATCTATTCGTGGCTTAGACCCTATTATCAATCATTTTGCAATAGAAGTTACACTAATTGTATGCCCGAATTAGTCATTAGGAATGCAATGAACTAATGACTTAGCCGGGTCTAGCCCCGCTTCAGAAAAAGAGCTAAAGACAAATTTGGGATTAATTCATTCGCTTCTCTTATATAATTGCGTTTTACAGTTTTTTCTTTCCTCTTTTCCTAACCTCCCTTCCCAAAAACCTGACAGCATCAGAACAATTAATTTCAATAGGTACAAATTTTTTCTTAAAGGCAAGTTTGATGATGATCACGAAGGCTTTTAGCTGAGAAAAACCATGATAAGTAATTAGCTTGTTGCATTGCTGATAAAATATAAGGTGTTGAGTTGATGTAGAATTATTAGCCTGTTATCAAAACTTCTATAGCCGAGACGTAAATTTGGGGAAGTAACAAACAAATAAACAATTGTTCAAATTAACATTAATTTGATATAAACTTCAGATTTACTAAAGCAAAACTTAATGTGTCTTTCACAGGTTGGTTTTATGAATTGTTTAGTTTTGTTCGATTTCTTAGTGATGCTATGTAATAAAATCCAATAATAAAATCATTATTTTCTTAAAAAGAACATCCATGCGCAGCGTATATTTTAGATTTATAAATTAAATAAATAGATGTATGTAGTTTATTCTGTTAATATATTGTTATGTCGCAATATTTCCAATAGACTTATTAAGTTTTATTCAATTTGCATGAAAAACATTATTCTGATAATTTGTCATTTGATAACAACTGTTTATGCTCATTGCCAGGGGTTAAAGAAAATCGATATTGAAACCTATTATGTTGCAGATTCGCTGGATGAAGGAAAATCAGGTCTTCCCAAAAATGCCGTTTCATACCGGATTTTTGCAGAATTGGAGCATGGATATAGCCTTCAGGTCATTTTTGGTTTTCCCCTCAACCCGGTCATTATTGGCTCCACTACAGGTTTTTATAATCATAACTGGGGCGGAGATATAGGGGATATGATTGAGCCACTTTACCTCAATGCCAATAACCTGGCGTTTGATTCATGGTTAACCATTGGGGTGGCCACCAAATCTCACCTCGGAATAGCGTTGAAGGAAGACATAGACGGTTCTATAGTGAGTAAAGAAAGCCTGAAAGAGGTAGATGGTCTTTTTAAAAGTGATATACCACAGATATTTAAATACAACCTCGATTTGAAAATATTTGAGTATGGAGAGCCCGAAAAGATACTCTTCGCAGATAATGGGCTTATTGCTGTTTTGGGCGGTTTTGTTGGGCCCACATCAAACAATAAAATCTTACTGGCACAACTTACCACAGATGGCGAATTGTTTTTTCAGTTTAATATACAGCTGGGGACTCCTGATGGCAATTTCGTTCAATATGTGGCCCGTAATCCTGGTGCAGGCCAAATTCAATTTAATGGTTTATCTTATGGAAACATCCCTGATATTATCATAGAAAAAGCCACACCATGAAGAAGAACAAACGTTTTCCCCTTTTTCTGCTGGCAGCAGCTGTGTTAATGATTATCGTATTCCTATCATTTAAGCTCTCTGCCCGAAATCCCAGATGTCCTACCGACTTAAATAGAGATGGGATTACCAATGATCAGGATTTACTCTTGTTTAATGCATCATATAATACGGAATGTAATACATTTTTCAAAAAGTGTCCCACAGATTTCAACCGCGATGGATTAATAAACTCTGCCGATTTGAGAATTTTGATCGGAAACATGGGAAAGTCTTGCGAATAAATAATTCATTATGAACAACATAGCATTTGTTTAAAACCCAAAAAACAAACCAACAACATGAAGACAATTTTTTTTACAGTAGTTGTATTTTTTTCCATCATCCTTGCAAAGGGACAAGGATTTGATAGTATTTATGTCGAAAAAATTCCTGTTTCACAACAGGCTATTGCAGAAGACCCCAATCTTAATTTAAATTCTGTTACTTACAGAGTATTTGTTTGCATGAAACCAGGTTATAGCTTGGCTACTGTACAAGGTACCTTTGCCAATCCTTTGCTTTTTAAAACAACAACAAAATTCTACAACCATGACGATGGCGAAGTAATACCATTATTCAGGCCTATCCCCAAAATGACCGAAGCATTATATTACGATTCATGGATTACTATTGGTCAGTATAGCCGCATGACATCTGCTTCACAACTGGTTCCCCTCTCTGAGGACACAGATGGCGTAAAAGATGGCATCATGCTGGGCGCCGTGACCAATGCTACACAACTTGACCCTGCCACTAATTTCGAAATAATCTGGGGCTATGAAATGGGTCTCAATGCCGATTTTAATACACCAGGCTATGACCCCGAAAATGTTATCTGGTATGCTGCAGGTGGTGTTTCAGGGGTTGGACCATCCAATTCTGTTTGTATCGGTCAGTTTACTACTGATGGCCAGTTTTCTATGGATTTGGGATTTCGAATAGTCCATGAAGTAAAAGATTCGAGGGTATTTATAGTACGTGAAAAAATTGAAAGTGATCAGATTCTTACCAATAAAATAATCTTCCCTCCCAATAAAAAGCCTTCTGTGCAATTAACAGGCCCTGCAAATGGAAGTGTTTATAAAATGGGTGAAAAGGTAAATATTTCTGCCATTGCTTCAGATATAGACGGTACAATAGCAAGTTTAAGT
This sequence comes from Bacteroidota bacterium, assembly GCA_037441525.1. Classification (GTDB taxonomy): domain Bacteria; phylum Bacteroidota; class Bacteroidia; order Bacteroidales; family UBA7960; genus SKVR01. The sequence goes on from JBBISA010000024.1 coordinate 42,871, forward strand.
TTCTTTGTAAATGGTAATATGTGGGGGACTTTTACAGATGGCCCTTATGTTGTTGAGTATACGGTAGATAGAAAAGGCTCAATCCCTATTTATGCTGTCACGGTTGATGACCGCTTCGGTAGAGACACCACCGGGGTAATTAACATTTTTTCAACTCTGCAACCAAACGTTAAATTGATTTCGCCACAAAGTAATGCCACATACGAAATGGGGCAGAAAGTTGCTATTGAAGCAAACGCACAGTCGCCTGATGGTCAGATTGTAAAGGTAGAGTTTTACATAAATGACCAACTGATTTCTACAGTAACAGGAGCTCCCTATCGTATGGAGTGGACTGCGGATGTTGTCGGCACCAGGCTTATTCAGGCGAAGGTTTACGATAATCTTAACGGAGTTGCTTTATCTGGTGTTGTAAGTATTAATGTTAATGCTGCTGGTAACAAACCTCCTGTTGTTAACATTGTTTCTCCTGAAGATGGATTGGTAGTGCTGATTAACCAAACAATTACCCTTAAGGCAAGTGTACGGGATGATGACCCTGGTGATCTGATAAGCAAAGTTGAGTTCTTTTCAAATGATATTAAAATAGGTGAGGCATTAACCGCTCCATTCGATTTTGTATGGTCAAATGCCATCAGCGGAAGTATGAAAATAAAAGCCAAAGCCACCGACAACCGAGGGGGGTCTTCTTTCTCTCCGGAAATTACAATTACCTATAATATCCCGCCCTTTGTGGCTATAACTCTACCATTATCAGGGGCATCTATTCTTACTGAAACTATTTTTTCAATATTTGCTTCCTCTACAGATGCCGATGGTACTATAACCAAAGTTGCACTTTTTGTTGATGATATTTATAAGGGTGATTTTGTCCGGAATGCGGGCAACAATTATTCCATTAGCCTAAAAATTGATGAACCGGGTATGAAAACCTTTAAGGCTGTCGCTACTGATAACCATAATGCATTTTTTTCGTCAGAACCAATCAGTATTACCTTTACTCCAGTTGGAACTCACTTTGTTAAAGCACCTGAAAACAAGACAGTTTGGGCGTACCCAAACCCTGCCAATGATTTTGTAACAATCAGGTTTAGTGACACAATGGAAGGTACTTCTGTAAGGTGTCAGATGTTAGATGCATTGGGTAGGGTAGCATTACTTAAGGATTTTAATAATCTTTCAGCAGGTGAAAACTCTATTCAAATTGATTTAACGCAACTTCCTTCAGGGATATACTTTTTGAAAACCAGCAATACAGAAGGCTCAAAATCAGAAGTTATCAGAATTTTAAAAAAGGATAATAAATAAAAGCAATGGGAATCATTATGAATTTGGATGAAGCCAATAGTTGCAAGCCAAATACTATTACCAATCAGTACAGGTTTTTTTTCATTTATCCCAACCCAAGGCTCTATAAATTTGATTTAGTGGTTTTTCGCTGTTGTTGTGATTGGTTAAAAATGCTTTTTGCCAGCATCAAAAAGCTTGTTAGTTTCAATAACCTAAGAGCATTGTTACTGATAACAATTTTTTGTATTGTTTCCAATACATCAATTTTATATGGGCAGGGAATTGTAAGAGGTAAAATTACCGATGACAAAGGGGAAGAAATTGTTGGAGCTACCATTGTTTTAAAATCGACCCCATCAATTGGCGCAATAACCGATTTGAATGGTAATTTTTCATTGAGGATTAATGATTCTTCTCCGCAGACTATTTCTATTTCCTACATAAGCTACAATACCCTTGAAGATATCGTAAATCCTAAAAATGGAGAAGTTATTATCCGGAATTATACAATGTTTCTGGCATCCTATAGTCTCGAAGGGGTGGTAGTTAATGCCAGGGCAGTGAGGGAAAATGAAAGCTTTATGCAAATAAAGAGAATTAATTCGCCCACAACCCTGGATTATATATCACGTGAAACCATAAGAAAGACAGGTGATTCGCATATCGATGATGCAGTAAAAAGGGTAACGGGTGTTTCTACCGTTGGTGGATATATAACAGTTAGAGGGCTTGCCGATCGTTATATCAAAACAACAATAAATGGTGCAAGGATTCCAACATTAGACCCTCTTACCAACAACATCAAGTTGGATATGTTCCCCACTTCCTTAATCGACAACATAGTTATCAATAAGGCCACAACGCCCGATTTACCCGGCGATTGGGCGGGCTCATACCTGTCAATTGAAACCAAGGACTATCCAGAAAAACTGTTGGTAAGTATAAAAACAACCTTTGGTTACAACCAGCAAAGTTCATTCACTGATGTGCTTTCCACCCAAAGAGGCCCTACGGATTGGCTCGGTTTTGATAATGGTTTCAGGGATATTAAACACTATGAAAAAGGGAATTTCCCTTTTTATGTGCAATTTACCAATCCTTACGATGAATTTGTGGTCTTGGGTTTGAGTGAATTCATGAACAACAATGGGATTACCCAGGAAAATTTCCCATCACCATCTAGTTCTTTCAGGTATTATGCCATTAATAATATGTATTACCGGATGGCTCTTGTAAAACTTGGCTTACTGCCACCTGGTTTGATATATGATACCAAAGCAGTCCAAACGGCCATTGATGCATATTACAATAATCCCGACCTGAAAGATAAAGCTCATGCAATTTTAAACGCTGAAGCAATATCTTTCAGCCATTCAATGCCCATTAACTGGATGACCTCAACCCGAAGAACTAGTCTTGATTACAGTCAGGATATAAGTATAGGTAATCAGGTTACCCTTTTTGGCCGCCCTCTTGGTTTTATCGCAGTGATAAGATATTCTTCGGGCACACGTTATGACCCCAACAACCACAAAATTATAGGTATATTTTCACAAAATCCGGCAAACCTTGGCAAGTTTGAAGAAAGCATATCGCTCACCCGAAAACGAAGTGTCGAAACCAACCAGTGGAGTGCACTGCTAAACGCTGCTTACCAGATTAATAAGAACAATTCTTTCTCATTAATGGTGATGCCAAATTTTACAGGTATGAACAATGCTGCCGTTGATTCAGGTTCAAATTTTCTTAATAAGGATCTCGATTACGAGTTTATTCACAGGCAATTATATGAAGAACGGAAGCAGATTATTTATCAATGGCAGTCATCGCATTTTTTACCAAAAACAGGAATAAAACTTGAATTCAATGCTTCTTTTACAGACGGCCAGAGTAACACACCCGACTTCAAAAATTTTGATTTTGGAGTAGAAGAAGGAACCGGATTGTATAAGTTTAAACAGACCGACAAGCCCAACAGGCTATTCAGATATCTCAATGAAGACATTTTCGATACCAGGGTCTCGATGGAATTTCCCCTTTTCGAGAAACCAGGAAAACCAAGGAAAATTAAACTCGGAGCAGCCTTTCTGAATAATACCCTGTCCAACAGGCAATATAACTATTTGGTCTATGGAGATTTTAGCAATCAGCTGCGTTTTAACTCGCAGCAATCTTTATTCGATTATATAAACATAGAAAAATTTTCTACTATATCGGAGAATAAATTAAGTCAGTTTTACTTGCCTCATTTCAGAGCTTCAGATTTTAATAAAGGTGAAAGCCGGGTTATTTCAGGATTTATTATGACTGACTTTACATTGCACCCAAAAATCCGAATGGCTGGTGGATTGAGAGTGGAGCAAACAGACGTATATACCGATGTGCTTGATATGTTTGGAAGGAATATTCCCCCTTTTCACTCCGACAGACTGGTCAGCTTACCAGGATTCAGTAAACTTACCTATGCAAATCCATCAAGTTTTACCGAAGTAAATTACCTTCCCTCGGTAAACTTTGTTTATAAATGGCTTGAAAATGAAAAAACCGGGGTAAACATCCGCCTTGGATACAGCAATACAATTGGTCGTCCTACACTTAGAGAGGTAAGTTCGTATTTTGACTATAACTATACCATAGGGAATTTTGTCATGGGCAACACCGAACTCAAAATGGTACACATAAACAATTTGGATGTTCGCTTAGAATCATATTTTAAATCCGGAGATAATTTTTCGATTAGTTTTTTTAGAAAACATTTTGAAAATCATATTGAGCTGGGTAACGAAAATAATGTTTATACCTGGCGAAATGCTCCCGGGGTGACCAAAGCAATTGGTTTTGAATTGGAAGGGAAAAAGAAACTTTTGAAAAACTTTGAAGTGATGGGAAATGTGGCTTTTGTTCAATCAAGGGCAATTGCAATGTTGGCTATTAACGGCATTATTACAGATACCATTGTCAGGAACATGTACGGACAGGCGCCCTATATTATAAATGCGATTTGCACGTATTCATCAAATAAGCTCGGTATTGCTGCCACCCTGAGCTATAACATTCAGGGGCCAAAACTTGCATTTGTTACCATTACCGAGGAGCAACCCGATGTTTATGAGCTGCCCAGGCACATGCTTGACCTAAAAGTATCGAAAAGTATCGGTAAAAACTTTGGAATTGAGTTCAGGATTCGCGATTTGCTTAATACACGGCATCGATGGGCATACGACCATGATGACTTTAAAATCGAATATGAAGGTTATCGTTACGGTACCAATTATTCACTGAGTTTTTCTTATAATCTTTAATTTGGTTTTGCTGGCTCATGTTTATAACACATAAAAAATGAAAAAATATCTGGTTTTATTATTGGCAGCTTGGGCTATATTATTTACCAATGACTTACGCGCCCAGGTAAAGGGTTTATTAGTTGAAAAATATTACATTGCAGGCTATACAGATACGCAAGAGCTTGGTGAGTATCCGCTGTTAAAGCAAGGTTCGGTTACTTATCGTATTTATCTTAGCCTTGAAGATGGCTTCCGGTTGGTAAAAATATTTGGGGATGCGCACAGGCCTTTCGAGATAAAATCAACCCAACCATTCTTTAACCATGAAGAAAATGGCCAATCATTTGGTTATCTGATTAGGGATACACATCTGGATCGCAATGTTGTGGCGCTTGACTCTTGGTTAACTATTGGGTTAGCAACACGCAATCACTTTGGCATTCCCAAAGAACTTGACACAGATGGAAGTTTGGATAGAATCAGAACAAATCGTGTTTTGGCTGCTCCACAGCCACAAGGCACTAAATCCTTAGCTGAGACTGACGGATTGGTGCCAAGAGCGGGTAATATTACCTTTGGCCATTTCGGAATAATTGATATCGCAACGGGTGAAGATCCTGGAACCATTTTCAGTTTTTACCGCGATACCATTTTTTCAAGCACCACATTTTTTCTGCAAGAGGGTTCACTGAATGGCATAACTGGTTCTGACCCTGATAACCATGTGCTCATCGCGCAATTAACAACTAGTGGCGAAATTTCTTTCCGCACGAATGCATTGTTAAAAAACAGGCAGGGTGAATTATTTACCATTTTTGGGACCGATACGCTTATTGATGCCGCCAAAAACCAAAGGTATAGTTCAAGGATGACTTATCCCGTGATTAAAAGGGTAGGTTGTATGAATCCAAATTTCCTTCAGTATGATCCAAAGGCGGAGTACGATGATGGCACTCGTTGTAAAGATCCTATAGTTTTTGGTTGTCTCGATCAAGCCGCTTGTAATTATTCAAAATCAGCTAATTATAATATTCCGGAATTGTGCTGTTATGATAGTCAGTGTGCCCTTGACCTTAATGTGGTTTGCCCGGGAATTATTTATGGGTGCATGGACCCCCTGGCTCTGAATTATAACCCGCATGCAAATAAAACTTCTTTCAAAGACAGGTGCTGTTACATTGCCGGGTGTATGGATAATCGATTTCTCGAATTCAATCCCAGGGCGTGTTTTAATGATAGTGATGCTTGCAAAACAATTATCATTAGAGGATGCATGGACAAATTGGCATGCAATTATAACCCTTTTGCCAACCGAAATGAGAACTGTATATACAACGGGTGCAAAGAAAAAAACGCAGAGGTGCAATCGAAGGTAGTTAATATAGAACTTTTCCCTAATCCAGCCGCAGAACTGACTAATCTGGTTATTGATGCGCCTGGCAATAATGCGACAACCATTGAAGTATGGGATTTTTTAGGCAAACTAAAATTTAGTTCCGGAATCATTGAATTTTTCAATCACCACTCTGAAACCATCAATTTGGGTTCGTTTAAGAAAGGTATTTATCTTGTGAGGGTGCAAATAGATGGGAATATCAATGTATTAAGGCTTGCAAAGTTTTAATGTCTGAAACCGAAATTCATCACTCAGAGAATAAGATAATTTCCAGGCAAAACGAAAAATGGTTATTGTGAAGCGAGCATCATTCTTTCTGCATTGACGAAACAACCGAATTTACCAACTCGGCAAAGTCAAAATGGCAAAAATATAATTTTCCGCTAATGGTGGGACTATCATACCACAACAAACATGTATCATTCTATTGAATTAGTCATAAGTAATAATTTGCATGCCAGGTTGAATTTCAATCAGGGCGCTTCCAAAGGCTTGTTTAATTAAAAATAAAAGATAAACACATGAATAATGGATTAAAATGGATTAAGGTATTTCTGGTGGTTTCTATACCTCTTTTACTTAGTGTATTTTATAGCTGTAATTGGAAGGATGAGGAACAAATTTTTATTACTTCTAATGTTCCTGACCGCATAAAACTTGGGAGTAAGGATACGCTCAATTTTATTATTAAAACACACCATTCCCTCGATACGGTTAAAATGATCGAGGAAAATAGGGTTTATGCCACCTTCGATAATAGAATTTTTGGAAAAAACCAGCTATCATGGGAAGTAAATCTGATTTACAACCCGGCAACATCAGGGGTAAAGAACCTGGTGTTTTTTGTAAGAGCAGGCGGAATTTACATAAAAAGACACTCCTTCACAATTGTTGTAGATTAAACCCAAATTAATCATTACAAATGTTGTGAACTAATGCCTTTTAGCCTAGTTTAAACCCGCTTTCGAAAAACTAAACTGGTAAGCATTTCTGGATTTCAAATTATTAGTTCTTCTCATGCGATTTGTCATGCAAAATATAGTATTATCTGTGGCTCATGCTGCTTCATTTTTATTGAAAGTCATCAGTGAATGTGGCTGATAATAAATCTGGATTAAATAAAGTGGTCAGAAAATAACAGTAAATGTTCTCTGGTTGGGGGAGTATTAATTTAAGACATTACACATTGTTTCATGGATAAATAACCCTACATTCTCGAACCGGCGATACACCCTAACCAGTTGTTAATTTTTTTGCATGAAAATTTTCCCAAAGGAACCAATTAGTATTGACAAATCTGTTGCATTAGTCATTCCGTCTTTATTAATGTCTGAATTAAATGTAAGTGCTTTGTTGTGACTATAACTAATTGTTTGTTCCTGATAAAATGTATTACCTCTCCCATCCTCATATTTCCATACTATTGAGCATGGACGGCCTTCAGTGGTTTTTAACGTATGCAGCCTGCCTTTTATTATTCCCGAAATTGTCCTTGCCTTAGGATAATGGTCAGCAACTATAAAGTCTTCACTACATTGTTTTACAATCTGAGGCAAATTTTTCACCGCCGGAACAATAGCTACCGAATCAAATTCAGAAACATCCAATTTGCCGATAAACACTTTTATTACCGGGGGTTCCTTGCTTGCTCCACCAAAAAAGGAAAAGCCAAAATCAACTTGAATGGGTTTGGGACTGATTGAATAGTTATTAAAAGTAATTTCAATACCATTTTCGTTGTTTGAGAAATAATAGCCCAATAAGATGCCATTGATGGAAAAATCAAAAACCTGGGCAATAAGGCCAGTTGTATCACCCTGGACATATAGTTTTATCAGATTGAAGTTTTCATCCTTGAGAGAATATGCGTAATTAATGGTCATTTCATAAGGGTCGAGGTAGTCGCCATCTCTGTTAAAATCAACCTTGAAGGCAGATTTACCGGAATCAGGTTCAAAAAGATAATTGCAAATAAAGATATTGCCCCATCTGTTGGGTGGAGTGTTCCAAATTGGGGCACCTGGTAGGTCAAGTTGCAATTGGCCGCCACCCGTTTCGTCCGGCTTAGGTGTTGACGGGGTATATAGAGCCGATTCATCAAAACTCATTCTGCCATTGCATATTCGAAATTCAACCGGGTAAATGAGGCCGTCTCATTTTATCTTTTGAGACGGCCTCTTTATAAAATACTTTCAGATAATTTACTTTTTAATAATTACCTGTCTTACTGTTGATACTTTGTTGTTAGAAATTCTGAGCATGTAAATACCATCGGCGAAAAGACCTACATTAATTTCTTCAACACCTTCAGCATAAAGGTTTGTGTAAAGTACTCTTCCTTCCATACTGATTAATTGTACTTTGGCAGCCTCAGGAAGTTCAACTTTTAGCATATCTCTTGCCGGATTAGGATAAACTCTCAACAATTGATCGAAGTTGTTGTCAACGGCAAGTGGTGCAGGATCAGAAATCATTGTTTCAACCTGAACTCCATTAATAAATGAAACAGCTTGCAATATGTCTTCCTTGCTAAAGCCTTCCCTTGAATAGAAACGAAGAGTAAATAGTTTTTCTTCAACAGGATAAGCTTTACTGCTAATAGAACTAACAGAAATGTGTTGGTTGTTGATATTGTTGAATTCCATTTGCACAAAAGATGTGTGACTCACAATAGACTCGAATTGCAATTTTTTACCGTTGTAAGATAATACAAGGTCCAAATCCTTAATATTATCATTTTTATAAAGCCTGACAGGAATATTTATGAATTTTTCTTCTTTAGTGGCACTTGCAAGGTCAACCAATACAAGGTCTTTTTCAGAGCCATTTTTTACAACACCGCTTTTAATAATACCATCGGCAACAACACGGCGATAAGAACCGTCTACATCACCCAACAGGATTGCCTTAAAGTTTTTGCTTTCCATAAAGGCACATTCTGAATCATCTCCAGCGTTTATAGTATAAATACCTGTATTAAAGGGTACACGGTTTTTTGAGTAACCAACACCATCATCGGCCGGCCAGGTATTGGAGATACGGAATTTAAGGTCAGAATTAAGATCTTCAGTTGGTAACCATGACCATCTTCTGCTTCCAGCTATAACATGAGAAAATCCTTCAATAGTTTCAACACTTCTTCTCATAATCTGTGTTATATCACCAGCTGTTACAACACCGTCAAGGTTTACATCCATAGCAATAATCTGGAATACATTGGGGATGAAAGTAGGATCGTTTACAATCACCTTTTGGGCAAGGAGTGCGTCATAACTGCTCCAAATCTCTTTGGTTTTAACAGGATCATTCCATGTACTTGGTACTCCGGGATTGGCCTTGTTAATATTGAATTGCTTACCATTGCTGCCAGAGAAATCATATCTGAATATTCCATTAACATCAGGTTGAACTTCATAAGAAGAATTTGCAGTTGATCTAATAACAGTTGGGGCATAACCCGGGCCACCTCTAAGCGGACTATTATCTGCCCAGAAAGAGAGTGAACCTTCAAAAATTGTGTTATTAAAGATTGTATAGGTGAAAGGATTGGGCAGGTTCTCATTAACCGCAGCAGAATTGCTATAACTGGTTTTTATTGAGGTGAGCGAGATTTGAGCCTGAGCACCAGTTGCAAAACCAATATTTCTGGCAAATTCAACACACAAAATATCGCCTGTACCATTGAAGGTGGCATTGCCACTTACAAAGTAAACACCTGCATAAATCTTATTGTTACCTTCTTGTCTGAAATAAACCCCTGTTTGTCTTTCGTTGGTCATATCATTTGATACATAAATCTTACCGGTTGGAGAAACCAGATTATGGTCAAATGACAGTTCGAAATCAAAACCAGTAGCATTTGTAACAGCTGAATTAATTCTTTTTACCGGTACACAAAAAACGCTTGAAGAATGACAAGCGACGCTCATTACAGACTCATTACCAAGTTGGAAAGAAACCCCTGAGTTTATTACGCTGACATTAACAGGTGCTGATGCATTACCCTTAATGCCAAGATTATCGGTTGCTATCGCGGTTATTGAATACGAACCCAATACACTTGTAATATAAGTATATTCGTAGGGTGATGTTGCATCCTCACCAACCTTTGTACCATTAACGAAGAATTCAACAAGAGTAACAGAACCATCTGGATCGCTGGCTGTTGCTGCAATATTAATAGAGGCGGTTGGAACGTCTTTAACATCATATTGCGTGCCGGCTGCAGGAGCAGTGATAGTAGCCACCGGAAGTTGATTGGCAGGAGGAGCATTAACAGTAATAGAAACAGGCGCAGAAGTTGTTGATTTTCCACCATTGTCATAAGCTATAGCAGTTAGGTTTTTTATACCGGCAGTACTAGCCCATGCAAATTCGTAAGGAGCGGTAAGGTCCTGACCAACAACAACTCCGTTTACAAGAAATTCAACTCTTGTAATTGTACCATCAGTATCGGAAGCTGTTGCAGCCATATTTACCAAATCTCCAGTTGTATAGGTAGAGGCTGATGTTGGTGCAACCAGACTGACCACAGGAGCTGCATTTATTGTAGTGTAGAATGCCAGAGGAGTATAAATAAATCCACCTGGAACGGTAGCATCTCTATATACATAATTTTGTGCCGCGCGTGTTGGGTGGTAAGCCTGGAAACCTAATTCAAAGGTAAAATCACCGTTGGTAGTCCACTGACCAATACAAATATAATTTGAGGCAGTAGCACCGGCAACACCACCAGCAGCATAATAGATAACGTTTTCGGGTTCATAAGCAGGTTCTAAGCCATAATCAGCGCTGGGTCCCATCTGGTCTCCCCAAATTAAATCAATTTGTGTGGCAGGGTCAATTGCAGATGGATTTTCAGCAGCACCAAGTATAAAACCATCCCTGATGCCGTCGGTATTATCTTCAAACAGGGGAACAATTTTGGAAGCCGAGGCCGCACGTGAATAAGAACCGATAGTGATCCATGAATCATAATACAAGGGTTGTGACATATTGGGGATTGGTCGGTAAGTTGGAAATGATGTACCAATATCGGCTGTATTATAAAACTGGGTTGAGGTAATAAAAAGCAGAGGGTTGGCAAACAATCCCTGTACGGTAGAGAGTCTCCATTCGGGTGCTAACTTAATAAATATCCTGTAAGTTACAGAGTTTGCATTAAGTTTGGGATCAGCTGCCTGTGCAGCAGCAGATACAGGAATCTTTTCAACAAAAACATCCTGCAAAGCTAAAGATTGGCTAAATGTAAACAATGCGCTTAAAATAAGGCACATACTTAATAATACCTTTTTCA
>JBBISA010000025.1:0-53926 GCA_037441525.1 Bacteroidota bacterium
GCCGGCCAGGTGCTCATCACCGGAGCAGATGGAAAGGTTACCATCACCCTACCCGATGGAAGTTATCTCTACACCATAACAGCAGCCGGATATCTGCCCATTGGCGGAACAGTCACGGTTGCCGGTGGCAATGTGGAAGAAACCTTTGTAATGCTTCCAGAAAGCACCCCGACTTATACTATCAGCATTACAGTGAGAGATAACAATGGCCAGCCCATTGCAGGTGCAACTGTAACCATTGCCGGCCAAACACTGGTAGCTAATGAAAATGGAATTATCGGTATCATCCTTCCCGATGGAAATTACCCGATAGTAGTATCAGCAGAAGGTTATGATGAATCAGAAGGTACAGCAGTGGTAGCTGGTGCTGATAGCACCGTAACAATCGTGCTGAGCAGAACCTTCGCAGCGGTAACTATTACCAAGGTTATCAACAACAATAGCCCTCATGCAGGCACCAATGTTACATTCACAATAACAGTAATTAATAATGGTCCGTCTCAGGCTACCGGACTTATTGTAACAGACAATTTGCCCTCCGGGTATCAATACATATCCAGTACAGTAAGTCAGGGAATCGATATGATCTCCAATTTAGGAACCTGGATACCTGGTGATTTGAACAATGGAGCCCGTGCCACATTAACTCTGGTTGCCAGGGTGCTTGGCCAGGGGCAGTATAACAACACTGCCACTGTTACAGGTGATCAGCCTGGTACCTCAGGAACATCAACTGTGGTGGTATCGCCCATGCGAAACCCTGTTGCCAATGACGACTTTGTGTCCATTGCCTGGATGGGTGCAGATGTGATTAATGTTTTAAGTAATGATGTGGATCCAATCCCTGGAAATATCAATCAGTCCTCACTGAGGATTATAAGGCAATTGCCCAGTGGCGCCTTTGCTGAAGCGCGTGCCGATGGTACCATCTTCGTTGATTATCAAAGGGCTCCGTTATTTGTTGGACAAGAATACCTTGAATATGAAATATCTAACATGCAGGGCCTGACTGCCACTGCCAAACTGCACATTACCATTACACTTGATGAATTGGTGATTCCGGATACCTTCTCACCCAATGGCGATGGAATCAACGATAATTTTATCATTCCGGCTATTGATCAATTCTCCGGCAATGAGCTGATTGTATACAATCGCTGGGGTAATATTGTGTTCCGAATGGCTCAGTATGATAACACATGGGAAGGCAAGTTGCTTAATTCTAACGAAGATCTTCCTGTTGGAACCTATTTCTATACCTTCTCTGCCGGCAATAACCAGCCTGTGCGCAAAGGTTTTGTTTATATTACACGATAATTTATTATTGGGAAATCATCTGAAAAGATAAAACTAGTTGTTATGAAAATACAGATCAAAATATTTAAATCGCTTATAGTTGCTGCAACGCTTACTGTAATTCCCGGCTTTAATGCCAATGCGCAACAGGATCCTGGTTTTACCCATTATATGTACAATACCCAGTCGGTAAACGCTGCCTATGCAGGTACTACTGATGGAATAAACATAGTAATGCTTTCTCGGCATCAATGGATTGGGTTTGATGGTGCCCCGCAAACACAGACGCTTACTGCACATGGTCCGGTCTATAAAAAATATGTGGGTCTTGGTCTTTCTTATACCCGTGATCGCATTGGTCCCCTGGATATCGATAATGTCTTTGTGGATTATTCATTTAAAATACAGGTGCATGATGGAGGTTTTGTATCTTTTGGACTGAAGACAGGGCTCGATATTCGCAGCAACAATCTCACCGAACTTAACCCCTTGCAAGGGACCGACCCCGCTTATAACACCGATATTATCGGAAAACTCTCCTTTAACTTTGGTGCGGGGGTGTATTATTATACTCCTAATTATTATTTTGGTGTTTCGCTGCCAAGACTGAGAAGAACTAATTACAACGCCAATGTGGCTGATTATCTCAATGAGGAAGTCCAGGAGCGGCACCTTTTCGTAATTGGCGGTTATGTTTGGGATGTGAACAGAGAGTGGAAACTAAAACCATCGTTTTTTGCCAAGCATGTTGGCGGCGCACCCCTATCATTCGATTTGAATCTTAGTACTATGTTCCGCGAAACCGTGGTGGCAGGTGTATCACACCGTTTTGGTGATTCTTTTGGGATGATGATGCAGTTCAAAGTAATTGATTTTTTGTGGATGGGCTATGGTTATGACTTTACCATCACTCCCTTAAAAAACCAAAACCGGGGAACCCACGAAGTCTTGTTATTATTTGATATTGAACCACCTTTAAGGAAACAGGCATTGAAATATCCTCGCTTTTCATGAAAACATTAACTAAGCCTGATATAAAGATTATAATTTTTATAATGGAATATTGTAAAAATCAAAATCCTGAACAGGACCCCCTTGTTGCTTAAAGAACCTTTTTTCTATTTTGGTCTTTCCGAAACATATTCTCCCAGAATATGAAGATTGTCAATCAGGGGTTTAATGGCGTCGAGTCCGCTTGTAAACATGGAGTAATCTTCAAACATAAGGTCAATGTAGAAAGTATATTCCCAATCGGAGCCAATAATTGGTGCTGACTGTATTTTGGTAAGGTTTAACCGGTAAAAAGCCAGTACTGAAAGGATTTGCGACAAGCTCCCTGTTTGATGGGGAAGGGTAAAGCTAACCGATGCCTTGTCGGTCTTTTTACCTGAAACTTTGCGCAGATCAGCAGCCAGTTCTTTTGGAGTAAGTGCCAGAAAACGGGTAAAATTGCGCTTGTTGGTTTCAACACTTCGGGCAATAATTTCCAGTTTATACATTTCGGCGGCCAGCTCTGATGCGAGTGCAGCAACTCCCTTGGCTTTGTTTTCTGATATCCAGCGTGCGCTGAGAGCTGTATCCACGGTATCGATGACCTTAACCCCATTTTTACGCAACGGCTCCAGAAACTCATCACATTGAATAATGGCCATGGGATGCGATTGCACTTCGCGAATATCTTCAATGGTTTGCCCCTGTAGTCCCATAAAATGTTGTTCTATGCGCAGGTATATTTCGCCGGCAATAGTCAGTCCTGAGTTTTTTAACAAAGTGTAATTAGGCAGAAGCGAACCAGCCAGGGAGTTTTCAATGGCGATTATAGCCATGTCAGCCTTTCCGGTCTTAACCGCATCAAAGGCATCTTTAAAAGTATCGCAGGGCACAATTTCAATATGGTTGGTTGGGAAATAGCCCTTGGCTGCCATGTGGTGAAACGAACCTGCTACTCCCTGAATAGAGATTTTTGTGGTCGGAGGTAATACGGGGTTAATCATTACGAATACTTTTTCAGAATTGGTGCCCTGTTTTTAAAGGGTGCAAATTTAGACATATCTGCGGGTTTTCGACCTCCACAATTTTTTTTATTTCATGCTCATGCAAAGTAATTACACCATGAATCAAGTTGGTTGAAATTTTAACGTGATACCTCTTTCATGTTTAATGATTATCGAACAAAAATTAAACAAAAATGTTCTCTATTTACTATTATCAATATTATGAAACCTGAATGTTTTTGCAAAACACCAACACCTGAGAATAAGTTTTAGAACATGTGTGGTTCTCCCGTATTAACGGGAGACCTTAACTTAAAAATTATTTACGGATGAAGACATTCCCAATATTAATTCTTCTGACTCTAATTGTTGCCATGTCGACCAACAGAGCTAATACCCAAACCGAACATCAATCCTACACACTTGTGCAAAAATTTCCGGGTTTCGAAGTTCGCTATTATCCTGAAGCGATTCTGGCTACGGTAAGTACCGGGACTAAATCCTATCGAGAGATGACCTCACCATCTTTTAACGCCCTTGCCGGCTATATTTTCGGCAGTAACGAAACCGGACAGAAAATAGCCATGACCGCACCTGTGCATATCGATTTCAATGATAATGGATCGAGAATGAGTTTCGTAATGCCCTCTGCTTACAACATGGATGATCTGCCCCGTCCAAATAATCAGGCTGTATCACTGGAAAAAACCCAACCCGCTTTTTATGCAGCTATTACTTTTGGGGGTTATGCCAGCGATGAAACAATAAAGGAGTATTCAGAAAAACTGGCCCAGCTTCTTCGTCAAAATCATATCGGGTACCATGGAAATTTCAGTTTCCTGGGCTATATCTCACCCTATAAATTCTGGAATCGGCGCAATGAGGTGGTGGTTCGCATTGTGTGGGAATAATTTGTAGGTTTGCGCCAAAATTCACCCAATTATGAACGAATGTCTTGGCCAATTTTATTTCAGGAATAATAACCAAACCGAATCGGTTAATTTTAATAACTCCTTTATTAATGGGCCCGATTATGTGTATGAAGTTTTCAGGGTAATTGAAGGAATTCCCTTATTCATCGAAGACCATTTTGAACGATTACAGCACACCTGTATCCTGGCAGACTATCCACTAAACTTAGAATTTGCTGATTTCAAAAATATTGTCGCTGAACTTATTAAACAAAACCATCTTGCCGAGGGAAATATTAAGGTGGTAATGAGAAAACTGCCTCAGGGCGATTTCGATTTTCTGATTTATATTAACGAACATCAGTATCCCTCCGCCGAACAATTCGAAAAGGGGGTTGACCTTGCCCTTTTCAGGGGAATCCGCTACACCCCAAATGCCAAAATAATGGACGTAATACTGCGGACTGAGAATAACCTGTTAAAGGCCAACAAGGGTGTTTATGAAACACTTCTGGTTGATGAAAAGGGCTGTATTACCGAAGGGAGTCGTTCCAATGTTTTTTTTATACGCAATGACAGGCTGATAACTCCACCGGTTGAAGATGTTTTACCAGGTGTTACCAGAAAAAATATCATTACAGTTTGTGCAAATGCTGGTATCGAGGTGGTTGAAGAACGAGTCCTGGCTCGCTCAGTGATAATAATGGAAGGAGTTTTTATTTCTGGCACATCACGCAAAGTACTTCCGGTAAAAAGCATCGATGGAGTTGAATTTGATGCTGCCCATCCGATGATTGTCCGCATTAAATCACTATTCAATCAAAGGGTGGCAGATTATCTATCCAATAACCGCTTATAAACAATTCATCGGGTGATTTCGGCCCAGGGATCAGTTAACTCTGAATTTCAGCTTCTGTTTCTTCCCTTCCGACTCAAAAAACCTGCCGGGTTCTTTGTTTGTAATGCAGATGTTAAACTTTGTGTTGACAATCAGGAAATCGTCAAATGCACAACCTTGATTTTTGAGCGCATCAGAAATTGAAAAAATGATGTGGATTGCGAATTGGTTAAATTTCTTTTTCCAGAAGGGTGGCTGTATTGATAAAGTTCTTGAAGAAGGTATCGATATCAGATTTCTGACTATCAGAATTGGTAACAATTAATCTTATAACCAGTGTGCCATCTATGCGGGCAATTCCCACCATACTTTGTCCTGTTTTGCGAAGGGTTTCGCGCACCTGAAAGTTAAACTGATTGGTATCGGTGGGTTTTTCCGGGATATAGCGGAAACATACAGTCAGGGTTTCTCTTGGAACAAACAGTTCAAGTTTTGAGTATTGGGTTACTTTTTGTTCTGCATAAGCTGCCAGTTCCATCAGATGTTCCATTTTGCGGGCGTAACCTTTCAGTCCAAAGGCCTTAAGAGCAAACCACAATTTTACCGAGTCTACTCTTCTGCCGCACTGCACACTTTTGGTACCTAAGTCTTCCACTTCACTGTTGTTGTGGAAAATGTAACTGGTGTTCAGGTCTGAAAGATTGCTACGCAATACATTTCCCTTTTTAAAAAGCAATACAGAGCATATAAGGGGTATATTCATTAATTTGTGTGCATCCCAGGCAAATGAGTCGGCTTTTTCAACCCCCCTGAACAGATGGCTGAATTTGTTGCTCAGCAATAGTGAACCACCAAATGCCCCATCAGCATGCAGCCATATATTATGCTTTTGGCAGGTTTCAGCCAGGGCATCAAGAGGGTCAAATGCTGCCCTTACGGTGGTGCCACAGGTTGCCCCCACAAAAAAAGGCAATTCGCCTTGTTGCAAACATTCATTAATGGCGGCATCAAGTTCTTCGGGGATCATCCGTCCGTGCTTGTCAACACCTACTTTTACAAGGTTACTTGTACCAATACCCAACAGGTTGGCCGCATTATCGTAGGAGTAGTGCGAATCTTTGCTGACAAAAGCTTTTAATCTGGCCATCCCCGTAATCCCATCGAGCCGGGTCTGGCTCAACAACTGGTTTCGGGCAGAGAACATGGCTATAAGGTTGGCATTGCTGCCCCCGGTAAGAAAAGTTCCATCTCCATCAACAAACCCGGTAAAACCATTCATCCACCTTATCAGCTCAAGCTCAATTAATGTGGCAACCGGAGCTACTTCATAGGTGTACATTGAAGTATTATTGAGCGATACAAGCACATCAGCCACAAACGCGGGCAGATTAAGGCCCGAAAACAATTGATTGTTGAACTGCCGGTTTGCAGTATTTACCGAGTATTTCAGGTAATTGGTCATGAGCTGTGCAAGGGTACTCTCATCAACGCCTTCCTCTTCAATGTTCAGGGGAATAATACTTTCAAGTTCAGCAGGAGACTTAAAATCTACCACTTTTAATCCTGGCTCTGAAAGTTTGGCAGTATATTGCTTTATGGTTTCAAAAAGATGAAATAATAACTGATCCTGATTCATAATTCGATTATTTGAAAACCGGCTGCGAAGGTAGCTTTAAATTGCATTTGTTGTTCGCTAAATATTTTTTCGCAACTTTGTTGCAAACACTCTGCAGCATTAGTAAATTGTTTACATATAACAATTAATGATGAATAGTTTTGCCTATTTTTGCACGAATATTTCCACCATATAAAACCTAGAAAAATGAAAACTGAAAATTTAAAACAGGCAAAAGGTTTCATGCTATTTATTGTTTGGATGCTGGCTATTGTAATAACATCGTGTGGCGGAGGGCAGAAAAGTGAAGCCAAAAAGAAACTGGAAGAAACACGGCAACTTACTATTCAGAATCTCAACAAAATGAAAATTGACCTGGAAGACCGCATCAGCTACATTGACAAAGAATTGGAAACCGCAGTGGGCGATATTAAGGTAAAGCTTGAAGCGGCCCGCACCGAACTCAATGCGCAAAAAGACGCTTTGGTTTCTGAACTTGAGGCTGTTAAGGATGCTACATTAGAAACCTGGAATGATGTAGTAAAAAAAGCATCTGAAACAATAGCCAAGGTTAACTCAAAGAAGAACGAAGTGTCGAAAAGTGTGCGTGAGATGCTCGATGCCAAAAAATAGACTCATTTTGAACAAAAGATTCCAAAAGCCTGAATTTTTTTCAGGCTTTTTTTGTGGCAGGTTCTTTCTGTTTCATCAATTCTTTGGTTGATAACATTCCGCAGGCCGCAAAAATATCCTGGCCCCGCGATTTTCTTATGGTTGTGGTAATGCCTTTTGCTTCAAGGGCCTGTTTGAATTGCTGAATCACTTCTTCGCCTGGCGCCTCAAGGGGAGTATTGGGGATAGGGTGGAAATGAAGCAAGTTGATGCGACATCGGATGCCATTAAGCAAGCGGGCCAGCTCTTTCACGTGGGACTGACTATGGTTAATGCCCTTAAAAACAATGTATTCAAACGAAATGCGTCTTTGTTTTCCCAAAGGGAATTCTCTGATAGTTTTAAGTACATCAGGCAAGGCATACACATTTTCGATTGGCATGAGTTTGCGACGCTCTTCTTCGAAGGGGGAGTGAAGACTAACCGCCAAATGGCAGGCCGAATTCTCAAGAAACGTTTTCATGGCCGGGATAATGCCGATGGTGGAAATAGTAATGCGTTTCGGACTCATGGCGTAACCCCATTCAGCTATAAGTATCTCGAGACTTTTCATCACATTGTCGAGATTATCGAAGGGTTCGCCCATGCCCATGTAAACAATATTAGTAAGTGTGTCGCGCTCCGGAAGGCTGCGTATCTGGTTCACAATTTCGCCAGCACTCAGCTGCCCCTGAAACCCCTGTTTTCCGGTCATGCAAAAAAGGCATCCCATCTTGCAACCCACCTGCGACGATACGCACAATGTACTGCGGTTTTGCTCAGGTATATAGGCCGATTCAATAAATTTTCCAAACAGCGATTGATACAGATACTTTTTGGTGCCGTCGGCTGATGCCTGCTCTTTTACAGGCGATGAAACTCCCACAGTACAACTACCCGACAGCTTTTCGCGGTAAGCCTTTGATAAATTGGTCATGGCACCAATGGAATCAGTCTGCTTTTTGTAGAGCCAGTCAGCAATCTGGTTGGCGGTGAAGGAAGGCATCTCCATTTTTTCAACCAGCAGTTTCAATTCGCCTAAGGTTTTTCCGAAGAGCGCTTCTTTTTGGGGTTCCGGGTTCATGTAATCTCTTGTGGGTTAAAAAAATATCTCGGCCATAATTCTTTTGAAGGGTACGCCCCTTTCAATGAGCAGGTCGCGCACGTCTACAACCATTTCGGCAACTCCGCAAAGGTAATAAGGAATATCGGTTTCTATTTGCGGCAAGGAAGCTATGAAGTCCGTTACCCTTCCGTTAAAGCAATCCTTGGCATGTTGCCTGCTGGTACAAGGATGGTAATTGTTGCCCAGGATATCCTTAAACTGTTGGTGGAAATAAATCCCTTCAAGGTTACGGTTTCCCTGGATGAGGGTCTTACCCTTATGCTGACCCGAAAAAATCATAGATGCAAAAGGGGCTATACCGGTTCCGGTGGCAATAAAAACCGCTCGTTGGTCAGGGCATACGAAATTACCAAAGGGATGAGTAACGTAAATAGTGTCGCCGGCCTTGCAGTCCGACAGGGGAGGGGTGAGCAACCCATCTGGTTTTATGGTGTAAAGGATTGATACCATTTTATCCAGATTGCCACTGGCAATACTGTATAGCCTGGGTTGCAGTTCCGGATCGATGGTTATGCCTATAACCTGGCCGGCTTCAAAGGGAAAAGTTCTTTCAAAATCAAGCAGCCAGGCCTCAGGGGTGGGTTGTTCATTTTTCTTTACTTTTACTGCAAATAGTTCTCTGTCCATTTTTATTAAAGTTTTTATAACAACCATAACCTGCAATGGCGAAAAATGTTCCCGCCAAAATAAAATTTGTTCAACATGGCACTTACCGTTTTTTCTGACGACCATTACATGGGCGAAGCCCTCAAGGAAGCCCGCAAAGCCTTTGATGCCGGCGAAGTACCAGTGGGTGCGGTGGTGGTATGCAATAATACCATTATTGCCAGGACACACAACCTTACCGAGCGGCTCAACGATGTAACTGCCCATGCCGAAATGCAGGCTATTACCGCGGCATCGGAGTATCTAGGCGGAAAATACATTAAAGATTGCACCCTTTTTGTTACTCTTGAACCCTGTGTTATGTGTGCCGGTGCTCTGCAATGGGCACAGGTGGGCAGAATTGTCTGCGGAGCTCCCGATGAAAAACGGGGATTTATAAAACATGGAATGAACATTCTTCACCCCAAAACTACATGGGTTGACGGCGTTCGCGAAGAAGAATGTGCCGCCATCATGGTTGATTTTTTCAGAATGAGACGATAAATCCTTTTATTTTTAGACCCAATGTTGAATGTTTGGTGAAAATGTTCCTGGATGGCAAATATTCTTCATCCCCCCTATCTAACTTTTGGGCGATTTTCATGTTAATATTGCATATGATTATTTTTACACTACCCTTATTAAAATAGCTTAATTTAGAATGAATTCTCGCCTTCGCAGCGAAATTTTTTACTGAATATTGCTTTTTCACCAACCCAGAAACCTGAAATTATGCATCGCGACACCATCTTACATCAGATAGAAAAAAACTCGCAGGGTTATGACTTTATCATTATTGGCGGAGGGGCTACCGGAACCGGAATTGTGCTGGAAGCAGCATCCCGGGGTTATTCTGCTTTGTTACTCGAAAAGTCCGACTTTACTAAATCCACATCAAGCAAAAGTACCAAGTTGCTCCACGGCGGGGTAAGATATCTGGCCCAGGGCGACGTTGCGTTGGTGCGCGAAGCTTGTGTTGAACGTGGACGCCTGCTCCGCAACGCCCCTCATCTTACCAAAAACCAGTCGTTTGTAATACCCACCCTTGGTTGGTGGGATGAACTGAAATATACTATTGGCCTGAAAATGTACGACTTGCTGGCAGGCACTTATTCCCTTGGGAGCTCAAAACGTATTTCTAAAAAGAAAACCATTGAAAAAATACCCACCATAAAGCCAGAATTGATTACTGCCGGGGTAGTTTACCACGATGGCCAGTTCGACGACAGCCGGATGGCAGTAAATGTGCTGCAAACTGCTGTTGAACTGGGTGCCCATGTTGTGAATTATGCTGCGGTTACTGCCCTGCACAAAAGTGCCGACGGCAAAGTGGATGGCGTTACCTTTCAGGATGTAGAGTCTGGACGTGATTATACAGCAAAAGCAAAGGCAGTGGTAAACGCAACTGGTGTTTTTGCCGATCAGATACTTCAATTGGATAAGCCTGGCGCACCTCGCACCCTGAGACCCAGCCAGGGGGTGCATGTGGTTCTCGATAAATCATTTCTGCCGGGCGATTATGCCATCATGATTCCA
Organism: Bacteroidota bacterium; assembly: GCA_037441525.1. GTDB lineage: Bacteria > Bacteroidota > Bacteroidia > Bacteroidales > UBA7960 > SKVR01. The sequence goes on from JBBISA010000025.1 coordinate 10,613, forward strand.
AAAACCGAAGACGGACGGGTACTCTTTGCCGTTCCGTGGCACAACAAAGTAGTTGTTGGTACCACCGATACCCCTATGGATGAAGCCAAAATCGAACCCATAGCACTTGAGGATGAAATAGAATTTATTTTACGCACTGCCGGTCAATACCTTACCAAAAAACCCAAACGGCCTGATGTATTGAGTATTTTTGCCGGCCTCAGGCCTTTGGCGGCTCCCAAGGCAGGTGGTTCTAAAACCAAGGAAATCTCGCGCAGCCACAAAATAGTGGTTTCTGACTCACATCTTTTTACCATGGTGGGCGGAAAGTGGACCACTTTCCGCCGGATGGCGCAGGATATGGTGGAAGAGGTAGAAAAGGTAAAGGGTTGGATAAGAACGACATCCAAAACCAAAAACCTTAAAATACATGGGTATAAGAATGATAAGGATTTGAACGATCCTATGTATGTATATGGTTCCGACAAGGAGAAAATTCTGGAGCTTGCCCGCCACAATCCTGAACTGGGAAAAATATTGAGCGAAAAAATGCAGTTAATGGCTGCCCAGGTTGTTTGGGCTGTCCGGCATGAAATGGCTCGTACTCTCGAAGATGTCCTATCACGGCGCATACGCTGCCTTTTTCTTGATGCCCGCGAAACCACCCGGGTAGCTCCACAGGTAGCTGCCATTATGGCTGCCCAACTGGGGCGTGACAAATCCTGGGAAAATGCCCAGGTAGATGACTTTAATGAGTTGGCAGCCAATTACACTTGTTGCGACAGGGTGAAAAAACGATAAATTTTAACCACATGGAACAATACATACTGGCTATTGACCAGGGTACTACCAGCTCACGGGCTTTGCTGTTCGACAGGGAAGGAAATATAAGAGCGCTGGCACAAAAAGAGTTCAGACAAATTTTCCCAAAGCCGGGCTGGGTAGAACACGACCCCAGGGAAATTTGGTCATCGCAGGTTTCCGTTATTGCCGAGGCTATGTCAGTTGCGGGTATTAATGGTAAAAGCCTGGCCGGAGTGGGTATTACCAACCAGCGCGAAACCACCATTGTATGGGATAGAAATACAGGCGAGCCTGTTTATAACGCCATTGTGTGGCAGGACCGCCGCACATCCGATTATTGCGATGAATTGAAAGAGAAAGGCCTGGCCGATACCATTCAGGAAAAAACCGGACTTGTCATTGATGCCTATTTTAGCGGCACCAAAGTAAAATGGATACTCGACCATGTTGAAGGTGCCCGCCAAAAAGCCAACCGAGGTGAGCTGGCTTTTGGAACCGTAGATTCCTGGCTTGTATGGAAACTTACACAGGGCCGCACTCATATTACCGATGTATCGAACGCCAGCCGGACCATGCTTTTCAATATTCACCAGCTTTCCTGGGATGAAGATTTGCTTAATCTTTTGGAAATTCCGGTTTCTATGATGCCGCAGGTACGCTCATCAAGCGAGGTGTACGACCTAACCAATACTACCTTTTTTGCATCAAAGGTACCCATAGCCGGTATTGCCGGCGATCAGCAGGCCGCGCTATTCGGGCAAATGTGTACCCACGAGGGGATGATTAAAAATACTTATGGTACCGGTTGTTTTCTGCTAATGAATACAGGTGAAAAGCCATTCTTTTCCGAAAATAATCTTATTACAACCATAGCCTGGCAAATTGGTGGCAAAACTTCCTACGCCCTCGAAGGCAGCATCTTTATGGGTGGCGCACTGGTACAATGGCTACGCGACGGGCTTGGGATAATCAAGTTGTCAGCCGAAGTAGAATCATTGGCCCGCCAGGTTGAAGATACCGGTGGTTTATACCTTGTACCTTCCTTCACCGGCATGGGAGCCCCACATTGGGATCAGTATGCGCGTGGTTTGCTCATTGGCATAAACAGGGGCACCACCCGCGCCCACATTGCACGGGCAGCTTTAGAAGGAATTGCATTTCAGGTAATGGATGTGCTCAATGTGATGGAGGCCGATACGGGAATTACAATTCCGGAGCTAAGGGTCGACGGGGGCGCAACAGCCAACAACCTGTTAATGCAGTTTCAGGCAAACCTTATCGGGAAGAATGTAATCCGTCCGGCCATTACCGAAAGTACCGCCAGGGGTGCAGCTTTTCTGGCTGGACTTACAACAGGGTTCTGGGATGGTATTGATAGCCTTAAACAATTCTGGATAACCGACTCAGTTTTCCAACCCAATGTTGATGCCGGCAAACTTTCACAAACTAAGAAAAAATGGGCCGATGCCGTGGACCGGGCCCGACAGTGGTTGATCTAACTGATTTATTCCCCGAAAAGAAACTATACCAGTTTTTCAATAATTGTATTTTTTCTCTCCTTCATAAACTGGTTTAAAAACAGCAAACTTCCAAGCAGGCTCATGAAACCTGCCAGCGAAATTCCCCAAAAATAAGCTCCGGTAATATTATATAAAACCCCGCCGCTCAGCGGACCCACTATACCGGCAATTGCATATCCTATAAATACGTAAGGGTAAATTATCCCAAGCCTTTCAAGGCCAAATACTTGCGCTGTTTCTTTGGCAAACAACACAAAGTTCCCTCCAAAACCAAAACCTATCAGAATTGATAATACAAGATAGGTGCTATCGTAAAGGTCGATAATGTTTAAGGCAATAATGGATATCGATTGAAATAACAGTGCTAAAAAAACACTCAGACTTGCCCCAATATGATCACTGAGAAATCCCCAGATAAGCCGTCCGGCAAAATTTGCAACGGCAAATAACGAGATGCCCACTACCAGGGTATGGTCCGAAATACTTTGTTGTGCCCCAATAATTCTTATGTTACCAATTATTAACAGTCCTGCAAAGGTTCCCAGAAAAATACCCAGAAACAGTTTTTTAAATATAGGTGTTTGGGCAAAGGCTAATTTTTTGGTATTTAGTTCTTTATCGACAGGTTGGGTTTGAACTTGATTGATTAGAACCGACATAATAAGAATTATTATACTATATACAATCCCCACAATGCGTATCAGTTGCAACACACTGTACCCTTTCAAAAGAACTGTTTCAGATATTTCTGACATAAAAACAGCCCCCAGGCCAAATCCTGCTGCTGCTATTCCTGTAATCAACCCTTTCTTGCCAGGGAACCACTGCACGGGTGAGGTAAGTGATACCCAATATCCAAATCCTGTGGAAACCCCGGCTAAAATGCCTATTCCCAATAAGATGAGCAGAAAATCCCCTTGCGAATATCCGGCTGTTAATTATCCTGCAAGAAACAGAAAACCCGAAATTACACCAAAATTTCTGTGCTATACTCCTCTGCCCAGTTTCCCGACAAAAACCATCGTTACTGGAAAAAGACAAATTAAAGTGCCAAACACAATTTGCGATTGTGCCGCTGAGAAGCCATAATTTTCAATAAGTTCTGATGCTATTATACTCCAGGCATACACACTGCCGGTACAGAGCATTATTACAAATGATGCTGCTAAGGTTAGGTATTTCTTCATTATTATTTAAACTCTGTCAGTGGAGTTACAAAAATTAGAGTCATTATTGTAAGTTTTCGAATCTTTTTATTCGGGGAAATGATTCCCCAGGCTGACAGCAAAATTTCGGCAAAGATAGATAATAATTAGGGTTGAATTTGTAAGCACTATTTAATATGTGAGCGAATGAAATATATAAGGCAACTGCCTTAAAACCTGATGATTTTATTACTGGATTTATGTATAAAATATCTATCGCCAGGTTTTGGTATTCGAAAAACAAGTTTTCAGACCATAAAAAACTTTTTATTTAAGGATGAAACTTGCATTTTCACCTGGTCTTAAAAAAGGAGTTGGGTGATATTAATGCTAATTCTTGGGCAAATGGGGGGCTAAGCCACCGTTCAATGGATTTGATCAAGGATTTCCTATAAAAAGATACCTGGAAATTTTGATTCTAAAATCAGATACTGGTAGCCCTTAAAATTAAATTCAATCGTGTGTAGATCATTAACTTAATCAGGCTGCGAAGATGAGTTTTAGGGTCAAGCAACCTTTCCCAAACCGATGAAAGGCTGAAAAAATCTTTATTGGCTTTTATGGTTGCCAAGCTCAATTGTTCGGGGCTCATCAGTTTGGGGATAAAGGCAGCATCGTTGTAATGGTAATCGGGGTGCAGCCACCATTTTCCATCAAATAAAAGACGCTTTTCTCTCTCAAACTGGTTGTAAACCTCGGTGCCGGGATAGAGCATAAGGATATGGAAAAAAGCAGCCGTAAACTTATTTATAATAGAGAACTCTACAGTTTTTTCAATGGTTTCGAGATTGTCGAAGTCATGGCCAAGCATAAAACTGGCCCACGTTAGAAAGCCATGGTCGCGCAAAATGTTTATAGGTTCGCGATAGTTGTTGAATTGGCGTATGTTGGGCATCTTGTTTATCCATTGCAGGCTGTTGATATTAATGGAGTCGAAGCCGATAAGGTTTCCAATGCAGCCGCTATCTGCCATGAGTTTTAGCAGTTGCTGGTCATCCACCATGTCCAGGGTTGTCTGGCTTGCCCATTTTACTTTAAGTGGGATCAGTTCTTTCAGAAAAACCTTTAACTCTGCCCGGTTGGCCACCAGGTTGTCGTCGGTAAAGATGATAATTTTCAGACGGTCCCTCTCAATTTCATAGATCACATCTTCAAAACGGCGGCATTTGTGTGAGCTATTAAAGAATTGAGAAACCGAACAAAAGGTGCAGTTGAATCGACATCCCCTGCCAAACTGAACCAGGGAAACGGGCAGGTATTTCTTTCCACTGAAAACCTTGCGATTGGGAAAACAATTGGCCTGTGGAAGGCCGAAAGGAGCTTCATAAGTTGGTTGCAGACTCTCTTTTCGTGCATCATCCAATACCTTTCGCCAAACAGGTTCAACATCTCCTTTAACAATGGCATCGGCATGGGAAGCTGCTTCTGTGGGTATAAGGGTGGGATGAACTCCCCCAAGTACCACCCTTACACCCGATTTACGGTAACGATCGGCAATGGTATATGCGCGGCGGGCGGTAAAGGCATCCACGGTTATCCCCACAAGGTCGGTGGGCTTATCAAAGGGGATTTCTTCAATGCGGTCGTCCTACAAAACCACTTCGTCGGGTTCGTCGACCAAACCTGCAATCAGGGCCAGCGATAAGGGTTCCATGCTGCCATCGTTGAGTTTGTATCCGCATGCCAGTTCTCCAATTCCCGGTTTTATAAGGGTAATGTGCATGTCAGAAAATGTTTGGGGTTATTTTTCTTTTTACATAGTGGCGATAGTGCAAATTCATAATAATGGAAAGGCCCATCATTACAGGATTCTTCCATAAAGCACGATTCAGAAATACCCGATGGAAAATGCTCCGCAGTGAGAAAACCTGGTTATTGAGCCACCAGTACATTTCTGTTAGTTTCTCGGGAGAGATTTTTCCGGGAATATGCACACAACGTGTTCCGTCAAACAGACGCAGGTCATCGGTAAGCATTCGCCCCTGCTTTTTTAATTCAGTGTGCAATTCTGTGCCGGGGATGGGTGTAAGAATGTAAAACCTGGGTATGGGGATACGGTTGCGATAAACAAAATCATAGGTGGCTATTATGGATTCTTCGGTATCGTAATCGGTACCTACAATCATTTCGGTACTCACGGTAATACCTGCTTTCGAAAGGATGGAAATATTCTCTTGGTGTTCTGCCGATTTTAGCCAGGGTTTATCAAGACTGTTAATAGCGTCCTGATTGATGCTCTCCACCCCAAAACTCATCAAATCGCACCCCGAAGCGACAACTATTTTCAGCAATTCAGGATTTTTGGCCAGGTGGATGGCACACTGGCTTGCCCATTTCATCTTCAGCGGGGTGATTTGCCGACACAATTCCTTCAGGTATTTGGGATTGGAAACAATATTGTCGTCGATAAGGTAGAAACGGTTAAAGCCCAGCCGCTTTACTTCCTTTATGTCGCGTACAACTTCTTCAACGGGTCTGAACAGGTACTTACCCTGGTACAGGCAGGCAATAGAACAGAAAGAGCAACCGTAGGTACATCCGCGGCCCGCCTGTACTGGCAGCATATTGCCGATGGGTTTGCTGGTAAGCAATTCATACCGGGGTATGGGCAGGTCTTTTAATTCGCTGATGGGATGATTGTAGATGGGTTTCAACGCTCCCGTTTCTTCAAAATCCTTCAGCATTAACGGATAGGATGTCTCTGCATCGCCAATTATAACCGAATCAACATACTTTTGGGCTTCCTGCCATGCAATCGATGCCATATACCCCCCCATAACGGTTATTTTACCCCGCTTGCGAAATTCAGCCGCAATTTCAATCCCTCTGAATGTGGCATGCCCCATGGTGCCAATGGCAATAATATCTGCCGGAGTATCATAATCAATCTCATCCACTACTTCAATCACCAGTTTAACTTTCCAGTGGGGTGGGGTATAAGCGGCCAACAACGGGAAGGCCAACCCGGGCAGATTTATACGCCGCTGCTTGCACAATTTGTCATTTTCGGCATATTGAGTGGGTTGTATGAACAGAATTTCAGGCATGGTCTTTTGCTTCTCTTATCTTGCGTTTATATTGCCGCGTTACACGGTAACCTCCCACCAGCATTTTAAACAGCATGGCTGGTTTGTGGGTGGTAATATATTTCCAGATTACCCTTGGGCCGTAAAGAATAGAATTGTATGCGTTTAGTATCTCCTTATAAAAATCAGCAACTGACAATTGGGTTGGCCTAACTGAAACATGTGCAAGGTCCCACCTGACGTATTCCTTCGGGTTGAGAATGATATCGTCTTTATTGAACGAAATCCCCGTTTTGGGCAGCGGTGTTAGGGGTTGCAGATTCACGAAATGAATACCCAGCGATTTCACCACCTGCACCATCTCTCTGAAATTTTCCCTTCCCCAGTGGGGAGGTATTATAATAGTGGCAAAAACATCAATCTTTTCTCTGTTGAGAACTTCCATGGTTTTGCGGTACAAAGCCACCGAAGTATTTTTATTATATTGATTCAGCTCGCTGTCAGAAAAGCTTTCAAAACCAACAATTACCGTCCTTAGCCCCAGTTGGGCAAATTCATGCATAATATCGGGGTTGCGGGCAATAAAATCGGCCCGGCCATATACCAGATAATGTTTCTGGATGTTTCGTTGGCGAATTTGTTCAAAAAATTCCGTTAACCATTTCCGGTCAATCAAGAAATCGTCATCCACAAAATAAATCTCAGTTTCCGTAATGCTTTGCAATTCAAAGATGATATCGTCCATTGGCCTTTGGGAGTAAGCCCCACTGGTTATTAGGCGGCAGAAACAGAAATTACATTGATAGGGGCAGCCAAATGAGGTTTTTATTAACGCTACCTTATCATGAAAAATATAAAAGTACCGGTGACGATAACGTGCCACAGACTTACGGTCGGGAAACGGTATTTTGAAATCGAAGGGAGGAAGGGGAGTAGTTTCAATGGTTTCCCCTTTTTTGAAAACCCCCGATGGGATAGGCTTCTGGAATTCAATATGATCGAGCAACGCGGTAAAATTCACAGCAGCATTACGTACCACCCTGAAATCGATAGCGGGAAGATCAAAATCTTCCGGGCAAACTTCGCAATGAACACCCCCAACAATGGTTGTTATTTTGCCCGAATATTCCTTTGCCTGGCGGCAATAATCTGTTATAGTATCAACATTGGTTATGTATCCTGTAAGGCAAACCACATCAGGATCATGCTCCTCGACAAATGTCAGGAAACTCTTTTTTTCGATAATAAGGTCAATGATCATCACCTGGTCGTGCATCCGTTTCAAAGCAGCAAGTATTTCCAACTCAAGGGGTTCAACCACCATCAGATGTTGAAGGCCTATGGTTTCTGGCGAGGGCCGTGGACGAAACATCAGGAGTTTCATAAACGTGAAATTATATTTTAATTTTTGCGATATACTAATTCGACTTACAATAGGTCTTCAGGCACTGTATTCATCTCTGAAAACCCGACCATCTTCCAAAGGTTTTCTATAACTAAGCAACGACCCTGATAACATTAGCATTGCATGCAATAAGCCATTGCTATGATGAGCCTCCATATATCGGGCAGACGGATTTCCACCCAGCCGCATTTTGGGTATTTCTGCCGTTTGACCAAAATCCATTGCCAAAACTCCCTTTTCAATGCCCTCTCTTACCAACTCGGTAAGCAGGTAAAAATAGGTCTGGTAAACTTTATTTAATTCATAATCAATTCCACCCATGAAAAAATAAAAAGTATTATCTGAAAGCATACTGATATTCCACCCCAATAAACGATTTTCCCTGGTGCATTTGGTCAGTGAGAAATTTTGAGGAAGATTCAGGAAAAATTCATATTCCAGTTTTTCCAGTTTATCCTTACTCCTCTTAAAAACATCAAGGTACTGCTGGTACATTTCGGGCGAAAAGTCATTGCATTTGAGTTTGGTTATTATCAGTTCATTCTGGAATTTCCTGATGGTTTGAAGCCTGCGGCGATAGGGTGCCCGCATGTAGTTTAAGAAGTAGTCCCAGTCACTGAATCTGTTTTCAAGAACGATGGATGGAAGGGTAATCCCAACCGCTCTTTTCCCGGGCAATGGTTTTTCTGTGAGATTAAGAAAAAGGGTGAATCCTTTTTCATTCCTGCATATATACTCCTTTAATGATTCTGTATACTGTCTGTCTCCAAAAATACCAGGTGCCGAAATTGAAACCGGCACTCCGGCGATATTCATTTGGATGGGCAACCGGAATTTTGAAAATGTGAAAACATCGAGTTTAAGGCTGTAAACAATGGCTCCTGCCGCAAAATTGTCTTTATTGTAAAGGAGATAGTACCGCTGGTTGCAAGGGTTATATTTTTCACAATGTTTCAAAAAACCGGAAGTCCTGAAATAATTTCCTGCAAGCGCATCCCAATCGCCTGGCAAGTCAGATACTTTATTTATGCGTGCGATATATATGTTTTCGTGCAATGACATTATGGTTATCAGACAATTATGGTATCAGGATTAATTTAATCAATGTAATCCGGGATGTGAACTCAATAAAGCTCCCCTTCGAAAGTGGCAAACTGCCTGTATTCTTTTCCCTTAACCCCATAGAGCCTTTGCAACAGACGCCGAAGCATGGCAATGGAGGCCCTGTTTTCCTCAAAAATAAAACCTACCTCACAGTATTTATATCCCTGATGGTATAAAACAGGCAGCGATTTTTTAATCATCTCCATGGCAACGGGGCTTTTCTGATATTCAGGTATTACTCCTATTTCGGTAACTCTAAAAGTATCAATCCTTTTTCCCAACCTAAAAAGGACCACATCCCAGAGATTTAGATCGCGCTGGGTGGTTACCATCTTGTTAAAGTCTGGATACCAAAGAAAGAACCCCACCGGATGTCCATCAACCTCAGCAATAATAAGGTTTTCGTTATCGAGCAAAAACCGGAAAGGATAAAAAAGTTCAAGGTCTTCGGCTTCATCACGGTTGGCCCAGTAGGGATGTTGCTGAAAAGAGAGGTTGTTGAGCCGGGTATAAATAGCACTTTCTTCCTTTATTCTGTCCTTATCCATAAACCTGATTCTGAGCCCTTTTATGGGCCGGCAAACGTGGTAGCTGTTGGCCCAGCTTTCGTAGGCTTTCATGTCGAACCTGAAGGTGACCATTCCGCGCTTTCTCAGGCCTGAAAAATAATACTGGTAATAGGATGGGTTATAGGGTAGCCCAAACAATGGCGGCTCATCAAAATAGTTTAACAAAATCCCTGCCCCATAATTAAGATGGCCATTCAACCCAACAACCACCTTCGAACATTCAGGAAAATGGAGTACGATCTGTTCTTTTATCAACGAAAAAACATCCCCCAATCCAGGGAGCGCTTCAAAAAAAGACACCTGACAATACTGGCTTAGCCGGTGATCGTTGATCAGGGCGAACCGGGCTGCCAGATCATAGCCATCGCGAACTACAAATTTTTTGATGGTTGCATGACTGCAGAATGTGCTTTGCGATTTCAGCAGAAGCTGCTCTATACTTCCCTCAGTGCCCCGGTAACAGGAGTTTCCTTTATAAACAAGCCTGCTTACCTTTTCAAAATCACGGTTTCCGGTATTATCTTCAATCAACTCTGTTTTCATCCGTAAATAATTTTTAGTTCAAGGTCGGATAGTTGCTAACGTCAATACGGGAGAACTCGCATGATGAATTTCAGCTTCTCTGCACTCATTAGTTCGGAGCTTCCCTGTTTGTGCGTAAAGAATCATGCCCATTTCATATAAAGTATTCGTTGGGTTTTGGAAAGCCTAAAAAAGTGCTGTATGATGAAGCAGAGTAAGAACCTGCAACACCGAAAACCAGTGTATCGCCAATATGGATTTCGGGAAGTGGTTTATTATGGGTGAAAATATCGCGCGAATAGGTTGAACATCCATAAATGGTGGTTATAAAAAGCTGATTGTCGTTTTCAATTTTGCCATTTCTGATAACAGCAACAGGGTGGTTGGCCACATCAGGATAAAGCAGGGGGCGCGAAAACTGAACCGTTGACGCATTAACCCCAACCAACCGCCTGGAATCTCTGAATTTAACATCGGTTACACAGCAAACAAAACGTCCAGCCTCGCCGCCGATAATACGGCCAGGCTCCAGAATCAATTTCATGCGCCTGCCCTTTTTTAACGATAATTCTTCCATCAATGCTTTCATCTTTTTGTTGTAAGTCGCCCAGTCGAATTGTTGTTCGCCGGTTTCTGATACTCCAAAACCGCCGCCAAAGTTCAAATATTCCAGGTTTGGAAAACTCATGGCCAACTCTGTAAGCACCTTGTAACAACTGAAAAAATAGCTGATATCGAAAATGTCGGTTCCTACATATAGATGAAGTCCATTAATGACTTCCTTGTTTTCTATGACTTCAATTTCGGAGATGGTAAATCCCAGCCTGCTTTCTTTTCCTAAGAAATAACCGGCATGCGTTGAGTGAGGGACTACCTTATCACCTATGTTACACCTTATACCAATGGGTTTTCCCGGGAAAAGCCTTTACCACTGAGCCAATTGATTGGGAGAATCCACATTGCATTGTACCCCCTTTTCCCGGAGCAGTTCCATGGTTTCTTCCGACAGTGCCGAAGCGGTAAAGATAACCTGGTCGGGCCTGAACCCTGCCTGAAAGGCAAGCTCCATGTGGCCAGTTGAGTTGACAAAAATATTAATACCTTCTTCTTTTACAATCCGCAAAAATTCAGGATGGATATTGGCCATGGACGCAAAGTGCACCGATTTGTATGGCCAGGGTATGGCTTTAAAAGTCCGGCAATTTTCCCTTATCTTTTTTGTGTCGTAAACGTAAAATGGGTCGAAATATGATTTTCTGCTATTCAGGAAAAAATCGAAAAAGGTTTCTCCACGTAAGGGGTAGATATCGGGCAGAGTGGATGAATCCATGCAAAAAAGAGATTTATTTTTTCTGGTTACTTAAAGTTAATAACCATTTTACTTCAATTGACATGAAAGAAAAAAACGATGTATTAATTCTTCGTGCACGCCCATAGAAGAAGTAATTGATAGATTACCAATGGATTGTTTAACGGCTAAATAAACTGGGAAGTATTAGAAATCAATTCTTTAGAAGCCATATCTCGCCCTCTCGTCCGGCAAACCCAATTATGCCTTTGCCCTCGCTGACAAGCAATGAAGCCTTCCCTTCACGATTAAAATAGTACACGTTCTGAAGAGTAGTGTTATTAACCTGCAATTCGGCAACAAAAACCTGAGTTGAGGGAAAGGTGATTTCGGTCTGATCAAAAGTATTCCCCCGGGTATCAGCAATCAGAATCACACTGCCTCCAACGCCAATCTGCTCACCCAATCTGCGTGCAATTGATGCGTAGGAAATATTGTCGAACAGTTTGGGAGTTGCGCCCTGTGCTGTATTGTTAACAAAAAGAATTGCTTCAATACCATATTCAATATTGTTTTGGGTGGTAGTATAAACATATCGCAACCATTGCCCGAGAAAATAACGCTCAGCCCGATCGGCAAAGCCTTCGTTGCAGAACTCACCTAAAGTTTGGTAGGCCATTTGGTTTACTGACATGACCTTGGCCAGTTTGAGAACGGCTCCCGATTGGTTTTCGAAGGTCAGGGTATCTTTCCCGATATAAGGAAACCAGGAGGTAATACTCTGTGGAGTTAATTGATATTCTCCAACCAATACATTGTCGCCACATTTATTGGAGAAACATGACTGTAATATTAATATGGCGGGCAACAGTATAATAAACAGAGTTTTTTTTATCATAATTGAAAAATGATTTTATGGAAACAAATTTTTTTTCAAAGTACGGTAAAATAAATAACCTGAGCCAATATTTGAAACAATAAGTGGTTTTTTTGAATTCTTAAAACCCATGATTTGCTGAAAATTATGCCAATTTGCCATGAGCTTGACCTATAACAGACGTAATGGCGTGCTGGTACAGATTTTGGCAATCGCTCCAAAATTTTAAATTATAAGCTCATGCAAGGAAATTTTCAGAACATTATCAGTGATAATACTCCGGTTTTAGTTGACTTTTATGCCACCTGGTGCCAGCCATGCAAAATCCAAGCACCCATTTTACAGGAGTTTGCCCGCGAAGCAGGCGATAAACTGAGAATAATTAAAATCGATGTAGATAAAAATCCGGAAATCGCCATTAAATATCAGATTCAGGGTGTACCAACCCTGGCATTGTTTAAAAATGGAAATATTTTATGGCGACAATCGGGAGTGGCATCAAAACAGGTACTTTCTCAAATTGTAAATACACATTTGTAAAACATAGAGTCACATTTAATTGTTCCTCTTGTTACACTGACAGTAAGTTATGAATTAGTCATAACATTGGTTATGAGTGAAATTACGTTTACAGGTTCGCAGTAACGATTGTAAGAGATTTCTTTAATCCCTTTGTTTTTATTCGCATTATACCGGTTGATAAAAAGCCTGGATAATCGGAGTAAAACTAATTTCAACGTTTTATCCTTAGCAGTAAATTAAAAATTTATCATTTTATGGAAAACGGCAGCAGTTCTTTAGTTCTGGTTTCTGATATATATCCCGATAATATTGTGGTATTGCCCTTGGAAGGAAGACCCATTTTCCCGGGTTTGACCATCCCCCTTGGTTTTCCCGGCAAATCACTTGTCAGTCAGATTGAGTATGCCCTTGAGCACAACAATGGATTTATTGGCGTTTCGCTGGTTGAGGAGAAGGATGAAAAGGATTTGTCCCGATCACGGCTTTTTAAAACCGGAACCCTTTTGAAAGTAATAAAGGTAATTAACCGGGGCGATGATTTTATCCAGTTGTTTGCCCAGGCCGTAACCCGTTATACAGCTGTAAAATCTACTTCACGCAAATGTATACCCCATTGGCAGGTTCAGTACGATTACGAAAGACAGAGCGCAGTGCCCCTTGAGCTAAAAGCTTATACCCTCGCAGTAATAAACTCTGTCAAGGAACATATTAGGCTAAATCCCATGTTTCAGGAGCAGATGAAACTTGCCCTTTCGCAGGTCGGGATGGAGAAACCGGGTTTATTAATGGACCTTGTGGCTTCGTTCCTTACCGCTCAGGGGGCTAAACTACAGGAAATTCTCGAAGCTTTCGATCTGTTTACCCAGAGCGAAAAACTTCTTCTTTTATTGAAGGAAGAGATTGAATTAAGCCTGTTGCTTCAAGATATTCAGAAGCAGATTGAGGAAAAGGTATCGAAACAACAGCGCGATTTTTTCCTGCGCGAACAATTAAAGGTGATTAAGAAAGAACTGAGATTGGAGAAGGATGACAAAGCATCGGAACTCGAAATTCTCGAAAAGAAAATAAGTAAGCTCCAACTACCCGCCGAAGCTGCAAAGGTAGTAAACGAAGAAATGGAGAAGCTACGTGCCCTCGAAACCGGATCGGCTGAGTACCAGGTATCACATTTCTACCTCAACTGACTTACCGACCTCCCATGGGGAATATTCTCTGTTGATAACTATGATGTGGCAAAAGCGCGGAAAATTCTTGATGCTGACCATTTTGGCCTCGAAGATGTGAAAGAACGAATTCTGGAATATATAAGCACCATCGCCCGCAGGGGTAAGGTTTCCGGAAGTATAGTCTGCCTTGTGGGCCCGCCGGGGGTTGGAAAAACATCCATCGGTAAATCAATTGCCGAAGCATTGGGGCGAAAATTTTTCAGATTCTTGGTGGGGGGTATGCGCGATGAGGCAGAAATTAAAGGGCATCGCCGCACCTACATTGGGGCTATGCCAGGCAAACTCATCCAAAGCCTCAAACGCACTGAGGTTTCAAATCCTGTTATCATGCTCGACGAAATTGATAAAATAGGAGCCAGTTACCAGGGCGACCCTGCTGCTGCTCTTCTCGAAGTGCTCGACCCCGAGCAAAACAGCGAATTTCTCGACCATTATATAGATGTGCGTTTCGACCTGTCGAATATACTTTTTGTCACTACGGCAAACCAACTCGATACCATTCCCCGACCACATGAAAATTATCCAGTTGCCAGGATATATTCTTGAAGAAAAAGTTGAGATTGCAAAACGCTATCTCATTCCAAAACAAAGAAAATAACACGGACTAAAAGCCGAAGAACTGCAGATAAGCACTGCGGCATTGGAGAAAATCGCCGATGGGTATGCCCGTGAGGCCGGTGTGCGAAATATGGAAAATCAGATTAGAAAAATTATGCGCAAAGCCACGCTTTTAATATCCGAAAAGGGGCTTCATCGCATTAGTGTAACCAACAAAAATCTTCATGAGTTTCTGGGGCAACCTGTTTTTACCACAGAAGAGCTTTATAAAAAGCCCATCCCGGGGGTTACTCTTGGTTTGGCATGGACAGCCATGGGGGGTGCCACATTATATATCGAAGCTGCATCTATAGCTTCAAAATCAATAGGCATTAAGCAAACCGGACAATTAGGTAATGTTATGAAAGAATCGGTAGAAATTGCTTATTCTTACGTGCGGGCTATGGGCAAAAAAGAGAAAAAGGTCGCAGAGTTTTTCGAAAACAACCTTATTCATTTGCATGTGCCTGCCGGGGCTACTCCCAAAGATGGTCCATCAGCCGGTATTACCAGGGCGCTTGCCCTTTATTCGCTGGCTGTTGGCAAGCCTGTACGCAAAGGATTGGCTATGACTGGCGAACTTACCCTCACTTGAAAAGTGTTACCTATTGGTGGTGTTAAGGAAAAAACTATCGCCGCTCGAAGAGTGAAGGTTTTTGAGTTAATTTTTCCAGCCGAAAACAAGAAAGATTTTGATGAACTGTCATTACACCTCAAGGAAGAGATAAAACCACATTTTGTAGCCCATTTTGATGATGTTCTTAAAATTGCATTTGATTGATTCCTGAGAAAAGAAATTTTCTCAGGAACCTAAATCCCAAAGCAATCTCAATACTAGTTTAATCCATGCTCAACAGCAAAATTTACAAGGGCAGCTAGGTTGGATAATTCTAGTTTCTTCAGGATGTTTTTCCGATGATTATTTACAGTATGAAAACTGATTCCCAGGTGGTCAGCAATCTGGCGCGTGGTATTGCCTGTCGCAAAAAGTTTAATCAATTCAATTTCTCTTTTACTTAGCCTTTCAATTACATCCATATTACTTAGGGCAAGTTTTTGCCGTGTAATATACTTAAGATGTCTGTCGTAGGTGATGCTTTCGTTAAAATTTATGGAAACTCCTACAATTTCAAAAACCGATTCATCATCATCTCGCCTGAAAATATTGGCAGAGGTGCATAGCCAGATAAAATCGCCGTTTTTTTTCCTGAATTGTAATATTCCGGTGAAGGTTCCTTTTGGATTATTTAGGAAGAAATCCTTCATTTCATCAAGGAATGATATGTCATTAGGATGATGCACATCAAGCAATTCGCTTTTTTGTATCTTCCTTTTCGGTATCCTGTAACCCAAAATTTTCCTGAATCCAGCGTTTGTCCATACCATCCGGTAATTATTCAAATCGAAAACAAAAAGGATGGCATTGATCCCCGAAAATATCTTTTCAAGATACTTTTCGTGACCATTATTTTCAATGCTATGGGTTGTTCTGAATGTTGCTTTTCCAGGGTGTATTTTGCTTTTGGTTTCCATTTTCGTTTTCCCTTGATTTTGGATTAACTAACTGTTGCTAAATTTTGCCAGGGAATCAAATGTAAAAATAATCATAAAATATAAACAAAACAGCAGATGAATACAACGAACAAAATCAAAATTTCTACATAAATAAAATTATAATTCCATCCGACCTGATTAAATACAACTCAATTAAGGTGCATTTTGAACGACAAATTTTAATTCGGCTGAACTTATTTACATCCTAAAACAACAGAAATTCAAAAAATTAGAATCAATATAGTTCCATTGATTATTAATTTTGTTTCCTCTCACCAATTCATATTTGGTTTAATATATCTACCCCAATAAACTAATCCGATTAAAAAGTCGCTAAACAAGTAATATTATACGATGATTGCACATCATTTTTATTGGATTTGTATTTTTTAAACGATTGAAGTGCCCAGGGATTGACAAGTAATTTAGTAATGTTAAATTCTTGATAATTGAAAAAAATAACAAAAAACGTTTGAAAAGTTATAAAATAAACAAATTTTATATAGTTCTCTTCAAACTTCATTGGTGTAATTTTTTGTGAAAAAGCCCTCATCGAGCCATTATATTGTAAAATATCTTTAGGTTTGCAACCTTCTTATGTAAACCGCCGTTTTTCATGAGTAATACTAACTGAGCAAATACATAGAATAAAATGATAAAAACCACACTTATATTAACAGGTCTGATTATACTCAATGCATGCGGAACTACCGACAGAAAAAACGGACGGCAAACCTTAGGTACAAAAAATGATTCGGTGGTTTTTGAAAAACTAGCGTCCATTCCAACCTTTAGTAGTGATTCTGCCTATTATTATGTAGAAAAGCAGGTGTCTTTTGGCCCGCGTGTTCCCAATTCAGATGCTCACCGCCGTTGCGGCGAATGGTTCGTAGAAACCCTGACCCGTTTTGCCGATACTGTGTACGTTCAGAATATGCGCCTTCGCGCTTATGATGGCACTTTGCTAAATGCCCGCAACATTATTGGAAGTTTTCAGCCCGCCAACAGGAACAGGATTCTACTCTGTGCCCATTGGGATACCCGGCCATGGGCTGATTATGACCCCGACCCCATCAACCATTATAAAACCTTCGATGGGGCAAACGACGGCGCCAGTGGAGTAGGAGTATTGCTTGAAATTGCAAGGGTACTTAGTATCTCCCAACCGCGAGTTGGTGTCGATATTATCCTCTTCGATGCTGAAGACTATGGCAAACATCGTTTATCAAATGCCCCCGACCAGGATACCTGGGCACTAGGCAGCCAACACTGGGCACGAACTCCCCACATACGCGATTACAATGCCCGCTACGGTATTTTGCTCGATATGGTGGGTGCTGTTAATGCTACCTTCAAGCACGAAGGGCATTCATTGATGTATGCACCACATGTGGTCAGAAAAGTATGGAATATAACACAAAACCTGGGGTTTGGGCAATTCTTTATTAATCGCGAAGGAGGGTTTATTCTCGACGATCACTACTATATTAACAAAATTCGACAGATTCCTACGATTAATATTATTGACCAGCGCGACCACACAAGCCATGGTTTTTTTGACTATTGGCATACCCTGCGCGACAATATGGACCCCATTGACCCTCTGACCCTTCAGGCAGTCGGGCAAACAGTATTGGCAGTAGTATGGCTTGAATAAAAAAAGGGTCGAATCATCAACCCCATTTTTTTAAAAAACGTATTTCCCTGAAATTTAAAGACTGTTGGCAAGGTTGGCCAGTTCCGACCTTTCCCCCTTTTCCAACCTTACGTGCGCATATATTTTATTACCCTTAACCCGGTCTATCAGGTACGATAAGCCATTACTCTGGGCATCGAGGTAAGGGGTATCTATCTGAAAAATATCACCCGTAAATATCATTTTGGTGTTTTCGCCTGCCCTGGTAATAATCGTTTTTACTTCGTGCGGGGTAAGGTTTTGAGCTTCATCGATAATGAAAATAATATTCGACAAACTACGACCTCTTATATAGGCAAGGGGGGCAACCACAATCTGTTCCTTTTCGAGAGCCTCAGTTATGTTCTTAAACTCCCGGTCTTTTTCTCTCCATTGAGAGTGGATAAACTTCAGATTGTCGTAAAGTGGCTCCATATAAGGACTTATCTTCGAACCCACATCTCCGGGCAAAAAGCCAATATCTCTGTTTGAGAGGGGAATAATGGGCCTGGCAACAAACAACTGCTCAAAATTGCCCCTTTGCTCAAGAGCGCCTGCCAGTGCAAGAAGAGTTTTACCGGTACCGGCAATGCCCTGCAGTGTTACCAGCTTTACATCGGGGTTCAATATCGCATCCAGGGCAAATACTTGTTCGGCGTTGCGAGGGGTAATACGTTGAATTGTTCTTTTATCGACCCGCTCAATCAGATTGTTAATGGGATTAAAACAAGCAAGTACTGACCCACTGTCACTTTTTATTATATAATAGTGGTTAGGAATACAGTCAGTAAGACCAAGCTCAGCCGGAGTGCAGCAACCCTTTTCGTATAGATCTTCTATTACCTTATTGTTTTTAAGCCTTAGTTCGGTCTTGCCTGAATAGAGATCATCCACATTTTTCACCTTCCCGGTTTCAAAGTCTTCGGCCGAAATATTCAAAGACTTGGCCTTAAGCCTCAGGTTAATATCTTTCGAAACCAGGATGACCCTTCGGTCGGGGTTTTCTCTTGCCAGAAACAATGCTGAATTTAGTATCCTGTGGTCTGGTTTATCTTCACCAAAAACCTCCACCGCATCGAGCCCGTTGGGTTTATTCATAACCACCCTGATGCGGCCACCCTTGGGGTTGCCTATGGGCACCCATTCCTGAAGTGGTGCACTGGCCGACAATTTATCGAGCTTGCGTGTAAATTCGCGAGCCTCGAAATTCTTGGTGTCGTTGCCTTTTTTGAACTGATCGAGTTCTTCCAGCACTGTAATCGGGATTGCCACATCATTATCTTCAAAACTGTGAATGGCATCGTGATTATAGAGTATCACTGATGTGTCGATTACAAATATTTTTGCAGGTGATGATGATTTTTTTGTGGATGCACTTTTTCTGGTGGGGAGGGCAGTGTCAGCCGTTTTCTCTGTTTTTGGTGATTTTTCCATAGGACACCGGTGAGTTTAAGTGAATGATATGTAATCAGGAGAATCGATCCCGGGGTTTTAGCCTTTAGGTTTGATTAACCTCGATGATGATTTGATGCGGAAACATGGGTCTAAGGAGTCTTTAGAATTGCCATACTGATTATTTTTTTGTGAGTACTTGTAGGTTTGATATGCAGGTTATAGATTTTTTTCCAAAAAAACGGCTAAAGATAACCAGGAAAAAAATTCATTCACTTTACCGCTTCCATTTGTTTTTAACCATGCATTGTTAACATCGGTGTAACGGACACTATAACAGATTAAAACAATTAAATATTGTTAGGGGTTAATTGCCATGTTTAACATAAAAATGATAGTAATTCATCGTATTGTCTAAAAATTAAGAGATTGGTTTTTCCGTTACAATTTTTTTGTATTTTAGCTGCCTCAAAAAATAAGGGTTTTGCTATTGAAAAAACCATGGAGAGATGGCCGAGTGGTCGAAGGCGCACGCCTGGAAAGTGTGTATACCTCACAAGGGTATCAAGGGTTCGAATCCCTTTCTCTCCGCCATTTCAAAACAAATATTAATCCTTTTTATCGTTATTAAATTAATTACAGTCGAAACAAAAACCAATTGAAGCTACTATGAAAAAACTTTTTGTCTTTTTGACCATAGCAGGAATGCTTACTTTCGGAATTACCTCAAACTTGCAGGCCCAAGGAGAACAGGCGCCCCAAACCGAAGCTGTTGAAACTGCTGAAGAAATCTCTCCTGCTGATGCAGCCAAAACAACAGCCCCGGCCGAAGAGGAGGAAGCCACTTTCCATTATATCCTTAAGGAAAAATTCATTGAAGGGGGTGCCGAGTTTATGGGCATTATCCTCTTGTGTTTGATCATTGGCCTTGGATTATCTATTGAAAGGATCATTTATCTTAACCTTTCCAGTGTAAACACCACTAAACTTTTGGGCAAGGTTGAAGCCGCCCTTCAGAGTGGAGGCATTGATGCTGCAAAAGAACTTTGTAGAAAAACACGCGGCCCTGTGGCAAGTATTTATTACCAGGCCCTAGACCGATACAACGAAGGTCTTGAAGTGGTGGAAAAATCAGTAGTTTCCTATGGAAGTGTGTTGATGGGCCGCATGGAAATGAACCTTTCATGGATATCACTCTTTATCGCGCTGGCTCCCATGCTTGGGTTTATGGGTACTGTTATTGGTATGATTCAGGCTTTTGACGCTATTGCCCAGGCTGGTGATATTTCCCCAACCATTGTTGCCGACGGTATTAAGGTTGCTCTTCTTACCACTGTGTTCGGTCTTATTGTAGCCGTTATCCTTCAGGTTTTCTTCAACTATATTGTTGCCAAAATCGACGGTATCGTTAACAGCATGGAAGCAGCAACTATATCTTTCATGGATATTCTTATTAAGTATAACAAATAATAATCCACTTACCTATGAACGAAACCCTAATTAATGCCGGTATCATTGTAGCCTATATCCTCGTGGGATTGGCTGCTCTGGCTGCTGTGGTTGGCCCAATTGTACAATTGTTTTCCAATTTTAAAAAGGCAAAATCGGCTATGGTAGGAATAGTGGTTCTTGCAGCAGTTTTGTTGCTAGGATATAGCCTTGCCACCGATGAAGTATATGACACTGTTGGCCCTGTGGCTTCCCAGTGGATTGGTGGCGGTATCAAGTCAACCATGATCCTCATCGGAATGGCCTTGGTAGCTGCCGTTTATACTGAAGTTGCTAAATTTTTCAAATAATATAAAATAGGAGAATACCCTATGGCAAGAATGAACCCAGAAATAAATGCCGGTTCAATGGCTGACATCGCCTTCCTGCTGTTGATCTTCTTCCTGGTTACTACTACCATGGATGTAGATACAGGCTTAAGGAGATTGCTGCCGCCTCCCATCAACCCCAACCAACCACCACCCCCTCCTGTAAGGGAAAGAAACGTGTTTGTGGTGCTGGTTGACCAAAACGACAGGTTGCTGGCCAGAGGTGAACTAACCAATATCCGTGAGTTGAGAGAAAAAACCAGAACGTTTTTGCTCAACCCAACCAATGACCCATCAATGCCCGTAAAAGAAATGAAGTTTATTGAGAATCTTGGCGAAGTGGAATTTTCAAGAGGAATTATCTCGCTGCAGAACGACCGGGGTACATCTTATGAAATGTACATTGCCGTTCAGAACGAACTTGCAGCCGCCATTAACGATATACGGAATGATCTCTCGCGGCAGAAATTTGGTATTCGCTTCGATCAGCTTTCTGACGAGGCTCTGATTAAGGCAATCAGGGAAGCTGTACCAATGGCAATTTCAGAAGCTGAACCTAAAGACATAGGAGGGAAAGGACGATGATTAAAGGCAGATTTAAAAAAGAATCCGAAAAAAAATCGCAGTCAATAAATACAGCATCTCTTCCTGATATTATTTTCATGTTGCTGTTTTTCTTCATGGTTACTACCACCATGCGCGAAACCACTCTTTTTGTTCAGAACAAACTACCTCAGGCTACCGAAATTCAGAAACTTGAACGTAAATCGCTGGTGAGTTTTATCTATATCGGAGCTCCTCTTCAAAGCAATATTTTTGGTACTGAGCCAAGGATACAGCTCAACGATACCTTTGCCAGTCTTGCCGAGATTGCCGCATTTATCGAAGCTGAAAGACTTGCCCGGCCCGAAGCTGAGCGCCCATTGATGATTACTTCAATGAAGATTGACCGTGAAACAAAAATGGGTATTGTTACTGATGTAAAGCAAGAGTTGAGAAAAGTTGGAGCTCTCAATATCAACTACTCTACCGCCAGAGGAGAAGTTAGAGGATTTTAACTCCAACAATTTCACCTGAATAAGGATTATTAACCCCGCAATTTTGTGGGGTTTTTTTATTCCTCAACTTAACTCTTTTCGGTTTTATTACCGTTTCTATTAGAGTGGGTTTTATAATTTTGCAATATAATTTTCGTTTTTCGAAGACACCAATTCTTATGACAATGAAAAAGGGATATTACTCCTATTTAGCCGGATTACTTGTGGTGGTTGCATTAATGGTTATGATTCCTCTAATCGTAACAGCTCAGACACCTTCAGTGAGTCTTGAAGAAGAAAACCTTACAGGCCAGGGGCCATACAATTCAGGTGAAAAAAATGGTCATTGGAAATATTTCAACCCCAATAACCAAATTGTAATGCAAGGCAATTATAATCTTGGGGTAAGAACAGGAGTATGGCAATTTTTTGATGATACCATTAAAACGCATGAAATAGATTACCAGCAAAATATCTTCACAGGATTTTACCCTGACGGGGCAATAAGCCAACAAGGCCCCTGGTCGGTCAACGGAAAATCCGGTGCCTGGACTTACTATCACGCAAATGGGATGAAGAAAGGAGAAGGGGTTTATTCTAACGACACAAAGATTGGATTATGGAAGTATTATTACCCCAATGGTACACTAAGTGAAAACTATAATTACAACACCTTCCTGTATGAGGCATTTTATCCCGGTGGAAATATTCGCGAAAGGGGGTCTAAAATCGATGATTTAAAGAATGGAGCATACATTTACTATTATCTTAATGGGCAAAAATGGTCGGAAGGAAGGTACACCCTCGACCAGAAGACCGGATTATGGCTCTATTGGTATGAAGATGGAGCCAAATGGGCAGAAATTGAATATGGCAACGGCACTACTACTACCTGGTTTTCAAATGGGAAAATAGAAATGCGGGGAGGCGTTAAAAACGGGAAAAGAAGCGGATTATGGGAATTCTTTTTTGAAAATGGAATAAAAAAGGAATCTACATCTTACGAGAATAATCTCAGGCATGGTGTATCGGAAATGTATTACTCTGATGGAAAACTTCAGTTTAAAGGTTCGTTTCGCGAAAACCTGCTCAACGGCTATTCACAATGGTGGTTTGAAGACGGTATAAAGGAGTCGGAGGGTAAGTTCGTTGATAATCAGCGCGACAGTATATGGGTTTTTTACTTTGAAAACGGGAATAAAGCAAGCACCGGAAATTTCTTAGCCAATGAAAGACAGGGGAAATGGACATTTTACTATGTTACCGGAGAAAAATTACGGGAAGGAAATTACGAAAAAGGTTTGCGCATCGGTATCTGGACAACCTGGTATGAGTCTGGCCGGAAGAGCCATGAAGGCCCATACTTGAACGACGGAGAAAATGGTCTTTGGACGAGCTGGTACGAAGATGGCCGCATAAGTGATCGGGGTAAATTTAACCAGGCCCGCATGGATAGTATTTGGGAAGGTTGGTACGAAAACGGTCGCAAGAGATATGAAGTGGGTTATATCACAATTCCTGACTCTACAGAAAGCATAAGGCACGGCAAAGCTACCAACTGGTTCGAAAATGGAACCTTCAATCGCGTTGCCCATTATCATAATGGTTTGCTTCAAGGCTCCTTCAGGCAATGGTACCCCAATGGTCAAATGATGGAAGAAGGCAATTATGGCAATAACCTTAAACAGGGGTTTTGGTTGTTTTATGACGAAAGGGGCCGCAAACTGCGCGATGTGAGCTTTAAGGACGGACGTATGCACGGACCTTTTATTGCGTACCATATAAATGGCAGAAAAAGCGAGGAAGGAAACTATATATCGGGTGTAAAGCAAGGCCGCTGGGCTTTTTATGACGACACAGGTAAACGCACCAGACGGGTTACCTTTAAAGATGGTCGTATTACTGAACTGCGGGAGAATTAATCCAGGAATTTATTACTTGAAATTCACGAGCATGTATTAGTATATTCGCGAAATATATATTTATTTTAAACGAATAATGGGTTGAAGCGAAAATTCATTAACTTTATTTCAAGCGTCATTTTTGTTTGATAAATCAATCATATTTTCCTGTGAGTTTTTCATGTCAGGTTATTTTACCTCATAAGTTCTACCGCAGATTGAGAAGCTATCCGATCGACTTAGCCAGGTTTAACCCCGCTTTAGAAAAAAATAAATTGTAAGCATTTCTGATTACAACTTATAGCTTTTCTTATGCGATTTGTCGTTCTAAAAATATTATTATCAATAACTTATGCTGAGAAATTTCTAATGACGGTCATTAGAAAAATCGGCTAAAGACAAATACGGGTTAAAGGGAATGTTTGGTGGGTGAAACCTGAATCGGAGTGAAAATAAGCTTCTAAATCTCAGATTAATTCACTTCTTCGATAAGGCTCTGATCAACATAAACGAGGTAGTTTCCTTCAATTTCGTACCCCATCCCCTTTATCAGACTTGCATAGTTGAGCAACTGATTTTTATGTCCTATATTGGGCTGCCCGGTTTTATAATCAATAATTACAGCCTTCCGGCCAAAAAAAACTACTCTTTCAACACGATAAAAATGACCGTCAGGGCCGTACAATGCACATTCGTTATATGCTTCAACGCCCTGTTTATAGAATGAAGATAAGGTAGGGTGCCCGATAATGCCTTTTATCCTGCCCGACAATTCGTTTACATCATCATAATTTATGCTGCCCGAATTTAAAAACAGGTGTAGTATATTTTCAATGTCTTCCGGGCAATTTATCTTTTCCATAATGGCATGAATAAGGGTACCGCGGGCAATGGCATCATCAACTTTTGCATGTTTTTGCCTCGAATGAATGGTGATTTTATTTTTCCAGGAGGTGCTTATGTACTCAGAGAAAAACTCCTCTTCCTGGTTGATGCTTCGCTCCTTAGGGTTGATAGTATTCATTGGTGCAAATTGTCCGAAACTGAATACAGGAGCAGCTGGGTTCCATAATTGATTTTCTTCGAGGAACAATTTCAGATACCCAGAAAGGTTCTTGTCTGAGAATTTACCAGACGGTGGATATTTAGAAAGGATAAACAATTTTTCAATTGGCCGTGTAAATGCCACATAGGCTATGTTTAATACATCAAGAAGGGTTTTTCCCATTTCGTTTTCCCAGAGTGATTGATAGGTAGTACCCTCCATCGCTTTTGAAATAGAAAGCCAGGCAATTGTCAACGGGGCTGTTTCATCATATTTGTTAAGTTCAACCCATTCGCCATCTTTGCCTGGTTTGGAAAAATCTTTGTCAACAAAGGGACAAATGACCACGGGGAACTGAAGTCCCTTTGATTTATGGATGGTCATTACCTGCACTGCATCAACCCCTTCTGGAACCGCAACTGAATATTTGCCTGAATTTTCATCCCACCACTCAAGAAATCCGGTAACTGAGGAAACAAACCTGTTGGAGTATTCCCATACTACATCCATGAAAAATGCTGCATAAGGGTCGGTTTTGGAGTTGTTAAAAAATCTTCCCAGAATTGATTCGGCCAGGTCGTAGAGTCCATAATGGCGGCTCATGGAAAAGGAAAAACCCAGGTTCTCCTTTGCAAGCCAGAGTTCAAGTTTTCGTTCAGTTTCAAGGCTGTTGAAACCCTTTCCTGCAGGAATTATCTCGCCCAAGGCTTGATGAAACGGGGCTTTAGAAAGTCCGCTTCTTATCAAAAAGCTTATTATCCCTGTAACTGAAGCTTTTTGAGCTCCCAGCCCAATCACCTGCAAAATTGAAATAATAAAATTGACTTTTTGCGACTGGCTTAGCAGGAGAGATTCTGAGGAGATAACCCTGAATCCCTTCTCAAGCAGATGGCGGGCCACCATACTTGCCTCGCTGTTGGCACGACACAATATTGTTATGTCACTCAGTTTATGGCCCGATACACAAAGGGTGTTGATTGCCTCTTCAATGCTGGTAAGGGTATTTTTCTGATATTCAGCCTTGCCACCTTCATCCGATTTTACAAAATTTATCTCAACATAACCTCCGGTTTTTTCTTCAGGTGTTTTCTGCTCTAGATCGGCATAAATGGGTGCCAGGTCTACGGGCAGATACCGGCTTGCAAACCGGAAGAACTTATTATTGAAATCAACCACATGGGGCAGCGAACGCCAGTTGGTTTCAAGATTTATTCCCTGATAGTTTCTTTTGAGTGAGTTTTCCCAGTGGGTTCTGTTTTTGGCATTTATGGAAGAAGGTAAATTGGGCAAGCTTGCAAACTGCTCAACATCGCCATTTCGCCAGCGGTAAATGGCCTGTTTTCCATCGCCAACCACCAGATTTACACTCGATGTAGCCAGTGAATTATCAATGAGCGGAAGCAGGTTTTGCCATTGAAGCACAGAGGTGTCCTGAAACTCATCAATCATGTAATGCTGATACTTTTCCCCAATACGTTCATAAATAAAAGGCGCCGGCTCTGCGGCTACAATTTCCGATATTTTTCGGTTAAAATCGGAGATATGCAACACCGAGTTTTCTGCTTTCATCTGGTTCATCACCTTTTCAAGTTCGCACAAAACTGCCATGGGGAAAAGGTTTCGCCTCACAAGTCTGAATTCTTTATAGTGTAATAAACCCTGGGCGGCTAATTGCTGAATAGAATTGAACAAACTGCTTAACTGTACGCTAACTTGCATTATCGAATCCTTTTCAGTATTTGTAGCCTTTCCCGAAGTCCATTTCTGAGCATTAATAGCATCAGAAACATAGGTGTTAGGATTGATCTTTTCGATTATATTACCATTAGCCATATTTGAAAACCAGGCGCCAATACCTTTATTTCCCTGGTAAAACGCGCTATCCGGAATACCCTCATCGTCAATAAGTCTGCGTGCTTGTTTCGCCAATGCAATAATCTGGTCTTCAAACATTTTAATACTTTGGGAAAGTTTCCTGTTGATGGTGCCAAAATCCTGAAGGGTTATATTTCTGAGCCTCTCAATATAAAGAGTGCCTTTTTCATCCATAAGAGATTTTGCCAGCTGAGCCATATCGGTTTCGATGTAGTGGTTTTTATCCTCGTCGGTGCGGGTTTCGATATATTCAACCAACAGCCGTGTAAGTGCCTCTTCTTCTTTCTGTCCGGCTCGGTTTACCAGCAAATCGATGGCCTGGGCGAGCATTTGTTCCTGATCAAGTTCAACGTCAAAGTTTAGGGGCAGGTGCAGGTCGAAGGCAAAACTGCGGATTACCTTAGATGCAAAACTATCGATAGTGCTTACACTGAATTCGCTGTAATTGTGCAGAATAAATGATAATGCCATTGCTGCATTCTGAATCACTTCTCCGTCTGAGAGACCGGTTTCTGTTGCTATGGTCTTCAGGAGTTGGTGAGCTTTTTTGCTTCTTTGTTCAGTTGATTTTCCTGCAAGTGAGCTCAGGTCGCCCAGTGCTTCAATGATTCGTCCTTTCATCTCTGAAGCCGCAGCATTGGTAAAGGTTATGGCCAGAATACCCTGTACTGACCCAGGTTCTTTTAAGGCAATTTTCAGATATTCCTTAACAAGGGTGTAGGTTTTTCCGCTTCCTGCCGATGATTTGTAAACCAGGAAATTAGACATGTTTATTTTGGTTTTTTCTTCCTGATGTTAATTCTGCCTGTTAGTATGAAGTGTCGCTGCAAATTGGGGCGAAATGTAATTATCGAAACTCTGACAAACTTCTGCCGCAAAAGCCATAGCAAATCTTACCACCTTTTCCCATTGCACAGGAGTTATTTGGTTAAGATTTGCATTCAGAATTCCCTGATCGATACACCCGTAAACGAAACCTGCATTAAAATTGTCGCCTGCACCTATGGTACTAACTACATTAACGGGCGTTGTTTGGAAAAGTGATTGATAATCAGGGGTGTCAATCTGTGCTCCCTGGGCGCCGTGTGTGATGACCAGAGGTTTATTTCCAAAAGCAGCAATTTGTCGTAGCCTTGAGGGCTGGGTTGAACCAAAAATTAGTTCAAGGTCTTCATTACTCGCTTTTATCACCGATGCCATTTCAATATTTTCAATGATAAGGGGTAGTAATTTTTCTAATTGGTGTGCATGGGCCTTGCGAAAATTTGGGTCGTAAACAATCAGGACGCCCATGTTGCGGGCATGATTAAGAATTTTCAGAAGTGTTGGTCTGATAGCGGGGTCGATGCCAAAAAAGGAACCGAACAGAAAAATATCGTTGGCTGAGAATGGTGGCAGACCCAGCTGAAATCTTTCGGGGGGATAAAGCTTGTAAAAATCGTAGGATGCATCTCCTTTCTGGTTTACAAAAGCAAGTGCCAGGGTGGTTTTCCCGGTATTATAGCGGCTTACCAGCGATGTGTCAACACCATTTTCTTCAAGAAAACCGGCAACAAAGTCTCCTGCCATATCATTTCCAAATTCTGAGACGAAGACGATCTTTGTGCCTGCTCTGCCCAGCGATACAGCGCTATTGAGCATTGATCCGCCAGGCCTGGCCGCTCTAACATCACCATCCTTAAAAATAATATCAATCAAACTTTCCCCAATGGCATAAACCTTTCTCATCTGCAAATGATTTTGGATATTTGCAAAAATACTCTTTTTTCAATGTTTGTCGGGTTTACATCAAATTGAACATTGGTATTGGTTTTGAGGTTTGAATGAAATAAACAGATACAAATAAAAGCCATGAAAATTTACAACATTCTTATTGCCTTTCTTATCATTGTAGCAACCCCCTTATTCACTTTCGCGCAGGATACCGAAGAAAAAGTTAAGGAAATCCCACTGCGTGAACGCATTTATGTTGGCGGAAATATTGGCCTTCAGATTGGTAATTTAACCACATCGGTAATAATATCCCCTACAGTGGGCTTTAGGGTTACCAACCGGCTTACCTCTGGATTGGGGCTTACCTATCAGTATTACCGCAACCGGGGTTGGGGCAATTTGTCAGGCTTTACCTCTGTTACCCATATTTATGGCGGAAGTATTTATTCCCGATACAGTATTACCCGTCAGATTTTTGTCCATACCGAGTACGAAGCCCTTAATCTTGATTCTCAGATGAACTGGCAGGTAACTCCCGGAGAAAGAGGGCGTTTCTGGGAACAGAACTATTTTCTTGGAGGCGGATACCGTACCCAGATAGGTTCGAGAGCGTTTCTGAACATTATGTTGTTGTATAATTTCAACAACAACAGTGTGGTACATTTTCAAAATCCAATTTTCAGGTTCGGCCTTGATGTACGTCTTTGATTTTTCAATTACTCCTTTAAGCCCCTGGTGGTTTTTATTGTGTCAAAAAACTAATTGTTAGATTTTAGAACTTTTTTTAAATCTGGTTGTTTTAATTAAACAATGTGAATTCTACCTGATTTCTATGCAAGGAACTCAGGTTTTTTATTTGTCAGAATACAACATAAAAAATGCTGTCATTTTATGAATAATGCACAATTTTATTACGCCAGGCCACAAAACGAGCCTGTTTTAGCCTACACAGCAGATTCACCGGAACGAAAAGCCCTTGAAAGGGAATTGGAACGGCAAAGCAACATGCAAATTGAAATTCCTTTAATTATTGGAGGCAAAGAAATAAAAACCGGCAATACGGGGGTGGTTGTCAGCCCACACAACCATCAGAATGTAGTGGCTGTTTATCACAAACCCGGCGAAAAGGAAGTGTTGATGGCTATCGAATCTTGCCTTGAGGCACATCGCCAATGGTCGGTAATATCGTGGGTTGAAAGGGCTTCCATTCTGCTTAAAGCGGCCGACCTTATTAGTAAAAAGTACAGGTATCTTATTAATGCGGCTACTATGGTGGGGCAGGGGAAAAATGCCTTTCAGGCCGAAATTGATGCTGCTTGTGAAACAGTAGATTTTATCAGGTTCAACACCCATTTTGTATCTGAAATCTACAACGACCAGCCCCACAGTGAAGTAGGTAATCTAAACCGGGTAGAGTACAGACCCCTTGAAGGATTCGTATTTGCGGTTACCCCTTTTAATTTTACCGCCATAGCTTCTAACCTTGCACTGGCGCCGGTTATCCTTGGGAATGTTGTGGTTTGGAAACCTGCTACAAATTCACTCCTCTCCAGCTATTACCTCATGCAGATTTATAAGGAAGCGGGACTTCCCGACGGTGTGATCAATTTTCTGCCCGGGCAGGGTGCCGATGTAGGCGATGTAGTGCTGAAACACAAAGACCTTGCAGGTATTCATTTTACAGGCAGTAATAAAACTTTCAACCATTTGTGGCGGCAGGTGGCTCTTAATCTTGAAAGCTACAAGTCATACCCGCGGGTGGTAGGCGAAACCGGTGGAAAAGATTTTGTTTTTGTGCATCCTTCGGCAAGGGTTGACGAGGTTGGAACTGCCCTGGTGCGTGGAGCATTCGAATACCAGGGGCAGAAATGTTCGGCCGCATCAAGGGCCTATATACCCCAATCTATATGGCCGGCAATCAGAAAAAAGGTAGAATCGAATATGAAAATGATTAAAAAAGGGGATGTGAAGGACTTTTGCAATTTTGTAAATGCTGTTATTGACGAACGTGCTTTTAACAATATTACCGGATACATCGAAAAAGCCAGATCATCGCCAGATGCTGAAATTTTGGCTGGTGGCACCTACGATAATTCTGTTGGATATTTTATTGACCCTACCATTATCCTAACAACAAACCCTCATTTTTTCACCATGGAAGAGGAGATTTTTGGTCCCGTATTAACCATATATATTTATCAGGATAGCGAATTTGAAAAAACGCTTGAATTGTGCAACAATACCTCACCCTACGGCCTTACCGGAAGTATTTTTTCGCAAGATAGATATGCTACTGTAAAGGCCTGCCAGATACTACGCTACGCAGCTGGTAATTTTTATATAAATGATAAACCAACTGGTGCAGTTGTTGGGCAGCAACCATTTGGAGGCTCGCGGCAATCAGGCACCAACGATAAGGCCGGGAGTTACTTAAACTTGCTGAGATGGATCAGCCCCCGTACGATTAAGGAAACCTTTTCTCCTCCAACCGACTTTCGGTATCCATTTATGCATGAAAAAAAATGTGGATGCTGAAAACATCCTGTTTGTAAAAGAAAAAACCCTGAGGTTTCTGAAACTTCAGGGTTTTTGTATCAGGTTTTAGGTTGGTTAGGAATTCACTATTTTGTAACAGTTCATTTTCCCAACTTCAGAATGATATGAAGTTATATCGGCGATTACGACAATTTAACGTTCACTGCATTTAACCCTTTTTTGCCTTCTTTAAGGTCAAAGGTAACTTCATCATTTTCTCTGATCTCGTCGATAAGGCCTGTTGCATGTACAAAGTATTCTTTGTTGCTTCCTGTTTCCTTAATAAAACCAAAACCTTTGGTTTCATTGAAAAATTTAACTGTTCCGGTATTCATGTAAAAAAGTAATAAAATTGAAAAATTTAAAAATTCGCAGCAAAGATATAATAATTAACTAAAAATACTCAATTAATTTTCAGGAATTTATTCTGTTAAGTTTTTACATGTAGAATATGTAGCTCTAATTTATTTGCTTCCAATGAAATAATCGATGCATCATTTATCCCTTCACTGAAATAAACTCAAGTTTTTCACGGTCAATTATTTGCATAGTGTTTCCTTCTAATTGAATAATATTATCTTCCTTGAATTTCTTAAGAACCCTGATAATACTTTCTTTGGTCATGCCCGACATATCAGCCAGGTCTTGTCGCGACAGAGCTATTTCAAATGGATTGTTGGGGTAAATGCCCGGATATAGGTAAAGTAGGGTGTCAGCTACTCTTCCGTAAACATGCTTTTGTGTGCAACTCGATATTCGATTGAATAGGCTAACTGTGAGAAAACTGATTTTTTTTATGATTTCGCTGGCAAAATGGGGGTTGGTCGAAATAAGGTCTTTCACTACGTGTGCATCAATCAAACACGCGGTAGTATATTCGCAGGCCACGGCTGTAATATGATGATGATGATTAACAAACGGGCCTGGTTCAAAAATGTAATTTACAGGTTTGGTAAGGCCAATAACAAGGTTGCTTCCCGGATGATGTTCCTTGTAAAGTTTAACAAGCCCTGATGTAACACAAACAAATGAGTTTGCTGGTGCACCTTGCTTAAAAATTATCTCTCCGGGTTTATAGTCTACACTGGATTTGTTACAGTCTATTTTTTCTACTTCATCAACGGTAAGGGCATTAAATACATCTGCGGGTTGTTTACAGGCCAGACATGTGTTTGATAATACTACTGTCATATTTCGAACCATCAGTTGGTGTGTTTTGAGATAGTTGTAAATGTAGTTAAAATGTTAATTAGTTTTCGAACACCAATTGATATAAATCAATTAATAAATGATAAAGGTCAATACAAACTGATGTTTTTATCAATTTCATCGATGTGGTTGTTGGAATTGTTTTGGACATTTTAATCAGGGGAGATGTTAACTAGTGATAATT
The DNA here is from genome assembly GCA_037441525.1 of Bacteroidota bacterium. Lineage (GTDB taxonomy): Bacteria > Bacteroidota > Bacteroidia > Bacteroidales > UBA7960 > SKVR01. The sequence goes on from JBBISA010000025.1 coordinate 43,194, forward strand.
TTGACATGAGAATAATGCAAATTAATAGAAAAAATTTAACGCACAATATTGCAAAAAAACTAAATTTGCCGGAAAACAAACAAAATCAGTTTTTTTCTTTATCCGCTAAAAAAAAGGGAAGGGACCATTATGAAGTTTATTATTTCCAAAATCCACAAAAGCATAATCCGTCGGCTCATAGTATATGTTCTGGGAGCGGTAATGTTAATGAATGTGTTTATGCTGGTGCTCATAGGTGCCCGTTCATCCCGGCAGGCCGGTACTTATGCAAACGATTTTTCAGTGAGTCTTTCTGAAGGGGTAGCAAGCAACATAAAAGTTTATCTTGAACAAGCACTTGAAACTACTAACACTCTTGCCAACACATTAATGGCTCTGCGTTATGCCGATGGGGTTACCCGCGAAGCCATAGAGATGATTTTTATAAACATTCTTACCGGCGATGATCATTATATTGCCGTATGGACTGCCTGGGAGCCAAATTCCTATGATGGCAAGGATGAATTTTATATGGACGATCCCCTATATGAAGAATCTCATGGGCGTTTTTCCCTTTCATACTATTTGGATAAGGGCTCGGTGGCCATTAACTGGAGCACATTGAATGATTTTTCACAGCCCTTTTATACCCTTCCCAAAGAACGCGGCACCAAAACGATCATCAATCCATACATGCGCGACTATAACCAAACCGGGCAAAACAATATATACGTAACCAGTGTGGTTACGCCAATTATTGTCGACGGAAAGTTTCAGGGTGTTGTAGGGATCGATATTGATATGAAAAACATTTACCGTATTATTCAAAATGTGCACTTGTTTGAATCAGGCACAGCAGCTGTTTTATCAAGCAACCTGAGCGTTGCTTCTCATCACGACCCCACCTTGATTGGTAAAAGCATTGCAGAAATAGTGGAGGGTGAACATGGAAAAAGGGTAGAAAGTGCATTAAAGAATAATTTATTATACACATATAGCAACAAGACCGGGGGTGGAGTATTCAGAACATTTCTTCCGGTCAGGTTTGAATCTGTTCCCGAGTCATGGGCTGTTATGACTGAAGTGCCTCTTTACGAGATTAATGCTGCATCGCGCAATTTGCGCAATCTTATTCTGTTTATTGGATTGGTTGGGCTCGTGGTGATATCAGTGGTTGTTTACCTTATGGCAAGAAATATTGCAGACCCGATCCTGAAAATAAACAACATTGTTGAAGATGCAGCATTTGGACGGATTAATGCAAAGATTGGTTTTGAAGGCCGGGAAGACGAGGTTGGTAAAATTGCTTTAGGGATGAACAAGTTGCTGTCCGGATTGAGATCAACTGCCGAATTTGCCCGTAAAATTGGTCAGGGGAACTATGGTGAGACACATGCTCTGTTGAGCGATGATGATGAATTGGGCCAGGCTTTGCTGCAAATGCAGAAAAGTCTTCAGGCTTCACGTGATGAAGATTTGAAGAGAAAAGCCGAGGATGATATCCGTAACTGGATAACACAAGGACAGGCAAAATTCGCTGATATCACGCGTCAGAATACTGATGATATAAATGAGCTTTCGTACCTGATAATTTCAAATCTGGTTAAATACATGAAAATCAACCAGGGCGGAATTTTTCTCATCAATGATGAAATTGCCGGTGACCGTTTTCTTGAATTAACTGCATGCTATGCTTTCGACCGGCGCAAGTATCTTGAGAAAAAGGTAGAAATAGGTGTAGGACTTGTAGGTACCTGTTTCCTGGAAGGCAAGCCTGTATATATGGAAAAAATCCCAGACAACTACATGCGAATAACTTCGGGGTTGGGCGATCAGAATCCCAGGTCGTTATTAATTCTTCCATTAAAATTAAATGATCAGATATTTGGTGTAATTGAACTTGCTGCCTTTAAACCATTTCAGAAACATGAAATTGAGTTTACAGAAAAAATTGGGGAGATAATCGCATCAGCAATTTCGAATCTCAAAACCACATACAACACAAGAATACTACTCGAAAAATCGCAACAACAGGCAGAAGAGATGAGAGCACAGGAAGAAGAAATGAGGCAGAACATGGAAGAGCTTTCGGCTACACAGGAAGCTATGGCAGAAAAGGATCGCGAGAATCAGGACAAAATAAGGGAACTGACTGCAATTATTGAGCAATTCAAAAGCGCCACCAATCAGGCATTGGGTTGATTTATATCAAAACATTATTGACGAATATCATTGTATAGTTGATGTATATCAATGGTCGGTTAGACTAAAATCAGTTGCTATTGGCTATTTAATAAAGAAAAATTTCTTTGTTTTGTAAGAGTCTTAATATCCTGTAAAATGAAGAAATCCACTAAAAATATTCGACCTTTGTTTCAATCATGTATAGCAATTATTTTTTTAGTAATGGTTGCTTCCTGCGAATATGATAAGATTGAAATTGACCTTCCCGACCCGAATGAGCCTGTAAGTTTTATGTCGGACATAGTGCCTATTTTTAATAATGGAAATAACTGCACAGCTTGCCATACATCGGGTTCTACTTCGCCCGATTTAACTACTTCCAAAGCATACCAGTCGATTGTGCCAGCCTTAATCAACCGTGAAAACCCAGAAGCCAGCAAAATATATTCTTATCCGCTGCCGGGCACATCAACACATTCAGTAAAGAAATATACCCACTTGCAAGCCGCTCTCGTGTTATCGTGGATAAAACAAGGTGCAGAGAATAACTAACCCCAAAACTGATCTATTATGAGAAAAGTGATCCTTATTTGCAGTATTCTTATACCCATTAGCTATATACTCAAAGCCCAGGACCAGGAAGAACGCCCAAAGGACCTTCCAGTTCGTTCTCCTTTTGCAAGCGGCATACTAATTGATAACCAAACAACAGTTATTTCTACCCCCGGCACCATGGAGTATTTTATTCAGCATAAATTTGGCAAAATGGACAATGGCTTGTCTGATGTATTTGGAATATATGCTCCTGGTGCCAACATCAGAATGGCCATAAGCTATGTACCGTTAAAAAATCTACAGATTGGTTATGGCCTTAGCCGCATCAATATGTATAGCGATTTCTCTGTTAAATATACTATCGTGCAGCAAACACGAAAAAATACAATACCTGTTGCCGTGGGTGTTTTTGCAAATATGGCTATTGATGGACGTAATAAAGAGGCCTTTGGGAAAAATTATAATTTCTTAAGCCGGTATTCTTATTTTTCACAACTTATTGTGGGTCGCAAATTTACTGATTGGCTTTCGGTACAGGCAAACGCCAGTTTTACCCATTATAACATGGTGGAAGACCTGATAGATCATGATAAAATATCAGTTGGATTAAATGGACGTGTGAATATAACCCCGCGTTCATCCATACTTTTTCAGTATGATATTCCCTTGAAAATTCAGGAAATTGCCGAATACCGCGAATTCACCAATCCCGCAAAACCCAATCTCGGCTTGGGATGGGAAATCCGCACCAGTACACATGCTTTCAATATTTATATTTCGTCGACTGATGGTATGATACCACAACACAACGCCTTATATAACCAAAATGACTGGACAAAGGGTGAAATGATGTTTGGATTTACTATTACCCGTCTATGGAGCATTAAATAATTTCAATACAACCATTTTTGTTTAATTTAATTTTTTAAAAACATGAGAATTTCAGCAATAATGACAATGCTGGTAGTTTTTGCAGCAGTTAGTTTTTTATCATTCATGCAGCCCCCCAACCAAAAAGCAGGTGCCCCGTGGAACATCCCCGCTGAGTTTAAGAATAAAAGAAACCCTCATGCAAACGATCAGGCGCTTTTGCGTTTGGGTCGTAATGAGTACACAAGGCATTGCCGCTCTTGCCACGGCCGAATAGGCCAGGGAGATGGCCCCATGGCCAACCAGCTTAAAACATTTGCCGGCGATTTCACTAAAAAGGAGTGGCAAGAGAAATATAACGATGGCGAGATTTATTACATGTCGTTCAAAGGTCGGGATGAGATGCCCAATTTTGAATCGCAAATTACCGATGAAGAAGCTCGCTGGGCCGTGGTGAACTTTCTCAGAAGTTTGAAACAATAAAGCCTGTTGCACCCGGATAATCAATTGAAGTATCCGGGTGCACTTTTATATATTTCTGCTTTCCCAGTTTATTATTTTAATAGGTAAGTATGACCAAAGCACAATCAAAATTAGCATCCAGAGTCCTGCGCTGGTTTATTCCGGTAGTTCCGCTGGTAATAGCCTGGTTGTTTGCTGGCGCAAGTGTAAATGTTGATTCAGAAAATAGCAGCGAAACGCAGGGGTTAGAAAGCCGCATTGATGAAGAATCACTGGCTTGTCTTGAATGTCACAGCAAATTCAGGTATGACCTAGTTAATCCTGAAACCGGGGAAGTAGTTTCTATGAAGATTTATGATGAATTAAGGATTGACCCCCATTCTTTTGCAAACGCCACCCACGGAAGTTTCTCTTGTTTTGATTGTCATTCTCTGGATTATGAAATGCACCCCCATCCTATCGAAGCCAAGTTTGATGTGCAGTTTACATGCCTTGATTGCCATGGTACAGGAGAACAGTTTGCCGAATTTAATTTCCATACCATTGAGCAGGAATTTCAGAAAAGTGTTCATGGCGATAAGTTAATTGAAGACTTTAGTTGCTGGAGTTGTCATAATCCCCATACCTACCGCATGACCCTGCGCGCCGGAGGCAACATTACCGAAATTGTTGCACATAATAATGCAATGTGCTTGGGTTGCCATGGCGATATCAGTCATTATGAGGTACTTATTGAAAGACAACTGACCAATATGCTTTCAAAGCATGATTGGCTTCCAAATCAGAGCCTTCATTTCCGCAAAGTAAGGTGCATTGACTGTCATGCTGCCACAAACCAGGATATTCTTGTGGCACACCATGTTAAACCTGCTTCTGAGGCGGTACGCAATTGTGTGGAATGTCATTCAACCAACTCCATCCTTATGGCCTCACTTTACAAACACCAGATTGTTGACCGTCGAAACAGGTATGGTTTCTTCAATGCTGCAATAACCACCGAAGCATACATTATTGGTGCCAATAGAAATTATTATTTCAATGTGATAAGTGTTGTTATCTTTGGATTGGTAACATTAGCAATTGCCATTCACGCAACGCTGAGATACCTTCACAATAAAAAAGCAAACAAGTAGTATGGGAAAGAAAAAGCTCTATTTGTATCCCCTGTGGCTTCGCATCTGGCATCATTTCAATGCTGTACTCATGATTGTTTTGATAATAACGGGTATAAGTATGCAGTATTCGAGCCCCAACTATCCACTTATTCGGTTCGACCTGGCAGTGGGTTGGCATAACATTGCCGGTGTATTACTCACTTTTTCCTATTTTGTTTTTTTGGGAGGTGTGGTATTTACATCTATTGGTCGGTATTATGTGGTTAAAACTGAAGGATTGCTTACCTCGTTTGCCCGGCAGTTAAGGTATTACCTTTTTGGTATATTTCAGGGTCAGGAAAGTCCTTTTCAGGTAACTGAAAAACAGAAGTTCAACCCAATTCAGCTTATAACCTATAATGTGATTATGCACGCTATAACACCCATAACCTTCATAACGGGATGGGCATTGATTTACCCCGAAACAATTGTTTTGAATGTATTTGGATATAGCGGCATTATGCTTACCAGCCTGGTTCATTCTATTGCTGGTTTTTTTATTTCGATATTTCTTATTATTCATTTATATTTATTGACGATTGGCGGAAGGCCTGCCGACAACATTAAATCAATCATCTACGGCTATCGTGAAATAAACGATAGCGATGAAAATTTTCAACAAGATAACACAAACTCAAAAACGCCAAATTTGTAATCACTTAAACATTTCTACTATGAAAAGAAAAATCACTTTGGCTATATTCTCAACACTGTTAAGTGTTATGCTGGGGTCAATGGTTATTTCCAGTTGTACCAAGGTTGGGCCCGAAGGACCCCCAGGTGCTGATGGAGCCGATGCTGTTGAAACCTGCCAAACCTGTCATAATTTTGGTGAAGTAATTGTTGCCAAAATGGACCAGGTTAAAAGGTCTAAACATGCCAGCGGTACGAATATTATCAGAAATACAGCCGGATGCTCACACTGCCATACCAGCAAGGGCTTTCGCGAGATCATAGCTACTGGCAACCAAGTCTTAGTTAGTGAGCCTACTGCAATCAATTGTCGAACCTGCCATCAGATACATGAAAAATATACGACTGAAGATTATAAGCTTCGTACCGACAAGGCCGTAACGCTTATTCTCGGAGGCAAAAGCTACAATTATGGTTCTTCAAACCTTTGTGCCAATTGCCATCAGGCTCGCAATGTTTCGCCCATGCCGGCAATTGGTGGACCAGATATTACTATAAGCAACGCCCGTTGGTCTCCTCACTACGCACCACAAGCCAATATTTTTGCGGGTGTTGGGAATGGTGCATACGAGGTGCCAGGTTCCCTGGCCTATTCAAATTCAATGCATACAACCATCGTAAGCAAGGGTTGTGTAACCTGCCACATGTCAACTCCGGTTGGTTATCTTGCCGGCGGGCACCAGATGAATGTTGTATATAATGATAAAACAGCCTACAACTATTCTGGTTGTACAGCCACAGGTTGCCACGGAAATGCAGCCACTCTCGCAACTACAATGAGTACAAATCGCACCGAAATAAAAGGATTGCTAACCCAGCTCGAAACCCTGATTCTTCAGCAAGGACTCATGAACGCCAACGGTATGTTCACTGTCCCCAAGACCTTAACTGCTAAACAGGCGGGAGCTGTTCATAATTATAAACTCGTATATTATGATAGTAGTTACGGAGCGCACAATTATCCTTATGTAAAGGCATTACTTACCAACAGTATTGCTTCTCTGCAGTAAAAATTAATGATTGAATTAAACACAGATTTGTCATCAGCCATTTTTTCTAATGACTAATCCGGATCAAAATCAGGGGTTGTTGCCACAGGCCAACCACCCCTGATTCTTTTTAATAGCATAATGGAAAACTGGATTCAGATAGTATCAAAAAAAGACTTTAACTTATACCAGGATTAGTCTATAGGAATGCAATGAACTACGGACTTAGCCGGGTTTAACCCCGCTTTAGAAAAACGGCTGATGACAAATTTGGGTTGAATTTCTTTAGTCCTGCCTGCCCTAATGCCTTATGTCCATTATGCTTTTTACCTTCGCTGGCTTAGCGATGTTCCCTGGCTGGGGTCTCTTCTCAATCCTTTAGGAAGAAATTCAGCCGGATATTGGGTTACATACTCACTTCCAAACAACCGGTTGTGAACCTGGGTGTTTTTATATACATCCCAGTCGGGTTTTCCGTAATGCCTGTAAAACAGAGTAATTACAGATGATGTAATTACGATAAAGGTAGAGTAAAGAATGGCGAGCCAGATCATCGGGCTTTGAACGGGTTCATTAAAACTTAGCAGAATAACAGCAAAGGCAACCGGGCCATTTTGAATACCTGTTTCCAGTGAGATGGCACGCTGAAAAATTGGATACATCCCGAGTGCCCTCGAAAGCCAGAATCCAAAGAGAAAACCGGCCAGGCCAAGGCCTACGGCGCCCACATAAACTTCCCAGGGGGTTTGAATAAAGTATTTGGTGTGGCGGGTAAAGGCAGTTAAAATGAGATATAAAATAACTATAATACCAACAAACCCGGCTGTGTCCTCAGCGGTTTTTGCCCAAACCGGCGATTTTCGTCTTAGTATCATTCCCAAAACTACCGGTACCAGCACCAAAACCAAAGAACTGATAATATTACCGGTTGGGATTACAAATTCGGGGGCTCCTTCGCCAGCTGCCATACTAGCCGTTATCTGGGCAGTAAAGCCGGGGGTGTATAATTTTAGCAGCAGGGGCATCATTATTATTGCCATCATGGTAGATGCGGTGGTCATGGATATGCTTAGCGCAACAGAGCCCCTTGAAAAGTAAGTAAACATATTGGATGTAGTTCCTCCGGGAAGACAACCTACCAAAATCAGAGAAATGGCGAAAGCCGGCGGAAAATTAAAGAATGTTGCCAGGGTATATGCAATAAGGGGCATTAATCCGAATTGAGATAAAAATCCTATTGCAACTCCTTTGGGTTGTCTGAAAACGGCCCGGAAATCATCAACGGTAAGGCTTGAGCCCATACCCAGCATAATTACAAATATCATTAGGGCAAGCAGTGCCTGGTCGTGGGCGTATAATAATTGAGTGTTAAATTCCATAATATTAATTGTTTGCAGATGTATCTTTTTCGAATAATTCTGAAATAATGGTGCTGAATTTCTGTTCAACAACATGACGTTTCACCTTGAAGAGGTTGGTAAGTTCTTCTCCTACCTTAAACGCATCAGGGAGGATTCTGAAATCGCGAATCTGTTCATATCTCTTGAACCCGTTCGAGATTGATGTCATTTTGCGTATTTCGTTACGGATTATTTTTTGGGCTTCAGGATTTTGGGCAAGCTCACTGAGCGATTGTTCCTTGAAACCCGCCTGCCTGAACTCGATAAGCGAAGGGACTATCAATACATTCAAAAAGCGTTTGTCCTGTCCAACAAGCATGCAATGCTCAATGTATTGGCTTTGTTGAAGCCGCATTTCTATAGGTTCAGGTTCAACGTTTTCGCCACTCGAAAGTACTATTGTGGCCTTAACGCGACCAAGGATTTTCACGCAATCATTGTATGTGATGGTGCCCAGGTCGCCGGTTCTTATCCAGCCATTAACAATTGTTTTACGGGTAAGCTCTTCTTCGCGATAATAACCCTTCATTACCTGAGGGCCTTTAACCCAGATTTCGCCACGCAGGCCTCGACCTTCGTTTTTATGGCTGGTATTAGGATAAAGTGTTTCGCCTGTTTCGGGGTCAACAATTCTGACCTCGGTTTCACGCATGGGCGGGCCCACAGTGCCTACCACCAGGTTGGTGCGATATCTTACAGAGATTACCGGTGATGTTTCTGTCATTCCATACCCTTCTAAAACCTGGATGCCTACATAATTGAAAAACTTATCGATATGGATGGGCAATGCACCACCGCCCGAAATAGTCGTTGTAAGCGAACCTCCCGCACCAAGCCTTATTCTTTCCAAAACAGCAGCATTAAAAAATCCGTACCAGGGTAGTATCACTGTCCACCTCAAAATATGCAACGGCATCAACAGCCAACGCTTCCAGAAGGGCTCAGGCTTAATTTTCAGATATTTGTTGGTGATAAAATACTCGGAGTTTTTATATTGCTTTGCCAGGAAATAGGCAATGTAAAAGAGCACCTGCCTTACAGGGTGAGACGATTTTATCCCCTTCATAATCCGTTCGTGTAATTTTTCCCAGAGACGCGGGGCAGAGGCCATAAAGGTGGGCTCTACATTGCGCATGTCATCTCCAAGGGTTGAAATGTTGGAGTAATAGGTGCACCCTCCAAAACTAAGGGTGTACATTTCAATAACCCTCTCGAAAATATGCCAGATGGGAAGTACTGACAAAACACGGTCGTTAATATCCTGAAAACCTGGAATGGTTCTTATTTGCGACATCATATTGGCATGGGTAAGCATAACACCTTTTGGCCGTCCGGTGGTTCCGGATGTGTAAATGAGAGTAAAAAGGTCATCAGGCAAAATACCTTTTATTCTTTCTTCAGCTCTTCGATCACCTCGGGCTCTCAGGTTAGCACCCATTTCGAGCACTTCAGCCAGAGAACGGGCACCATCAGCAATAGTGCCTTTGGGGTCCAGCAGAATTACTTCCCGAAGTTTTGGCAATTGGTTTTTAAGTTTAAGTATTCGGTTCTGAAGCTCCATTGTTTCTGCAAAAGCAACCTCGATGCCTGCATGGTCTAGTATATAGAGCAGTTCATCTTCAGAAACATCGCGGCCACGGGGCACATCTGCTGCACCACAAAACTGAACGGCATAATCAGACAACATCCATTCAATACGATTATCGCCAAATAGTCCCACATGATCACGGGCTTTAACCCCAAGTTCAATTAAACCGGTGGCCAGGGCAAGCCCCTGTTCATAAATACCCCGATAGGTTACCGGTGTCCAGTTTAAAGCGCTTTGTCGGGTTGCAAAAGCAGGAAGCCTATCGTATTTTTCAGCAGCCTCCTGATAAAGAAGGGCAAGATTGGTAGTAATGATTCTTCTTGTCATAAAAAAGATTTGTTGGTTTGGTTAAACGAGTTTTTTTCGTTAATGCAAAATTAACAATTAAACGTCAATTTTGGTTTAACGTATGTTTAATTTTTTGATTTTGCGGTATTTATGCAATTGAATTATTTGGTAATTGAGTAATTATCATCAAATATTTCGTGTGAATTTAAAGTGCCAGAATGCTTTTAAGGGCAATGAATTAGAATTCTTCAATGTTCTGAATTGAAATAATAAAGCCTGTTTTTATTAACAATCAACAAAACATATTTCTGATGCCAGATGATTAGGGTATTTAATTATGGAATTTAAAAGCTATTATTGATCAAATATGATTATCCGCAATCTTGCCAGTTATAATTTGATAGACTTTTTATTCCAAAATTTCTGCGAATTGCGCTGTCAATGAATTAAATGTCTTGGGCCAGGTTTATTTCGCAGCACAAAATAATATTTAACCCGGATTAGTCATTAGGAATTCAATGAACTAATGACTAAGCCGGGTTTAACCCCGCTTTAGAAAAACTTAATTTGT
>JBBISA010000026.1:0-52030 GCA_037441525.1 Bacteroidota bacterium
TTCAAATCTACGAAAAGGGAAGGGAGGTTTAATTACCTTCTTTCTCTATTTTTTTTATCGGACAATAGTGATTTGCAATCTATTATTTTTTTGTTGGTGCAAAATGGGTGTCCCAATTATTTCCTTTATTGTTTTAATTGAGTTTACAACTATTTCCACTTTGATCAAAGTATTTTTTGAGAGTAATCTATTGTTAACCTTTTTATACACCTATATTCATTTTTTTATTTGCCTTGCTTTTTGCTTGATCAAAAAGCAACAAAAAATCAAGGCTTTGGATATTTTCCGGTAACAAGTCTGAAGCTCACTACGCTGAAAGGTTGAATGTCCCGCAAAACAATATTTTGCTCATTTAAAATAATTCCTGCTTTGCGGAACCGCAAACTTTCTAAAAAGCTCCGTTTCACTTCGACTTGTTACCGGAAAATCTCCAAGGCCATGGGCACTTGAATAAAATTTCTGCCATACTTCCGCAATTGCTGATTTGACTAATTCAACTCAATGAAAACCCAATTCATTGAAATCACTAACAAAACAGTACGGGCCCCTTAAACGGCCTTGGTGGAAACACCTTACAAAACAAGCGAAGAGTGCTTTAAAAAAGGTTCGCAATCCCGAAAGGCAAAAAGGCTTCATTAAACAACAAAACTTGAGTTTTCTGGAACTTGAATCTTTTAACACTCGAGTGAAGTTTTGTTGTTGTCGAAACCGAAGCCGTGATTTTTTGCCACTTTTCCATTAAGGGAACCGAGCCCTTTGGGCGAGCTCAATGTGGTCTATTTAATCAAATATTTATCACATTAAAAGTAGAAGGAAGAAAAAATAGCACAGACATCCAGATTTTCCTTCATATTAAAAATAGGTGTAGCATCCGGAAAACAGGGAAGAAATCGGAAAAGACATTTATACCCATAAAAAAAGCCCCCGGACTATATAATTGGCGGAGGCTTTTATTATTAAGAAAATAATCTTTTATTTCTGAAAATGGGGCAGATAATTTTCGAGGCCATAGTTTTTGCACATACCGGCAAATTCATCAAACAGCGCGTCATTAAAAGGAACTCCCTTGTCTTTGCGTAACATCCAGGTATCATGCTCCTTTTCTCCGGCGGTGTATATGCGTTTCTGTCCGGGCATTTTTCTTGATGCGCGCAAATCGCGCAGAATGTTGCCTGCGGTTTTTCTAAAGTCAGCGGGTTCGGTAAAGGCATTTATGTCAATGGCAATAAAGAAATGCCCCAGGGGGTAAGGAACTTTTTTTCCGTTCTCGATACCCATAAGCATTTTTAAGTAGGCCCCTTGTTGGAGGGCTGCTGAAAGAATCTCAACAACGGTTGCGTAACCATAGCCTTTATAACCGCCGCCATCTTCGCCCACTCCCCCCAGCGGGGTAAAAGCAGCTCGTCCGGCATTAAGGTCATCGAGCACTTCGCGCGAATTGGTTTTCGATTCACCATTCTCATCAATAACCCAACCCTTGGGCATTTCTTTGCCCATACGGGCATACACTTCCACTTTGCCGCGCTGGGTTATGGAAGTTGCACAGTCGAGCAGAAACGGAAAGTCTTCGTCGGTGGGCATACCAAAAGTTAACGGATTGGTTCCCAACATATTTTCAACACCAAAAGTGGGAGCAATGGACGGACGGGCATTAGTACCTGTAATACCAATCATATTCTGTACGGTGGCCATAAGCGGGTAATAACCTGCAAAACCATAGTGGGTAGAATTACGCACAGCCACCATACCCATACCGTATTGTTTGGCCTTGTCAATGGCTATTTGCATAGATTTCTTTGCAATTACATGGCCCATCCCGTTGTTTCCATCGACCACAGCTGTGGTGGGGGTTTCCTTCACCACATCCAATTTTGTTACAGGATTAAGTATTCCGTCTTTTATACGATCGAGGTAGATGGGTTTCAGGCGGTTTACACCATGTGAGTCGAAACCAAGCTTGTCGGCCTTAACCAGCACATCGGCCACAATTGCTCCATCCTCGCGCTGAATTCCGGCCTTTTCCATCACATCAACCATAAATTTTTCTATCACTTCAAAGGGAATAAATCTTTCTTCTGTTGCCATAATAAAATTGTTTTTAAGTTTTTAGGTACTGTTATTCAAATGTAAGATTTTAACGAATGAAAAAAAGAAGACGCCTATCAAAAAAAAATATAAGTTCGGCCAATCCGATAAAAAGTTCTCTAACTATTGTATGAGCAAAATTGTTTCACTTGATTGTTATAAATCACCATTGTTAAAATCAAAGCAGGGAATATCTTGTTAATTTTGACAACCTAACCCCACACCTATGCGATTCAAAATTCAATCAGAATTCCGGCCCACAGGCGATCAGCCCGATGCCATAGCCCAGCTTGTTCAGGGCATTGAAGCCGGATTCCCTTTCCAGACCCTTCTTGGGGTGACGGGTTCAGGAAAAACTTTCACCGTTGCCAATGTGATAGAGCAGGTTCAGCGACCCACGCTGGTTCTTAGTCATAACAAAACCCTGGCGGCCCAATTGTACGGGGAGCTTAAGCAGTTCTTCCCCGAAAATGCGGTGGAATACTTTGTTTCCTATTACGATTACTATCAACCCGAAGCATTTATCCCATCCACCAACACATACATTGAAAAGGACCTTTCTATAAATGATGAGATTGAAAAACTGCGGCTGAGTGCTTCAAGTGCCCTCCTTTCGGGGCGTCGCGATGTTATAGTGGTAAGCTCGGTATCATGCATCTATGGTATTGGCAATCCTGATGATTTTACAGAAAACATCATACGTATTAAAAAAGGAGACAAAATAAGCCGCAACAAGCTGTTGCATCGCATGGTTGAAAGTCTTTACAGCCGCACCCAGGCCGAATTCAGCCGCGGTACCTTCAGGGTAAAGGGCGACACAGTTGACATATTTCCTGCCTATGCTGATTTTGCATTCCGGATTATGTTCTGGGGCGATGAGATTGAGGCGCTGGAAGGGTTCGACCCTTTAACAGGGCACAAAAGGGACGAATATGAGGAAATATCAGTTTACCCGGCCAATATTTTTGTTACATCAAAGGACAGGATGGCTTCAGCTATCAGGAATATTCAGGATGACCTGGTAAAACAGGTTGAATACTTCAACGAAATTGGCCGCCATCTCGAAGCCAAGCGACTCGAAGACCGTGTAAACTACGATCTCGAAATGATGCGTGAACTGGGTTATTGTTCTGGTATTGAAAATTATTCGCGGTATTTCGATGGCCGGGTGCCGGGTTCGCGTCCCTTCTGTTTGCTCGACTTCTTCCCTTCCGACTACTTGATGGTTATTGATGAGAGCCATGTAACCATTCCTCAGTTGCACGCTATGTATGGGGGCGATCGCTCTCGAAAACTTACTCTGGTAGATTATGGGTTTAGGTTGCCGGCTGCCATGGACAACCGACCCCTGAAGTTTGACGAATTCGAGCACATGCTCAACCAGGTTATATTTGTTAGCGCAACCCCTGCCGATTATGAACTCAAAAAAAGTGAGGGGGTGGTTGTGGAGCAATTGATTCGACCCACCGGTTTGCTCGAACCTGTGATTGATGTGCGCCCCAGCCTTAACCAAATTGATGATCTGCTTCACGAAATTGACCAAAGAACCCAGGCAGGGGAGCGTACACTGGTTACCACACTTACCAAGCGCATGGCCGAGGAGCTCAACAAATATATGGATAATGCCGGGATTAAATCGCGCTATATACACTCTGATGTTGACACGCTGGAGCGGGTTGAGATACTGAGGGAATTGCGATTGGGAACCATTGATGTGCTTATTGGGGTGAACCTGCTGCGCGAGGGGCTCGATTTGCCCGAGGTGTCGCTGGTAGCCATACTTGATGCCGATAAGGAAGGATTTTTACGGTCTGAACGATCATTGACCCAAACAGCAGGCAGAGCTGCACGAAATATTAATTCCAGGGTTATTATGTATGCAGATAAGATAACCGACTCAATGCAGCGAACTATTGATGAAACCAACCGCAAGCGCGAAAAACAGTTATATTATAATGCTGAAAACAACATAACTCCGGAGCAAATCAAAAAATCGGTTGAAGCCATCCATGGCCAGACATCGGTTGCTGACACAAAAGCCAGAGCAGCTCAGGTATACATTGAAAAAGATGAAGTTGATATTGCTGCTGACCCGGTGGTGCAATACATGAGCAAAGAGCAATTTCAAAAAGCCATGAACAATACGCGCCGTCAGATGGAAAAAGCTGCCAAGGCACTTGATTTCATTGAAGCGGCCAAATTCAGGGATGAATTATTTGCCCTGGAAAAATTATTGAAAGAGAGATTTGTCTGACAATCAAAAGGATAATGGCATTTCAACCTTTGAAAGGGGCACTTTGATGGTAAACTCAGCCCCTTTGCGAACATTCCCTGCAGTGATGGTGCCCCCCATGTTGCGCTCAATTATGGTTTTCGACATGTATAAACCCACACCGGTGCCATAACCCGGCGCTTTGGTGGTAAAGTAGGGGTCAAATATTTTATGAATTACAGGAGGTCGAATCCCCCCTCCATTGTCGATCACTTTAACAACAGCGGCATCACCCTCTTTCTTTCCTGAAACTCTTATGCCCGGATTTTCAACATTATTCTCCGTTAAAGCATCCTTCGAATTATTGATAAGATTGAGCAATACCTGGGCAAATTCGCTGGGATAACCGTAAAGCACAATTTCACCATCAACTTCAATTGTAAGTTTAATGCCCGAATTGCGAAGAGTAGCTTCAAGAAACGACAATGAGGTTTTAACCACTTCACTTAACCAGAAGGTTTGTTTTTCCTTGTTAGGTTTAAAGAAATTCCGAAAATCGTCAATAGTTTGCGACATGTGGGCCAGCACAGCCTTAATATCGGCTTCGCTTTTATTTATATATTCTTCATCAATTTCTCCAAAACGAAATGCATCGGTAAGGTCATAAACAATTAGACCAATTGTGTTGAGGGGCTGTCTCCATTGATGGGCAATATTTCCAATCATTTCGCCCATTGCTGCCTGCCGCGATTGTAATAGCAATAGTTCATCCTTTTCGCGGTTCTTTTTAACTTCCATTTCAATCTGGTACTCAAGATTTTCGTTGAGCTCCTGCAGCAGTTCCTGTTGCAGCTTGAGCTCACTTTCCACTCTTTTTCTATGCTCTACTTCATTTTTTAGATCTTCGTTAAGCATCTTATACTCCCAATTGGATACTTCCATCTCCATTAATGTTTTCTCCAGTTTCTCTTCGATAAGCTTGCGTTCGGTAATATCTTCCTTTATGGCCAGGTATTCTGTAATATTGCCATCGGTGTCCTTAATAGGTGTAATAACGGCTGATTCCCAGTAATAATGCCCTGATTTCTTTTTATTTCTGAATTCACCATTCCATACATTACCCGCAGAGATGGTTTGCCACAGGCTTAGGTAAAATGCTGGAGGCTGGTCGCCCGATTTCAGAAACCTTGGATTTTTACCAAAAACTTCGTTGATGGTGTAGCCTGTAGTCTCTTCAAATTTGGGGTTTGCGAATACAATATTACCCTCGGTATTGGTAATAACAATGGTATTGGCGCTTTGCCTAACTGCTTCACTAAGCCTTTTAAACAGTACATTTTCGTCTACTTTGCCCGGATATTGCTGTAAGACCGACCTCCGAAGGTTTTCCAGGCGTTTTCTCAACTGTTCTTCGCGGGTAAAATCTGCAAATACGACAAGGACCAGGTCAGACATGTTGTCCAGTCGGGAAAAGTTTAGGTTGTAAATTTTACTGTTGACTTTCTGATGGGATGGTTTCCATTTGCTAATAAGAGGCCTCGATGCCCGTTTTAGGCAACTATGTTTGCCTTGCAACAGTTTTAGCAAACTTTCATCGGTTATTTCAATTTCACCTCCTTCCAAAACCCTTAATACGTTACCCGAGAATTCGGCAAGCGCTTGGTAATTGGCATAGATAATCAGGCTCTGTCCATTCATTATCATCACCGCATTTGGGAATGCCTCGAGCAATTTAGCAGGATCTAAACCTTGTAAAAAAGCTACCATATTTGTGGTTAATGAAATTACAACTCCAAAAAGGTGAATTGATTACAATTAGGATGCTACTGTTACACCTAAAAAAGCGATATATGATATGATTTTATCTGAATTCTATTTCTGTCCTTATTACTTCGACGGTTTCTCGAAGTACCTCATCGAGTTCGGCAATTTTACTTTTGGCCATTTCAAATGATTTTTCCTTGTTGAAAGAATCCATAACTTTTAACACCTCAAACAACCGACTACAGCCAATTGTGCCACAAAGTCCTTTCAAAGTATGCACACTCATGTAAAAGCTGTCATTGTTTCCCGAAGATGTGGCTGATTTTATTTCGGTTATGAGCTCTCCAGCATCATCAATAAAGCTATGGAAAAGCTCGGTAAGTATAAAGGGAGTCGATGCTGTATTTTTCTTCAACATGGCCAATGTTGAAGGGTTGATAACAGGATATTGATCAAAAGCATTCATCTAAATCGTTTATTAACAAAAATGGGCTATACTACTTTTTTGGGTTTTCTTTTTTTGGATGTTTGATTGTGCCACATTTCAATTTTTTCAAACAGCTCTGCTGCATTAATGGGTTTACTCACAAAATCAATGACGCCGGCGGCAAGGTATTTTTCACGATCTTCATCTAAAACATTGGCAGAAAGTGCAATAACAGGCGGGTATTTTTTGTGGCTCAACTTCAGGTTTTGCATGGTTTCAACTCCATCCATTACAGGCATTACCATATCGAGGAGTATCACATCAAATTTCTCTTTGCTGAGCAAATCAAGAGCTTCTTTGCCATTGCTAACCAATGAAAGCTGGCACCCTGCATGCGATAGCATAAGGCTGATAACCTTCTGATTTATTTTCTGGTCTTCAACACACAAAACCTTAACCCCCTCGAGATTGGCTTTGCGATTATCGGGTGATTTAAGGTTCTCTTCACTAATGCTCGTTTCTGAGGCAATTGTGGTATAAAAAGTAAAAAAGAAAGTAGTTCCTTTTGGGGAGTTTCGTGCAATGCCTATGGTACCGTCGAGCATTTCAACAAGTTTCTTCGAAATTGCCAGCCCTACAACTGCATTTTCCTTTTTGGAAGAGATTATTTCATCCATCCTTTCTGATGGTTGAAGAATTTTTCGGACTGACTCGAAATCAACAGTGCTAAAATCATCAACAATTTCTACCATTACGAGCATTTTTCCATCAATAATGCTTTCCTGCCTAAGGAACATAGTAATATTTCCTTTCCCTGCATTTTCAACAACTATGGCCAACAGGCTCGAAATAACCTGGTATAGCCTGTCCTGGTCAGAAAAAATATTATCAGGCAGGTTGGGAGCAATATTGATGGCAAGGCTGATTTCACGATTACGGGTAAGAGCCGTAAATATTGCCGACACCTTATCCAACATTTGTGAAAGGCTGAAAACGGAGTTGTTCAACCGGAATTTACCTGCCTCAATGCGCTGAAGATCCAAAATATTGTTGATAATGTTCAACAATCCGAGGCTTGAATCTTTGATTGTTTTTGCCAATTCCAGTTGAGACAATGTTAATCCTGACCCGAGCAAAAAGTCTGTCATACCCATAATTCCTGTTATGGGTGTACGCATTTCATAACTCATATTGGCAAGAACCTGTTGTTTGGCTTCCGAAGTTTTCAGGGCCAGTTCGGCATTGTGCTGTAGTTCCTGAGCATATTTCTGGTCGGTAATATCCTGAACCGTAAATACGCAACCTACCGAATGGTTGTTTTCATCCTTTATAAGCCTTCCACTGGAAAAAATATACCGGATTGCTCCCTCGCCGGTAATAACTCTGTAATTGGTAGTAGAATCGGTTCGGGCATCAGATTTAAGAAGTCTTGCTTCGAATTCAAGCACATTCTCCTTATCATCAGGGTGAATGGTTTCTATAAACTTGTGGTGGTCGAAAAATCGGCGACGCTCATGATTAACACCTATAATTTCATAAAAGGTTTCTGAAAACTCGCAATTCTGAGTTACCAGGTCCTTTTCCCAGTTGCCAATACGGGCAATACGTTGTATTTCTTCCAGTTTTTGCTGGTTGGTAAGAAGAATCTTTTCCAGATTCTTGGATTCAACGATCTGACCAAATTTTTCCGAAATATTCTTCAGAAGAATTTTCTCGTTAAAGTGGAATGGGTCTTTGTTGATATTGGGTTTTTCTTCAACATAAGCTACTTTAATGTAGCCCAACTTTTTCTTCTGCACCTTAATGGGCACTGAATAGGACCAATCCGTATCGACAAAATTCTGGGACTGATAGGTCATATTGTCAAACATAATCTGAACACCAATATCGTGGCTGTAGCGCAAACCTACAGGGATTATTTCCAGCGATTTCTCTATGATATCCTCGAAGCTGATGCCTGGCACACCCGAAATATCGGTTATATCATAGAGGCAGTTTAATTGTTTAATTTTTTGATTCAGATTACCGGTTAGTTCGCCAAAGGTTTGCTCTGATTTTTTCTTTTCTGTTACATCTGAAATAAGTGCTACTGTACCTTTTGTCTTCAGGTTCTCATCGAGAATGGGAGCCGAACTCATATTTACCCATATTACATCCCCTAGCAGGTTTTTCAACTTGATTTCGAACTGGTCGGAAATACCCATTTTTTGCAACTCCGATTTCTCCTGAAAAAGTTTTTCATCATCTATGGCGAGCAGAAAATCGCCGAACTGTTCCCCGATAAGGGCGTCTTTATCATTGGTTCCCAATATTTTACCAGCTTTCTGATTGATAAACTCTATCTGATTGTCGCGACTTAAAACAATAATTCCTTCATTGAGGGTTTTAAGTAAAGTCTGATAATTTTCTTCACTTTGCCTGAGAGCTTTCTCTGTTATAACCTTATCTTCAATAATGCTTTTTAGCCGGTCGAGGTGTTTGCGTTTGTCTTTGAACCTGCGAAACAGCAGAATGGAAAAAGTTATAAGAAACAATAACAGCAGGATAACAATGATAAGGATAAAGAAATTTCGTTCGAGTCTGAATTTGTAATGTTCTTCCTGTTGTTGGGCAGTGTATATTTTTTCGTTGTAATAAGAAATACGATTAGCAAGCTGGCTAGAATGAAGTTTTTGGCTGAGCTCGCTGTAAAGTAACAAATAATTATAAGCCTCCTTTGTATTTCCCAATGATGCATAAACCTGTGAAATGGAAAGGTAGTTGTCGCGAACAAAAGATTCAATGCCAATATTCTGGGTAATCTCGAGACTTTTATTGAATAATTGCAGAGCCTGATTTAGATTGTTTTCGCGCTGGTTTACCAAACCCATGTTGCGCAAAATTACTGCCCTTAAACCAACAACGTTAATTTCGTTAAGCATTTCAAGGGCTTTGTTGTAATGGAAGATAGCTTTTGAAAAATCACCTTTTTCGCGATAAACATTTCCAAGGTTATTGTGAAGGAAAGCTATATTTTGAAGGTCGTTGGTTTCTAATGCCAATTTCAGGGCAAGTTGATAAAGTTCATAGGCTTTGTCAAGGTCTTTTTCGAAATACCAATAATTGGCCATCCCTGTATGGGCTATAATGAGTTGAGTGGTATCGCCGGCAGATTCTGAACTTTCGAGCGCCTCACTGTAGAAGGAAAATACAAGGTTGCTTTCGCCCAAGTTGCGGTAAATAACTCCCAGATTGTTGGATGTCAGGGCAATCATACCAGGAAGTTTTTTGTTGTGTGCCAGCTGATAGGCTTCATAGGTTATACTGAGCGCATTGTATAATTTGCCCCTGTATCGGAATATAGATGCCCTGTAGATGTCAACCCTTATTCTGACTTCAATATTATTCTTTTCAATTGCCCATAATGATAATGTATCGAGAAAGGGCAGCACATCATCAAACCTAGCTTCATTGAAAAACAACTCGACCATGCTCAACATGGAGGCCATTTTCAGCTCCTGGTTTTTAAGAATAATAGCATATTGATAGGCTGATGTGGCAAATTCGACCCTTGCATTGTGCGACCAGCGATTACGATCGTTTGATTTCTCGAGCCAGTCGCTAACGGTGCTTTCTTTTTGCTCTTCCGATAATGCTTCCCATTGTTTTAAATCGAAGGGTTCTGAAAAGGTCTGCCCTTTCAGTATAACCCCGGAAAAAAATAACAGATATAAGAAAAATGTGAAATATTGTGAGTGTATGGAAAATTTCATGATGGGGATCATGGTTTTATAATAAGGGTGAAAATTACAAAAAAACCGTTAATACTGAACACCCTGTATTCATTTTAGCGGGAATCATTTTTCATCCACATACATTAAAAAAGCTTAGACCTTTTAGCGAAAAATGACAATAAAACATTTTCGAATCCGGCATTGATATCGGCAGGAATAAAATCGATCTTAAATTGCAGGCATTTTAGCTTCAAATTTTCGTGAAACTTGGATAATTCCTGTCTGTAACGTTCCCGCACCTGCAAAGGATTGATTTTGATTTCACGGCCTGTTTCCATATCAATGAACCTGTAAGGCCGGTTCTGGTATTCAAGATCAAGTTCTTTATTTCGATCATATACATGAAATAATACTACCTCGTGCTTATTATGGCGCAGATGCTGAAGCGCCTTAAACACCTCGTCCGTTTCACCTATGTTTTCCATCATATCGCTAAAAATAATCACCATTGACCTTTTATGGATTTTTTCGGCAATCTCATGCAATACGCCTGCCGGATTAGAGCGAAGATTTAGTTTTTGTTTATCCCTTGTCATAAGATCGGCCAGGATGGCGAATAACTGCTTGGTATGAACCGGATTGGAGCGCGCAGGGGTATGGGTGGTAATGGTTTTGTCAAAAATACTTATGCCGGTTGCATCACGTTGTTTCTTAAGCACATAAATCAGCGAAGCCGCAGCCTGAACAGAAAAGTCAGATTTTGAAATAATTCCTTCATTTTCGCTGTATCCGGGAAAAAACATGGATGAAGAATTGTCAATAAGAATTTGACAGCGCAAGTTGGTTTCCTCTTCAAACTTCTTCAGGAAAAGTTTTTCGGTACGTGCAAATAGTCGCCAGTCAATATGCTTGGTCGATTCGCCGGGGTTGTATATTCTAAGCTCGGCAAACTCTACCGAAAAACCATGAAAAGGGCTTTTATGCAACCCGGTTAAAAAACCTTCCACAACCTGCCTTGCAAACAGTTCAAGATTTTCGAACCATTTGTACCGGGTCGAACTTTGTAATTGATTTTCAGCCATCAGATATTTAATAAAAAAAGGGTGCCTTTTTCCTACTGAAGACACCCTCAATCGTTTCCCTGTCTAAAAATTACTTAAGCATATTTTCTATTTTAGAAACCAGCATGGATTTGGGAACTGCTCCAACCTGCTTATCGGCCACAACACCATTTTTGAAAAACAGAATGGTGGGAATGTTGCGAATGCCATATTTGTTGGAAATTTCGGGATTGCTGTCCACATCAACTTTTCCAACCACTGCTTTACCTTCGTATTCGGCAGCAATCTCGTTCACAATGGGAGCAACCATACGGCAGGGACCACACCATTCTGCCCAGAAATCAACCAAAACAGGCTTGTCAGATTTCAATACCAGTTCTTCAAAATTACTGTCGGTAAGTTCGAGTGCCATATTATTACTTTTAAGGTTTGATGATTTTGATTATTATACAAAAATAAGATTTTTATTGGTCGTGTGTGTTTACAGTGTAAAGCTTTGTTGATTTTTGGAAACTTTAATGCATCTCACCATTTTTCAATTGAGTTTATAAAAAAGCTCGCCCTGTTTCAGCATCTGGGTAATAAACCCGATGGGTTCAACTTTGGCCTTGCGGGCCAGCATTTCCACCGAACTTTTTTCAACTTCATCGCGAAGGCGTATTTTCAGTTTGCACTTACCTGCATTGCTCCTGATATTGGAAACAAGATAATCAACAAACCGCGGATTGACTATTGAAATGGGGATTTCAATCAACAGGTCGTTGGCCATTTTATCGACCATATCGGTAAGCAGCATCATCGACCTGATTTTAACTTCATACTGGTCTGATGAACTAAACCGCGGAACAATGGATGCCTTCACAAAAACAAAACTCTCTTTTTCAAGAAAATGCTTCACCTTCAGGTAGTCTTCTGAAAAAACATTTAGCTGAAGCGTATCTGTAAAATCTTCAAGGGTGAAAGTAGCAAAGGGTTTTCCTGTTTTGGTCCATTTATGCTGTGCTGAAATAATAACACCGGCAAAGCTTACATCGCGGTTTTTTAGTTTGTCAAGGTCTTGAAGATGCGAAAGATTATGGCTGCACCAGGTGTTGATCTGAATCTTAAAATTGTCGAGGGGATGCCCAGAAATATACATTCCGGTTACTTCCTTTTCCTTCTTAAGCAATTCTATTTTCTCCCATCTTGGACACACAGGAATTTCAGGGTCAGGAATTTCAACATCTTCCACCTCGCCAAAGAGATTCATCTGAGTGGAGTTTTTTTGGATTGTATTGATATTTGCAAACCTTATGACCTTGTCTATAAAATTTGGACCATCCTTTTCTTCCACATGGAAAAACTGGGCTCGGTGTATATTCTCGAAGCAATCAAAAGCTCCTGCCATGGCAAGTGATTCAATAACCCGTTTATTTACTGTGCGAAGATTTATGCGCTTCATAAAATCGAAGAAACTCTTGTAAGGGCCATTTGCTTCTCTTTCACGAACAATTTCTTCAACAGCCCCCTCACCCGCTCCTTTCACAGCGCCAAGGCCAAAACGAATTTCGCCCCGATCATTTACTACGAAGTTGAGCGCACTTTCGTTCACATCAGGCCCCAAAACATCGATATTCTGACGCTGGCACTCTTCCATGAAGAAGGTGATTTTCTTGATATCGCTCAGGTTGTTGGTAAGCACAGCAGCCATATATTCGGCCGGATAATGTGCCTTCAGATAGCCAGTACGGTAGGCAACCACCGAATAGGCAGCCGAATGTGATCTGTTGAAGCCAT
This sequence comes from Bacteroidota bacterium, assembly GCA_037441525.1. Lineage (GTDB taxonomy): Bacteria > Bacteroidota > Bacteroidia > Bacteroidales > UBA7960 > SKVR01. Next base: position 13,039 of record JBBISA010000026.1, read on the forward strand.
ACATTGCAAACCGGGCCATTACATTAAAAATATCTTCGGCCTTCTTCTTTTCAACCCCCTTTTTAAAAGCACCCTCAACGAAAATTGATTTTTGTTTTTCCATTTCTTCGGGTTTCTTTTTACCCATGGCACGGCGAAGTATATCGGCAGCGCCAAGGGAATATCCGGCCATAATCTGGGCTGCCTGCATAATCTGCTCCTGGTAAACCATAATGCCGTAGGTTGGCTTTAAAATTTCTTCGAGCCACACATGGGGATATTCTATTTTTTCAATCCCGTGTTTTCGGTTTACAAAATCGGGTATAAAATCCATAGGACCTGGCCTGTAAAGGGCGTTCATGGCAATCAGGTCTTCTATATTGGTTGGTTTTAAATCTTTCAGATATTTGCGCATACCTGCCGACTCGAACTGGAACGTACCCACGGTGTCGCCCAACTGGTAAAGTCTGAAGGTGAGCTCGTCTTCAAGGGGTATCTGTTCAGGGTCGATTTCTATACCATGACGCAACTTTATATTCTTTACCGCTTCCTTAATGATGGAAAGGGTTTTTAAACCGAGGAAATCCATCTTGAGCATCCCAACCGATTCAACAAATTTGCCATCGTATTGTGTTACGGGAAGGTCGGAGTCTTTTTGCGTGCTGAGCGGAATACAATCGATAAGTTCTGTTGGACCAATAATAACTCCACAGGCATGTACTCCGGTCTGGCGGTTCGACCCTTCAAGGATTTTGGCATATTTAAGCGTTTCGCGAATGAGGGGATTATTATCATTCAGTGCCTGTGCCAGTTCAGGAATTTCAGAGTAGGCCTCACTTAGAGATGTGCCGGGCTTTTCGGGTACCAGCTTGGCTAGCCGGTCGGCCTCGGGCAAAGGGAGTTTAAGCACCCTGGCTACATCCCTGATAGATGATTTGGCGGCCATGGTGCCAAAAGTAACAATCTGGGCTACCCTGGTGCGGCCATATTTATTGATCACATAATCCATAACCTTCTCGCGGCCTTCATCGTCGAAATCGATATCGATATCGGGCATTGAAATCCGCTCAGGGTTTAAAAAACGCTCGAACAGCAGGTTGTATTGAATAGGATCGATACTGGTAATACCTGTGCAGTAGGCCACTGCCGAGCCGGCGGCACTACCACGGCCTGGACCAACGGCAACATCCATTTTTCGGGCTTCATTAATAAAATCCTGAACAATAAGAAAGTAGCCTGCAAAGCCCATATCCTTTATCACTTTTAGCTCAAGGTCGAGCCGTTCCTGCACAACCGGTGTTATCTCCCTGTATAGCCTTTGTGCGCCTTCCCAGGTAAGATGGTGCAGATAATCGTCTTCATTATCAAATCCTTGGGGCAGAGGGAAAATTGGCAGAAGGATATCGCGCTTGATCTTATAATTCTCTACCTTTTCAACAATCTCTGCGGTATTGGAAATAGCTTCGGGCACATCGCTGAACAATTCAGCCATTTCCTTAGGTGTTTTAAGGTATTCCTGCCCTGAATAGCGCATTCGGTTGGTGTCTTCAAGGTCTTTGCCTGTTTGAAGGCAAATCAGAATGTCGTGCGCTTTGGCATCTTCGGCATTGATGTAATGACAATCGTTGGTGGCAATAACCTTGATGTTGTATTTGGCAGCCAGTTTTAATAATTGCTGGTTAACAGGTTCCTGTTCGGACAAACCATGTCTTTGAAGTTCCAGATAATAATCTTCACCGAATATTTCGAGATGTTCCTGAATGATGGCTTCAGCCTTTTCGATGTTTCCTTCCAAAATTGCCTGGGGTAATTCGCCCCCCAAACATGCTGATGAAGCAATAATTCCTTCGCTGTATTTGCGCAATGTTTCCTTGTCGATGCGTGGGGTGTAATAAAACCCTTCAATAAAACCAATGGAACACATCCGCGATAAGTTTTCATAACCTGTTTTATTTTTAGCCAGCAAAATAAGGTGATATCCGCTGCGGTCCTCCCTTCCTTTTTTCTCGTGCCGGCTGCCTTCGGCCACATACATCTCGCAACCGATAATGGGCTTAATGCCATAATTTTCGGCAGCTTTGGTAAAATGCATCACACCATACATATTTCCATGATCGGTAATGGCGAGTGCCTTCATGCCCGATTCGGCCGCTTTTTTCATCATCACCTCAATATTGGCAGCACCATCGAGTATCGAAAAATTGGTATGTACATGTAAATGTGTAAACTCTGTCATAGATTTCCTTAAAATTTCATCCCCTCAAAAATATACAAAAACAGGGGCAAAATTTCCCCATTTTATACTAATTGGCCCGGGAGTTATCAACGGATTTATCAACAATCACCCAAATAGATTATGCTCCACTCACTAAAAGAATGATAAAAATATCCTTTTCGAAATTTGCTTATTAGCTAAAAAAGTAAGACATTTGCACCCCTGAAAATTACATAGTTAAAATCAAATTTAATTTAAAGAAATGCCAACAAAAATCAGATTACAGAGAAAAGGTAAAAAGGGCAGACCTTTTTATCATTTGGTTGTTGCGGATGGTCGTGCACCCCGGGATGGAAAATTTATCGAGAAAATTGGAACTTACAATCCTCTGACTGACCCTGCTTCCATTGACCTTAATTTCGACCGCGCCCTTTACTGGCTGCAGGTTGGTGCTCAACCCTCTGACACCGCAAGGTCTATCCTTTCCAGAGAAGGAGTTTTGCTGAAAGACCACCTTTTAAGAGGAGTTAAAAAAGGCGCACATACTGCCGAGCAAGTTGAAGAGAAATTCCAGCAATGGGTAAAGGAAAAATCTTCAAAAGCTGAACAACTCGTAAAGTCGACTCAGCTTTCTGAAAAAGAAGATAAGAAAAAGCGCCTGGAGAATGAAAAGAAAATAAACGAAGCCCGTGCAGCCGAACTTGCCAAAAAGCAAGCCAAACAAAACCTTGTGGCTGAAGAAGCTGAAGCTCCTGAAGTTGAAACACAGCAAGAAGAAACGGCTGGAGACAATCAATAATTTATCTTCGCAAAGTCTTCTTAATCAACTAAAAAGACAAAATAATGAAAAACCTGTCGGCACATTCCCGGCAGGTTTCTTTACATATAATACCCCCCTTTACTATGGAAAAAGAAAACTGTTTTTATCTTGGCAAAATAACCAGGGTAATTGGTTTTAAAGGCGATGTTGCGGTATTTATTGATAGCGATGAGCCTGAAAAGTATGCATCGCTCGATGCTGTTTTTCTGGAAATGGGCGGAAACCTAATCCCGTTTTTTGTAGAAAATCTCTCATTCCGCAATAAAAACAACCAATATACCATTAAGTTTCAGGATATTAACACGCTTGAAGATGCTTCGCGGCTGCAGGGTTGCGAAATGTATTTGCCCCTGGAGGCACTCCCTCCCCTCGAAGGGAATGCATTTTATTTTCATGAGGCCGAAGGTTACCAGGTTCATGATGAGGAGAAAGGTCCGATAGGCCAGATTGTACAGATACTCGATTACCCCGGAAACCCCCTTTTAGAGATTCTTTACCAGGGGAAAACAATTCTTGTTCCCTTGCAGGACCAGTTTATCCGCCAATTCGACCGCACTACAAAAACTATTTACATTGCCGCACCTGAAGGTTTGATAGATATCTACCTCAACGAACAGTAATTTTCCTTTCCAGGTGGGCAAAAAACATACTTTCCATTTCAAGCAATTCAGCCTTACGGATGATGGATGTGCCATGAAAATAGGCACCGACGGGGTATTGCTTGGCGCCTATGCAGCCACCTTTGCAAAAGAGTTGTTACCTCAACGAATTCTTGATGTTGGAACAGGATGCGGCCTTGTAGCCATGATGATTGCGCAAAAATCGGACGGCACAATAGACGCTATTGATATAGACAGAAACGCAATAAATACTGCATCCCAAAACTTTACTTCGTGTTTCTGGGGTGCCAGGCTGCGACCAGAACATTCCCCTTTGCAAGCATATTGCCTTGATGAACCGGTATTATATGACTTGATCGTTTCCAACCCGCCCTACTTTGAACAGAGTTTAAAAAGTAATGACAAAGGGAGAAATCTTGCCCGCCATAACGATTCATTAAACCCCGATGACCTTTTTCTGCACAGTGCCAGGCTATTGAACCCCAACGGAACCATCATTCTTATCTATCCTGCAGCGCAACACCCTCTGCTTGCAGAAAGTGCCGAAAAATATAACCTTAAAGAAAAATTACGGCTGAACATAAGTCCTGCCACCGCATCACCAACCAACAGAATTATAAGTGAATTCGGGTTTGGCCGGTTTCAATCTATAAGCATACTACAACACTGCCCGTTAATAAATGAAAAACCGGTTGAAAGATTTATATCTATTGAAACCGGGAAAAGGCATCATTTTACTGACGAATACCGACTTTTGACAATCGATTACCATCCGTTTTTTGAATAAAGACACGAAACATTTACCTGTTTAGGTTAAACCCGAACCAAAAATTGGATAATAATCTATTGTTAACAGGTCAGGGCATGTTCAACCAAGACCAGATCAGAAAGGGCGAAGCAGAAAATCAGCTAATTGATTCAGGGGCAACACCTTATCGGCAGCACCCAGTTTAATTGCTTCTTTTGGCATACCAAATACCACGCACGATTTTTCGTCCTGGGCAGCGGTTCGGGCACCGGCTTCTTTCATTTCGAGCAAACCTTTTGCCCCGTCGGCACCCATTCCGGTCATTATAATTCCAACAGCATTTTTCCCTGCGTAGCGGGCAGTAGACCTGAAAAGTACATCAACCGAAGGACGGTGTCGATTAACCAGTGGGCCATCCTTTACTTCCACATAGTAGCGGGCGCCACTTCTTTTGAGCAGGGTGTGTTTATTGCCCGGGGCAATCAGGGCTCGGCCACGTATGACAGTATCACCATTTTCGGCTTCTTTTACCGAAATTTTACATATTTCATTAAGTCGTTGGGCAAATGATCGGGTAAACACCTCGGGCATGTGTTGCACGATTACAATACCTGGCGAGTCGGCCGGCAACACTTCGAGCAGGTCTTTCAATGCCTCTGTACCTCCGGTTGATGCCCCAATGGCAATGACCACTTCGGTGGTTTTTATCATACTCATATCGGCGGCACCTCTGGGCAGCATGGCATCGGCCGAATACTTCGGCTCTACTTTTATGGGAGCCAGGGGATTGAACCTGTGTCCTTCGAGTCTGCTCAATTTGGCATTTGCAGCCGCCTTAACAACATCACACAATCGTATCCGCGATTCTTCGTAAAACTCCTTGCTCGACAATTGGGGTTTGGTAATAATATCAACAGCACCAAACTCCAGGGCTTTTAACCCGGTTTCGGTACCCGATGCCGTTAAACTCGAAATAATTACAATGGGTATGGGATGCTGGTGCATAATCTTCTTAAGAAAAGTAAGTCCATCCATGCGAGGCATTTCTATATCGAGTGTAATTACATCTGGAATCTCTTTCTGAATTTTCTGTGCGGCAAAATAGGGGTCGGCAGCAGTGCCGATTACTTCTAAGTCCTTGTCTGATGAAAAAACATCGGTTAATGCTTGCCTCACAATGGCAGAATCATCAACTATTAGTATTTTGATTTTCTCGCTCACGACTTTAATTTTTTAAATCCTACTATTATTTTTCCCTGTTGGAGCAAAAGTTTGTACTTCGATGATTTTTTGAAGAACCGCACCGGTTTGAGTATGGAATTGTATTTTTCTGCCATTTTTTCCACCCAGGCTCTGACCAATAATTTTGATATTGAATTCCTTAAGTACTTGTTGGGCAATTGCAATATTGCGTTCACCAATTTGAAATGTGCTTATTTGAGTATCAATCACTTCTCCACCGCCAAATACTTTGGCAACCAAATTGGCTTTTTTACTGCCCAACCCAATCATTTTCTCAGTTAATCTTTCAATAGCTATATTGCCAAACTTGGGCGATGCCAGCCCTTCACCATTCCAGAGTGGAAGCATGTAATGGTTTATACCACCAATTTTCAATACCGGATCATAGAGACACACTGCCACACACGACCCCAGAATGGTATTTACAATATGAGGCTCATGGCTGGCAAATAGTGTGGATGGGTAAAGAAAATATGATTTTAATTCCATCAGGCAGCCCATTAAAATACATCACTCTCATCAGTTTCGAACAGGAACTCATTCCCATCGCCTGCAATGGTTTCAAGGTTGCCGGTTGCTTCGCCAGGTTTTAATTTAAATGTGAATACGGTTTCTATATCGGGTGTGCTTTTGATGTCAATTTCGCCTTCAAGTAAATCGATTATCGCTTTATTTACCGAAAGCCCCAGTCCATGACCACGATTCAGTGAGTTGATACCATTGTCGATACGCCTGAATCGATCAAAGATAATTCGGTGGTTTTCAGGCGAAACACCTATACCATTATCAATCACCGAAACACATAACTTTTCGCCTTCGAGCCATGCCTTTGTATGCACTTCACCGTTGATATAGCTATACTTAATGGCATTGTTAAGGTGATTGGATAAAATAATCTTCAGTTTTTCGGGATCGGTAAGAAAGTAGAAGCCTTTTTCTAAACCGGGGCTGATATCAAAGTTGTAAAACAGAGAAACCCTTTTCTTAGCTGCTTCATATTTAAATGCGTCCAGGGTGCTGTTTATTAGCTGATTAACATCTACAATCATGATTTCGGGCAACCACTCTCCTGCTTCCAATTTTGCAGCAGCAAAAATATTTTTAAGCTGAAAATCGAGGTTAAATGCTTCTGAATGGATGAGTTGCACCATTGAAATAACTTTATCCCAATTCTCTTTTTTTACATCAAGAATGTTGCGGCTAAGACCAAGTATTGCCGCAAAAGGATTGATTATTTCGTTGGTAATATTGGAAATAAAATGGGTTTTCAACCCTTCTGATTCTTCAAGTTTCTTATTTACTTCCGTAAGTTGCGATGTAAGTTTCTGCAGTTGCTCAAGCGATTGCTTGTTTTCATTGAAGCGCTTTTCCAGTTCCCGCAATAGTTGTTCGTCTGTAAGCATGGCAGTATAATTATGAATTATTGCAACATATTTTATTTTATAATCATTGTATGATCAATCATAAATGACTATACCTTCATAAAAATAGTAGGTTGAAGCTGCACAAGGGGTACTTTCATACCGGTTATGGATTCGCTGTGTCCCAGAAAGAGGTATCCCCCTGTTTTTAGGTGTAAACAAAGTTTGTTGATGACGTTTTGCTGGGTTTCCCTATCAAAATAAATCAAAACATTGCGGCAAAAAATTATATCGAAGTTTTCATTCACCCCATAATGATCATCCATGAAATTCAGCCGGTCGAAGGTCGCTTTTTTCCTTATTTCGGGTGCAACTCTTACAGTAGGTTTTGTACGGTCCTTTGAACGCAGGAAGTATTTCCTTTTAATTTCAATGGGAATGTTGGCAATTCTTTCTTCTTTATAAACACCGTCCAGCGCTTTCTGAAGTATTCGGGTAGAAATATCGGTTCCAAAAATTAAATAGTCGAGATTCTTTGCTTTTTCTATAAACTCGGCCATTACAATAGCAAGGGTATAAACTTCTTCGCCCGAAGAGCAACCGGCACTCCATATTTTCAGGGTTGTTTTATTCCTGTCGCGAGCCACAAACTCTGGCATAATGGTTTGTGTTAAAAAATCAAAGTGGGTGGGTTCTCTGAAGAAGTCTGTTTTATTGGTTGTAACCACATCAATCATGTGAACCAGCTCAAGTGCTTCGCCTTCCTTGCTCAAAACAAATTCGCAATAGTCTTCATACGAATTCATATTTAGATCGCGCAAACGTTTTTGCAGCCTGTTTTGCAACATCACCTTTTTTGCCTGAGGCATTTTTATGCCATACCGGGAATAAATAAAATTGCTCAGCCGGTAAAAGACATCGTCTGACATTTGCAATTTATAAATTGCTGATAATGATTGGATGTTTTCTTTGTTTGAAGATGGCGAAAAGTATTCAGACATATCGCTGCAATATGTGTTGAAGTTAAATTAAATACCGAAAACCATGTTATCTGGGTTGCAGATTTAGAATTTCTTCCTTTACCTTATTTTTGAAAGTTCCATATTTTTCAGTGAGCAAAGGAAGAAGAGCTTTTGCCTCATCATAGTGTTCATTTCGAATGTGGCGGTCCATAAGTTTTGCCGTGGCATGCAACTGCGATGCGCCTATGGTGCCCGACAACCCTTTCACAGTCATTACCAGCAGGCGAAGTGCATTATTGTCGTTCATTTCAACTGCCGAGAGCGACTGAGAGTAAATCCTTTCCATGTCTTCGAAAAACGAACTAAAGATTATTTCAATATTGAAATTGTGGGTGGTGGCATTCTTAATAATCAGATCGATGGTATTTTGGTTAATAACAGGCTTGCAATCGACATCATCGATCGAAAATGTTTCAAATTTTTCAATTTTATTCAACAATTCGTCGTCTCTGAGATGTGATCTTATTTTGTCATATAGTGTGCCTGCTTTTACCGGCTTAATAATACAATCGTCGAAGCCATCTTTAAGGAATTTATTATCAACGGCAAATGATTCGTCGGCTGTAAGAACAATAATCGGTGGCAATTTCTTATAATCTTTTCTTAAAATACCTGTGGCAGTTTGTCCATCCATTACAGGCATAATAAGATCCATAAGGATGATATCGTAGTGAATTCGGCCAAAAATATCAAATGCATTGATAACGGTTTCTCTGAATAGCTCCACTGCCTGCAAACCATTGGAGGCCACAGTTACCTTGCACCCCATTTCTTCAAGAATCAAACGTATAACTTTCTGGTTAACAACCATATCTTCAACGAGCATTACCGAGCAATTGAGTTTTTCGCGAGCTCCCACCGGGATTTCAGATTGTTTGATTTCGGGCACCGGCTGGTGCGGAGAAACAATCACCGGTAAGGTAAACCAAAACATACTGCCACGATTTAATCCGGGGCTGCTTACACCAATTTCACCGCCCATTATTTCAATCAGTTGCTTGCTTATGCTAAGGCCCAGGCCACTGCCCTTTATCTTTGTGGTTTTGGCATTTTCGAGCTGCGAAAAGTCGATAAACAATGATTCCTCCTCTTCGGGTGCTATTCCGCTGCCTGTATCTTCTACATCAATCCTGAGTATTATAACCTCATTATCTTTTTTTGGTTTGGAAAATGATACCCTGAGTTCTACCTTGCCACTGTCAGTAAATTTCAGGGCATTGGAAAGGAAGTTGGAGATTACCTGCACCAATTTGCTCTCATCTGCCATGAGCCATTGGGGGAGGTCTTCATCAATGAAATAAGAAAACTGAATACCCTTTTCGAGAGCCCCCGGAATAAAGAAGGTGTGTATATTTTTTATCGTATTACGAACCTGAAAATCTACCGGGGTTATTTTCATCATACCAGCTTCAATGCGGGTATAATCGAGAACATCGTTGAGCAAAGTAAGCAATGTATTTGATGATGTTTTTATAGCCTGAATATAGTCGCGTTGTGTTTGGTCGAGATTGCTGCTTTCGAGCAATTGAAGCAAGCCTGTCATGCCGGCAATGGGATTTCGTATTTCGTGGCTCAGGCGTGCAAAAAACCTCTGTTTCAGCTCAGCAGTTTTATTTGCAATCTCTACGTCATGGCGCAGCTTTTCATTTATTTTCTGCGTGGTTATATCTTGTATAGTATTGATTATACGAATGGGTTCACCTGCTATATCATAAATTAATTGTGAAATTGAATGGATATATTTTGTCTCTCCATCCGGTAAAACGATACGGAAATCAATGGTAAATTCTGTTCTCCTCTCGTCGATTACCTGTTTTTTCGATAGCCGGTAGCGCGATCTGTCGTCGGGATGTATAATTTCGAGCAATGCATCATCATTGAATGTTTTTATTCTCTGGAAATCAACAATACCGAGAATCTGAAAATAGAGGTCGTTATAAATAAACTTCTTTTCCTTATAAAATACTTCAAATGAACCGAGGCGGGCAATATTTTGGGCTTCGGATAGTTTTTCCTGACTAAGCAACAGTTCGCGCGACATAATCCTGGTTTCGGTAATATCGGTAAGAACCATGGTTATACCCGGGTACTTCCCCCCCGAATCCTTACGCAAGGTGAGTTTGCTTGTAAACCAATACTCTGCACTCTTCTCAGAAATACTAAACTCAACTACATGAGGTTTTTTATAGTCTTTGACCCATTTTACTGATTCAAGCAGCCTTTTTGCAACATCAGGGGGGAAAACCTCAGAAATTGACTTTCCGATTATCCGGTCGTTCTGGAAAAACTGCAAACGATGGCTTATTCCTGAATGATTGTGTGTAAATACACCATTCATGTCGATGCTAAAAACCTGGTCATCAATAGAATGAAGGGTAGCTCGAAGGAGTTCTTTGGTATCAAAAAGCTCTTTCTTGGTTTTGTGCCTGTAAGCAGCTATTTGCATAGCGGAAAAAAGAATCCGGTCGTCGAAGGGCTTAATAAGAAATCCGTGAGGCTCGGTCTTCATTAATCTTTGTATGGTGTTTTCATCTGAGCTTGCGGTAAGATAAATTACCGGTACATCGATGTATTTTGATATTTCTTCAACAGCCTGCACTCCGTCTATTTCTCCTTCCAGCATTACATCCATAAGAATAATGTCGGGATCGAATTTTCGGGCATACTCAATGGCTTGTTTTCCGGTGCGTGCTTTTGCAGGCACACTATAACCTATGTCTTCCAGTTTCATCTGGATAAAATTGGAAATGATTGCATCATCTTCCACAATCAAAACTCGTTTTTTAGCCATGGAGATTAATTAATAGTTGCTAACTTTCATTTTTATAAAACATCCGGCATTTAGCTAATAATGGCCATTATAAGCCTTTCAGCATTTGCACAACTTCTGTGTAAGCAGGAATAATCATTTGGGCTAATAAAAATGCAACATCTTCGCGGTTGCCTTTTATATTGTTTTCGGTGTCGGCACAAACCTGTTTTAATCTTGCCGCACCAATGGAACCTGAAATGCCAGCGAGTGAATGTGCCGATTTTCGCAACATTTCCGGATTCTTAACCAGGATCGAATGTTTAATTTCCTCGATTATAACCGAACCTTCAGGTTCAAAAGAGTCAATTATATCTTTAAGGAGATCAGGGTTCCCTTTTGAATATTCCCTTAGCATCTCGAAGGTTTCGGTGTCCAGAATATCAATTTCCTGGTATTTTTTCTCTGTGTGATCTGTAATCTGGTTCATCCCTGGTTTATTGAAGGTTTTTTTCTGGTATTTGCTTTGAGCTAACCCCTTTTTCTTTCTTCTTAATCAGCTTAAAATGAACTTCTCCTGCAAGGATGCAGAAGAAGTCCATTAGCATTTATGTTAAAATCTTTCGTAGTCATCATCGCGAGTATGACCCAAATCAATATTAACCCCTTTGGGTTTTATTGCGGCAGCAGATTTCCTTGAAGGTGCAACCTTTGCTTTGCTTGCTGCCGGTTTAGTCTGGGCTTGCAGGTGTGCAGGGGCGGGTATATGGCTTTTCTCAAAATTGTAGTGGGCTGTTGCCTTTGACCTTGCAGAAACGGTCTGTCTGTCAACTTTGAAGTAAGAAACCACTTCGAGGAGTTGATCTGCCTGGCTGGCTAATTCTTCACTACTGGTAGCCATTTCTTCAGAAGCAGCGGCATTTTGCTGGGTTATCTGGTTTAGCTGCTGAATGGCCGAATTTACCTGGTCGGCACCGGCATTTTGTTCAACACTTGCTGCAGCAATTTCCTGCACAAGGCGTGCAGTTTTCTGGATATCGGGGACAATAGCGGCCAGTTTATTACCCGCTTCTTCTGAAATACTAACACCAAATTTTGAAAGTTTATCAATTTCGGCAGCTGCTACCTGCGACCGCTCTGCGAGTTTACGTACTTCGGCGGCTACCACTGCAAAGCCTCGTCCATGTTCGCCGGCTCTGGCAGCTTCAACAGCTGCATTAAGTGCAAGAATATTGGTTTGCCTTGATATTTCGCCAATTATGCCTATTTTCTCAGCAATATCGCGCATGGCCACCATGGCCTGCTCGCTTGCTTTGCTGCTTTCTACAATGCCTATTTCAGCCTGCTTTGCTATTTTTTCGGTTTCGCGGCTGTTATCGGTGTTTTGCTGGATATTGGCAGCCATTTGTTCCATGGATGAACTGACCTGCTCGGCCGATGAAGCCTGCTCGGTGCTGCCCTGGCTCATTTGCTGCGCTGTGCCCGACATTTGCTGGCTGGCCGATGCAATATTATCCGAGCCCGTCATAACACTTCCAATTACATCGCGAAGCTTGGTAATCATCTGGTGCATGGCATTGGCCAGTTGCCCGATTTCATCCTTCTGATCGAGCAGACCAGACTCAACAGTAACAGTAAGGTCGCCCGAGGCAATGGTTTGCGCTATAGCAACGCCACTGTTAATCCCTTTGGTGATAAGCCTGGTAATTAAAAATCCAAGGATAAAGGCAATAACAATTCCTACAAGAATACCAATAATCATAAGTGTGTTGCTGGCACTTACAGCTGTATCACCCTCAGCAACCTCTTGATCAGCAATTTTATCATTAACCTGCTTTAATTGCACGAACAATTCCATGACGTTGTCATGGGCAGGGTTTGATTTATTTTCAATTACATCGCTCATTTCCTTAAAAGCGTTAACTGCAGTTGTAGCCTCTCGGTTAATAACAGCAAAGTAATTGAAAACATTTTCGGCTGATGGAATCATTACCTCCAGGTAATGCCTGTAAGCAGCATCGCGGCTGCCCTGTTGTATCAACTGCTTAATGCGATGTACCGAAGCGTGGAAATTATCGTGATGGGCCATCATATCGCGCATATTGCGGTTGATTTCCTGATTACTTGTGCGGAAATTGGGCAACCATTGTCCAAAATTACAACGGGTAGGATCGTCGCCGCCATCGAAAGTTCTTAATCTTTGTATGGAATTTACCGTTTGCACCTGCAACGCATAATGATCTTTCATGAATTGCTCAAGATCTTTGGTAGTTTGTACCGGATTGAGCAGGTCGGTAGCCATTAAGGCTGCGTGCAGTTTTTCTACCTGTTGTATATTAATATTTCGCCACTCTTCAATTGCCTTTGTTAACTGATTGAATATTGCTTCAATCTCGTTTGATTGCTCCACACCGGATAATAACTCCAGATTTCGGAGATATTCAGCCCTGTGTTTCTGAATATTTGCCAGTATGGTTTCGCGATGATGGCGGGTTAGCTGGTTATCGAGAAGTTGCAAATACCCTTTTTGAACCCTTTCGAGATTCGATTCCATTCCCGTAAGATATTGAAGCGTTGGCATTCTTTTATCGGTAACGTCAAAAAATGAGTTGGAAACATTATTCAAGCCAATAAGCCCGATTACACCTATCACCACAGCGATCAGTACCACCAATAGAAAACCCGACAACACTTTGGTGCCGGTTTTTAAGTCTTTAAATCTCATAGTTCCTCCTTTGTTAAGTAAATTAATTTATTCCCAACAAAACAACCTTAATTTCATAAACCGATGCAGTAGGCTTATAAAACCGGCCGTAAAATCATGTCAGGTTTTTTGGTTTGTTTGTGTTCACTTGCATATAATCAGCCATTTAATTATTGATTTTCAATTGGGTGTTGACAATATGGAATTTGTTTAAAATTTAATTTTCGGCAAGGTCAGCTTTCGAATTATCCGTTGACTCTGTAACCATAACAAGCTCATCGGTTGAGAAAACCTTATCAACATTGAGTACCATGATAAAAGTATCGTCCATTTTAACCATCCCATGCAGGTAATCTGGGTTGAATTTGCTGCCAATGGTAGGAGGCGCTTCAATGTCGGCTTTTGTAAGTTCAATAACTTCTTCAACAGAATCAACAAGAGCGCCAAGAGTAAGGGGTTCGCCTTCCATCATTACGTTGAGCACAATTATGCAGGTATCAACCGTATCTTCTTTTGGCTTAAGGCCGAATTTAATACGGGTATCGAGTACCGGCAAAACGCTTCCCCTGAGGTTGATTACACCCCTCATATACGATGGTGAACGGGGGACTTTGGTAATGGGTCGTAGTTCGAGAATTTCCAATACTTTACTAACATCGGCAGCAAACATTTCATCGCCCAGCTGGAACGACAGAAAGGATGTAAGGGTGCCACTGGCTTTAACTTCGTTCATAGGTATGACTTTTAATGATTAAGAATTTGGATTAAATTACTTCAGTTTTTCTGGCAAAATTCTTATAGAATTTTTCTCGTTTAAGCAATGTTTCCCTGTCGAATGTGCTTATAATTCGTGTTGGGTCGAGCACAAGGGCAATGGTGCCATCGCCCAGAATCGTAGCTCCTGAAATAATCTCGATATCTTTAAACAACCGGCCAAGAGGTTTCAGAACAGCCTGGTATTCGCCCAGCACCACATCAACCGACAAACCAACTTTAAAGTCTTCGTGGTTTACCTGTATGACCTGTTGAAGGTGGGGTAAATTATCGCTTATATCGAACTCGGTCCGAAGGTTTATAAAAGGTACCTGCTTACCATCGAGGACAAGTTTGTTGTTGAACGCCTTGTCAATTTCAGATTGGTCAGTTTCGAAACACTTATCGACTGACGACAAGGGGAGCACAAAATGGGTCTTATCTATTTTAACCAGAAGACCGTCGATAATGGAAAGGGTGAGTGGCAATTTGATGGTAATGGTTGTTCCAACACCCAGTTGCGATTCAATTTCTACATCGCCTCTGATGTCAGATATTTTTTTCACCACCACATCCAATCCAACTCCTCTGCCTGAAACTTCGGTTATTTTTGCTGCGGTAGAAAAGCCGGGAAGGAAGACAAGATTGAGCAACTCTTTATAGGAAAGATTTGCATCGGCCGAAATAAAGCCTCGTGATATGGCTTTTTGTCTGATTTTCTCTACATCAATGCCCCGGCCATCATCTTTTATCTGGATGAAAACGTTGGTGCCGGAGTAGAAAGCTCTCAATACAATTTTGCCCTGCCTGGGTTTCCCCTTCCGAAGTCTTTCATCGGCAAATTCAATCCCATGGTCAATGGCATTTCGGAAAATATGCATCAGGGGGTCAGTAAGGCCTTCAATAATACTCTTATCGAGTTCGGTTTCGGTACCTTCGGCAACAAACAGAATTTCCTTGTCGAGTTCGATGGAAAGGTCGCGAACCAATCGTTTAAACCTTATCATGATTGTTTCGATGGGTATAAGGCAGATTTCAAAGGTATTGTCGCGCAGTTGGCGCGATATTTTCTCGATATTTTCTGCAATGGAGATTAGCTCGGGATTGTTTTGGTTTTCGGCAAATAGACTCAGGCTGGCCTGCGTTGTTACGAGCTCGCTAACCAGGTTCATTAAATGGTCGAGTTTATCAGATGAAACCCTAATGTTGCTTATGCTGGTTTTTTTAATCTGGGCAGTGTCGTTCTCTTTTAATATCAGAGCATCATCAATAATTGGATCAAAACGGGTAATTTCGTCGACAAAGTTTTCAAGTTTTTTAATATCGGTATCACCTTCATGGTCAATAATTGTATCAATACCATTTATAAAAGTGGTGCGCGATAATAGATTGTCATCAGCAACCCTGAAGATGGTTACATCGCAAACTTCATCCACAAAAATGAACACGTCGCGGATATCGTCAACAGTTTTGCCGGTAGCCAGAAATACTTCCCAGTAAACAAAGCATTTTTCAGCATCGAGTTGATCAACCGAAGGAAGTTTGTTGTATTTAACAAAGGCTTTGCAATGTCCCAGGGTATGCAGTTCGTCAATCAACAACAACGGATTGGTGCCATTTCTGAAAATTTTACCATGGGGTTTCACTACCACCAGATAGGTGGGTACGCTTTCAAAAACAATAGCTTTTTCTGATGATGCATCCACTGCGAAACCTGGTTGATGACTGCCTGCAGATTTATGATTTTCATTTGATGGGCCAATACTGTTTTTTATTACCCGATGTATTCGATCTAAAAGAATGGTATGATTCTTTTTATCAGCTTTGTTCATTTCTTCACCACTTTCGAGAAGGGCCTTGAGATGGTCAACCGATGCCAGGGTAATATCAAGAATTTCGCGCGACACCTTCAGTTCCTCATTGCGGATAAGGTCATAAACAGTTTCAAGCTCGTGGGTAAATGCATCCATTTTATCAAAACCAAACATAGCGCTGCCTCCTTTAAGGGAGTGCATTACCCTGAAAACCTCTTCGATAATTTTTTTATCGTCCGGATTCTCTTCAAGCACCAAAAGAACGTCTTCGAGCTTAGTAATAAGTTCGCTGGCCTCTTCGATAAATTTCTTTTTAAACTGTTCCATTATCTTACAACTTTACTGATTGCGGCAAGCAGTTTTTCGGGCACAAAGGGTTTTACTATCCAACCTGTGGCACCGGCATCGCGGGCTTCGTTTTTCTTTGACTGTTGCGATTCTGTTGTAAGAAACAAAATGGGTACAAACTTGTAGTCTTCACGGTTTCTTATCTCCTTGATGAAGGTAATTCCGTCCATAACGGGCATGTGAAGGTCAGTCACCACAAGGTCGATTTTATCGCCATTGAAATACTTTAGGGCATCCTGGCCATCGATTGCAGATAAAACTTTATGGCCCGCATTAACCAGGGTAAATCCCACAACTTCCCTGATACTTTCTGAATCATCAACAATTACAATAGTTTTTTCCATTTTTCTGAGTAATTAAAATCCTGTTTTGGGATAGAAGCTTTCTATAAAAAGTTGCTGGTATTTCTAACCTTTGTGGTTATTATTTAATGATTTTGGCAATAGCAGAAATCAGTTTATCCGACATAAATGGTTTAATAATCCATCCGGTTGCCCCAGCCGCGCGCGCTTCATTCTTAATGGTTTGCTGCGATTCTGTGGTCAGGTACAAAATGGGCGTATATTTATACTCATCCATTTTTCTTACTTCTTTAATAAGTGCGATTCCATCCATATTAGGCATGTGAAGGTCGGTAAGAATAAGATCGAACTTTTTGCCATAAAGGAGATGCAGGGCATCCAACCCATCAACAGCGGCTACGACTTTGTATCCGGCATTTTCGAGGGTGAAAATGAGCACCTCTCTGATGCTTTCCGAATCGTCAACAATCAAAATAGTCTTCTCCATTTTTTGCTAATGTTCAATCAACTATTATTGCTTTGGGTTAGCTGAAATATTTATTTAATGGGGTATGCAATGCCTGCATTGGCAAGAAGTGTCTTCAAATCATAGGGAAGGTCCATCATTATCCTGAGGTTTTTACCCTCATCCTGGATGCTTTTGCGGTAGGATTCAACAATCTGAAGAAAAGAAACGTCTATGCCAGAAACATCCTTTGCCATAATTTCAACATCTTTTACTTCAGCCTGTTGGCACTGAAGAGTTGATTTGATCTCTTTAGCATTTTGCAGGGTCAGGTAACCGGAAAAAGTAATCTTCATTTTTTTTCCGTTACTATCCTCGGTCAGGTCGGATTTAAATGTAAAGTTTTGCATTTTCTGTCTTTTTTTTGATGTAAAAAATTCGATTACGGTGCTGCTATAATTTTGTTGTTTTCTAGAAAAATTCTACATCATTCCCTTCCATGTTAGGGCGGAGATCTTCGGTGTCGATAGCCATTTGCCATAAGGATTGGGTGTTTCCCGATTTTTTGAGGCTTTGGTTGTGAATAATCCTTTCCGACTTCATGGTATAATATTTTTCAATCTGTCTCAGGCCTTTCTGCTGCTGTTCGATATCGGTAAAGGCCATGCCCTTGTCTCTGAGCAGGTTGTTTATATTGTCAAATTTGCCCACAATGTCATCAATAGCCTGCTCAAAAAAATCGTAATATTTTACGTTGGCTACAACCTGTTTGCTGTCGTGTTCAATTTCCTTGCTTTTATCCATCACTTCCTGCTGAATTTCTTCGAGGAATACAAGGTTACTTACCAGTTCCCAAAAATTGGCTTCGGCCACCCCCAGATGAAGTTCTATCTGGCTGGTGCCTTTTCTTTCGCTTGTATATTGTGCATTGGAGCGTATATAGCTATTGAGTTGTCCTATTGTGTTGTTGAAAAGAGTTCTGATTTTGTTTTTTTCAAAATGGTTGTCGGCATATAGTTTCAAAATTTGTTGTGCCTGCGATGCTGTTTCCTGTTCTTCGCTTACCAAAAGTTTAGCAAAACTTATCTTGTCGATGATCGATTGTTCAATAGAATTTTCAATCATTTCAAGATCGCGGAACTTGTCAAATAAATCGTTGACAATTCGTTGAATAAGAGCAACATCATTGGTGAGCTCCTTATATTTGTTAAGGGAGGTTTTGTTGTCGGCAATAATTTTTTCGAACATTTTGCTCATTCTTTCGCGCGAAACACTTCGGCCTTTATGTTCAAAAACACTCATTCCTTTGTAAATACGGGCAAGTGCAGTCATATCCTGTCCAATTTCTATCATTTTCTTGCTAATATGGTTGATAGAATTCTGGTAGTCTTTATTGGTGTGAAGCAATTGGGCAGTTTGAATTTCAATAATCTGCGGGATTTGCAAAAAGAAAGGATTGGTTTTGGCGTTGCCCGGGATGTTTAAGTTGCCCGAACTATCGTTTATCTGACCAATAATAAGCTTGTGAGTTTGCTGTATATGTTCCATCTTCTGCCTGATAATGTCATGGTATTGAAGATTGGTGATAATACTTCCCACGCTGCTTTTGCAGTTTTGTGCTATTTTTTCAATATTTATGCGCTGAGCCTGTGTTTCGAGATTATGCTTTTCAATGGTTTCAAAATCGTCTTTCAGCAACTCAAGTTTGTTGAGTATGTCATTAAAAAGCAATTCCTTAAGGTTTCCAATATCCTGATAAAGAGTTTTAACATGCTTAAGTATCACATAAATATTTTCTTCGAAAACAGGGCAGCTTTCCTTAACTTTATTGATAACTGCTTCTATCCTGGACGATTCGGTTTCGGAAAAGTTTTTCAGACAGCGATCGTAAAGGTTATTGGTAAGTTTAATATTGGAGAGTAACAGCTTAAGTGAAGCCAGATTTTGTCTGAAATTATTGATGGGGACAAACATAAGGCTAAAATTTGCCATAATGAGTTCAAGAATATCAAGGTTGTTGTTTATTTCAACTTCAAAAGCCTTAATTTCATGCTGCAATTCAAAAAACCGCCCTTTGATTGCTTCCAGGTTTTTAAGATTGCCCTGCCGGCCAATTTTATCAAAGGCAATATTTACGTTTTCGGTAATGTAATTTGCTTTCTGGTAGTTTTGTTTGAGTGTTTTGTTGAGCGACAAAAAATCATCGGAAGAGCACTGGTGCAATTCCAGAATCTTCTTGTCGATAGTAAGAAAGATGGTAAGCACCTGGTTCAAAACATCCAGATCAGTGTTTTTCTCTGCTCTCTCTCTAATTTTCATCCGTAAATAATTTGTTTTAAATGGTTTGACAGCCTGTTCGGTGGCTACGGGTAGACTCGTATGATGAATTTTCGATTCGCTGAGCCCGGAAACCCGTTGCTTCCGTTTGTGTGTTTAAGGGTTCATGCTTGTTTTATAATTGTTTATTTGGTATGGGTAATACCCTATGAACCAGGTCAATTTTCCAGGGTTAGTAATATACTATCAACCAGGTTATGCCTTTGCCGACACTTGTTCGTAATAGCCTATCAGCTCAGTAGTAGTGAGAATTTTGGATGAAATGGTTTCAAAAACAACATTTTCCTTACAGCTATCACTTTTAATCAGCTTAAGCCTGAAAATAACCGGGTTTATCTGGTTTACCCTCATTTGGTATTGATTGTCAGGAGCGTTCATAATTGAAAATTTTGGATTGGGCGTTTATTTGAGTCACTTCCGGGTAAAAATATACCTCTTATTGATGGTAAAATTATATACCACCAACTGTTAATAAAACAGTATAAATACTGCAATTTTGGAGCGTTTTTTTAAGGGTTTTACTGAAATTTCGGCTTATGTTTAGCACAAACCGGAAAACCACTATTTTTACCATATAAAGCCAAACCCAATGATCATTCTAATCACCGACGACTTATATACCAATCGCCTTCAAACAGCAATTACCTTAAAGTCTATGGGTTATCATTACGAAGAAGCTTCTCATGGTGATGAGGCGATTGAAAAGCTTAAGAAAAAAAATTACGACCTTATTCTGATGGACATAGAAATGCCAGTACGTAATGGACTGGAAACCACTCGTTTTATTAGAAAAAACTTCACCGGGAAAAAAAGGAAAACACCTATAGTGGCTATTACGGCTCACAATCCTGATGATTTCTTCAAGGATTTTTTTAAAGAGGGTTTCAACGGTTTAATCACCAAGCCTGTTACCAAAGAAAAGCTTGAAAAATTCTTACCCGATAAAGACCCACTTCATAATGAAAAAGCTTAGGTGGTGCGCTACAACTAGGATTTTCAAATATTAAGTTTTTCCCCCTCACTTTTGGCAATAATTACAGCCCCGCAGCTATCGCTCCATACATTTACTGTAGTTCGGAACATGTCTAAAATACGGTCAACAGCAAGTATTAGCCCCAATCCTTCGAGGGGTAAACCTACAGCCGAAAGTATTATGGTCATAATAACCAGGCCGGCCATGGGTATGCCGGCAGCACCAATGGAGGCCAACAAAGCAGTTATCATTACCACAAACTGCTGCAACAGGCTTAATTCTACTCCATAGGCCTGCGCAATAAAAATAGTAGCAACACACTGATATAGAGCTGTTCCATCCATATTTACAGTGGCGCCTAAAGGCAATACAAAACTGGTTGTTTTATTGGATACACCACTTTTAAACTCCACAGCTTCCATGGTTAGAGGAAGAGTTGCACTGCTGCTCGAAGTTGAAAAGGCAGTCAGAAGGGGCACACTCATGCATCGGGCGTGCTTTAGAGGATTTGAACGCCCAAGTGTTCGCAATAATAGCGGAAGAGTGATTACTCCATGTATGAATAGTGCTCCCAATACGGTGATCATATACATTCCCATTCGGGTGAAAATATTTAAAAGGTTACCCGATTGATCAGCAACAATGGAAGCCACAATAGCAAAAATTCCCACGGGTGAAAACTTAATAACAAACATGGTGATCTTCATCATTATCTCGAATACCGCCGTAAAAAAGTTGAATAAAGGCTCACGATACATCGGTGTGACTTTGGTGGCGAAAAATCCAAAGAAAAGGGCAAAGAAAATTATCGCCGGCAACTCACCTTTAGCCATTGAATCGATTATGTTTACCGGGATAATCTTCAGCAAAGTCTGGCCAAAGGTATCGCGGCTGGCATCGAGCCCCTCCATTGCCTGGCTAAAGCCAAGGTCGGCACCAATTCCAGGCTTTATTATATTTACCAGCAATAACCCGGTTAAAATGGCCAACAGGCTGGTAACTATATAATACAATATGGTTTTCAGACTCATCCGCCCCAGATTTTCGTTTGAACCTATTCCCATTACCCCAGTTACAATTGATGAAAAAATCATTGGAATGATAATCATTCGCAATGCCCTGAGAAACAAATCGCCCATCCAACTTATGTACTTTACCTGATCGGGCAACAGATAACCAAAGAAAATACTGATTACCAGCGCAATCAGAATGTGCCAGTGCAATTGGATTTTTCTTAACATAGGGAATCGGATATTATTCAGAAGGCAAAATAAAATCAACCGCCTTTTTTATGGGGCGTGCAATAATACAAAAAGATTGTGGGAGAAGTGATATTGATGAATAATTTTTCCCTTATCATGAAACTTTGTCATTCTATCGGTTACCAAAAAGCCATTTTGACATAAAACCTAATCATTCAAGGGGTGGATTATATTTTGATGAGCCCTGCACACGAAATGTAAACACTATTTCTATTTTGCCATCGGACAATGAAAAACAATATAATATGAACACCGAAAATTTCACCACAAAATCGCAGGAGGCAATACAAAAAGCCTACGATATTGCTGCCGGTTATCAGCACCAGGCAGTTGAAAACGGGCATTTATTAAAAGCCATCCTAACCATTGATGAAAACGTTGCCCCATTTCTGCTTAAAAAAAGTAACATTAATCCGGCAACTTTCCAGGATGTACTCGACAGGGTAATTCAGTCTTACCCCAGGGTAAGCGGAGGCAATATTTACCTTTCGCAAGCTGCCGGCAACACTTTGCAGCAGGCTACCCGTTACCTTAAAGAGTTTGGCGATGAATTTATAAGCATAGAACATCTGTTGCTGGCTTTGCTCAATGCCTTCGATAGTGTTAGCCGTTTGCTGGAAGACAGCGGCGTAAATGAAAAAGACCTGAAAAATGCCATTAAAGAACTACGCAAAGGAAGCCGGGTCACCAGCCAGTCGGCCGAAGAAACCTACAATGCCCTGGGCAGATATGCCCGCGACCTGAACCGTGATGCCCAATCGGGCAAACTCGACCCAGTAATAGGACGCGATGAAGAAATAAGGCGAATACTTCAAATCCTTTCGCGGCGTACCAAAAACAACCCCATCCTTATTGGTGAGCCGGGAGTAGGAAAAACTGCCATTGCCGAAGGGCTTGCCCATCGTATTATCAACGGCGATGTTCCTGAAAACCTTAAATCGAAACGTATTTTTAGTTTAGATATGGGGGCGCTCATTGCCGGTGCAAAATATAAGGGTGAATTTGAAGAAAGACTGAAAGCAGTAATAAAGGAGGTAATATCATCAGATGGAGAAGTGGTATTGTTCATTGACGAAATTCATACCCTGGTGGGCGCAGGAGGCAGTGGAGAGGGAGCAATGGATGCGGCAAATATCCTTAAACCTGCCCTTGCCCGCGGCGAGCTAAGGGCCATTGGCGCCACCACCCTTAAAGAATACCAGCGCTATTTTGAAAAAGACAAAGCGTTGGAGCGCCGATTTCAAACAGTGATGGTGGATGAACCTGATCGGGCCGATGCCATATCAATTTTGCGTGGACTTAAGGAGCGATACGAAACCCATCATCAGGTGCGTATTAAAGATGAAGCGATAGTTGCTGCCGTTGACCTTTCGCAGCGGTATATCTCTGACCGTTTCCTGCCTGATAAGGCCATTGACCTGGTAGATGAAGCAGCTTCCAAACTCAGGCTCGAAATCAACTCAGTACCCGAAGAGCTCGATGAAGCCGAAAGAAGAATCAGGCAACTGGAAATTGAAAAAGAAGCCATTAAGCGTGAAAAAGACGAAGTAAAACTCAACGAGCTGAATCAATTACTTGCCAACCTTTATGAGGAAAAAAACCTGATCAAGGGACGCTGGGAAAGCGAAAAAGAAGTTGTAAATGCTATTCAAACTGCCAAAAAAAGATTTGAGCAGTTGAAACTTGAAGCAGAACAGGCCGAACGCAACGGCGATTTTGGCAAGGTGGCCGAGATTCGCTATGGACGCATTAAGGAAGAGGAATTGCAGCTGGAAAGTCTGAACCGGAAACTTATGGAGATGCAGGCCCATTCGGCATTAATCAAGGAAGAAGTGTCGGCCGAAGATATTGCCGATGTAGTTTCGCGATGGACCGGAATACCTGTTAGCCGGATGTTGCAGAGTGAACGCGAAAAACTGCTTACGCTCGAAGAACAGCTACACAAAAGGGTAGTAGGCCAGCAGGAAGCCATTGAGGCAGTTGCGGATGCCATCAGGCGCAGCCGTGCAGGACTGCAGGACGCCAAAAGGCCCATTGGTTCATTCATTTTCCTGGGCACAACCGGTGTTGGAAAAACTGAGCTTGCCCGAGCACTCGCCGAATTTCTGTTCAACGACGAAAATGCCATGGTGCGGATTGATATGTCGGAATACCAGGAGCGACACACCGTAAGCAGGCTCATTGGTGCGCCACCAGGATATGTTGGTTATGAAGAAAGCGGTCAGCTTACCGAAGCTGTGCGCCGCAAACCCTACTCAGTAGTTCTGCTCGACGAAATCGAAAAAGCACATCCCGACGTGTTCAATATTATGCTGCAAGTGCTCGATGATGGTCGGTTGACCGATAATAAAGGGCGAACCGCCGACTTCAAAAACACCATCATCATCATGACATCAAATACCGGTTCATCGCTTATTCAGGAAAATTTTGAGAAAATTACCTCAGGAAACCAGGATGAAATAGCCGAACAAACCAAGGTACAGGTAATGGCACTTCTGCGCAAAACCATCCGGCCCGAGTTTTTGAACCGTGTGGATGAGATTATCATGTTTAAACCTCTCACTATCGGAGAGGTGCGCGAAATAGTAAGAATACAGATGGACAAGGTTGCCGAAATATTGGCCGAAAACGGAATTACCCTTACCACTTCAGATGCTGCCATTGCCTGGATTACCCAGGCGGGTTTCGACCCCCAATATGGCGCGCGACCATTGAAAAGGGCCATTCAGAAGAATATTCTTAATCTGCTTTCCAAAGAAATTCTTGCCGGACGAATTATCAGGGACTCGGCTATCCAGATCAGGGTAAAAGATAATGAACTCGAATTTGTGAACAGTTAAAACAGCAAACGATGACGGGCTCTCTGGAATATTAATTTTCCAGAGAGCCCGTACTTTTATTCCGGAACAAAATCAGTTCTTGATAAACTTCAGGGTTTCACTTTTACAATTACCAGTTAACCGAATGATATAAACCCCTCTATCGAGATGATTTACAGAAAGTAACATGCTGGGTGCATCAACCTGCACCGACTTTATCAGTCTGCCCGACAGGTCGAATAAGGCAGCATGAGTGAAATGCCCCACATTTTCCAGAACCATTTGCCGTGATGCTGGATTGGGAAAAACTTTTACTCCCAATGAAGTTGTTTCAACAGGAATATGGGTTGCCAAAGTAACCTTCTCCACGGCAATTCTCGAAAAAACCACATTCGGTGCTGATGTGCCCAAATCTACCACAAACCTGGCGTTGTTGTCAGTGGGATGGGTCATTTTAAATACTGTAGAGTATTCAGTTTCATCCTTTCCCAGCGAAAGCCCCACATAACCTGAATAGGCAGTCCAGGGGTCGGATGATTTCCCAATATAAACTGCGCCGGTTCTGGGCTCTGCTGCCGATGCCACCACAATAATCCGGTACATGCTTCCATTTTCCAATGCTATTGATGGCTTAACCAACTGTACATGCCAGGTTTGTGTTCCTGCTGAATTAATATTTGCATTTAGTTTCCCTGAGCTGACAGAAAGGCTCCCTGATGCGCCCCCACCAAAATTCAGGCTCCATCCGGCCGTATTGGTCCATGTTGACTGATTAAACAACGGGGTAACATTAAAACCCATGGGTTCGGGCATCGTATTGTGCAGCAGGGCATTTACCAGAGCCATATTGTACTGGCTGGTCGATGGATTAAAAATTCCAAACCCGGCACTGAACTCCCAGTATGCCCAGCTAAAACCCTGTTGATCGAACCATCGGGAAAGGAAAGTAGTCCATCGTGCTCTTGACGCAATATCAGCTTTACCATAAGCCCCAAACTCGCCAACATGCAGTGGAATGTTTTTTTCCTGTGCAAAAGCCTTCGCAAAAGTAAAATCGGCGATTACGGCATCGCGTTCGGCCTGTGTATCAAACCACTCAGTTCCGAGCCAGGAATCGGCGTTGCCGCCAACCCAATCAGCTCCCTGATGCGTAAACTGAAATGGATTGTAATAATGCACTGTCAATATTAAATGGGCATCATCAGGCAACACCAGATTTGCCAACCCTTCCAGCCCACCCCAGGGTGCTGTTCCAATCAGAATGGTTCGTTCGGGGTTTGTTGGCCTTATTACATTAAGAGCTTCAACAATAATCCCATTCCACATAGAAGGAGTTATATTGCCATGAGGTTCATTAAACAATTCGAAAAGCAGGCTGTCTGGATAATTTTTGAATTGATTTCCAATCTGTGTCCACATGGCGAGAAATCTTGCTTTATTGTCAACCGGACTATTAAGAAATGCCTCATGGTGGTGCATATTTATAATCGGATGCAATTTGTATTTGAGTGCTGCATCAACCACTTGCTGAATACGTTGCATAAATGAAGCATAGATAGTGTATGGCTCGGTTGCCATACTACGGGCTGTTGTTTCCCATCGGATGGGGATGCGCACGTGGGTAAATCCCAACTCCGCCATGCGTTTGAAGTAATCTTCTTTCCAGGGATTCCCCCATGCACTTTCTAAAGGCGCTTCAAAGGCATTGCCCATGTTGATGCCACGCCCTAACCGCTGATTGATTTCGAAAGCAGATGCAAAATTCTGTGTATATGCAAATGGTGCAATTGCCAGTAGCCACAAGATTAGTATAGTTCTTCTCATTTGTAGTTTTTTTGTTTAGTTTAGATAGAATGCCCCTGATAGCTAGGGGTGTTTTTAAGGTGATTTTTAGCTTTGATGGGCTCCTGAACCAGGTAAATCAAGGTTTGTTTTTAACCCAGTATACCAGTTGTAAACCATTTAATTTTTTTCTAACGTGAGCATCTCCGTATTTATTTCTCTAATTCCTTCTTTGGAAGATTACGGATTGTCTTCCAGGTTCTCTCACATCGCGAAGAGAAAAGTTTTCATACCGGTAAATAAAAACAAAGGTATTTTCCCAGCCACCATCAGGGAAAGCACGTTTAAATACGATGGGGCTGTTAGGAGCCTTGTTTTTATTTACTACATCCATACAACGATAAAATTGCTGACCATACTGATGAAGTGCAGAAAAGAAGAAAACACCTGTTTCAACAGCGCGCAAGGCCATTGAGCCGGGCTCAACATGGTTAATGCTCCTGTAGCGCCGTATAAAATTAATATTGGCGGGTTTTTCGTAGTCGATAAACTCAACAGAAAAGATATGAGTATTGAGATTTTGAAGGTACTGTGCATCAACTGAACGGTAATCGCGCCACTGAGGTACCCCAAACAGCACAATATTAAAGGTGTCGCGCAGTTGGTTGAGCTGTCGGGTATAATTAGCTATCATTGCTTCGCCACCCATGAGTGTAACAACAACGTTGCGGCGGCTACGGTCCATATCAGCCCTTATTTTGCCAATGCCATCGCGCGAGTAGATTACTTCCCTGATGTTTTCATCGTTAGCATATTTCTGGAAATCAGCCCCGGTCAATCTGCCGTTTTCGTTCCTTAGATCGCGTATTGAATCGTTGATTACATATACGTTCGAAATTCTTTCGCCCACATAACCTCTCTCAATAAAATAGCCGTCAATTTTGGCCATGCTGGCACTGTCGCGCAGGTAACGATAACGGTTTATTCCGTAGTTCAGGTATTGTTTTAATGAAAAGATGAGGGGCCTTATATTTTCCTGGTTGTTGTGAACCAGTATAATATTGTCTTCGGGGTAAACCTGCGCAATATAGGCAGCCATATCGTGCATTTGAGTCTGAAGGTCGGGCGTTGCCTGAAACATATTGGGATATCTTCGCAGGGGTTCGCGGTCGTCGGCACTTACAGGTGAAACAATGGGGATGTTTCTGTCGCGGGCAAAAGTTGCTGCAATCTGGAACGTATTGGTAAAGAAAGGTCCGATGATCAGATCCATTTGTGCCATTTCGGGTTTCCAGATAGCGGTGCGTGCCTTAAGTTCCGATTCGCAGACATCATAAACCGATAATCTTATATCGGCACCCATAGCCCTTACCGAATCAAGGGCCATTACAATGCCTTCGTAATATTCCATATACCGTAATGACCTTTCCTGCGATTGGGGAGATATTCCACCTTCGGTATCAAAATTTTCAAGATAGAGCGGAATAAGAAGCGCAACATTATAGGTTCTTTTTCTCTGAGGATTGGCGCAATAAGGGTCGGTGGTTTCAGGCAGCTGAGATACTGCTTCGAGCCTCTGATCGCGCTTATCCGGCACAAAGGGCGGATGAGTATCGGGGGCATATTCAACCGGGATTTTCAGTACCTGACCTGCTCTCAAACCTTCGCGAAGTTCTGGATTAAGCTTTTCAAGCTCGGTAATGGATACTTTAAACTCCCTGGCAATAGAGAATAGCGTTTGACGCGGTGGAACCGTATACTCTATAAAGTGAATGGTACTTTCCTTTAAAATGGGAACTCTTAGCATCATATTAACCCGCAAGCCCGACCTGATCTGGGGGTTATGCTCAATAAGCTGTGTTTCCTGGATACCATAGGTACGGGCAATGCCATATACAGTTTCGCGCCGTTTAACCTGGTGTTCAATAAAACTAACATCAGTTACAGTGATGGTTTGGACCTGCCCGCGCGATGGCAGAGGCTCACCCGATTGTTTTACTGGTATACGGATTATCTGGTCAAAGCGCAGTTCCTGGGTTCTCAGTTCAGGATTTTCGTTGATGATATCATCTACGCTAACGCCATAAGCCCGCGCTATGGAAAAAAGGGTTTGTCCCTGCAAAACAGCATGGAAGTAATACTGCCTGCCATCTACCCGCTGTATAGTGGTACTGCGGTTGGAGATGGAGGGCGACTCCTGTGCCTGCATACCCTGACTTAACATCAGAAAAGATAAGCCGGCAATAATGAATATCTTAATTTTCAGCACGGTACAAAATAATTGGTTTAACATTTCGGGAATGAATACGTTCCAGTGGCAAAAATATTGCCATACTTATCCAAATCATTCCCACTCTATGGTTGCCGGGGGTTTCGAACTTATATCATATACCACCCGGTTAATTCCCTTCACTTTGTTAATGATATCATTGCTGATTTTTGCCAGAAAATCGTAAGGAAGATGCGACCAGTCGGCAGTCATACCGTCGGTAGAGCCAACAGCTCTGAGACAAACTGCATTCTCATAGGTACGTTCATCGCCCATAACCCCAACACTTTGCACAGGCAAAAGAATTGCAGCAGCCTGCCACACCTGTTCATACAAATGCCAGTCGCGCAGCCCTTTTATGAAAATATAGTCAACTTCCTGAAGTATTCTGACTTTTTCGCGTGTTATATCGCCCAGTATCCTTATTCCCAGTCCGGGACCGGGGAAAGGATGACGGGTTAGCAGTGATGGGTTTATTGCGAGATTCTTGCCCACCCTCCTTACTTCATCCTTGAAAAGGCTTTTTAATGGCTCTACCACTTTCAGCTTCATAAAATCGGGTAATCCGCCCACATTATGGTGTGATTTGATGGTGGCTGATGGGCCTTTCACTGAAACGGATTCTATGACATCGGGGTAAATGGTTCCCTGTCCCAGCCATTTTACATCTGCAATCTGGTGGGCTTCATCATCAAACACTTCAATAAAAACCCTGCCAATGGTTTTGCGTTTTTCTTCCGGGTCAGAAATACCTTCCAGGGCATCATAAAAGCGGCCTTCGGCACGCACTCCCTTAACATTGAGCCCCATGTGTTCATAGGAAGAAAGTACATCATCGAATTCATTTTTCCGCAGCAGGCCATTATCAACAAAAATGCAAAAGAGATTTTTACCGATAGCTTTGTGCAGAAGTACAGCAGCAACAGTTGAATCAACGCCCCCCGACAATCCCAGCACCACCTTATCGTTGCCCAGTTGCTGACGCAAAGCGTCAACTGTGGTGGTTATAAAAGATTCCGGAGTCCAGGATTGAGAGCATTTACAGATATCGGCAACGAAGTTTTTCAGGAGGGTTAACCCATCAGTGGAATGATAAACCTCGGGATGAAACTGAAGGCCAAAAACAGGGTTATGGTGGTCGCGATAGGCGGCAATCTCCACATCGTGTGAGCTGGCTATAATTTCAAACCCCTTGGGGATACGGGTTATAGTATCGGCATGCGACATCCACACCTGCGAGTTTTCGCCTACCCCATCGAGCAGCAATTCGTGCTTGCGAACAAAGGCAAGGTTGGCACGACCATATTCTCGGGTGGCCGATGCTTTCACCTCGCCCCCTTTTTCCTGGGCAATAAGTTGTGCCCCATAGCATATACCAAGAATTGGAATCAGGCCATAAAACTGCGAAAGGTCAATACGCAGACAGTTTTTATCGCGCACACTCGAAGGGCTTCCCGATAAAATAATCCCTTTAACATCGTTCAAAGAGTCGGGAATATGATGGTAGGGATAGATTTCGCAATATACGTTTAACTCCCTTACACGCCTGGCTATCAATTGAGTATATTGAGAGCCGAAATCAAGTATCAGTATTTTTTCGTTCATGACGCAAAGATAAACATATGCCTGATTAAGAAACAATATTAGTTTTAATTAATGCCGCACGTATCTATTTGTAAAATAGGTGCAAAAGTATGGAAGCGGTTTATCAAAATTAGGGGTTAATGCTTATTTTTGTAATATCACATCATTAACAATTTAACAACCCTTAAATATTTTCTTCAATGACCATTGCAGAAAACTTTGATGCCATAAAAAAAACCATCCCTGGCAATGTAATACTTGTGGCTGTTAGCAAAACCAAACCGGTTGATGATATACTGGAAGCTTATCGTTGCGGCCAGCGCGATTTTGGCGAAAGCAAGGCCCAGGAACTGGTACCCAAGCATCAGGTGTTGCCTGCCGATATTCGCTGGCACATGATTGGGCATTTGCAAACCAACAAAGTGAAGTACATTGCCCCTTTTGTTTCGCTCATTCATTCGGTCGATTGTCTTAAACTGTTATCAACCATCAACAAGGAAGCGGCCCGGAACAACCGTGTTATTGATTGTTTGTTGCAAATGCATATTGCCCTGGAAGAAACCAAATTTGGCCTCGATTTCAACGAAGCCATTGATTTGCTTGGCTCAGAAGAATACAATTCAATGAAAAACATCCGGATTACCGGGCTAATGTGTATGGCAACCTTAACAGACAATATTGAACAGATAAAGGGTGAGTTTCGCCTTCTGACTGAATATTTCAATCGCATTGGCGAGCAGTTTTTTTCTGGTGTTGATTATTTTACCCAAAGGTCGATGGGAATGTCAGACGACTTCCCCATAGCCATTGAAGAAGGGTCAACGATGGTACGTATCGGAAGCCGCATTTTCGGCCACCGCTAATCCTTGCTCCGGGGTTGGCGCGAAACTGAATTATTTCCAAAAGCCGTCAATAAAATTCCATACTCCGACATCTGACAAATAAAAAATTGATTTTCAACGAATAAAACCCAAACACTAACCCTTAATCACTGCCATCATCTATGCCTTTAGAAGTAATTCTGGTTTTTGCCATACTTACGGTTGCCGTGGTTTTATTCCTTACGGGCTGGATGCGCATGGACCTTGTTGCTTTTCTGGTTTTGGGGAGTCTGGCTGTTACCGGCCTGGTAACTCCACACCAGGCATTGCAGGGGTTCAGCAATCCTGCGGTTATTACCGTCTGGTCGATGTTTATACTGAGCGCAGCATTTTCCTTTACAGGACTGGCCCGAATGATTGGGCAACAGATGTATGCTCTTGCAGGCAAAAGCGAGTGGAGGGTTATCATGGTGATTATGCTTATTTCGGGATTGCTCTCCTCAGTAATGAACAACATTGGCGTGGCAGCGCTTATGCTACCCGTTGTAATGGATATTTCCCGTTCAACGGGCCATCCTCCTGCCCGGCTGCTGCTTCCACTTGCCATAAGTACACATTTGGGCGGACTTACCACCCTTATCGGAAATCCGTCGAATATTGTGGTGAGTGTAGCACTTGCCGATGCAGGAGAAACACCCTTCCGGTTGCTCGATTTTACCCCGATAGGAATTACCATAATGCTGGCAGGAACCCTGATGGTGGCATTATTAACCCGTAAACTATTGCCCGCAAGCAAAGGACAGTCGATAAGCAATAAGCTAAAATTCGATGACCTTAGCAACTCGTACCATCTCGAAGACCGGATTTTTACTGTAACCATACCCGAAAACTCTGCCCTTTCGGGTTTAACCCTTGCCGAAAGCCGTTTAAGGCCGGCATTAGGTATCAACGTAATATCCATTAAACGTGAAGGGGGTGGCACCATACTGAATCCTGAGCCCGAAACTGTTTTGCGGCACCATGATAAACTGATGGTACAGGGAAGATTTGAAGCAGTCAACGCATTGAAGCGCTGGCGGTTTTTATTGCCCGAGCAGATGGGCACCCTTGCAGAAACCATCTCCCTTGAGCAATTGAATCTATTTGAGGTAATCATTGCTCATGAATCGCCCCTGAAAGGCAAAACCATCTATAGCATTTACCACGACGTTACCCTTGTTGCCATCAGAAAAGATGGTCAAACCATTACCAAGGGGCTCAGAAATATGACCTTTAGCGGAGGCGACATGTTGCTGGTGCAAGCAGCACCCGAAAAATTGCAGGATTGGAAAGAGCAAAAGATAGTTGCCGAATTCAGGACTGTTGCCCCTGAGAAACTTCAGTTCCTTTACCGGATTCATGAAACCCTTTTCTACATTAGCATTGAAGAAAGTTCTGAACTGTTCGAAAAAACCCATTCAAACAACCAGCTCGCCGAAACATTCGGACTCAGGCCATTGGCAATTGTTGAAAAAAACGGCCGGGTGCGTATTCCGCAGATGTCTGAGACCCTTGCACTAGGAACAACCCTTCTGGTTTCGGGCAACCGTAGCGATTTATCTATCTTAAAAAGCTATAAAACCCTTGTGATTGATGAAAGTCATTCGATGGCGCAAAGCAACCTTGAGGCCGATGATGTAATAATGGCTGAAGTAGTTTTGGCCCCCCGCTCGGCAATAGCAGGAAAGACTCTGCGTGAAATCAATTTCAGGAAAAAATTCGGACTTTCGGTACTGGCACTTTGGCGCGACGGACGAGCCTACCGCACCAATATTCACAACCTTCAGCTTCGGTTTGGAGAGGCTTTGCTAATTTATGGCAAGCGCGATAAAATAGCCATTTTGGGAAACGATCCTGATTTTATCCTGCTTACCGACACCATGAGCAAACCCATGCGATTGAAAAAGGCCCCATGGGCAATAATTGTAATAGTAGCTGTACTTGCCCCGGTTGTAACAGGGTGGTTGCCCATAGAATTAACATCGGTTGTTGGGGTTGCCCTGATGGTGCTCACCGGCTGCCTGACCATGGAAGAGGCCTACCAGTCAATACACTGGCGTTCGGTGTTTCTGATTGCAGGAATGCTTCCACTGGGGATTGCATTGCAGGAGACGGGTGCTGCTGCGCTGCTGGCCGGTAAGCTGGCCCTTCTGGAACCTTGGACAGGCGTTTTCGGAGTAGTAGCTGGCTTGTATCTGCTGGCAATGCTACTGAGCCTGGCATTGCACCCGGCGGCCCTGGCAGTAATACTTGCTCCGGTAGCGATGCAGATGGCTGAAATTTTCAATCTGTCTCCCCAAAGTCTGATGATGTTTGTGGCAATAGCATCCATGAGTCTGCTAAGTCCGGTATCGCACCCGGCCAACCTGCTCATAATGGCACCAGGGGGTTATAAATTCTCCGATTTTGTGAAATTTGGCCTGCCCCTGGCCTTGTTTATTATGTTGATTGCCCTGTTTCTTGTACCGGTGTTCTGGCCTTTGTGAGATAAAAAATTTCAACAGGTTTCAACACAAAACAATTCAATTCTTCGTTTTAGATTAATACCATAGAGCAATGCAATATAAATCCCTCCTGAGATTTCAGTTGGATGGCAAATGAAGCAATAGGTTGTGAAATAACCATCAGAAACATTCGTACTATATATGTGGTTTAGGTTTTATACAAACCCGCAAGATGATTTCCGGGAAACAACCCAATTTAATGAACCCCGATAAGATTAAACGCTTCTTAAACCTTTCAGCTTGTATTGTTACTATTGCAGTAGCAAGTTTCGTAGTGTTTTTTCTGGCAATCCTGATTGCGCTTCAATTTTCATCAGTGCAAACCTGGCTCACGGGTAAGGTAACCGATTATGTAAGCCAAAGAGTGGAAACAAGATTTACGGTAGAAAGGGTGGCCATTCGTTTTCCCAAATCCATCGGATTGAAAGGTGTATATGCTGAAGACCAGTCCCAGGATACCCTTCTTTATGCCGGAAGCATTTTTGTGGATGTGGGCATGCTGGCGCTGCTTCGCAATAGTCTCAATATTAAGGGGCTTGAGCTAGAAAATGCAGTTTTCAAAATGAACAGGCATCTGCCAGATACCACTTTCAACTTCCAGTACCTTATTGATGCTTTTTCCAAACCTTCGGCCGCGCAGCAGCAACCAGTTACTCTGGATACTGCACCATCAAAACCCTGGAAAGTCAACATCGGAAAAGTAAGCCTTAAAAAAATCCGGTTTGCGATGGCTGATCACTTAACCGGGGTTGACCTGATGGTTGATTTGGGAAAGTTTTTCACCGACCTCGCCTCTGCCGACCTGTTCAGCGAAAAATATTTGCTTGGTGAAACCAGTATAAGTGACATTTTTGTTGGCCTAATGGTTTCAGATGTTCCCGAAATGGCTGAGGACGATTCAACCACCCCTGCCCCGCTGCCACAAGCAGGAATTGAAAAACTGAAGATAGAAAACATCCATTTCCTTTTTGCTAATCCGAAGGGCACAAAAATGGAAATATCCGGTGGTTTGCTCCAGCTTGAATCGGAAAAATTTAATCTTCCCCAAAACAATATTGCGCTTAAAACCCTGATGGCCGATAATATTGTTGCCCGATTTGAATTTCCTGATTCAGTTGAAGAATCAAAAATAAAAGAGAACCAGCAACCCTTCAGCTTCGATTTTACCGAAATAATGCCCTGGGATATTACCATCAACGAACTTAAAATCAAACAGTCTGGCCTTATTCTTAAACAGGACAATCGCCAGCCAACAAACAGTTTCAACCCCGGTCATTTAAACCTTGCCAATATTCATTTTGAAGCAGAAAATATCCAAATTGCCCCGCATACTGTAAGAATTGAAATTACAGATGCTACAGTGGATTTTTCAGAACAATTCTCCATTACACGGTTGCAGGGGCAGATTTCAATTGGAACTTCTACCCTTTTAAATATCCGGAACATGCAAACCCGTCAGAGCCGCATGTCGCTGAGAATCGAAAGCCATGAAAACATGCTGCAATTTTCGGAGAATCTTCTATGGGAAATACCCTTCCGGGTTACTTTTAACAACACCCATCTGCAAAGCGACCTGGCATGGCTGGTCCCTGAAATGAATAGTTACTGGTTTGGCTGGCGCGGCAACACCGGAATCCGGCTTTTCGGAAGCCTTTCAGGAACACCAGCCAACATCAACGCCGATAGTATTTCTGTTGAAGGGCCTGGTTTTTTTGGCCTGTCGGTATCAGGCAGAATTGCAGGGTTGCCCCATACCAGCAATCTTTCTGCCGATATTCCATCCCTTCGTGTTTTTGCCAATCCCCTGAAGGTCATTTCAATAATGCCCGATTCATTGAAACCATCAGGCATCGAAATGCCCAATATGTTGCTTGCCCGAACAAGCCTCAGGGGCAGCCTTTCCGATTTTAATGCACGTACCGATGTCCGCACCGACCTTGGCAATATTCTGATGGACATAGCCCTGACATCACAGAACCCAGAACCAGTTTTTCAGGCTCATATTCTGGCCAGCGACCTGAACCTGGGAAAACTGACAGGAATAAGCGAATCAATTTCAGAATCTTTGGACATTGAGGCCAGTTTCAAGGGTACCGGACTATCGCTTCAAACAACCAAGGCAACCGGCCAGGCAGAAATAAAAGGGTTTGTTTTCAATAATTATCATTACGGGCCCATAAAATTAGGGCTTACAATCAGCGATTCCATTGCCAGCCTAAACACAGCTTACAACGATGAAAAACTCTCATTTCTGCTGGATGGCAGATATGGACTGGCACAAAAAAATCCCATTGTCGGAGCATCTGTAAAGCTTGACTATGCTTTCCTTAAAGACCTTGGATTAAGCAAAAATGAAATGCTTATAAAAACAGTTGCCAGGGCCAATTTGCACATGAATCTGGATGATTTTTTCACCGGGAGCATCATTATTGAAAATTCGGCACTGGCCACCGAAGGAAAAGTTTATGAAATCCCATCTTTTGTCATTACTACCATCGCCGAGCCCCAAAGGTATGAAGCCCGGATTAATTCATCGTTTATCAATACCATCTATACCGGTTCCATAAGTCCGCTGGCAGTTTGGGATGAACTGCAATATCTTCTGCCAGAAAACTACGGCCCTGACACTGATAAACCAGTAAACCCCGGCAACCCTCATTTCAACCTTCATCTATCCCTCAACCCCGATGATTTTGTCACTGAGATTCTGATTCCCCCTCTCGCAACCCGCGACACTCTTAAATTTACAGCCCTCTATGAAGCGGCAGGCAGACTGCTCGATGTGCAACTAAACTGGAATGCCCTGCAGTATGGCAATACAGCCTTGTCAGATTTGAAGGGAACAATTACGGAAAGAGAGAGGGAGACCAGGTTCAATATTAAAGCATCGAAACTGGCCCTGGGTGAATTGCTGATGACCGACGCCCAATTAATCGGCTCAATGGCAGAAAGTAAAATTGAGTTGCGGGCTAAGGTAAACAATACGCAGGGCAATGCGCTGTATGCCTTAGGGATGGAAATGAAAGCCGTTGATTCAATATACCAGATTCGGTTTGTCCCCCATCAAATACTCATCAATGGCATGGAATGGGATGTTTCACCCAAAAACCTTATCAGGTATGGCAAAAATTTTCTCCATATTGATGCTCTGAAAATTCAGAAACAGCAAAAATTCATCTCCCTTGCCACAAGCATGGATAAGAATGAAAACCCTTTGCTGAACCTTGAATTACAGGGAATCGACATGGCAGAGCTTATAGCCATTATGCCCGGCGAGCCGCCACCTGTTGAGGGAATCCTTAACGGAAAGGCATCGGTACTCAATATTTTTAACCAACCAGCATTTATTGCTGTCATCACCATTGATGGGCTGGCCTGGCAAGGCGATACCCTGGGCAACGTCACGATTAAAGCCGATGCCAATGAACCAGGCATTTATAATCTTCAGGCTGGCTTAACAGGCAATTTAACCCAGCTCACTTTATCAGGGAACTATACCACAGGCGATGAACCCGATGTGGATATGGAACTTGAACTGACCAGGCTCGACCTTTCTTCTTTGAAAGGCTTTACCGGCGGTCAGGTTACCCACCTTGGCGGAAATGTTGCCGGAAGGGTGAAGGTTTCAGGGAAAATGGCCACACCTTTATTCAATGGCGATTTGCAGTTCAATCAGGCTACATTCAGGGTACCGGCCATCAATGCGGGTTATTTTCTGCGAAATGAGAGAGTGGTGTTCGACAGGCAAAACATCTGCTTTCAGCATGTTAACCTCGAAGATTCGGCGGGCAGAAGAGCTGCCATCAACGGCTCCATCAACATTGCCGACCTCAATCAGCTGGTTTTCAACGTTGATTTGTCTTCGCGTAACTTTTTGCTGCTGAATGTAAGGCCCGGGCAAAATGAATTGTACCACGGCCGCATTTTGGTTGACAGCGACCTGCGACTGCGTGGCAATCAGAGCACCCCGCTTGTGGAGGGAACAATTAAACTCAATGAAGGGTCGAATTTCACTTATACTATACCCCAATCGAATCCTGAAGCCATTGGCAGCGAAGGGATTGTTGAGTTTATTACCCACACCGATACCCTGTTTTACAGGCTTGCCAGTCAAACCGCCCCGGCTATGGCCATGATGAGTGCCTTTGAACGGATTGAAGCCAATATAAACATGGAAATTGACCCAAAAACTGACGTAAAAATAATCATCGACCCATTCGCAGGCGATTTTCTGGAAGTGGTGGGTGGCGGAACCCTCAGTTTTGGTATCGACCCCGGTGGCAGGATTTCCCTCTCGGGGCGTTATGAACTGGTGGACGGAGAGTACCTGCTTACCTTTTATGATGTAATCAGGCGAAATTTTACCATACAGCAGGGAAGCAGTATAGTATGGAGCGGCGATCCGCTTAATGCAACAGTTGATATTACTGCTATTCATACACTGCGCACCAATGCCCGCGACCTTATGATGACCCAGTCGGGAAACGGACAAATGCAAAGTGCATTGTTGCGGCAACAGTTTCCTTTTCAGGTGTTTTTGAAAATGAAAGGAATTCTCAGCGAGCCCGATATCAGTTTTGAAATCACTTTACCCCCCGAACACCGCAATGCTCTGGATGGAAACATCATGGCAAGGCTTAACCAGATAAATCAGAACGAATCGGAACTCAATAAACAGGTATTTGCCCTGCTCATACTGGGAAACTTTTTGCAGGAAAATCCCCTTGCCTCACTACCCGGCGGAGGAGATGGTTTTGCTTCGACTGCCCGGACTTCTGCCAGCCAGGTGCTTACCCAGCAGCTCAACAGGCTTTCGGACAGATTTATTCGGGGAGTTGATATTAATTTTGAAGTGGAATCGTTTGTAGATTTTACTGATGGGCAAGGGACAGGGCGAACCGAACTGCAAATTGAAGTGTCACGAAATTTTTTCGACGAACGGGTAAGGGTTACAGTTGGCGGAAATATTGAGCTGGAGGATGAAACCCGAAGGCAAACCAACGCCGCCGATATAGCAGGCGACTTTACCCTCGAATACCTGCTTACGCCCGACGGAAATCTTAGGTTGAGAGGATTCAGGGCAAAAAATTATGCCGGTATTTTTGACGGGCAGGTCACCGAAACGGGCATCTCGCTTCTTTTTTCAAGAAGTTTCAACCGGTTCAGGGATTTATTCAAAAAGGAAGATGAGGTAGAAAGGATTGATACAATTACAGAATGAAAGTTATCATAAAGCAAATATTCATTCAGAAGTCCATCATTATTATGTATGGACTTGGGCTGGCCTGGCTCCTTTCAGGCTGTTCCGGATTGAAACACCTTGGCGAAGGCGAAAAACTATACACCGGAAGCCGCATTACAATTGTTTCGGATGAAAAACCTGATGAGCAGCAGGAGCTAAGGTCAGAACTTGAAAGTGTTATCAGGCCGGCACCCAACGGCAGTTTTCTGGGAATGCGCCCCCGCCTGTGGTTTTACAA